>NZ_JABMCE010000009.1 GCF_013359865.1 Curtobacterium pusillum
CCGGTGCCCTGCGCCGCTCGGCGGCGTCCGACCGCGCCGTCCGGGTGGCGCTCGCCGGGCCGCGCGCGAGTGCTCGGGTCGTGCTCGCGCTCCCGGTGCTCGGACTCGCGCTCGGGTCCACCTGGGGCTCCGGCGCGGTCCAGGTGCTCGTGGCGTCGCCGGTCGGGTGGGTGTGCTGCACCCTGGCCGCGGTGCTGGTCGGGCTCGGACGCGCGTGGACCGCCCGCCTCGTGCGTGCCGCGACCCCGGACGGTCACGTACCCGGTGTGCTGCTGGACGCGTGGGCGGTCGCGGTGTCCGGCGGCGGGTCGTGGGCGGCCGGGGGAGCGGCGGTCCGGACGGCGTTCGCCGACGGTCGTCGTCCCGCGTCCGGAGAGTCACACCTGCGTGAGGTCCTCGCGCTCGCGCAGCGCGCCGGTGTGCCCGCCGCCGCGCTGCTGCGTGCCGCCGCCGAGGACGTCCGCGACGACGCCGCGGCCGCGGGCCTGGCCGCCGCGGAGCGTCTGGCCGTCCGGCTCGTCCTGCCGCTCGGCGTGTGCGTCCTGCCCGCGTTCGTGCTCGTCGGGGTCGTGCCCGTCGTCGTGGGAGTCCTCTCCTCCACCGTCGGCGGCGTGGGGTGATCTCTCCACAGATCCGGGCGGGTGCCGGGTGGTCGATCCCGCCGGACACGAGGCTGGGGGTATCGCACCAGGAAGGACGGAACCCATGACCGACACACCCACCACCCGCCCCGATCGCCTCGGCGCGCGGCTGCGGCGACGCATGCAGGACGACCGGGGATCGGCCACCGCCGAGTACGCCGTCGTGATCCTCGCTGCGGTCGCCTTCGCCGGCGTGCTCGTCGCCGTGATGCGCTCGGGCGAGGTCCAGGACATCCTCACGGAACTCGTCCGCGGTGCCCTCTCCCTCTGAGCCGGTCACCGCGGCGGACGGGGAGCGCGGCGCCGTGAGCGTCGAGTTCGCGGTCGTGCTCCCTGTCGTGGCCCTCGTGTTGACGTCCCTCGTCGCAGCGGTGCTCGTCGTCGACGGTCTCGGCCGGCTCCAGCTGGCGGCGGCGACCGCGGCGCGTGCGATCGGGCGCGGTGACGACGACGGCGGTCGCGCTGCTGCCGAACGGCTCGCCCCCGGGGCCTCGATCGCCGTGCACCGTGCCGGCGAGGTCGTCTGCGTCGAGGTCGCCCGGGGCGGTACCGGGCCGTTCTCGGCGCTCCCGCTCCGGGCCGCCGGCTGCGCCGTGGACGGTGGACGGTGAGCGTGGCCGACGCCGACGCCGACGCCG
>NZ_JABMCE010000010.1 GCF_013359865.1 Curtobacterium pusillum
AAGCGGGGACTAACGACCCGTGGAGCTGACCGGTACTAATAAGCCGAAGACTTGACAACACAACTATTTCCCACACTTTCGGGTGTGGGGCTCGCGTCCACTTTGTGGTTCCCGACAGACGATCGGGAACAAGAAACTGAATACCGCGCATGCGCGGAACAGCTTTCGGATTTCCAAGTGATTGGGTCGAAGGTGTTCCGGTGGTCATAGCGAGAGGGAAACGCCCG
>NZ_JABMCE010000011.1 GCF_013359865.1 Curtobacterium pusillum
GGACCGGCGGTTTCAAGGGGTCGTTGCAACGGGTGGTTGTTTCGGGTCCGAGAGTAGCTGTTCGAATGCTTCTGCAGGGCTGCGGTAGTCGAGGGTCTTGCGGGGGCGGCCGTTGAGTTCAGCCGCGACTTCGAGGAGCCGTTCCGGGCTGTGGACGCTGAGGTCGGTGGACTTCGGAAAGTACTGCCGGAGCAGCCCGTTGGTGTTCTCGTTCGAGCCGCGCTGCCAGGGCTTGTGCGGGTCGCAGAAGTAGATCGCGAGGTCCGTGGCGAGGGTGATGTCTTTGTGTCGGGCAAGCTCGGTGCCTTGATCCCACGTCAACGACCGGCGCAGATGCTCGGGCAGGGTCTGGATGGTGGGGATCATCGCGTCACGGACCGCGTCGGCGCTGTGCCCGTTGGGCAAATGCAGCAGCATCACGTACCGAGTCGTTCGTTCGACGAGGGTGCCGATCGCGCTGCGGGCGTTGATCCCGACGATCAGGTCGCCTTCCCAGTGGCCGGGAACAGCCCGGTCGTCGGCCTCAGCGGGGCGTTCGCTGATCAGGATCATGTCGCGGATCTTCGACCACGACGCTTGCCGACGTTCACCGCGGTGCCGGCGGAGGGCTCGGCCGGTGCGGAGGTGTTTGTGCAGGTCAGCGCGCAGGTGGCCGCGGCCTTGGACGAAGAGGGACTGGTAGATCGTCTCGTGGGACACGTGCATCTCCGGCCGGTCGGGGAATGTCCTAGCCAGGTCATCACGGATCTGCTCCGGGGACCAGTTCCGCACCAACCGCAGCTCGACCTGCAGAGCGAGCTCCAGCCGGTCGAGTTTCCGCGGTTTCGGGCGTCGCGCACGAGCACGGCATTGCTTCTCAGCCGAGTACGGCCGGTAGGTTCCGCCAGCCGCTGCGTTCCTGGTGAGCTCGCGGCTGATCGTCGACGGCGACCGACCGAGTGCTTTGGCGATCGCGCGCACGCCCTCACCGTCCTGGCGTAGGTCTGCGATCTGGAGCCGCTCTTCTTGGCTGAGGTACCTGTCGGAGCGGGGCGTGTTGGCGAACGGGTTCCGTCCGCCGGCTGCTTTGACCCATCGGTATCCCTGACGTCGGTCCACGCCGACAGCATCACAGGCCGCCGTGCGTCCGAGACCCTGTCTCAATAGCTCCCAGAACCGCGCCTCTCGGGCACGGTGGTCCAGCCTCGATCCCATCTGCAACACTCCAATTCACGGTGGTGTTGCAACGACCGGCTGAACCCACGA
>NZ_JABMCE010000012.1 GCF_013359865.1 Curtobacterium pusillum
TTCGTCTCGATCCGGCGCCTGGACACCCCAAGAGGTGCCAGATGCTCCTTAGAAAGGAGGTGATCCAGCCGCACCTTCCGGTACGGCTACCTTGTTACGACTTAGTCCTAATCACCGATCCCACCTTCGACGGCTCCTTCCACAAGGGTTAGGCCACCGGCTTCGGGTGTTACCGACTTTCATGACTTGACGGGCGGTGTGTACAAGGCCCGGGAACGTATTCACCGCAGCGTTGCTGATCTGCGATTACTAGCGACTCCGACTTCATGAGGTCGAGTTGCAGACCTCAATCCGAACTGAGACCGGCTTTTTGGGATTCGCTCCACCTTACGGTATCGCAGCCCTTTGTACCGGCCATTGTAGCATGCGTGAAGCCCAAGACATAAGGGGCATGATGATTTGACGTCATCCCCACCTTCCTCCGAGTTGACCCCGGCAGTCTCCTATGAGTCCCCGCCATAACGCGCTGGCAACATAGAACGAGGGTTGCGCTCGTTGCGGGACTTAACCCAACATCTCACGACACGAGCTGACGACAACCATGCACCACCTGTACACCGACCACAAGGGGGCGACCATCTCTGGCCGTTTCCGGTGTATGTCAAGCCTTGGTAAGGTTCTTCGCGTTGCATCGAATTAATCCGCATGCTCCGCCGCTTGTGCGGGCCCCCGTCAATTCCTTTGAGTTTTAGCCTTGCGGCCGTACTCCCCAGGCGGGGCGCTTAATGCGTTAGCTACGACACAGAAACCGTGGAAAGGTCCCTACATCTAGCGCCCAACGTTTACGGCGTGGACTACCAGGGTATCTAATCCTGTTCGCTCCCCACGCTTTCGCTCCTCAGCGTCAGTTACGGCCCAGAGATCTGCCTTCGCCATCGGTGTTCCTCCTGATATCTGCGCATTCCACCGCTACACCAGGAATTCCAATCTCCCCTACCGCACTCTAGTCTGCCCGTACCCACTGCAAGCCCGAGGTTGAGCCTCGGGATTTCACAGCAGACGCGACAAACCGCCTACGAGCTCTTTACGCCCAATAATTCCGGACAACGCTTGCACCCTACGTATTACCGCGGCTGCTGGCACGTAGTTAGCCGGTGCTTTTTCTGCAGGTACCGTCACTCTCGCTTCTTCCCTACTAAAAGAGGTTTACAACCCGAAGGCCGTCATCCCTCACGCGGCGTTGCTGCATCAGGCTTTCGCCCATTGTGCAATATTCCCCACTGCTGCCTCCCGTAGGAGTCTGGGCCGTGTCTCAGTCCCAGTGTGGCCGGTCACCCTCTCAGGCCGGCTACCC
Organism: Curtobacterium pusillum; assembly: GCF_013359865.1. Taxonomy (GTDB): domain Bacteria; phylum Actinomycetota; class Actinomycetes; order Actinomycetales; family Microbacteriaceae; genus Curtobacterium; species Curtobacterium pusillum. The sequence goes on from NZ_JABMCE010000012.1 coordinate 1,295, forward strand.
GTCGTCGCCTTGGTGAGCCATTACCTCACCAACAAGCTGATAGGCCGCGAGTCCATCCCCAACCAAAAAATCTTTCCACCACCAGACCATGCGGCCAGTGATCATATCCAGTATTAGACGTCGTTTCCAACGCTTATCCCAGAGTCAGGGGCAGGTTACTCACGTGTTACTCACCCGTTCGCCACTAATCCACCCAGCAAGCTGGGCATCATCGTTCGACTTGCATGTGTTAAGCACGCCGCCAGCGTTCGTCCTGAGCCAGGATCAAACTCTCCGTAAAAAAA
>NZ_JABMCE010000013.1 GCF_013359865.1 Curtobacterium pusillum
GCGGGCGCGCTGCGGGCGCGCTCCCGCCGCGCTGCGGGCGCGCTCCCGCCGCGCTGCGGGCGCGCTCCCGCTACGCTCGTCCGGTGCAGAGGACGGTTGGCCGGTCACGGTGGCCCGAGGTGATCGGGTTCGTCGTCGCGTTCGCCGTCGTGCACGCGGTGCTCTGGTACCTGACGTCGATCTCGGCGAACCTGCCGCTCGGCGACGTCACCATCACGTACCGACGGTGGATCGAGACCGGACACACGTCCGGGTTCTGGGTCGGGATCGACGAGGACTGGGTGTACCCGATCCTCGCGATCGTGCCGATGGCGGCCGCCGCGCTCGGGGGCGTCGGCTCGATCGGCACGGGCTGGCTCGTCCTCATGGTCGTGCTCGACGCCGTCGCCTGCGCGTTCCTCTGGCGCTTCCGCGCGTTCGGCGTGCGCGTCGTCTGGTGGTGGCTGGCCTTCCTGCTCGCACTCGGGCCGATCGGCCTCGGGCGCATCGACACCGTCGCCACCGTCCTGGCGCTGGTCGGGGTGGCGTTCGTCGCCACGCGGCCCGCGATCGCCTCGGCGCTGTTCACGGCGGGCGCCTGGACGAAGGTCTGGCCGGCGGCGCTCGTCGGCGTGCTCCTGCTGCTCCGCCGGGGTCACCGACGCGGGGTGCTCGGGAGTGCGCTGGTGCTCACCGCGCTCATCGTGCTCGTCGACGTTCTGTACGGGGGAGCGGCGCACCTGCTGTCGTTCGTCGGGCAGCAGACCGGCCGCGCGCTGCAGATCGAGGCACCCCTCGCCACGCCGTTCATGTGGGCGGCGGCGTTCGGCGTGCCGGGCGCGGCGGTCTACTACGACCGGGAGATCCTGACGTTCGAGGTGTCCGGCGCCGGCACGCACGCGGCCGCCGCGGTGTCGACGCCGCTCATGGCCGTGGTGGTCGTCGTCGGGGTGCTCCTCGCGATGTGGGCGGTCCGTCGCGGTGCCCACCGCACGGAGGCCGCTCCGCTGCTGGCTCTGCTGTTCGTCGCCGCGCTGGTCGCCGCGAACAAGGTCGGGTCGCCGCAGTACATCGGGTGGTTCGCCGTGCCGATCGTGTGGGGGCTCGTCGCCGGTCGGCCGAGCGCTCGGCGCTTCCTGCCGGTCGCCGTCGCCGCGCTGCCGATGGCCCTGCTGACGCAGGTGGTCTACCCCGGGTTCTACGACCAGGTGCTCACGGTGCAGCCGTGGGTGCTCGTCGTGCTCACGCTCCGGAACGCCCTCGAGGTCGGCGTGCTCGTGTGGAGCGTCGTCGCGCTCGTGCGGCTCGGGGTCGCGGCGCGCGGTCGGTCCGACGCTGCGCCGGATCCCGTCGTGCCACCGCTCGCCGAGCCGGGCAGGATGGATGCATGATCGTCGCGTTCTCCGTCGCCCCGTCCGGTGGTCCCTCCGCATCGTCGGACGGGTCCGTGCACGATGCCGTCGCCGCGGCCGTGCGCATCGTCCGCGAGAGCGGGTTGCCGAACCGCACCTCGTCGATGTTCACCGAGGTCGAGGGGGAGTGGGACGAGGTCATGGACGTCGTCAAGCGCGCCACCGAGGCCGTCGGTGCGTACGGCACGCGGGTGTCGCTCGTGCTCAAGGCCGACCTCCGGCCGGGCCGCACGGGCGAGATCGACGGCAAGCTGGAGCGGCTGGAAGCGGCGCTCGGCGACTGACCCCTGGGCTGTTGCTCCATCCCGCCACGACACGCCGGGGGCTTCCCGCGGATGTCGGTGGTCGGGTGTCTGATGGTGCCCATCGAGCCACACCGGGTGGCTGCGAGACGACGAGGAGCGCGTGATGATGCACGACGGCTGGTGCCCCGACTGCGACCTGCGGACGGTCGTCATCGACACGGACGAGCAGGGCGACCACGCCTGGGCGACCTGCACCGAGTGCGGCTCCGGGTGGGTCCACCGTGACGAGCTCCCCGAGGAGACCATGGACGCTCCTGTGGACGCCGGACGTCGCGCGGCCTGACGTCGGTCGAATCGATTCGGCCGACGGTCTTCCGTCGGGGGTTTGGAGCGGTCTACACTGCTGAGACCGGCTGCCTGCGGTGGCTGGTCGTCCCCGTTCGCCGCTGAACCAGGACCGTCCTCCATCCGTCTCCCGGCGGCCGCCTCCGCGGCACGGTCCGACGCAGGAGGCCCGGTGCGGCCGCCACGCGCACCGACGGTCCCAGCCGACTCCCGTGAGTCGACGTCCGGAACCCGTCCCGCTCCTCCCGTCCGAAACAGGCATCATGTCCCAGCTCACGCCTGCGCGCCGCGCACTCGCGCTCATCGCCCTCGCCCTCGGCGGGTTCGCCATCGGGTCGACCGAGTTCGTCGCGATGGGGCTCCTGCCGAACATCGCCGAGGCATTGCTCCCGCACCAGTACGGCCTCGACCCGGACGCCGGGCTCGCCCACGCCGGCTGGCTCGTCAGTGCGTACGCCCTCGGTGTGGTCGTCGGCGCGCCCACGATCGCGGCGATGTCGGCCAGGTTCCCGCGCAAGGGCCTCATCCTCGTGCTGCTCGTCGGGTTCGTCGTCGCCACGGTCGCCAGTGCCGTCCTGCCGTCGTTCGGCCTCGTCCTCGTGGCGCGGTTCGTCGCCGGTCTGCCGCACGGCGCGTACTTCGGCATCGCGTCGATCGTCGCCGGGGACATCATGGGGCCGGGCAAGCGCGGCAAGGGCATCGCGATGGTGCTGCTCGGCCTGTCGGTCGCGAACGTCGTCGGCGTCCCGGCGATCACCTGGGTCGGGCAGGTCGCCAGCTGGCGCATCGCGTACGGCGTCGTCGCCGTCCTGTTCGCACTGACGTTCCTCGCCGTGCTGGCCTTCGTCCCGCGGAGCGCCCGTGACGCGCACGCCACGATCGGCCGCGAGCTCCGTGCCTTCCGCGTGCCGCAGGTCTGGATGGTCATGGGGCTGGGTGCCGTCGGCTTCGGCGGGTTCTTCGCGGTGTACTCGTACATCTCGCCGCTCGTGCAGCACGTCACGGGGCTGCCCGAGTCCTTCGTGCCCCTCGTCCTCGTGGTCGTCGGGATCGGCATGGTCGTCGGCGGGGTCCTCGGCGGGCACCTGGCCGACCACAGCGTCAAGCGCACGATCTACGTCGGCATGTTCGCGCTCATCGGCGCACTGCTCGTGACCGTCCTCACCGCGCAGTGGGTGTGGGGGATCTTCCTCGGGGCGTTCCTGCTCGGCGCGACCTCGTCGGCGATCCCGCCGGCCGTGCAGTCCCGCCTGATGGACGTCGCCGGAGACGCCCGCACCATCGCGGCGGCGCTCAACCACTCGGCGTTCAACATCGGTAACTCGCTCGGTGCGGCCCTCGGCGGCGCGGTCATCGCGGCCGGCTTCGGCTTCACGGCACCGGGGTGGCTCGGCATCGTGCTGGCGCTGCTCGGCGTGCTCATGACGATGCTCAGCTTCGGGGCCGAGCGGAGGAGCACCCGGCGCGCGGCGCTCCGGTCGTCGTCGCCCTCCACGGGGCCGATCACGGCGCCGATCCCGCTCGTCTGACGCGGCGGCTCGACATCCCCGCCAAAGCGACAGGTGCACGCGGGGCCCCGCCGTCCGTTCCGCGAAAGCGACAGAGTGCCGCCGGA
>NZ_JABMCE010000014.1 GCF_013359865.1 Curtobacterium pusillum
CCCGTCGTGGGCACGGTTCGCGGTCGCAGGAGCTGGGGGCGGCCGGTCACGGTGCGGGCCGGCGGGAGCCGGGAGCGGGCGGCCCCGGGACTCGCGGTCGGCGGCGGCGCGGGGCCGGGCAGAAGGAGCGCACTGCGGTCGAACGGGTCGAGGCGACGGTCGGCACGCTGCGCGCCACAGGCGTTCGTGGGCGCGACGTCGTGGTGGTGGACGACGTCGTGACCACGGGCGTCACGATGGCCGAGGCCGTGCGGGCGGTCCGCACCGGCGGTGGCAGGGTCGTGCGGTGCGTCGCGGTCGCGAGCGTCGACGACTGACGAGCCGCACGGTTCCTCCCCGGCGTCCACGGGGCGGCGGAGCATCGGTGAACGCTCGGTGGCCACTGTGCGTCCGGTGGGTGTCGGCGCGACTCACCGTCATCCCGTGACGACGTGCGGTCGTCGGGTCTAGCCTCGCGGCAAGGCGTTCATGATCGCCGGATGGAGGCGACGCGCTGAGTCTGGATGGGAGCCGCCACATGGACGTGACGATCACGGGCCGGAACATCGGGGTCACCGACCGATTCCGCACCTACGTCGAACAGAAGTCCGAGAAGATCGACGTGCTCGCCGACCGCGCCCTCGCCTTCGAGGTGCGCATCAGCCGCCACAACGAGAAGTCGGGCGGTTCCCAGGGCGAGGACCGCGTCGAGCTGACACTGATCGGCCCCGGCCCCCTCGTGCGGGCGGAGTCCGCGGCGTCGGACAAGTACGCCGCGTTCGACCTGGCGTTCGCCCGCATCATGGAGCGGCTCCGTCGAGCCCGCGACCGCCGCAAGGTGCACCGCGGACGGCACCGTCCGACCTCGGTCTCCGAGGCGTCGGGCACCGCGTTCGAGCGGATGGGTGTGACCCCCGCGGACGGCAAGCTCATCGAGGACGTCGCCACGGGTGCCGTGCCCGTCGTCGACGCGACGAGCGAGGACGAGGAGAACGAGGTGTACAGCCCGGTGGTGATCCGCCACAAGGTGTTCGAGGCCGCTCCGATGACCGTCGACGACGCGCTGTACTTCATGGAGCTCGTCGGGCACGACTTCTACCTCTTCGTCGACGCGGAGACGCACCGTCCGAGCGTGGTCTACCGCCGCAAGGGCTGGGACTACGGCGTCATCGGTATCGACGAACCGTCCGCCGGGGAGTCCTCGGCAGCGGCGGCCGAGACGGAACCGGCGGTCGCGATCGCCTGACGGTCGTCTCGGCGCCACCGACCCGGAAGGGGTGTGCGCGGTCCGTTCGCGGGCCGCGCACACCCGCGCCGCTCCCAGCGCCGGGTCCGACAAGGGTTGCTAGCATGACTGGCTGTTCGCATCGCGCAGGTCGCGCGTGACGATCTCGTAAGGAGCTCACGTGGCAAACGTGCTGGAGAAGGTCCTCCGCATCGGTGAAGGACGAACCCTCCGCCGGCTGAAGGCGTACGCCTCGGCGATCAACGACCTCGAGGACGACTTCGCGAGCCTGACGGACGAGGAGCTCCAGGACGAGACGAAGGAGCTCCGGGAGCGCTACGCGAACGGTGAGACGCTCGACGACCTCCTGCCCGAGGCGTTCGCCGCCGTTCGCGAAGCAGCGAAGCGGACCCTGGGCATGCGGCACTTCGACGTCCAGATGATGGGCGGCGCCGCACTTCACCTCGGCAACATCGCCGAGATGAAGACCGGTGAGGGCAAGACCCTCGTCGCCACGACGGCCGCGTACCTCAACGCCATCCCGTCGCGCGGCGTGCACGTCATCACGGTCAACGACTTCCTCGCGTCGTACCAGTCCGAGATCATGGGCCGCGTCTTCCGCGCCCTCGGCATGTCGACCGGCTGCATCATCGCGAACCAGTCCCCGGCCGAGCGTCGCGAGCAGTACGCGGCGGACATCACCTACGGCACGAACAACGAGTTCGGCTTCGACTACCTGCGCGACAACATGGCGTGGCAGGCCTCCGACATGGTCCAGCGCGGCCACTTCTTCGCGATCGTGGACGAGGTCGACTCGATCCTCATCGACGAGGCCCGCACGCCGCTCATCATCTCCGGCCCGTCCTCGGGCGAGGCCAACCGCTGGTTCACCGAGTTCGCATCCATCGCCACCCGGCTGACCCCGGGCGAGGACTACGAGGTCGACGAGAAGAAGCGCACCGTCGGCGTGCTCGAGCCCGGCATCGAGAAGGTCGAGGACTACCTCGGCATCGACAACCTCTACGAGTCGGCGAACACCCCGCTCATCTCGTTCCTCAACAACTCCATCAAGGCCGTCGCCCTGTTCAAGCGCGACAAGGACTACGTCGTGATGAACGGCGAGGTGCTCATCGTCGACGAGCACACCGGCCGCATCCTGATGGGCCGTCGCTACAACGAGGGCATCCACCAGGCGATCGAGGCGAAGGAGGGCGTCGAGGTCAAGGCCGAGAACCAGACCCTCGCGACGGTCACGCTGCAGAACTACTTCCGCCTCTACCAGAAGCTGTCCGGCATGACCGGTACCGCCGAGACCGAGGCCGCCGAGTTCATGTCGACGTACAAGCTCGGCGTCGTCCCGATCCCGACGAACAAGCCGATGCAGCGCATCGACCAGACCGACCTCGTCTACAAGAACGAGAAGGCGAAGTTCGAGCAGGTGGCCGAGGACATCGCCGAGCGCCACGAGAAGGGCCAGCCGGTCCTGGTCGGCACGACGAGCGTCGAGAAGTCGGAGTACCTCTCGAAGCTCCTCGCGAAGAAGGGCGTCAAGCACGAGGTCCTCAACGCGAAGAACCACGCGCGCGAAGCCGCGATCGTGGCCCAGGCCGGTCGTCTCGGTGCCGTGACGGTCGCGACGAACATGGCCGGTCGTGGAACCGACATCATGCTCGGCGGCAACTCGGAGTTCCTCGCCGTGCAGGAGATGCACGCGAAGGGGCTGTCCCCGACGGAGACGCCGGAGGAGTACGAGGCCGCGTGGGACGACGTGTTCGCCCGCGTCAAGGCCGAGGTCGAGGAAGAGGGCGACAAGGTCCGAGAGGCCGGCGGTCTGTACGTGCTGGGCACCGAGCGCCACGAGTCGCGCCGTATCGACAACCAGCTCCGCGGACGTTCCGGTCGTCAGGGCGACCCGGGCGAGAGCCGGTTCTACCTCTCGCTCACCGACGACCTCATGCGCCTGTTCAACTCCGGCGCCGCCGAGAGCCTGATGGGCCGTTCGAACGTCCCGGACGACCTCGCGATCGAGAACAAGCTCGTCGGCCGTGCGATCCGTTCCGCGCAGGCGCAGGTCGAGGGCCGCAACGCCGAGATCCGCAAGAACGTCCTCAAGTACGACGACGTCCTCAACCGTCAGCGTGAAGCGATCTACAGCGACCGCCGTCACATCCTCGAGGGCGACGACATCCACGAACGCGCGCAGCAGTTCCTCAAGAACGTCGTCGACGACGTGATCGACACGCACACGGCGGAGGGCAACGCGGACGACTGGGACCTCGACGCCATGTGGACCGAGCTGGGGACGCTGTTCCCGATCTCGATCTCGATCGACGAGGTCATCACCGAGGCCGGCTCGAAGGGGAAGGCATCGCGGGAGTTCCTCGGCCGCGAGATCCTCTCCGACGCCAAGCTCGCGTACGAGAAGCGCGAGGAGCTCCTCGGCGACGAGGCCATGCGTGAGCTCGAGCGCCGCGTCGTCCTCTCGGTGATCGACCGCCGCTGGCGCGACCACCTGTACGAGATGGACTACCTCAAGGACGGCATCGGCCTCCGCGCGATGGCGCAGCGCGACCCGCTCGTCGAGTACCAGCGCGAGGGCTACGCGCTCTTCCAGAGCATGATGGGCCAGATCCGCGAAGAGTCCGTGGGCTACCTGTTCAACCTCGAGGTGCAGGTCCAGTCCGACGGTGAGAACGCGGTCATCGAGGCGAAGGGCCTCGGCGAGGACGAGGTCTCGGGGCTCGAGTACTCGGCACCGTCGATCGACGGCGAGGTCGAGGTCCGCGACGAGCGCGGTCGCCTCGAGCAGGCCGCCACGGCGCGTGCGCAGAAGGCCCAGGCCGAGGCCGACGCGGCTTCCGGACCGGAGCAGGGCTCCGCGTTCGGCAGCGCCGCGACGGCGTCCGGCCAGGCCGCGGCGAGCAACCGGGCCGAGCGTCGACAGGCCGCCAAGAAGGGCTGACCTGCTCACCCGACCGACGTCCTGACTGGAGGGACGGTGCCGGCTGGCACCGTCCCTCCAGTCACGGCCGTCGCCCCGCTGGCGCGGTGCGCCGGTACCGGCTGGTGGGGCCCACCTCCAGTCACGGCCGTCGCCCCGCTGGCGCGGTGCGCCGGTACCGGCTGGTGGGGCCC
>NZ_JABMCE010000015.1 GCF_013359865.1 Curtobacterium pusillum
AGCGCCAGCGGCGCAGCGGGAGGGGCCCCACCAGCCGGTACCGGCGCACCGCGCCAGCGGGGCGACGGCCGTGACTGGAGGTGGGCCCCACCAGCCGGTACCGGCGCACCGCGCCAGCGGGGCGACGGCCGTGACTGGAGGTGGGCCCCACCAGCCGGTACCGGCGCACCGCGCCAGCGGGGCGACGGCCGTGACTGGAGGGACGGTGCCAGCCGGCACCGTC
>NZ_JABMCE010000016.1 GCF_013359865.1 Curtobacterium pusillum
TCCGGTCAGGTGCAGCAGATCGCCTCGTACGAGATCGACGACGTCCGCGCCGACGGCGACCAGGTCACCGTCACCGGCCGTCGCGCCGGAGAGCCCTTCGCGGTGACCGTCGACGTCATCGTGAACGCGACCGGGTTCCGGCCCGACCTCGACATGCTCCGCGAGATCCGCCTCGGCCTCGACGACATCGTCGAAGCACCCCGAGCGCTCGCGCCGCTCATCGACCCGAACCTGCACTCCTGCGGCTCCGTCCCGCCGCACGGTGTCGCGGAGCTGGCGCATCCGGAGCCGAACTTCTTCATCGCCGGCATGAAGTCCTACGGCCGCGCCCCCACCTTCCTGCTCCTCACCGGCTACGAGCAAGTCCGCTCCATCGCCGCTGAACTCGCTGGCGACCACACCGGAGCCCGACAGCTCGAACTCGTCCTCCCCGAAACGGGCGTCTGCTCCTCCGACATCGGTGGCAGCTCCTGCTGCACCACCCCAGCCGTCACCGGCACTCCTGCCGCTGACGAGGCTGCGTGCTGCACTCTGCCGGAGCCGGCCACTGACAGCACCTCGTGCTGCACCAACTGACCGGACTCGCGCCCATGACCACGAAGCCGACCGTCCTGTTCATCTGTAAGCACAACGCCGGACGCTCCCAACTCGGCGCCGCCCTCCTCGAAATCGCGGCCCCCGGCCGGTACACGGCCACCTCCGCCGGCATCACCCCGGCCGACGAGGTGAACCCCTCGATCGCCGCGACCGTGGGCGAGCTCGGCCTCGACATCACCGGACGCGTCCCCCGGCGAGTGACGCCCGACCTGCTCGAACAGGCGGACATCGTCGTCCTCATGAAGCCCGGTCTCGAACTTCCCGCAGAACCACGCGGCCCGGTCCTGAAGTGGTCGTTCCCCGACCCCACCTCCTGGTCACCGGCAGACGTGCGACCAATGCGGAACGCCGTCGCGGAACGCATCGAACGAGAGCTCACGCAGCCGTAGCGACCGGCCTACCCGACACCAAGCGAAGCCAGAAGCACGACACAGAACGAAGCTGCTCACA
>NZ_JABMCE010000017.1 GCF_013359865.1 Curtobacterium pusillum
GGCACATTCCACCCGCTCGGCGCCGGGGACGGGGACGAGCTGCTCGCGGCGCGCGGCCTCGGGACCGCCCGGGGGAAGCGGCAGCGGGTCGGGAGCGGGATCGACCTCGACGTCCGGACCGGCCGGGTGCTCGCCGTCACGGGGCCGAACGGTGTCGGCAAGTCGACGCTCGGCCTCACGCTGGCCGGGCTCCTCCGCCCCGTCGAGGGCACGCTCCGGGCCACCCCCGCGCTGTCGGGAGGTATCGGAGACGCCCCCGCCGCGTGGACGAGCCGACAGCTGGCCACGCGCATCGGCACCGTGTTCCAGGACCCCGAGCACCAGTTCGTCGCCCGCACCGTCCGCGAGGAACTCGCCGCCGGTCCCCGCGCCCTCGACCTGCCCGACGTCGACGCCCGAGTGGAGGAGCTGCTCGACGCGTTCGGTCTCGCCCACCTCGCGGACGCGAACCCGTTCACGCTGTCCGGCGGGGAGCAGCGTCGTCTCGCGATCGGGACCGTCATCGCCTCCCGCCCGCCCGTCGTCGTCCTCGACGAGCCGACCTCCGGGCAGGACCGAGCCACCTGGCAGGCCGTCGTCGAGCGGCTCGGAGCGCTGGCCGACGCCGGGACAGCGATCGTCGCCGTGACGCACGACCGCGACCTCGTGCGCGCGCTCGACGCGGACGAGGTGGTGCTCAGCGCCGCGGGAGCGACACCCGCACCCGCACCGGCACCCGCACCGGCACCGGCACGGGCACCCGCCCTCACGCCCGCACCCGCACTCGCCGGATCGGACCCCGTCCGGACCGGCCCGGCCACGGGGGTGCAGCGGTGACCGCGCCGGGGACCGAGGCGCGACTGCCCGGACGAGCCGCGCCTCCAGGCCGTCCCCACGGACCCACCCGCGCACAGGGCATCCGCGGCGTGCAGCCGGTGGCATCGCTGCTGGGCGTCCTCGCGCTCGGCGTGTGCCTCGTCCTGAGTCTCGACGTGGTCTCCGCGGCGGTCGCCCTCGGGCTCGAGGTCCTGCTCCTCCCGCTCCTGCGGATCCCGCCGCGCACCCTGCTGCTGCGGACGTCGCCCGTCCTCGTCGCCGTGCCGCTCACCGCGCTGAGCATCGCGCTGTACGGACGACCCTCCGGACGGGAGTGGTTCGACCTCGGCTTCGCCCACGTCACCGACGGGTCGCTCACCCTCGCGCTCGCCACGGCGATGCGCGTGCTCGCGGTCGGACTGCCCGCGGTCGTGCTGTTCATCCGGGTCGACCCGACGGACCTCGCGGACGGGCTGGCGCAGCTGCTGCGGCTCCCGGCCCGGTTCGTGCTCGGGGCGCTCGCGGCGATCCGGATGATGACCCTGCTCGGCGACGACTGGCGGCAGCTCGGGATGGCGCGGCGGGCCCGGGGACTCGCCGACACCGGCCGACTACGACGGGGCGCCTCGATGGCGTTCGCGCTGCTCGTGCTCGCGCTCCGTCGGGCCACCACGCTCGCGGTGGCGATGGAGTCGCGGGGGTTCGGGGCTCCCGGCCGTCGGACGTGGGCGCGGGCCGCTCGGTTCGCGGGGCCGGAGTGGGCGATGGTCGCGGTGCTCGTCGGGATCGGGATCGTGTCGATCGCGGTCGCGGTGGGTGCGGGGACGTGGCGTGCCTGAGGCCGCCACCGAGGACGAGGCCCTCGTCGACGACCTCGCGGCGCGAGCTGCGGCTGCGACGCGAGCTGCCGCCGCGGCACCGGCTGCGGCTGCGGCGCGGGCC
>NZ_JABMCE010000018.1 GCF_013359865.1 Curtobacterium pusillum
ACTGTCCACTGGACAATCTTCAATCCAAAAGGAATTGTCTCCGACGATCACAGCCGAAGCTGATCACGCACGGGGTCAATAAATTGGCATTGACAATGTGCACGCTGTTGAGTTCTCAAGGACCAGACGCACTCCCCACTCGGACCGCATGATCAGCGGGCTTCGTCAGAGAGGCTGGTTTCGTTGCCCGGGCGAGACTCGGAGGCGACCGTTCCGGCCGTTCCGTTCTCCGCCTCAGCGGCAACGAGTGATTACTTTACGCAGAGGTGAACGGGAGCACCAACCCGGCTCACATCCCGGGCGTGTCGGGCCGCGGAGGCCCGGAAACACGCGCATCCCGCGCCGTCTACTCGGCCGCGGCCAGCTGACCGCAGGCGCCGTCGATCTCCTTGCCGCGGGTGTCGCGGAGGGTCGTCGGGATGCCGGCGGCGTTGAGACGGCGGACGAACTCGTCCTGCACGTGCACCTCGGACGACGTCCAGACCGAGCCGGGCGTCGGGTTGAGCGGGATCGGGTTGACGTGCACCCACCCCTTGCCCCGTGCGTTCAGCTTCGAGGCGAGCAGGTCGGCGCGCCAGGCGTGGTCGTTCATGTCCTTGATGAGCGCGTACTCGATCGAGACACGTCGACCCGTCTTGACGAAGTAGTTGTGGGCGGCGTCGATCGCCTCGTCCGCCTTCCACCGCGAGTTCACCGGGATGAGCTCGTCGCGGAGCTCGTCGTCGGGCGCGTGCAGGGAGAGCGCGAAGGTGATCGGGATGTCCTCGTCCGCGAGCTTGTTGATCGCGGGCACCAGGCCGACGGTCGAGACCGTGATGCCGCGGGCGCTCATGCCGAGCCCGTTCGGTTGCGGTGCGACCATGGTCCGGACGGCGTCCATCACGCGCTTGTAGTTCGCCAGCGGCTCCCCCATGCCCATGAAGACGATGTTCGTCACGCGCTCGGCGTCGACGCGGTCCTGCCCGCCCTTGCCCTTCCCGCCGCCGAGTTCTCCGGCGGCGATCGCGGCGTTCGCGCGGACGATCTGCTCGATGATCTCGGCGGTGGACATGTTGCGGGTGAGCCCCTGTTGCCCGGTCGCGCAGAACGGGCAGTTCATGCCGCAGCCGGCCTGGGAGGAGACGCAGAGCGTGATGCGCCCCGGGTACCGCATGAGCACCGACTCGACCAGGGCGCCGTCGTGCAGCTTCCAGAGGAACTTGATCGTGTCGCCCTTGTCCGTCTCGAGACGACGGGTCTCGGTGAGGAGCGGCGGCAGCATGCCCGCGACGAGTTCGTCACGCTGCGCTGCCGGCAGGTCGGTCATCTTCGCCGGGTCGGACGTGTAGTGGGTGAAGTAGTGCGTCGACAGCTGCTTCGCGCGGAACTTCGGCAGGCCGAGTGCAACGACGGCCGCTTCACGCTCCGAGACCGTCATGTCCGCGAGGTGCACCGGCGGCTTGCCACGCTTCGGGGAGGCGAACTGGAGGAGCGGACGGCCCTCGGAGTCCTGCGCCTGGGTCCAGCCCTCGGTGCGCGGGCGCACCTGCGGACGAGCAGAGCGCTGCTCTTCGAAGGGGGTGCGGGTCTCGGTGGCCATCACTCCAGTTTACGGGAGACCAGCGCGATCAGGATTTCCGAGCGGCTGCCATGCATATGAGTACTGGATACCGGCTAGCCTGGTCGTCGTTCAGGGGGAATCTGACCGCGCGCCGGACGGGCTCTTCGACGAGTCCGTCCGGCACGCCGCCGGCGCTGCTCAGCTGCCGGCGGGCAGCACCCGTGCGAAGTGGTGCGCCGCCGAGTACATCGGGACGATGTCCACGGGGTCCCCGGGGTGCGGTGCCTGCAGCACGAGCCCGTCGCCGAGGAAGATGCCGACGTGGTCCTCGTTGTCGTACACCACGAGGTCACCGGGCTTCGCCTCGGACTCCGGGACCGTCGTCGCGGCGGCGTCCTGCGTCGGGACGTAGTGCACGAGCGGGATGCCCACGGCCGCGTACGCCACCATCGTCAGACCCGAGCAGTCGATGCCCTCGTGGCTCGCACCCCCCTCGACGTACGGGTCGCCCATGTACTGCAGAGCGGTGGAGACGACCGTCGCGCGGTCACCACCGGCCGAGAGGACCTTCGAGATGGCGTCCTCGGCCTGCTGGGTGCTCACGCCGAACTTCGTCACGATCGTGGGGTAGGAGACGATCGTCGTCGTGGTGGTCATGCCGTCGGTCGACACCACGGGCACCTGGACGTCGCGGGCGACCGTGTAGGTCTGCGCCTGCTGCGACGTCGTCGTCCCGTGGTGCGCCTCGGTGGACGGGGTGGCCGCGTTCGCCGGGAGCGCGAGGGTCAGGCTCGAGGTGACGGCGAGCGCGGGTGCGAGGAGGATGGCCGCCCGCTTGGCGTTCGCGGCCCGGCGGATGTGGCGCGGGTCCGCCGCACGCTCGGCGCGGACAGCGGCCGAACGGCTCAGCACCGCGGCGCCGGCGACGGCCGTCGAAGCGACCGGACGGCCCTGCGACAGCGAGACGGCCCGGGCCGGCTTCGTGTGCTCCACGAACGTCGAGCGGGCGACGGCCGGGCCGAACGCGGACCGGCGACCACGGGGCCGACGCAGCTCGACGCCGGTGTCGGTGGGTACTGCGCCGTCGGGTGCTGCGGAGAGTGCGTGGCGTCCCATGGTTCCTTCCGAGTCGGACGAGCCGACCCGAGCAGGTGACGAGGTGACTCGGAAAGATAACGTATTGGTCACGAACCTGGACTCCGCTGGGCAGCCTCGGCGGGTTCCTGCGGTTCGTCACAGGCTCCGCGATTTCTACCAGCGCGCTCAGAACCGGCCCCCAGCCGGGAAGAACCGGTCCCGAGGCGGGAAGAACCGGTCCCGAGGCGGGAAGAACCGGCGGTCAGGCGGGCGCGCGGCGCATGACGGCGGCGATCCGCGCCTCCCGAGCCGTGGCCAGGTCGTCCAGGCGAGCCGCCAGCGCCCGGACCGAGCCCTCGACCGGAGCGTCCCCCGAGATGTCCCCCGGGATCGCGACCCCGGCACGGGTCGCGAGGGGCAGGACGCCCGCCCAGACGGTGTGGTCCTCGCCGTCGTCGACGGCTTCGCCCACACCGGCTGCGCGGATCTTGACGCTCGCGCGGTCCAGTGGGAGCTGGAGGACCTGGGTGGCCCGGACCTCCTTGGCGGACATCTCACGGACCTCGTCGCGGCGACCCGGCATGAGGTGGTCGGCGAGCTGCCACAGCGCCTCGGCTCGCAGCTCGTCCGGTACCAGGGTCGCGTTGCCGACGACCACGGCGCTCCGGTAGTTCGCGGAGCTGTCGAACGTCGAGCGGGCGAACACGAGTCCGTCGACGTGGGTCACGGTGGCGGAGACCGGGACACCGGTCTCGCCGGCGTCGAGGAACAGGCCGCCGCCGGTCGAGCCGTGCAGGAGCAGTACCGGTCCGGCGCCGAGGTCGCCGACCCCGCAGAGGTACGGGAGCACGATCGGGTGGCCTCCGCGGACGAAGCCGACGTGGGCGACGATCGCCTCGGCGAGGATCGCGGAGAGGTCGGCGGGGTCGTGGGACTGGCGGTCGCGGAGGCGGCGGACGGTGAGCGACGGCCCACCGGGTGCGGGCCGGCCGTCGGTGGGGTCGGACTGCTCTGCCGGGAGGCTCGTGGTGCGCATGCGGGCAACGCTAGGGTCAGGAGTGGTCCGGTCCATGGACCAGATGGGCGGATCTCAGGTGGACCAGTCGAAGGACGTCGGCAAGACCGAGCGCGTCGTGGGGCGGGTGCGGGCCATGGTGCAGGACGGGACGCTGCGAGCGGGTGACGCGCTGCCCTCGACACGGGCGCTCGCCGTGGAGCTCGGCGTCGCGCGGGGCACCGTGGTCGCGGCGTACGAGCAGCTCGACGGGGAGGGGTGGATCCGGACCAGGCAGGGAGCCGCGGCGCGGGTGTCCGAGGGCGTGCCGACGGGCGGCCAGCGGCCGGACGGCACGGGGGCGGCGGCGGCCGCGACCGCGCCCGGGG
>NZ_JABMCE010000001.1 GCF_013359865.1 Curtobacterium pusillum
CCACGAGCGCGGCGAGGACGAGCACGACGACGATCAGCACGCTGGGCCAGCGACGGCGCTTCCGGGGGGTCTCGGTGGCTGCGGACATGCGTCCCACCCTGCCAGGGCGGCCTGCGGCCCAGATGCAAGACACCGGTGTTCGTGCGTCACACCGCGGAATGCGGGTGTGTCACGCACGAACACCGGTGTTCAGCGAACCCGGCGGCGGCCCGGCGGCGGCCGGCGGCGGCCGGCGCTACATGCGGGACGGGGCCGTCACGCCGAGCAGGCCCAGGCCGTTGCGGACGACCTGGCCGGTGGCGTCGTTCAACCACAGGCGC
>NZ_JABMCE010000019.1 GCF_013359865.1 Curtobacterium pusillum
GACCAGGCACCGGCACCATCAGCCGTCGCAACCCGGACCCCATCAACCTCGATCTCGGCCCCCTCCGGCGCCGTCCCCGACACACGCGCCGTGCGCTTCTCGCCGTCGACGGCATCGACCGCGGTCTCCATCACGAAGAACGTCGTGGTCACCGGCTCACTGGCACCGACGGCGTTCTCAGCCGCCAACGAGACCCTGTGTTCGCCGACCGTCAGATCGCTGAGCGAGAGTCGGTCCTCGGCGGCCGGCACTTCCTGCGAACCGCCCTGGTCGACCTGAACCTGGTACAGATCGGGCTTCCCGCCGATCTGGGGTGCGGTCCAAGAGATCATCGTCTTCTCTCCCTCCACCTGGACCACCGGATAGCCGGGTCGTCCCGGCGCCTCACTCCGCGCCTCGTCTCCGACGAAGATCGCGGGGTCGTCGCGGTCCAGACCCATGGCAAGGAAGTGAGAACCACCGCTCCCCGCCCGCACGGTCAGTTCCCGGCCGGTGTCGACGTGCTTGAGCGACCCGTCGGCCTCGAGGTGGAAGTGGTTGGCAGGAATGCAGGCGTCCGTCGACCAGGAGATGAGTGTTCCGCGGACCCCGAGGCACTGCCCCGCATCGCCCGGGAACTGCTCGTCGACGACGCGGACGTTGCCCCCTGCGCCTCGCTGGGGCACCGTGACTGCCATCGTTGCGCCGACGGCGTCGTCCCACGTCCGCTCCTGCAATGCGACTGTCGCCAAGCCCAGGTTGCTCTTGCCGAAGTACCGGTCTTCGACCTGCAGGATGAACGGGACGGGCTGGTCCTCGTTCTTGGGCTGGGCCTGGGCGGAAGCGCTGGGAAGCGCGAGCATCGGTACCGCCGTCACGGCGAGACCGAACGCGATCCCGCCCAATCGTCGATGCGTAGTGGTAGTCACTTGATTCGTGCCTTTCGTCGTTGGAAATTGTCCATACTGAATCTCAGATATTACCCGAGGAAAAGGGGAGGCGTGGCTCGGGGTCATGCCTCGGCAAGGAGTTCCGCGGTCACACGGACCCCCTCGGCTCCGGTGAGCAGTGCACTGAGCGTTCCTTCGGAGACCGGCCGCCTGGTCGCCACTTCCCACGATCCGTCCCCCGTGATGTCGACGAGCGCCCGGTCCGTGAACTGGCCGTACTGCAGCTGCGCGACGAACCGTCCTCCAGGGGTACCCGTGCCGCGAAGCACCGCCGTCTTGCCCGGCGTGTAGGACTGGCCGGCATCGACGGCGAGTTCAGTCGCGAAGCCGTCCGCCTCCAGGTCGATCGCCTGCCGGCCCTTCTCGCCGAGGGTGAACGTCGCGCGGTAGGAGTTCACGTACCGATCGGACGCGACGACGCTGGTCCACGTCCACCGCCCCTGATCGTCGACACGGACGACCTGTGAACGCGTACCTGCGCTCGGATAGCCGGCGTCGTAGGCGATGAACCCGGAGTTCGGGGTGGCGGTACCACTGAGTTCGGCGTGCTCGCCCGGAGTGAACTTCGTGTCGGAAGTGACCTCGATCTCGGTCGGGTACGGCGTCACCCGGACCGGCACCGTCTGCTCGACCGGCTGCGCAGACCC
>NZ_JABMCE010000020.1 GCF_013359865.1 Curtobacterium pusillum
CGGGACATCCCGACCACCGCGGTGTGGGAGTTGAACGAGCGGAACTTCGGCGCGCTCACCGGGATGACCAAGGCGGCATCCCTCGCTGCGCTTGGGGACGCCGAGTACCTGCGGCTGCGCCGTTCCCGAGACGGCCGACCAGCACCGATGCCACTCCGGCAATGGCTCACCCTTCGTCGGAGCCCAGCCCTGCGGGGTCTTCCGCGGGCGGCGGTCCGGCGAACGCAATCATTCGCCGACGTCATCACCCGCATCCGCCCAGTGCTGCGCGACCGGCTCCTACCCGCGGTGGCGGCGGGGCGGACGGTGTTGGTCGTCGCGCACGGGAACTCGTTGCGGGCGCTCTGCGCCTGCATCGATGACCTGTCGGATGCGGAGCTGGCGGAGCTGAACCTGCCCACTGGGCAGCCCTTGCTGTACCGGCCGACTGGCGCCGGTTCGTTGCAGCCGCGGGGTGGGGAGTACCTCGACCCTGCAGCACATCACGCCGCGGCTCTCGTCGCGGCAGAAGGCGGAACATGACCACCCGAACGGACACCCCGATACTCGATGATC
>NZ_JABMCE010000021.1 GCF_013359865.1 Curtobacterium pusillum
CCGCCCGGTCCGCCGGGCGTCCCGCCCGGTCCGCCGGGCGTCCCGCCCGGTCCGCCGGGCATCCCGCCCGGTCCGCCGGGCATCCCGCCCGGTCCGCCGGGCTCGTCCCGCCCGGTTCGCCGGGCTCGTCCCGGGAGACCCATCGTGACCTCACTCCGTGACCTGCACGGACCGTACTTCGGCGACTTCGGCGGACGCTTCGTCCCCGAGTCGCTGGTCCTCGCACTCGACGAACTCGAAGCGGCCTTCCGGGAGGCCTGGGCGGACCCCGCCTTCCGGCAGGAACTGGACACGCTGCAGCGCGACTACACCGGTCGGCCGTCGATCATCACCGAGGTGCCCCGGTTCGCCAAGCACGCGGGCGGCGCCCGGATCATCCTCAAGCGCGAGGACCTCAACCACACCGGCTCGCACAAGATCAACAACGTGCTCGGGCAGGCGCTCGTGGCGAAGCGGCTCGGCAAGACCCGCCTCATCGCCGAGACCGGTGCCGGCCAGCACGGCGTCGCGACGGCCACCGCGGCGGCGCTCTTCGGCATGGACTGCGTCGTGTACATGGGTGCGGTCGACACCGAGCGCCAGGCGCTCAACGTCGCGCGGATGCGGCTGCTCGGCGCCGAGGTGATCCCGGTCGAGACCGGTTCCCGCACGCTGAAGGACGCCATCAACGACGCGCTGCGCGACTGGGTCGCCAACGTCGACTCGACGCACTACCTGCTCGGCACGGTGGCCGGCCCGCACCCGTTCCCCGAGATGGTGCGGGAGTTCCACAAGGTCATCGGCGAAGAAGCGCGCCAGCAGGTGCTCGACCGTGTCGGCCGCCTGCCGGACGCCGTCGCCGCGTGCGTCGGCGGCGGCTCGAACGCGATGGGCATCTTCGAGGCGTTCCTCGACGACGAGTCCGTCTCGCTGCACGGCTTCGAGGCCGGCGGAGACGGTGTCGAGACCGGCCGGCACGCCGCGAGCATCACCCTCGGGCGTGAGGGCGTGCTCCAGGGCACCAAGTCGTACCTCATGCAGGACGAGGACGGCCAGACCATCGAGAGCCACAGCATCTCCGCGGGCCTCGACTACCCGAGCGTCGGGCCGGAGCACGCGTACCTGGCGTCGATCGGGCGCGCGAAGTACGAGCCGATCACCGATGCCGAGGCGATGGAGGCGTTCCGCCTGCTGAGTCGCACCGAGGGCATCCTGCCGGCGATCGAGTCGTCGCACGCCCTCGCCGGGGCGATCAAGCTCGGCAAGGAGCTCGGCCCCGAGGGCGTCGTGCTCGTGTCCCTGTCCGGCCGTGGTGACAAGGACGTCGCGTCCGCCAGTCGCTACTTCGGCATCCTCGACGAGAACGCGGTGCAGCTGTGACCCACGACCAGACGAGCGCGAACCGGACGGTCGCGACGACCATCGACACCGCCAACGCCGAGCGCGCGGGCGCCGTCGTCGGCTACCTGCCCGCCGGCTACCCGGACGTGCAGACGAGCGTCGACGCCGCGGTGGCCCTCGCCGAGAACGGCGTCGACGTCATCGAGCTCGGGCTGCCCTACTCCGACCCGGTCATGGACGGTCCGGTCATCCAGCGCGCGGCTGAGGAGAGCCTGGCGAACGGCTTCCGCGTCGCGCAGGTGTTCGACGCCGTGCACCAGATCACCGAGCGGGCGAACGTGCCCGTGCTCGTGATGACGTACTGGAACCCGGTGCTCCGCTACGGCGTCGACCGGTTCGCTGACGACCTCGTCGCCGCGGGTGCTGCCGGGCTCATCACTCCGGACCTCATCCCGGACGAGGGCGCCGAGTGGATCGCCGCGTCGGAGCGCACCGGCCTCGACCGCGTGTTCCTCGCCGCGCCGTCCTCGACGGACGTCCGCATGCGGCAGGCGGTCGAGGCGAGCCGCGGGTTCGTCTACGCCGTGTCCACCATGGGGGTCACGGGTGCGCGTGCGGGCGTCGACGCCGCGGCACGCACCGTCGTGTCCCGACTGCGCGACGCGGGCGTCGAGCGGACGTGCGTCGGGCTCGGGATCTCGACCGCCGAGCAGGTCGCCGAGGTGCTCGAGTACGCCGACGGCGCGATCATCGGGTCCGCCTTCGTGCGGGCCCTGGCCGACCTCGGTGTCCGGGGCGTCGCCGACAGGGCGGCCGACCTCACCACAGGCGCGCAGCGCCGCTGACGGATCGCCTGGCCGGAGGCCCGGTGCCGGTGGGCCTGTCGGCTCGCCGGCACGGCGCCTCCGGTCCGACCCCTGGGTCACAGTTTCCACAGGACCGGTCCCTCGGTTCCTGACGCGACCGCGTCCCGCGCTACAGTGAGCGGGGCCGACGACACGTCGGCACCGCGCCCAGCCAGCACCGAAAGGCGACAGCACCTCCATGCCCCTCCTGAGCATCCCGAGCCCGAGCACCGCCTGGCAGTACTTCGACCTCACGGCCTGGCTGCGCGACGTGTTCGGCTGGTCGCTGCCGCTCGACTTCCGCATCCACGCGTACGCGATCTGCATCCTGCTCGGGATCGTCGCCGCGGTCGTGCTGGCCAACCGCCGTCTCAACGCGCGCGGCGTCGAACGCTGGATCATCATCGACATCGCGATCTGGGCGGTCCCGGCGGGCATCATCGGCGGCCGGCTCTTCCACGTGTTCACGCACGTCAGCGACTACTTCGGTCCGGGTCGAGACCCGCTGTCCTTCCTCTACATCTGGGAGGGCGGGCTCGCCATCTTCGGCGCCCTCATCCTCGGTTCCGTGGGGGCGTACATCGGTTGCCGTCAGGTCGGTCTCCGCTTCACCGCCTTCGTCGACGCCGTCGCTCCGGGCGTCCTGCTCGCCCAGGCGTTCGGGCGGCTCGGCAACTACTTCAACCACGAGCTCTTCGGCATGCCGACCAGCCTGCCGTGGGGCCTGCAGATCGAGTCGTCGAACGCTGCGTTCCCGAAGGGCCTGCCCGAGGGCACGCTGTTCCACCCGACGTTCCTCTACGAGATCATCTGGAACGTCCTCGGCGTCGTCGTGATCCTGCTCCTCGACCGCAAGTTCCGGCTCCAGTGGGGCCGCGTCCTGGCGCTGTACCTCATCTGGTACGGCCTCGGCCGCTCCTTCCTCGAGTCGATCCGCGTCGACACGAGCGAGACGTTCTTCGGCATCCGCACGAACGTCTGGGCCGCCTTCGCCGCGATACTGCTCGGCGTCATCATCTTCCTCGTGCAGTCGAAGCGGCACGTCGGCAAGGAGCCGAGCCCGTACCTGCCGGGTCGCGAGCCCCGCGCGAAGTCCGATGTAGACTCGGACGACACCTGGTCGGAGACCGACGACGTCGCTCCGGCGACGGTCACGGACCCCGATCCGGTCGCCACCGCGACTGGCCGCGCCTAGGAAGCACCCCTCCTGCGTGACCGATGCCGAATCGGTCACGAGTGCCAGCAGCAGCACCTCTGGACCCGCCACAAGCGGCTCCGACACCTCGCACGCCGTCAGGGCAACTCACTGCCGGCGGGCACGGGCACCAGTCCCGCCCGTCCGGGCGGAACGCACCACCGGGCCACCGCTGTCCCTGTTCCACTTCCTCGTGAGGACGGTTCCCCCATGGCGCTCCAGCCACCCCAGTCCCCGGCGGCACTCCGGCCGCCGCACCGACGCTTCTCCGCGATCCCGGACGCCGCCGGCATGTACGACCCGGCGAACGAGAAGGACGCCTGCGGCCTGGCGATGGTCGCGACGCTCCGCGGCACGGCCGGGCACGACATCGTCGACGCCGCCCTCGGTGCACTGCGCAACCTCGAGCACCGCGGTGCCGTCGGTTCCGACGCCGGCACCGGCGACGGCGCGGGCATCCTGTGCCAGGTGCCGGACGAGTTCTTCCGGTCCGAGGTGCCGTTCGAGCTGCCGGCAGCGGGGGAGTACGCGGTCGGCACCGCCTACCTGCCCGTCGACGAGGACGACCGTCACGCCGTGAAGGGCGCCGTCGAGCGACTCGCGCGTGAAGAGGGCCTGCGGGTCCTCGGCTGGCGCGAGGTGCCGGTCCGACCCGAGGTGCTCGGCACCCTCGCGCGTGCGGCGATGCCGGCGTTCGAGCAGCTGTTCGTCGCCTCGATCCGGCACGACGTGCACGGTGCGTCCTGGAGCGGGATCGCCCTCGACCGCCAGGCCTTCCGGCTCCGCAAGCGTGCCGAGCACGACAGCGAGGTCTACTTCATGTCGCTGTCGAGCCGGACCATGGTCTACAAGGGCATGGTCACGACGCTGCAGCTCGAGCCGTTCTACCCGGACCTCAGCGACGAGCGCTTCGCGTCGAAGCTCGCGATCGTGCACTCGCGCTACTCCACCAACACGTTCCCGTCGTGGCCGCTCGCGCAGCCGTTCCGCACGCTCGCGCACAACGGCGAGATCAACACCGTCCGCGGCAACCGCAACTGGATGCGGGCGCGGCAGTCGCAGCTGCACAGCGAGCTCCTCGGCGACATGGCGCCGCTGCTGCCCATCGTCAGCCCCGGTGCGAGCGACTCCGCCTCGTTCGACGAGGTCCTCGAGCTCCTGACCCTCACCGGCCGGTCGCTGCCGCACGCGGTGTCGATGATGGTGCCCGAGGCGTGGGAGAACCAGACCGCGATGGACCCCGAGCTCCGGGCGTTCTACGAGTACCACTCGATGCTCATGGAGCCGTGGGACGGCCCCGCCGCCATCACGTTCACCGACGGCTCGCTCGTCGGTGCCACCCTCGACCGCAACGGCCTCCGCCCGGGGCGGTTCCTCGTGACCGACGACGGCCTCATCGTGATGGGGTCCGAGACCGGTGTCATCGACGTGCCCGCCGAGAAGGTCGTGCGCAAGGGTCGGCTGCGTCCGGGACGGATGTTCCTCGTGGACACCGAGGCCGGCCGCATCATCGAGGACGACGAGGTCAAGCGCGAGCTCGCCGCGTCCGGCCCCTGGGGCGAGTGGCTCGACGAGGGCCGCATCAACCTCGCCGACCTCCCCGACCGCGAGCACATCGTGCACACCCCGGCCTCCGTGACCCGACGCCAGCGCGCGTTCGGGTACACCGAGGAAGAGGTCCGCATCCTGCTGCGTCCGATGGCGCAGACCGGCGCGGAGCCCCTCGGTGCGATGGGTTCGGACACGCCGATCGCCGTGCTGTCCCAGCGTCCGCGGCTGCTCTTCGACTACTTCACGCAGCAGTTCGCGCAGGTGACGAACCCGCCGCTCGACTCGATCCGCGAGCAGGTCATCACCTCGATGGGCATGGGACTCGGGCCGGAGCGCAACCTCCTCACCGCGGGCCCCGAGCACGCGAAGCAGATCACGCTGGACTTCCCGGTGATCGACAACGACGAGCTCGCGAAGATCCAGCACTTCGAGACGGAGTCCGGCCGGCACCTCACGGTGACGATCAAGGGCCTGTACCGCGTCGACGCCGGCAAGAAGGCGATGCAGAAGCGCATCACGGCCGTGTGCGACGAGGTCGACGCCGCGATCGAGTCCGGCAAGCAGTTCATCGTCCTGTCCGACCGTGACGGCAACGCCGAGCAGGCGCCGGTCCCGAGCCTCCTGCTCCTGGCGGCCGTGCACCACCACCTGATCCGCACCGAGCAGCGCATGAAGGTCGGTCTGATCGTCGAGGCCGGCGACGTACGCGAGGTCCACCACGTCGCGACGCTCATCGGGTACGGCGCGTCCGCGATCAACCCGTACCTGGCGATGGAGACCTGCGAGATCCTGGTCCGCCAGGGGATGATCAGCGGGATCACCCCGGAGCAGGCCGTCAAGAACGTGATCAAGGCGCTCGGCAAGGGTGTCCTGAAGATCATGTCGAAGATGGGCATCTCGACCGTGTCGAGCTACGCGGGGGCCCAGGCGTTCGAGGCCGTCGGCCTCAGCCAGGAGTTCGTCGACCGGTACTTCACGGGCACGTCGTCGATCCTCGGCGGCGTCGGCATCGAGGTGATCGCGAAGGAGAACGCCGAGCGGCACGCCCAGGCGTACCCGCAGGACGGCGCGGTGCTCTCCCACGAGCGGCTCCAGACCGGTGGCGAGTACCAGTGGCGCCGCGAAGGGCCGCCCCACCTCTTCAACCCGGACACGGTCTTCCGGCTGCAGCACGCCACGCGTGCGCGCCGGTACGACATCTTCCGCGAGTACTCGCGGGCGGTCGACGACCAGTCCGAGCAGCTCATGACGCTCCGTGGCCTGTTCCGCTTCAAGAACGGTGCCCGCAAGCCGGTGCCGCTCGACGAGGTCGAGCCGATCGAGTCGATCGTCAAGCGGTTCAACACGGGCGCGATGTCCTACGGTTCCATCTCGAAGGAAGCGCACGAGACCCTCGCGATCGCGATGAACCGCCTCGGCGGCCGGTCGAACACGGGTGAGGGCGGCGAGGACGTCGACCGTCTGCTCGACCCGGAGCGGCGCAGCGCGATCAAGCAGGTCGCGTCCGGGCGCTTCGGCGTCACGAGCATGTACCTCACGCACGCGACCGACATCCAGCTGAAGATGGCGCAGGGCGCGAAGCCGGGCGAGGGCGGGCAGCTGCCCCCGACGAAGGTGTACCCGTGGGTCGCCCGCACGCGGCACGCGACCGCGGGCGTCGGCCTCATCTCGCCGCCGCCCCACCACGACATCTACTCGATCGAGGACCTCAAGCAGCTCATCTTCGACGTGAAGCGGGCGAACCCGTCCGCCCGCGTCCACGTGAAGCTCGTGAGCCAGTCGGGCATCGGGGCCGTGGCCGCCGGCGTGACGAAGGCCCTCGCCGACGTGGTGCTCGTGTCCGGGCACGACGGCGGGACGGGGGCGTCACCGCTCAACTCGCTCAAGCACGCCGGGACCCCGTGGGAGATCGGCCTCGCCGAGACGCAGCAGACGCTCATGCTGAACGGCATGCGCGACCGTGTGGTCGTCCAGGTCGACGGGCAGATGAAGACCGGCCGGGACGTCGTCGTCGCCGCGCTGCTCGGCGCCGAGGAGTACGGCTTCGCCACCGCGCCGCTCGTGGTCGAGGGCTGCATCCTGATGCGCGTCTGCCACCTCGACACGTGCCCGGTGGGCGTCGCGACGCAGAACCCGGAGCTCCGCAAGCGCTTCAGCGGCAAGCCCGAGTTCGTCGTGAACTTCTTCGAGTTCATCGCGCAGGAAGTGCGCGAGCTCCTCGCAGAGCTCGGGTTCCGCAGCCTCGAAGAGGCGATCGGCCACGCCGAGACCCTCGACGTCGACCGCGCGGTCGAGCACTGGAAGGCCTCGGGCCTCGACCTCGAGCCGGTCCTCAAGGGTCCGCGCTTCGAGGCGGACGAGCCCCGTCGACACCACCGCGACCAGGACCACGAGCTGGAGCAGCACTTCGACGTGCAACTCATCCAGCAGACCTCGGACGTCCTCGAGCACGGCGGCACGATCGCGCTCGACCTGCCGATCCGGAACACGGAACGCGCGGTCGGCACGATGCTCGGGCACGAGGTGACGCTCCGTCACGGTGAGAACGGGCTGCCGTCCGGGTCGATCGACGTCACCCTGCGGGGTTCGGCCGGTCAGTCCCTCGGTGCGTTCCTGCCGGCCGGCGTCACGCTGCGGCTCATCGGTGACAGCAACGACTACGTCGGCAAGGGCCTGTCGGGCGGCGAGATCGTCGTGCGACCCGACGCGGGCTCCGGCTTCGACCCGTCGCAGAACGTCATCGCCGGCAACGTCATCGGCTACGGCGCGACCCAGGGCAGCATGTTCATCCGCGGCATCGTGGGCGAGCGGTTCCTCGTGCGCAACTCCGGCGCCACCGCGGTGGTCGAGGGTGTGGGCGACCACGCGCTCGAGTACATGACCGGTGGCCTCGCGCTCATCCTGGGCGAGACCGGCCGGAACCTCGGCGCCGGCATGTCCGGTGGCACGGCGTACGTGCGGGGGCTGCGCGACGAGCACGTGAACACCGACTCGCTCGCGTCCGGCGAACTCCGGCTCGAGGCGCTCGACAGCGCCGACGTCGAGATCGTGAACGACCTGCTCGCCCGACACGCGGCCGAGACCGGGTCGACGCTCGCGGCCGAGCTGCTCGAGTCCGGTGACCTGAGCGACTTCGTGAAGGTGCTGCCGCGCGACTACGCGGCGGTGCTCGAAACCCGACAGCAGGCGGTCGACGAGGGGCTCGACCCCGACGGCGACGTCGTCTGGAACCGCATCTTGGAGGTGACCGGTGGCTGACCCGAAGGGCTTCCTCAAGGTCCAGGAGCGCGAGCTCCCGGCCCGTCGACCCGTGCCCGTGCGGCTCATGGACTGGAAAGAGGTCTACGAGCAGCAGGAGTCCGGCGCGCTCAAGCGCCAGGCCGGCCGCTGCATGGACTGTGGTGTGCCGTTCTGCCACCAGGGCTGCCCGCTCGGGAACCTCATCCCGGAGTGGAACGACCTGACGTGGCGCGGCGAGGGCCGCCAGGCGATCGAGCGGCTGCACGCGACGAACAACTTCCCGGAGTTCACCGGACGGCTCTGCCCGGCACCGTGCGAGGCCTCGTGCGTGCTCGGCATCAACCAGCCGCCCGTGACGATCAAGCAGGTCGAGGTCTCGATCATCGACGAGGCCTACCAGAACGGCTGGGTCACGCCGCACCCGCCGGAGCGCCTCACCGGCAAGACCGTCGCCGTGGTCGGTTCCGGCCCCGCCGGGCTCGCGGCCGCGCAGCAGCTGACCCGCGCCGGGCACACGGTCGCGGTGTACGAACGCGACGACCGCATCGGCGGACTGCTGCGCTACGGCATCCCGGACTTCAAGATGGAGAAGCGCCAGATCGACGCGCGCCTCGCCCAGATGCAGGCCGAGGGCACCCGCTTCCGTGCCGGTGTCGAGATCGGCCGCGACATCACCTGGGACGACCTGAAGTCGCGGTACGACGCGGTCGTCGTCGCGACGGGCGCCACGGTGCCCCGCGACCTGCCGATCCCGGGGCGCGATCTCGAGGGCGTGCACTTCGCGATGGACTACCTCGTCCAGCAGAACAGGGCGAACGCCGGCACCCGGGTCGACAACCAGGTCACCGCCGAGGGCAAGCACGTCGTCGTGATCGGCGGCGGCGACACCGGTGCGGACTGCATCGGCACCGCCCACCGGCAGGGCGCGCTGAGCGTGACGAACCTGGCGATCGGCAAGCAGCCGCCGCTGGAGCGTCCGAGCGAGCAGCCGTGGCCGATGTTCCCCACCGTGTTCGAGGTCACGAGTGCCCACGAGGAAGGGGGTGAGCGTCACTACCTGGCGTCCACCGTCGAGTTCCTCGCGAACGCCGCCGGCGAGGTCCGCGCCCTCCGGGTCGCCGAGACCGAGTACCTCGACGGCCGCCGCGTCCCGAAGGCCGGCACCGAGCGCGAGATCCCCGCGGACCTCGTCCTCATCGCCATGGGCTTCACCGGCCCGGAGACGGACACGCTCGAGCCGCAGCTCGGCCTGCCGGTCACGGTGTCCGGCGCCGTGTCGCGTCAGGCCGACTACACGACCAACGAGCCGGGCGTCTTCGTCGCCGGCGACGCGGGACGTGGGCAGTCGCTCATCGTGTGGGCGATCGCCGAGGGCCGTGCCGCGGCTGCGAAGGTCGACGAGTACCTCGAGGGTTCGACGATCCTCCCGGCACCGGTCAAGGCCACCGACCGCGCGATCTCCATCTGACGGTGGACGCGCACGCAATGCTCACCCACTCGTGAGCGAGGGGCCACCAGCACTCGATAGGGTGCTGGTGGCCTCGCTTCGTTCCGCGCGGCCCCACAGCGCGGAAACCCAAGCACCATCCACCACCACGAAGGAATCCATTGAGACGCGCAAAGATCGTTTCGACGCTCGGTCCGGCAACGTCGGAGTACGAGACCGTCAAGGAGATCATCGAAGCGGGCGTCGACGTCGCCCGCCTCAACCTCAGCCACGGTGACTACAGCGTCCACGAGGCCAACTACGAGAACGTCCGTCGCGCCGCCGAGGAGCTTGGCAAGCCGGTCGCGATCCTCGTCGACCTGCAGGGTCCGAAGATCCGCCTCGCGAAGTTCGCCGACGGCCCGCACGACCTCGCCGTCGGTGACGTGTTCACCATCACCACCGAGGACGTCCCCGGCTCGAAGGAGATCTGCGGCACGACCTTCAAGGGGCTTCCGCACGACGTCAAGCCCGGCGACCCGCTGCTCATCGACGACGGCCGGGTACGGCTCCGGGTGCTCGACACGGACGGCGTGCGTGTCCGCACCGAGGTCGTCGTCGCCGGCACGGTCTCGAACAACAAGGGCATCAACCTGCCCGGCGTCGCCGTCAACGTCCCCGCGCTGAGCGAGAAGGACGAGGCGGACCTCCGCTGGGCAATCCGCCAGGGCGCCGACCTCATCGCGCTGTCGTTCGTGCGCAACGCCGCCGACGTCGACCGCGCCCACGAGATCATGGACGAGGAGGGCAAGCGCCTCCCCGTCATCGCGAAGATCGAGAAGCCGCAGGCCGTCGACGCGCTCGAGGAGATCATCGACGCGTTCGACAGCATCATGGTCGCCCGCGGCGACCTCGGCGTCGAGCTCCCGCTCGAGGCCGTCCCGATCGTGCAGAAGCGCGCCGTCGAGCTCGCCCGCCGCATGGCGAAGCCCGTCATCGTCGCGACGCAGATGCTCGAGTCGATGATCTCGTCGCCGATCCCGACCCGCGCCGAGACCTCCGACGTCGCGAACGCCGTCCTGGACGGTGCCGACGCGGTCATGCTGTCCGGCGAGACCAGCGTCGGCGAGTACCCGGTGCAGACGGTCCGCACGATGGCCCGGATCGTCGAGTCGACCGAGGACCACGGCCTCGAGCGCATCGCGCCGCTCGGCACGAAGCCGCGCACCCTCGGCGGTGCGATCACGCTCGCCGCGGTCGAGATCGCCGAGTTCACCGAGGCCTCGTACCTCTGCGTGTTCACCGAGTCCGGTGACTCGGCCCGCCGCATGTCGCGTCTGCGGCACGGCCTGCCGATCATCGCGTTCACCCCGAACGAGGCGACCCGTCGGCGGATGGCGCTCACGTGGGGCGTCCGCTCGTTCCTCGTGGAGCGCAAGACCCACACCGACGCGCTCTTCTCGCAGGTGGACGACGTCCTCCTCGGCAACGGGCTCGCCGCCCCCGGCGATCGGGTCATCGTCACCGCGGGTTCCCCTCCCGGCATCGAGGGGTCGACGAACGACCTCCGCGTGCACCGCGTCGGTGACGCCCACGCCGAGGCCGCGCCGGCCTACGTGCGCGACTGACGGCAGCGTCCGACGTCCGACGGGGCGCGGACTGGAGGCACGGCGCAGCAGCGTCGTCGGCCGCCGGTCCGCGCCCTGTCGCGTTTCCTGCCCCGGACCGGTCCCGACGTCGGCGGGACGCGGCAGGATGGCTGGTGTGAGCCTCCAGTCCCGACCCACCGCACCGCGCGTCGACGTGCGCCGCTGGCGCCGCTACCTGGCCGACGAGCGTGCGGAAGCGGCCGTCTACCGGAACCTCGCGGCCCGGCGCGACGGCGAGGAGCGCGAGATCCTGTCCGCCCTGGCCGAGGCCGAGGGGCGGCACGAGCAGCACTGGCTCGACCTCCTCGGCGACGACGTCGGGCGGCCGCAGCGGGGGAGCCTGCGCACCCGGGTGCTCGCCGCTCTGGCGAAGCGGTTCGGTTCGGTGTTCGTCCTCGCGCTCATGCAGCGTGCGGAGGACCGTTCGCCGTACGCCGACGACGTCGACGCGACCGCGAGCATGGCGGCGGACGAGCGGATCCACGGCGAGGTCGTCCGCGGGCTCGCGAACCGCGGACGGATGCGCCTGTCGGGTACGTTCCGGGCAGCGGTGTTCGGCGCCAACGACGGTCTCGTGTCGAACCTCGCGCTCATCATCGGGGTGAGCGCGTCCGGGGCGGACCGGCACTTCGTGCTCCTCAGCGGCATCGCGGGGCTGCTCGCCGGCGCGCTGTCGATGGGAGCGGGGGAGTACGTGTCGGTCCGGTCGCAGCGTGAGCTGCTCACCGCGTCAGCACCCCATCCCGAGGCGGGCCGTGCGGTGGCGGACCTCGACGTCGACGCGAACGAGCTCGCCCTGGTGTACCGGGCGCGCGGGATGAGCGAGACCGAGGCGCAGGCGCACGCCGACGAGGTGCTCGGCGGCACGGCGGTCACGGGCACGGCGCCGGTCGACGACCACGAGGCGATCGGCAACGGCATGAGCGCGGCGATCTCGAGCTTCTGCTTCTTCGCCTCCGGGGCGATCATCCCCGTGCTGCCGTACCTGTTCGGGCTCGAGGGCTGGGCGGCGATCGGCGTCGCGGCCGTCCTGGTCGGGATCGCGCTGCTCGGTACCGGCGCGGTGGTCGGTGTGCTCAGCGGCGCGTCTCCGCTGCGTCGGGCGCTCCGGCAGCTGGCGATCGGGTTCGGTGCCGCCGCCGTCACCTACGGGCTGGGACTCTTGTTCGGCACGGGCAGCGCCTAGCGGCCCGATCGTGCGTCGCGACCCGACCCGCGCACGGTGCCGGACCGGCAGCGCCTACCGGCGGACGGCCGCTCGGGGTGGGAGCAGCAGCAGGGCCGCGGCACCGACGACGATGAGCGCGATGCCGGAGAACACCATGAACACCGTCAGGGCGAGTCCGGGTGCGACGAGGACGATCACGCCGCCCAGCACGGACAGCACACCGCTGACGATCGTCGGGACGCGGGACGAGCCCGGGTGCCCGACGAACCCGCCGACGAGCGACGCGATCCCCTCGACGATGAACCCGACCCCGGCGAGCACGGCGTAGACGAGGAGCGGCACGGCCGGGTCGAGCAGGGTGACGAGGCCGGCGACCCCGACGAGGCCGCCGACGACGCCCGACGTCCACCGCCACACCGGCGGCGTGCCGTGCCCCCGGACGGCCGCGAACACCCGGAGTGCCCCGGCGACGACGAGGTACACGCCGAACAGCAGCGCGACGACGACGAGCGACGGCCGGGGCCAGACGATGGCGACGACGCCGAGCGCGATCGCGACGACCGCGGTGACGATCACGAACACTCGGAACGTGCGGACGGCACGAGAGTCCACGAGCACTCCTCCCTGTCGGAACTGCTCGTCTCGACGGTACCTCGCTGGGCCCCCGCCGGTTCGTGCAACCGGATGCAACCTCCGTCGCCGTAGCGTGCGGGCAGGCGCGGACCCAGCGCGCCCCGACAGAGTCGTCGAAAGGTGTCCACCATGACCATCGCACCGTCGCCCACCACCTACGCCGCACCGGGCGAGGAGGGCTCCCTCGTCTCGTACCGGTCCCGGTACGACCACTACATCGGCGGCGAGTACGTCCCACCCGCCGGCGGCCAGTACTTCGAGAACCCGACCCCGGTCACCGGGAAGGTCTTCACCGAGATCGCCCGCGGCGACTCGACGGACGTCGACCGTGCGGTCGAGGCGGCCTGGAAGGCGTTCCCGGCCTGGGGTCGCACGAGCGTCGCCGAACGAGCCGGCATCCTCAACAGGATCGCGGACCGGATGGAGCAGAACCTCGAGGCGCTCGCGGTCGCCGAGACGTGGGAGAACGGCAAGCCCGTCCGCGAGACCCTCGGCGCGGACATCCCGCTCGCGATCGACCACTTCCGCTACTTCGCGGGAGCGATCCGCGCGCAGGAGGGGTCGACGGGCGAGATCGACCACGACACCGTCGCCTACCACTTCCACGAGCCCCTCGGCGTGGTGGGGCAGATCATCCCGTGGAACTTCCCGATCCTCATGGCGGTGTGGAAGCTCGCGCCGGCCCTCGCCGCGGGCAACTGCGTCGTCCTCAAGCCCGCCGAGCAGACGCCGGCGTCCATCCACGTGCTGATCGACCTCATCCGGGACCTGCTGCCCGCCGGCGTCCTCAACGTCGTGAACGGCTTCGGCATCGAGGTCGGCGCACCGCTCGCGCAGCACCCGGACATCCGCAAGGTGGCCTTCACGGGGGAGACGACCACGGGCCGGCTGATCATGCAGTACGCGTCGCAGAACCTCATCCCGGTGACGCTCGAACTCGGCGGCAAGAGCCCGAACCTGTTCTTCGCGGACGTCGCGCAGGAGAAGGACGCGTTCTACGACAAGGCGCTCGAGGGCTTCGCGTTCTTCAACCTCAACCAGGGCGAGGTCTGCACGTGCCCGTCCCGGGCGCTCGTCGCGGAGGAGATCTACGACGGCTTCGTCGCCGACGGCCTCGACCGGGTCCGCGCGGTGAAGCAGGGCCACCCGCTGGACCTCTCCACGATGATCGGCGCGCAGGCGTCCAACGACCAGCTCGAGAAGATCCTGAGCTACATCGACATCGGCAAGCAGGAGGGCGCGAAGCTCCTGACGGGCGGCGAGCGGGCCGATCTGGGCGGCGACCTCTCCGGCGGGTACTACGTCACACCGACGGTGTTCGAGGGCGACAACTCGATGCGGATCTTCCAGGAGGAGATCTTCGGCCCCGTCCTCGCGCTCACGAGCTTCAGCGGCTACGACGAGGCCATCTCGATCGCCAACGACACGCTGTACGGCCTCGGTGCCGGCGTCTGGAGCCGGGAGGCGACGACGCTCTACCGCGCCGGCCGCGACATCCAGGCCGGCCGCGTCTGGGAGAACACCTACCACCAGTACCCGGCGGGGGCGGCGTTCGGCGGGTACAAGCAGTCCGGCATCGGGCGCGAGAACCACAAGATGATGCTCGAGCACTACCAGCAGACGAAGAACCTCCTCGTGTCCTACGCCGAGGGTCCGATGGGCTTCTTCTGATGCCCGACGCCCTGCACGACGGCGGGCCCCGCACCGCACGCGTGGCGGTGACGCCGGCGGCGGGGGAGCTCCTGCGCTCCCTCGCCGCCCGGCACGGCCCGCTCATGTTCCACCAGTCGGGCGGCTGCTGCGACGGCTCGAGCCCGATGTGCTACCCCGTCGGAATGTTCATGACCGGCCCCGGCGACGTGCTCCTCGGGACGCTCGACGTCGAGGGGATCGACCCCGTCGAGGTCTACATGTCGAAGTCGCAGTTCGAGTACTGGAAGTACACCCACCTCACTATCGACGTGGTCGACGGCCGTGGCGCCGGCTTCTCCCTGGAGGTCCCGGAGGGCAAGCGGTTCCTCACCAGGTCCCGGATGTTCGACGAGGCAGAGCTCGCGGACCTCGGCCTCGTGCGTGCAGAGCCTGGTCCCCGTCGGCCCGCGGACGTAGGCTGACCCCACCCGGCGCACCGACGCGGCGGGCGGACCCGGACGGAGGATGCATGGGCGCACCCCGGACGCTCCGCCCGCTCGTCGCCGAGTCGTGGCAGCGCTCCGCCCGCGTCGACCCGGACGGCCTGCCCGCGCTCGCCCTCGACCACGACCAGCTCGACGACGCGCGCCGCCACGGCCCGCTCGCGGTCCTGCTGCCCGTGGTGCGCCGCCTGCTCCTCGACGAGACCCGCTCCGCCGACTGCGTCGTGGCGGTCGGCGACGCCCACGGACGCCTCGTCTGGGTGGACGGCGCCCGGAGCGCCCGCCGCGCGGCGGAGGACATGGGCTTCGTCCCCGGGGCCGACTGGGCCGAGGACCGCGTCGGCACGAGCGCCCCGGGCACCGCGCTGCGGATCGACCGTCCCGTCCAGATCCGCTCCGAGGAGCACTACGCCAACGCCGTGAAGCCGTGGTCGTGCAGCGCCGTCCCGGTGCACGACGGTGCCGGGACGGTCGTCGGCGTGCTCGACGTCACCGGAGACGACCGCGCGGTCGAACGGCACACCCTGCCACTCCTCACCGCCACGGTCGCCGCCGCGCAGGCGGAGATCGCCCTCGCCGAACTCCGGCCCGCACGACGCGGCGCGGCGGTCCGGACCCCGGACGCGGAGCTGCACCTGCTCGGCACGGACATCGCCACGCTCCACCTCGGCGACCGTGCCGTCCGGCTGTCGGCGCGCCACTCCGAGATCCTGGCGGTGCTCGCCGCCAACCCGTCGGGGCTCGCCGCGGAGGACCTCGCCCACGCGGTCTACGGCGACGCCGGCGCCCTCGTCACGTTGCGCGCCGAGATCGTGCGCCTCCGTCGCGTGCTCACCGCAGCCGCCCCGGGCGTGACCCTCGCGTCGCGGCCGTACCGCCTGTCGGGTCTTCGCACCGACGTCGACGGCGTGCTGTCCGCGCTCGACCGCGGGGCGCGCCTCCAGGCCGTCGACCGGTACGCCGGGCCGGTGCTGCCCGGCTCGGCGGCGC
This sequence comes from Curtobacterium pusillum, assembly GCF_013359865.1. GTDB lineage: Bacteria > Actinomycetota > Actinomycetes > Actinomycetales > Microbacteriaceae > Curtobacterium > Curtobacterium pusillum. The sequence continues at coordinate 16,153 of NZ_JABMCE010000021.1, forward strand.
CCGGGGTCGACGCACTGCGGGACGAGGTGCGCGG
>NZ_JABMCE010000022.1 GCF_013359865.1 Curtobacterium pusillum
CCGCGCTACGGCGAGCGGGTCGACCCCGCGCCCGCCCCCGCTCCCCAGTACGGCCAGCAGCCGAGCGCGCCCTCGTGGGGCGACCAGCACCAGACGCAGCAGCCCTACGCGGCCGCGGCCGCGCCGGCGAGCGCCGGGGCTCCGTCGTGGCAGGGCTACGACGAGCCGAGGGCCCGGAAGAAGACCCTCGGCGTCGTCGCGTTCGTCCTGGGCGTCCTCTCGCTCGTCATCGGTGTGATCGGCGGCTACGTCATGGGCTCCGCACTGGCGAACAGCAGTGCGCTCGACGGCCTCACCCAGGGCGGTGGCGCGTCCGCTGCCGAGCAGCAGGAGCTGCAGCGACAGCTCATGAGCGACCCGGCGGTCATGTCGCAGATCGGCGCCGGCGCCGTCGTCGCGGGCATCGCTGCGATCCTCGGGCTCTGGGCGCTCGTGCAGGGGATCGTCGCGGTCGCGACGAAGCGCGGCCGCGGATGGGGCATCTTCGCGATCGTGCTCTCCGTGGTCGCGACGATCGCGACCTTCGGCACGTACATCGGGGTCGCCGCGGCGGCGGCCGTCAGCGGGGCGAACTGACGAGAACGGCTGTCCGGAACGGCCCGTCGTGCACCCGCACGGCGGGCCGTTCCGCTTCCCGGACCGACACGACGCCGGCCCCCGTGCGCGTGGCACCGCTCGCTCTCGGGACGGCGCGGTTACCCTCGAACCGATGTCCCTCCCGCCCGACGACCGCCAGCAACCCGACCGCACCGACCGCGCCCGGGAACCGCGTCATGCGGCGCCCGTGACGGCCGGCGTGAGCCCCGGGAGCACCTTCGCGCCGATCAGCCTCCGACCCGCCGTCGACGCCGACGCGATCCAGCAGCGTCTGCGGGACCTCGGGCAGAGCCGCAGCACCGAGGCCCTGGCCGAACGGGCCGAACTCCTCCGTCTGCTCGGCCGGCTGGACGAGTCCCTCGTGATCGCGGAGGAGGTCTTCCGGCTGACGATGTTCACGGGCGAGCGCTCCGACAAGGTCGCCGCCCGGATCCGCCGTGCGCACGTCCTGCACGACCTCGGTCGGTACGAGCGTGCGGCCACCGAGTCCGCCCTCGCGCGGGACACCGCCCGGACCGAGGAGTGGCCGGAGCTCGAGGGCGCCGCCGCCGAGCTCGAGGGCTGGTCGCTGTTCGAGCTCTCCCGCTTCGAGGAGGCACGTTCGGCGCTCTCCCGCGCCTACCAGGCCTTCCGCCAGGCCGGTGCCCCGTCGGAGCGCACCGAGGCCCTCCGCACCGCCGTCGAGGCCGCCCTCCGCGCCTCCGTGGCACAGCCGAAGGCCGAGGACCGGCCGCGCACCGCTCGCGAGGTCGCCGCCCGCCGCGCCGAGGAGGACGAGCCGAAGACGCGCGTCGCCGAACCGGTGAAGCAGGTCCCGCCGATCCGTCGCCGGGTGCTCGGTGCGCCGGACGCCGCCCGTACCGAGGCGGACGACATCTGGGGCCGGATCGCCGCACGGGCCGCGCAGAAGGGCCAGGCCGGACGGGACGAACCCGGCGACGACGAGCGGTGACGCTGCTCGATGCCGTCCGGGCCCGAGCCGAGCACCTCATGTCGGCGCACCTCGGGGCCGGGGTGTGGACGTTCGGCTTCGACCACGCGAAGACGCGTGCCGGCCAGTGCGACTTCGCCCGCAGGCGCATCACGGTGAGCCGGCACCTCGCCGCGCGGTTCTCCGAGGACGACGTCGACCAGGTGCTCCTGCACGAGATCGCGCACGCGCTGGCGGGGTCCCGCGCGGGTCACGGGCCGGCGTGGCGTCGGACGGCGAAGGCGCTCGGCTACACGGGCTCGCGGCTGTACGACGGCCCCGTGGCGAGCGAACTGGCGCCGTGGACCGGCACGTGTCCGGCGGGACACGAGCATTTCCGCTACCGCACGCCGACCCGGCCGCTGGCGTGCGCGAAGTGCTCCCGACGGTTCGACGCCCGGAACGTGATCACGTGGAGCCGACGACCGGCGGAGGACCGTCGAGCTACCGCATGATGCCCACGGGGCTCGGAGGCGCGCCGGTAACCCGTTAGCCTGGGCGGATGCACACGGGGCAGCACATCCGCACGGACACCGGTTCCACGTGGTTCTTCGACGCCGGACGGATCGCCCTCGACTTCGCGCACACCGGCGGGTTCGCGGACGACGCCGACGGACGTCGGCCGCGTGCCCAGCTCGGTGAGCTCCTCGTGACGCCCGCCGACCTCGACGAGTGGCTGTCCGACCACACCGAGCCGATCGACGTGGGCGCCACCGCACGCGAGCTGCAGGATGCCCGAGCACTCCGCGCCGCGATCGCCCGCCTGGCGGTCGCCGCCGCCCCCGGTCCGTCGTCCACGGCGGCCGAGCGCACGGCGGTGGCGGCGGGCCTGCGCGC
>NZ_JABMCE010000023.1 GCF_013359865.1 Curtobacterium pusillum
CGGGCGTTTCCCTCTCGCTATGACCACCGGAACACCTTCGACCCAATCACTTGGAAATCCGAAAGCTGTTCCGCGCATGCGCGGTATTCAGTTTCTTGTTCCCGATCGTCTGTCGGGAACCACAAAGTGGACGCGAGCCCCCACACCCGAAAGTGTGGGAAATAATTGTGTTGTCAAGTCTTCGGCTTATTAGTACCGGTCAGCTCCACGGGTCGTTAGTCCCCGCTTCCACATCCGGCCTATCAACCCAGTAGTCTGCTGGGAGCCTCTCACACTCAAGGTGCATGGAAATCTCATCTCGAAGAC
>NZ_JABMCE010000024.1 GCF_013359865.1 Curtobacterium pusillum
CGCTACGACGTGACGGGGTAGTCGCAGTAGGCGAACCACGTCGAGTCGGGGGCCCACGGCGGCACGTTGACCGTGCCCTGACCACCGTCGAGCGTGACGAGGGTCTCCGGCACGACCGCCATGCGCGCCCCGCGCGCGAGCGCCCCGGGGAGGAGCCGGAGCTCCACGCGGTGGTCGGCGGGGTGCCCCTGCACGCCCGGCTCGTACGACAGGTAGAGCAGGTGCGCGCCGTCCGGCGACACGTGCGGGAACCAGTTCACCCGGTCGTCGTTCGTGATGCGGACCGGCTCCGACCCGCCGGGCCGCAGCGACGCGAGCTGCGCCGTCCCCGGGCTGAAGCGCTCGGTGTTGAAGAGCAGGACGTCGCCCGCGAAGGCGCAGCCGTCGTCCGGGAACAGGTCACGAGTGAGGAAGGTCGGCTTCCCCGTCGCAGGGTCGACCATGGCCACGTCCGTGGTCCAGACGCCGTCCTCGGACAGCTCCCCCACGATGGCCGCGAGCGAGCCGGCGTCGGGAGCGATCCCGTGCAGGTAGAACTTTCGCTTCGCCGGCAGGGCGGTGGTCGTGTCGGTGATCTGCGTCGCAGCGCCTCCGTCGGGCAGTGGGATGCGGCACAGCTCCCCGTTCCGCGCGCTGACCACGACCGACGCACCCGACGGGTCGAGCACGTGGTCGTTGTTGATCTCGTCGACGCCGGGCATCGGTACCGGGAGGAGCGCGGTCTCGTCGAGGACGTCCCCCGCCGCGGGCACCGGGAGCAGCCAGAGGTCGCCGTCGCCGTTCAGCACCAGTGTCTCGGCGTCGAGCACGTTGGGTGCCTCGACCAGCACCGTGCTCGACTCGAACACGAGCCGGCTCGTCCGCGCCTCGACGTCGTACACGTGCACGCGGCTGGTCTGCCCGGGCAGCAGCTGGCGCCCTCGGGTTTCGGTCATGCGGTCCATCCTGTCTCGATCGGTTCGGTCCCCCGCGCGAAAGCGACAGATTCCCGGCCGTGTGCGCCGGGAATCTGTCGCTTTCGGGGGGGTGTTGCGGGTAGCGCCTACTTCACCGCACCGGCCGTCAGGCCCGCCACGAACTGGCGCTGCACGACGAGGAACGCGATCACGACCGGGATCGACACGACGAGCGACGCCGCCATGATCTGGTTCCAGTACACGTTCGTCTGCGTCGAGTACTGCTGCAGGCCGACCGCGAGCGTCTGCCCGTCGCCGTTCGTCATGACCGAGGCGAAGAGCACCTCACCCCAGGCCGTCATGAACGAGTAGATCCCGACCGCGACCAGACCCGGACGGGCCGACGGCAGGATGACCCGGAACAGGGCGCCCATCGGTCCGGAACCGTCCACCATCGCGGCCTCGTCGAGCTCCCGCGGGATGGTCTCGAAGTAGCCCGCGAGCATCCAGATCGAGAACGGGAGCGTGAACGTCAGGTAGGTGATGATCAGGCCGGTCCAGCTGCCGACGAGCTGGATGCCGAGGGCGTTCCCGAGGTTGGTGAAGATGAGGAACAGCGGGAGCAGGAACAGCACGCCGGGGAACATCTGGGTGGAGAGCACCGCGGTCGTGAAGGTGCTCTTCCCCTTGAAGTTCCAGCGCGAGACACCGTAGGCGGCGAAGGTCGCGATGATCAGCGAGAACACCGTCGCGATCGTGCAGACCACGAGCGAGTTGATGAAGTACTTGCCGAGCGGGACCGTCGACCACATGTCGATGAACGGCTGCAGGGTGATCCGCGTCGGGATCCACGTGAAGTCGTTCTGCACGTCACCGAGCGGCTTCATCGCCGTGGTGATCATCACGTAGAGCGGGACGACCGTGAACAGGGTCAGGACGACCAGGGTGACGATCTTGAAGGACTTGGCGCCGACTGTTTCACGCACGGACGGACCTCCGGTTGGTGACGGCCAGGTAGATGCCGGTGACGATGAGCAGGAAGATGAGGAGCAGGACGCTCATCGCGGCACCGGAACCGAAGTTCCAGGTGATGAACGAGGCGTTGTAGATGTGGAAGCTCAGCAGGTCCGCCGCCGGCGGCTGCGCGGTCGAGCCGAACAGGACGAACGGCGTGTTGAAGTCGTTGAACGTCCAGAGGAACATCACGAGCACGAGCGTCACGTTGACCGGGCGCACCATCGGCAGCGTGATCGAGCGCCACTGGCGGAATGCCTTCGCACCGTCGACCGAGGCGGCCTCGTACACGTCGTGCGGGACGGACTGCAGACCGGCCATGAGCATGAGGAACGCGAACGGCCAGGTCTTCCAGATCGCCACCACGACGACCGAGACGAAGGCGTTCGACCCGATGAGCCAGAACGGCCCGGTGCCGTTGAACAGGTGCAGCTGGTCCACGAGGATGTGGTTGATCGCGCCGGAGTCACGCTGGAACATGAACTTCCAGGTGATGATGCCGGCGTACATCGGCAGCGCGTAGGGCACGAGGAACAGCGTGCGGAACAGCCCGCGGCCCGCGAACGGCTTCTGCAGCGCGACCGCCGCGGCCATGCCGAACGTCCACGAGAGCCCGACCACGAGGACCGTGAAGCCGCAGGTGATGAGGAACGAGTTGAGGACGCCCTTGCCGATCGCCTGGTCGAAGTCCACGACGACGGAGTAGTTGTGCAGCCCGGCGAACGGCGCCGCGCCCCAGTTGGCGATGAAGTACTTGGTGAGCTGGATGAACGAGATCCAGATGCCGGTGAGCATCGGCACGATGTGGATCAGCAGCTCGAAGAGGATGGCCGGTGCGACGAGCGCGTACGGCAGCCAGTGGGACTTGCGCTTGCGACCGGGAGGGCCCGAGATCGTCGGGGCCTTCGTGTGGGTCAGGTCGATGCGCTCGGACTCGGGCAGGATCGAGGTGGACATGGGGGCCTTTCGGCAGGAGGGAGGTCGGGTGCTTCGCGCGGACCGTGGCAGCGGTCGGGAGGCGCGGCATGCGTGAGCCGATGCGCTCACCCCCGGCGCGGGGCCGGGTGCGGGGCTGCTGGTGCGTCGGCGGTGACCCGCGGTCGCACCAGGGTGAGGGGCGGAGGCCCGGGCGCGCCCTGTCGGACGCGACCCGGGCCTCCGGTGTGGATCAACCGGCGGCCTGGGACACCTGGTCCTGAGCGGTCTGGAGCGCCGACTTGATGTCGGCGTCCGAGACCGTTCCACCGGTCGCGATCTTCGCGAACATGTCGTTCATCGCCTTGCCGACCGTGGACTCGAACTGGTCCTCGGCGGGGACCAGCGGGAGCGGCTCCGACTTCGTGTTGTAGATGTCGAGGAACGTCTTGGTCTCCTCGGAGACCCCGGAGGTGTCCTCGGCCGCCGACTTCAGCACCGGCAGCGCCGAGTACGGCTTGTCGAGCGTCTTCTGCGTGTCCGCGCTCGTCATGTACTTGACGAACTTGAGCGCCCCGTCCTTGTTCTTCGTGTTCTTGAAGATGGACAGGTTGATGCCGGCCACGTGGCTGGCGACCTGCTTGCCGCCCTCGGGGGCCGGGAACGGCACGACGCCGTACTGATCGGCCTTCATCCCGTTCGACTGGATGGTGGCGTCCGCGTTGTTCTGGTTCAGGATCATCGCCGCCTGGCCCTTGGCGAACGCCGCGACCGCCTGCGTGCCGTTGTCGAACTGCGCGTTCGAGGTGTTGACGGCCTTCTGCTCCTGCATGAGGTCCAGGTAGCGCTTGATGCCGTCGACGTTCGCCTTCTTCGTGAACGTCGGGTCACCCTTCTTGTCGAACCAGTCGCCGCCGTTCTGCGCGGCGTTGATGAACGCGAAGTGGGCGTTCTCCGTGTAGGAGCCCGCGGCGAGCGAGAAGCCGTAGACCTTCTTGCTCGGGTCGGTCAGCTTCTGCGCGTCCGCGGTGAGTTCTTCCCACGTGGTCGGCGGCTTGAGGCCGGCGTCCGAGAACATCTTCTTGTTGTAGTACAGGCCGTAGGCGAGTCCGTAGAGCGGGACGCTCGTGACGGTCTTGCCGGGTGCACCGCCCGTGGCGAGAGCGGTCTTCACGAACTTGTCCTTGCCGCCGATCGCCTTCATCTCCGAGGAACCGAACTCCTGGAAGGCACCGGTGGCCTGGAGCGAGGCCGCCCAGGTGTTGCCGATGTTCAGGACGTCCGGACCCTGGCCCGAGGTGACCGCGGTCTGGATCTTGTTCTGCAGGTCGTTCCAGCCGATGACCTGGAGGTTGACCTTGATCCCGGTCTCCTTCGTGAACTTCTTCAGGACGGGGGTCAGCACCTCCTTGTCGTTCTGGAGCGACGTGCCCTGGTTCGACGCCCAGTACGTGAGCGTCTTCGAGTCGCCGGAGGAGCCGGACGACCCGGAGGAGCAGGCTGCGAGGCCCGTCACCGTGAGTGCCGCGGCCGCGGTGATGGCCAGTGCGCGGATGGCAGTGCGCATGACTCTCTACTTTCTCGTCGTTGAGATGGTGCAGGGGGTGGTGCTGGTCGAGCTGTTCTTGCTGTCGGGTGCTGCTGTGTGGTGCGGGGTCCGTCCCCGGCCGCCAGCGGCCGGGGACGCCGGCCGTCAGGCCAGGGTCGACGCCGCGGGGTCCCAGCCCTCGGGGAGGGTCGGGGAGGGTGCGACGGTGCTCTCCACGAGCACCGCCTCACCACGTTCGGCTGCCTCGGCGATGGAGACCATCACGTCGAGGACGTGGAAGGCGAGGGCACCGGGGACCCGGTTCTCCTCACCGGCGCGGAGCGAGCGGGCGAGGTCGACCACGCCGGTGCCGCGCGAGTAGGTGGACCCGACCGCCGGGATCGTCTCCGGCTCCTCGGAACCGAGCGCGTACAGCTCGGTGTCGCCGTCGAAGTTGTTCGGGTCGGGGAACACGACGGTGCCGGTCTCGCCCGCGATCTCGACGAAGCCGGTGCGGCCGCGGTCGGACTCGAACGAGAAGACGCTCTGCGCGCTGCCACCGTTCTCGAACTCGATGAGCGCCGAGTGGTTCGTCGGGACCTCGACCGGGAACTCGGTGCCCGCCTTGGGGCCGGAGCCGATCGTGCGGGTCGCCCGGGACTTCGACGCCGTGGCGGTGACCTTCTTGACCGGGCCGAACGCCTGCACGAGCGTCGTGATGTAGTACGGGCCGATGTCGAACAGCGGGCCGGCGCCGTACGCGAAGAGGAACTCGGGGCTCGGGTGCCACGACTCCGGGCCGGGGCTCTGGAACAGCGTCAGGCCGTTGAGTGGCGTGCCGATGCGGCCGTCGCGGATGGTCCGGAGGGCGGTCTGCAGCCCGGCGCCGAGGAACGTGTCCGGGGCGACGCTGACCGTCTTGCCGGCGGCCGCGGCGGCGTCCCGGAGCTGTGCGGCGCTCGCGCGGTCGAGGGCGTAGGGCTTCTCCCCCCAGACGTGCTTGCCGGCGGCGAGGGCCTGCAGGGCGACCTCGACGTGGGCGGCGGGGATGGTCAGGTTGACGACGATCTCGATGTCGTCGTTCGCGAGGAGCTCCTCCACCGTGCCCGAGCCGGCGATGCCCCACTTCTCCGCCTGCGACGCCGCGCGGGGCAGGTCGATGTCGGCGATGAAGTGGACCTTCACGTCCGGGAAGACGGTGAGGTTCGAGAGGTACTGGTCCGAGATGACCCCGGCGCCGATGACGCCGACGCCGACGGGACCGGTCCTGGTCGTCGTGTCCTGCTGCGTGGTGACGGTGGTGTCGGTCATGCGCGGGCCCCCTGGAGGAAGGTGTACGAGTCGGTGACGGCCTGGAAGACGTCGCCCTCGTGGTCGTCGAGTTCGACGACGTGGAGTGCGTCCGGCGCGGCGGCGATGATCTCGCGGATCGGCATGATGCCGTCGCCCACGGCGACCTGCTTCTTGTCGTCGTGCGAGCCGTCGCCGTCCTTGACGTGCAGGAACTGGATCTTGTCGCCGAGGCGCTCGATGACGGCCACGGGGTCGTCACCGCCGACCTTCGCCCAGTAGGTGTCGAGTTCGAGCACGACGTCGTCGGACAGGGCACCGGCGAAGACCTCGAAGGCGCTCGTGCCGTCGATGCGGTTCGAGAACTCGAACGCGTGGTTGTGGTAGCCGAGGGTCAGGCCGTGGTCGGCGGCACGCGGGGCGAGGGCGTTCAGCTCGCGGGCGATCGCCTCGACGTCCTCACGCGTGGTCCACCGCGCTTCGTCGATGTGCGGGTCGATGAGGGTGCCGAGCCCGACGGTGACGCTCGCGTGGAAGATCTGCTCGAGGTCCTGCTCGCCGGTGTCCAGCAGACGGGCGTGTCCGCTCGGGCTCTGCAGTCCGGCTGCGGCAAGTGCATCGCGCAGCGACTCGGCGCGGTCGACGAAACCGAACGCCTCGACGTTCGTGTAGCCGATGTCGGCGATGCGCTGCAGCGTGCCGGGCAGATCGGCAGCGAGGGCGTCGCGGACCGTGTAGAGCTGGACGGAAAGCGGTTGGGTCACCGGGAGTTCTCCTCGTCGAGATGGTGCGGTCGTCTTCGACCGAGCGTCACACTACGAGCACTTTTGTCGGCGGTCAAGCAGAAGTCCGAGGAAAGTCGACCTACTTCGTTGCGTGGCGCGTTCGATGTGTGCTTCACTCCCCCACATGGTCGACTTGACTCGGACGGCAGCGTCGCCTCCGGTCGGGACGAGCGAGCTCTTCCAGATCCTCCGCGACGGCGTGCCGCGGACACGGGCCGAGCTCGCCGCACTGACGGGACTCGCACGCTCGACGATCGGCGTGCGCCTCGATGCCCTCATCGAGGTCGGACTCGTCGGTCCGGTGGACACCGCCGCCTCCACCGGCGGACGCCCACCCGCACAGGTGGCACTCATGCCCCGCGCCCGGCTCGTGATCGCCGCCGACCTCGGTGCCTCGCACGGACGGGTCGCGGTGACGGACCTCGTCGCCGCACCGCTCGCGACCCGTGAAGCGCGCATCGACATCGCCGCGGGCCCGGTCCCCACGCTCACCTGGCTCGTCGAGACGATCGACGCGCTGCTCGACGAGGTCGGACGGGCGCGGGACGACGTCATCGCGATCGGCATCGGCGTCCCCGGGCCGGTCGAGTTCTCAACCGGGCGCCCCGCCAACCCGCCCATCATGCCCGGCTGGGACGGCTTCGACGTGCCCGGCTGGCTCCGCGGCCACATCGCCGCCCACGTCCTGCTCGACAACGACGTGAACATCGCAGCACTCGGAGAGCGCGAGCACGGCTGGCCGGAGGTCGACCACCTGCTCTTCGTGAAGGTGGCCACCGGCATCGGCTCCGGCATCGTCTCGGACGGGCAGCTCCAGCGCGGCGCACAGGGCACCGCGGGCGACATCGGCCACGTCCGGGTCTCCAGCGCGGGTGACGTGCCGTGCCACTGCGGGAACACCGGCTGCCTCGAGGCCGTCGCCTCCGGACCAGCCATCGCACGGCGGCTCCGTGCGAAGGGCCACGACGTGCACACCAGCGCCGACGTCCTCGACCTCGTGAACCGTTCGGACCTCGACGCCATCCAGGCCGTGCGCCAGGCCGGGCGTGACATCGGCGAGGTCCTCGCCACGTGCGTCTCGCTCATGAACCCCTCGGTGATCGCCCTCGGCGGCTCGATCACCCAGGCCGGGGAGCACCTGCTCGCCGGCGTCCGGGAGGTCGTCTACTCCCGCTCGATGCCGCTCGCCACCGAACACCTCGTGATCGCGCAGTCCCGCGCCGGGTCGGTCGCAGCGCTGCAGGGAGCGGCGGCCCTGGCGATCGGGTACGCGCTCTCCCCGGCGGGCATCGACGAGCTCGTCGCCTTCGCGGAGGGCCGCCAGCTGGTGTCCTGACGACGGACGCCCGGCGCGTCGCGCCGGTTCCGGTGCGTCGGTTTCGCGTCGTCGGTGCACGGGGAGACAATCGTCGGGTGACGATCGTGCAGCCGACCCTGTGGGGCGATCTGGACCCCCTGGAGGCGCAGCCCGCCCCCGCCGGGCCTGCCCACGTCGAGCACGGCGTCACCACCACCACCACGTCGGCCTCCCTCGCACACGACACCTTCACCGCGCTGCGCGGACACACGGAACGCATCGTCGCGCACTCGTCCGACCGGGTCGCCTGGCTCCGCGCCCGCGCCATGGGCATCACCGCGACCGACGTCGCCCGCCTGGCCTCGCTGCGCGCCGTCGACGCCGTCGTCACCGACAAGCGCTACGGCTCCCGGTTCTCCGGCAACTCCTTCACGGAGCACGGCAGGGAGCGCGAACCGGTCATCGCAGCCTGGGTCGCCGCGACCCACGGGATCCAGCCCTCAGCGCACCTGTTCCACGCTGCGGCGAACCGGGCGCACCTCGCGACCCCGGACGGCGTCGGCGTCGACGGCTCCTCGCGGGTCGTGCTCGCCGAGATCAAGACGACGGCGAAGTCGTGGCGGAGCATCCCCCGGCACTACCTGCGGCAGATCTGGTGGCAGCAGTACGTCCTCGGGGCCGACCGCACCCTGTTCGTCTGGGAACGCCACGACGGGTTCGTCCCCGTCGCCGACGAACCCGAGTGCCGCTGGGTGGACCGTGACGACGACCAGATCCGCGGTCTGATCCTGCTCGCCGACATGGTGCTGGACCGGCTCCGGGGCTTCCGCTCGGCCTAGACGGGAACGATCCGCAGCCGACTCATCCCGACGACGAGCACGCCCATGAGCGCGATGAACACCGCCACCCCGAGTGCGTACAGCGCCACGACGCCGTACCCGAGATCGGGGTCGAGGAACGGGTACGGCACCCATCCGTCGGTCGCACCGCGGATCAGGACCACCACGAGCCACACGGCCGGGTAGAGCAGGAACCACCACACCTGCCGCAGGACCAGCCGACCGCGGTCCGCGAACAGCAGCCAGTCGAGCACCGCGTACGCGGGGATGACCTTGTGCATGACGTCGCTCGCCCACGGCAGGTCGAAGTTCGCCGCGAGAGCGGCTTCGGCGAGCAGCGTGTTGAACACCAGCCCGGTCGTCGCGATGTACACCGTCGCCGCCCCACGGACGAGGTCCACCCGTGTTGCCGATCGTCGGCGGCTCGATGACACGACCGCTGCGGCCAGTGCGCCCGCGATGATGAGGTTCGACTGGATGGTGAAGTAGCCGAAGAAGTTCCAGAACCGGAAGTTCCCGGACACCACCGCATGCTGCAGCTGCGCGACGACCGCGACCACGACGGCGATGACGGCGATCAGTCGGAGCGAGTTCACGAGGATGCGCACGGAGCCACGCTAGCGGCACTTCGCAGCCGGCACGCGAAAGGACCCGCACCGAAACGGTACGGGTCCTCCCGGAACTGATCAGTGGATCAGATGGCGTTGACGTCGAGCGGGATGCCCGGGCCGAAGGTCGTCGAGACGGCGCCCTTCGTGATGTAGCGGCCCTTCGAGGCGCTCGGCTTGAGGCGGTTGATCTCCTCGAGCGCGGTCGAGATGTTCTCGTCGAGCTGCTCCGGCGTGAACGAGGCCTTGCCGACGACGAAGTGCACGTTGGCGTGCTTGTCGACGCGGAACTCGATCTTGCCGCCCTTGATGTCGTTGACGGCCTGCGCCACGTTCGGGGTCACGGTGCCGGTCTTCGGGTTCGGCATGAGGCCACGCGGACCGAGCACCTTGCCGAGACGACCGACCTTGCCCATGAGCTCCGGCGTCGCGACGGCGGAGTCGAAGGCGGTGTAGCCCTCGGCGACCTTCGCGATGAGCTCGTCGCCACCGACCTCGTCGGCGCCGGCGGCGATGGCGGCCTCAGCCGCAGCGCCGACCGCGAAGACGATGACGCGGGCGGTCTTGCCCGTGCCGTGCGGCAGGATGACCGTGCCACGGACCATCTGGTCCGCCTTGCGCGGGTCGACGCCGAGCTTGAGGGCGACCTCGACGGTGGAGTCGGTCTTGGTCGAACCGGTCTCCTTCGCGAGGGCGACTGCCTCGGCGGGGGTGTAGAACTTGTCGGCCTCGATCTTCGCGGCCGCGGCCTGGTAGGCCTTGGACTTCTTCGCCATGGTGTTCTCCTTGGGAGCTACGTGGTTGACGAGCCGGCGCGGCTCTCCCACGGAAGGGTGTTGGGGTGTGTGCCTGAGCAGGTGGGGCTTACGCCTCGACCGTGATGCCCATCGAACGCGCGGTGCCGGCGATGATCTTCGCGGCGGCGTCGATGTCGTTGGCGTTCAGGTCGGCCTGCTTGGTCTCGGCGATCTGACGGACCTGGTCCATCGAGATCTTCGCGACCTTGACCGTGTGCGGGGTCGAGGACCCCTTCTGCACACCCGCAGCCTTCTTGATGAGCTCCGCGGCCGGCGGGGTCTTGAGGACGAACGTGAACGAACGGTCCTCGTAGACGGTGATCTCGACCGGCACGACGTTCCCACGCTGCGACTCGGTCGCGGCGTTGTACGCCTTGCAGAACTCCATGATGTTGACGCCGTGCTGACCGAGCGCCGGACCGATCGGCGGGGCCGGGTTGGCGGCGCCCGCATTGATCTGCAGCTTGATCAGGCCCGTGACCTTCTTCTTCGGTGCCATGACTTGTCTTCCTCCTGGAATCGAACGCACGGGGATCCGTGCACTCTCCCGCTGGTCCGGCCGTTCCGGACCGCGGTGAAGCCCCGCACGCACGAGGCGTGCGGGGCCAAACTCGATAAGTGTAGCTGGTGTTGGCGGGCGCTACAGCTTGGTGACCTGGTCGAAGCTGAGCTCGACCGGGGTCTCGCGCTCGAACAGTGAGACGAGCACGGTGAGCTTGCCGCTCTCCGGCTTGATCTCGGAGATCGAACCCGGCAGGCCCGCGAACGAGCCTTCCTTGATGGTGATCGTCTCGCCGATCTCGAAGTCGACCTCGGCGGCCGGCTGCGACTGGGCGCCGCCGGAACCCTTCGCGCCACCCTTGGTCGGGGCGGCCTCGGCGACCTGCACGAGCGACTTGAGCATGCCGAACGCCTCGTCGAAGCGGAGCGGCGTGGGGTTGTGGGCGTTGCCGACGAACCCGGTGACGCCCGGGGTGTGGCGGACGACCGACCACGAGTCCTCGTTGAGGTCCATGCGGACGAGCACGTACGAGGGGATCCGGACGCGGGTGACCAGCTTGCGCTGCCCGTTCTTGATCTCGACGACGTCCTCCATCGGGACCTCGACCTGGTAGATGTAGTCCTCCATCGACATCGAGACCATGCGGTTCTCGATGTTCGACTTCACGCGGCGCTCGAAGCCCGCGTAGGAGTGGATCACGTACCACTTGCCCGGCTTCATCCGCAGCTCGGCCTTGAACGCCTCGTACGGGTCGACCTCGGCCTCTTCCTCGGCGTCGAGCGCCTCGTCGGCAGCGAGGGCCTCGTTCGCGTCGGCCGCGGACTCCGCCTCCAGCTCGACTTCTTCCTCGTCCTCGACGGCCTCGACGGCGGCCTCGGCCTCGTCGGCGGTGTCCACCTCGAGCGCGTCGTCCACGACGGCGTCGGCCTCGGGGTCGCGGGCTTCCTGCAGGGCGGTGAGCGTCTCGTCGATGCCGGCGTCGACGGTGCCGTCGTCGGGCTCGTCGCTCAGGCCGAGCGAGTCGTCGTTCTCGTCCTCGACCTCGATCGCGCGTTCTTCGGCCGACTCGACCGAACGCTCCTCGCCGGTCTCGACGTCGCCTTCCTGGTTCTCCTCGACCTCGGAGGACTGCTCGGCAGCCGTGGCGAGGTCGATGTCGTCGCGGGAGTTGTCAGACAATGTCGATTCTTTCCGTTCGGTGGTGCGGATCGGGTTGGCGGGCGGATCGGGTCACGATCGGCGCCGTCTCGGGCGACCGTACTCCTGTCCGCGAGCGGCCAGGACAGCCGAGGTCCGGGTCAGGCCGTCGGCCCGTTGCCGAACACGTACCCGACGCCGAGTCCGAACGCGAAGTCGAGGATCGACACCAGGACCATCATCACGACGACGAAGACCAGGACGACGCCCGTGTAGCTGAAGAGCTCCTTGCGGGTCGGCGTGACCACCTTGCGGAGTTCGCCGATGACCTGCCGGATGAAGAGCACGACGGCAGCGAACGGCCCGCGGCGCTCGGCCCGGTCCTGCTTCGCCTTGGCGACGACGTCATCCGCCGTCGTCTCCATGTCTTTGCTCGCCAACTTCTACCCTTCCAGATGTGCAGGGCGGACAGGACTCGAACCTGCAACCTGCGGTTTTGGAGACCGCTGCTCTACCAATTGAGCCACCGCCCTTCGGACACGGTTCGTCACCGATCCGTGTTCCGGTGGTCGAGTGTACGGGAGTCCGTCACACGGTGTCCACTTGACGGATGCTCCGGCGTGCCGCGCCGATAGGCTGGGAGCCGTGAGCACCGAAGCCCCAGGCCCCGAGTCCACCGCCAACCCCGCTGCCGCGCCCCACCGTCGGCCGCGCATCGCGTCCCGCATCGCCGCGATCGCCGAGTCAGCGACGCTCAAGGTCGATGCGAAGGCCAAGGCGCTGAAGGCCGCCGGACGCCCGGTGATCTCCTTCGCCGCGGGTGAGCCGGACTTCGCCACGCCGCAGCACGTCGTCGACGCCGCCGTGCAGGCCGCGCAGGACCCGAAGAACCACCGGTACACGCCGGCCACGGGGCTGCCGGAACTGAAGCAGGCGATCGTCGAGAAGACCGCGCGGGAGTCCGGCGTGACCGTCGACCCCTCGCAGGTCATCGTCACGAACGGCGGCAAGCAGGCCGTGTACCAGGCGTTCCAGACGATCGTGGACGACGGCGACGAGGTCCTCCTCCCCGCCCCCTACTGGACCACCTACCCCGAGGCGATCCGACTCGCGGGCGGCGTCCCCGTCGACGTCTTCGCCGGCAGCGACCAGGACTACCTCGTGACGGTCGAGCAGCTCGAGGCCGCACGGACCCCGAAGACGAAGGCGCTGCTGTTCTGCTCGCCGTCGAACCCGACCGGCTCGGTGTACAGCGCCGAGCAGACGAAGGCCATCGGCGAGTGGGCCCTCGAGCACGGCATCTGGGTGATCAGCGACGAGATCTACCAGGACCTCGTGTACGACGGCGTCCGGTTCACCGGCATCCTCGACGCCGTGGCCGCCCTCGCGGACACGACGATCCTCGTCAACGGCGTCGCCAAGACGTACGCGATGACCGGCTGGCGCGTGGGCTGGTTCATCGGGCCGGCCGACGCCGTGAAGGCAGCGTCGAACCTGCAGTCGCACCTGTCGTCGAACGTCTCCAACGTGTCGCAGCGTGCGGCGATCGCGGCCCTGACCGGTCCGCAGGAGCCCGTCGAAGCCATGCGCGAGGCGTTCGACCGCCGACGCCGGACGATCGTCGCGGGGCTCAACGCGATCCCGGGCGTCGTCACGCCGACCCCGGAGGGTGCCTTCTACGTCTACCCGGACGTCACGGCGCTCCTCGGTCGCGAGTGGGCCGGGAAGACCCCGACCACGACCCTCGAGCTCGCCGACCTGATCCTCGAGCACGCCGAGGTCGCGGTCGTCCCGGGCGAGGCGTTCGGCCCGTCCGGCTACCTCCGCCTGTCGTACGCCCTGGGCGACGACGACATCGCCGAGGGCGTCGCCCGCCTGGCGAAGTTCTTCTCCTAGGGACGAGCGCAAGGCGGCCCACCTCGTCGAGGTGGGCCGCCCTCGCGTTCGGGAGGCGCGGCTCGGCTCAGGCGAGCAGGTCGCCGACCACGACGGGTTCCGGCACGAGCGACACACCGAAGCGGTTCAGGACGGTCACCTGGACGTAGCGGGCCAGCTCGGCCACCTGGGCGGCCGTCGCTCCCCCGCGGTTCGTCAGCGCGAGGGTGTGCTTCGAGGAGATCGCTGCGCGGGACCCGGGCACGGCGTACCCGCGGTGCACACCGGAGCGCTCGATGAGCCACGCCGCGCTCAGCTTGACGTCGTCGCCGGCGGGCCAGCGCGGCGCCTCGGCCGGCAGCGTCTCGGCGAACCCGGCGGACACGATCGGATTCGTGAAGAACGACCCCGCGCTCCACGTGTCGTGGTCCTCCGCGTCGAGGACCATGCCCTTCGAACCGCGCAGCCGCAGGACCTCGGACCGGACCGTCTCCGGCGCGACCGAGGACCCGAGGTCGACGCCGAGGGACCCGGCGAGCTGGGCGTACCGGACCGGGACCCCGGCCTCGGAGACGGTGCCGAGCCGGAACTCGACCGTCAGCACCACACCCCGCCGTCCGTGCTTGAGCGTCGACGTGCGGTAGCCGAGCGCCAGCTCGGCGGCGGGCACCCACGCACGCTCCCCCGTGGCCGCGTCGAGGAACTCGATCCGGGTGAGCACGTCGGACAGCTCGACCCCGTAGGCGCCGATGTTCTGCACGGGGGCGGCGCCGACCGTGCCCGGGATGCCGCTGAGCGCCTCCAGGCCGGTCCAACCGTGCTCGACGGTCGTGGCGACGAACGCGTCCCACGGTTCGCCGGCCGCGACGCGGACGGTGACGCCGTCGGCGTCGGTCTCGTGCTCGACGCCGCGGGTGCGCACGAGCACGACGGTGCCGTCGAAACCGTCGTCGGCGACGAGGAGGTTGCTGCCGCCGCCGAGGACGAGCCACGCGTCGTCCTCCCACGCCGCGGTGGCGTGCTCGACGAGCTCGTCGGTCGTGGTCGCGGTGAGCAGCCGCGCGGACGGACCACCGACGCGCAGCGTCGTGAGGTCCGCGAGCACCGGCTCCGACACGGTCAGCGGAACGCCACCGTGACCTGCGCCTTGCCGAGCACGGTCTGCCCGGCGGCGGTCACGGTGAGGTCGATGCGCTGCGGACGGCCCTCGTCGTCGACGGTGCCGACCTTGGCGACGACGCCGACGGTCGCTCCCTGCTCGGGGTCCACGACCACGGGACGGGTGAAGCGGACGCCGTAGCGGACGACGAACCCTCGGTCGCCGAGCCACTCGGAGACCGGCTGGACCGCGAGGCCCATGGTGAGCATGCCGTGGGCGAGGACGCCGGGCAGCCCGACCGAGGCGGCGACGTCGTCGCGGTAGTGGATCGGGTTGAAGTCGCCCGAGGCACCGGCGTAGCGGACGAGCGAGTCACGGGTGAGGTGGACCTCGCGCTCGGCGACGACGGTGCCGACCTCGAGCGCGGTGACGGGTGCGGCGGTCATGCGTCGTCTCCTCGGACGACGAGGGTGGAGGTCGCCGTGACGACGTGCTCCCCCGCGGCGTCGTTCATCGTGCTCTCGGCGGTGACCATGGCGTTGCCACCGAGGGTCTTCACGCTCGTGACCGTCAGCGTCGCGGTGAGCTCGTCGCCGGCGACGATCGGACGCTCGTAGGTGAAGGCCTGCTCGCCGTGGACCACGCGGGAGAAGTCGATCCCCGCGTCCGGCTCGGCGAGGAGCTGGGCGAGCGTCGCTTCCTGCACGACGACCGCGAAGGTCGGCGGGGCGACGACGTCGTCGTAGCCGGCGGCCCGGGCGGCATCGGGTTCGTGGTGGATCGGGTTCGTCGCGAACACGGCGCGGGAGAACTCGCGCACCTTCTCACGACCGACCAGGTAGGGCGCAGCCGGCGGGAACGTCCTGCCGACGAGCTCGGGGTTCACAGACACGTCCGGCAGTCTACCGACGCCCGTCCGGGGGCCTGTTGTTCATGAGTATGCATCGGCTACGCTGGGCCGGACGGTTCGGGGGAACCGATGCCGGCCCGGGGACTCCGGGCGAGGTCTTCCGGGGACGGGGAGGAACGATGGAGACGACCACCGAGTTCGCGGTGCACACGGGCGACCGGTGCACGGCCATGGAGATCGCCGGCGCAGCACTGCGCGAGGCCGGACACCACGTCGAGTCGACCGGGGGCACGATCACCGCCACGACCGGCAGTCGCGTGCTGACGATCCTGCTCGGGGCGCTCGTGCACCCCTCGCGGGAGTTCCGGCGCTACGAGCTGTCGACGACGGTCACGGGGACGTCGACCACGATCACGCTGCGGCACTCCGGGCACGGTACGGCGGTCTCCGGCGGGGGCATCGGTGCGGGGCGACGCCAGACGGCGTGGCGGCAGGTGAACGCGACGCTCGAGCGCGCCCTGCGGTCGGCCGGGGTGCTCGTGGCGCGCACGGAGCACCGCCCGTTCTGACGGGCGCGGGCGGGCGCCGCGCCGGGCGGGCGCAGCGTGCCGGGCGCCGGACACCGGACGCGCCCGCGTGAGGAACCACGAACGCGACATCGAACCGAGCACCGCGGGCGGTTCGATGTCGCCTTCGTGGTTCGACAGCCGCCGGCGCGCGAGCCGCCGGCGCCCGAGCCGCCGCCACGCGCAGCGCCACCGGGAACGACGAAAGCCCGGCGAGCGGATCGCCGGGCTTGCGGTAGCGAGGGCGGGACTTGAACCCGCGACACCACGATTATGAGCCGTGTGCTCTAACCAACTGAGCTACCCCGCCATGGATCCGGAGCGACTACGGCTCCGGGTCTGAGCCCCGAGTCAGGATTGAACTGACGACCCCTTCCTTACCATGGAAGTGCTCTACCACTGAGCTATCGGGGCATGTGCCGCTCGGCGGCACCACACGAGGATAGCAGACCCGCGACGGTGGTCAGGAACCCGTGCCGACGCCCGGGCGTGCCGCGCCGGTCCGCTAGTTCGCGTTGGCCTTGAGCCACGCCAGCGGGTCGACCGGGACACCGTCGACGTGGATCTCGAGGTGCAGGTGGGGGCCGGTCGAGTTGCCGGTGCTGCCCACGAGACCGAGCTCGTCGCCGACCTCGACCTGCTGTCCCTTGACCACCTTGAAGGAGTTGTCCTCCATGTGGCCGTACACGCTGACGAACTGCTTGCCGTCGACGTCGTGCTGGACCCAGACGTCGTTGCCGAAGCCGCCGTCGTTCGCCTGGACCTTGATGACCGTGCCCGCGGCGATCACCCGGATCGGGGTGCCCTCGCCCGGGGCGAAGTCGACGCCCATGTGGTTCGTGGAGCAGAACGAGCAGCCCTCGACCTGACGGCCGCCGAACCCGGAGGTGATCGGTACACCCGTGAGGAACGGCCACTGGATCGTGCCGTCGGGGTCGTTCGTGAAGCTCGACGAGTCGACGTTCTTGTACTGCGTGGCCGACGACACCGAGTACTGGTCGCGGTTCGTCTCGGCGTCCGTCGCACCCGCGCCGACGCTGAGGGACTGGGTGGCACCGGCGGTGGTCGCACGCTCGGACGTCGCGCCCGGCTCCGGCGTGAAGAGCGCCTGTGCGGGCAGCGAGGTCGACACGACGAGGCCGGCGGCGAAGAGGAGGGCACCCACGGCGGTGACGCGGGAGGCGGCACGTCGGAAGGACGCGCCCTGCTTCGCCGGTGCGGCCGGCTTCACGGGCTCGGCGACGGCGGTGCGACGGGTGGCGCGGCCGACGTTCGGGGTGCCCGCGACGGCACCGGCGCGGCTGGTCCGGCCGGTGCGGCGGGACG
>NZ_JABMCE010000025.1 GCF_013359865.1 Curtobacterium pusillum
GCCGCCGGCCGCGTCGCGCGACGCCACGAACGCCGCCACGCACCGGCGGACCTGCTCCTCGGCGTGCGCGGCCGACAGCTGCACCCGGATCCGGGCTCGCCCCTTCGGCACCACCGGGTAGCTGAACGCCGTGACGTAGATCCCGCGCGCCTGCATCTCGTCCGCGATCCGGGCGGTGAGCGCGGCGTCGTGGAACATCACCGGGACGATCGGGTGCTCCCCCGGCAGCAGCTCGAAGCCCGCCTCGGTCATCAGCGACCGGAACAGGGCCGCGTTCCGCTGCAGGACCGAGCGGGCGTCGTCCGACCGCTCGATGAGGTCGAGCGCAGCGACCGTCCCCGCAGCGATCACCGGCGCGAGCGAGTTCGAGAACAGGTACGGCCGAGACCGCTGCCGGAGCAGGTCCACGATCTCCCGCCGCGAGGCCACGTACCCGCCCGAGGCGCCACCGAGCGCCTTGCCGAACGTCCCCGTGTACACGTCGACCCGGTCCGCGACGCCGCACAGCTCCGGCGTGCCGCGGCCGTGCTCACCCACGAACCCGACCGCGTGCGAGTCGTCCACGATGACGAGCGCGTCGTACCGGTCGGCGAGGTCGCAGATCTCGGCGAGCGGCGCGATCGAGCCGTCCATCGAGAACACGCCGTCCGTGACCACCGCACGGAAGCGAGCCGAGGAGGCGGCAGCGAGCTGCGCCTCCAGATCGGCCATGTCCCGGTTCTTGTACCGGAACCGCTGCGCCTTCGACAACCGCACGCCGTCGATGATCGAGGCATGGTTCAGCTCGTCCGAGATGATCGCGTCCTCCGCGCCGAGGAGCACCTCGAACAGACCGCCGTTCGCGTCGAAGCACGACGAGTACAGGATCGTGGCCTCGGTGCCCAGGAAGGCCGACACCCGGCGCTCGAGGTCGAGGTGCAGGTCCTGCGTGCCGCAGATGAACCGCACGCTCGCCATCCCGTAGCCCCAGCGGTCGAGGGCGTCCTTCGCGGCGTCCACCAGGTCGGTGGAGTCGGCGAGCCCCAGGTAGTTGTTCGCGCAAAAGTTCAGCAGGTCCACGCCGTCGGCCTCGATCGCCGCACGCTGCGGGCCGGCGATGCCACGCTCCCGCTTCGTCAGACCGGCCGCCTCGATCCCCGCCAGCTCCGCCGTCAGGTGGTCCTTGATCGCGCCGTACATCAGATCTCCGTCCAGTCGATGACGACCTTGCCGCCGTCCGCGCTCGCCGCCGCGGCGAACGCCTCCTCCCAGTCCCGGGCCGCGTACCGTGCCGAGACGATCGAACCGATGCGGTCGCGCAGCACCTCGCTGGTCTGCAGCATCGAGCTCATGGTCTGCCAGGTCTCGAACATCTCCCGCCCGTAGATGCCCTTCACGGTGAGCATGTGCGTGACGACCTTGCCCCAGTCGACCGCGATCTCCCCGGTCGGCAGGCCGAGCATCGCGATCCGTCCGCCGTGGTTCATGTTGTCGACCATCGACGGCAGCGCCGTCGGTGCGCCGGACATCTCGAAGCCCACGTCGAACCCCTCCCGCAGCCCGAGTCGTGCCTGCGCAGCGCGGATCGCGGCAGGACCGTCGACACCGACGTCGACCCCGAGGTCGGCACCCATCGCCGTCGCCATCGCCAGCCGGTTCGCGCTGACGTCCGTGCCGACGACGAACCGCGCCCCGGCGTGGCGCGCGACCGCGATCGCCATGAGCCCGATCGGGCCGCACCCCGTGACGAGCACGTCCTCGCCGACGACCGGGAACGCCAGAGCCGTGTGCACCGCGTTGCCGAGCGGGTCGAACAGGGCGCCCACGTCAGGGTCGACGTCGGTGTGGTGCACCCACACGTTGGCGCCGGGCAGGGTCAGGTACTCCGCGAACGCGCCGTCGCGCTGCACGCCGAGGCCCTTCGTCCGGATGCACATCTGGCGGCGCCCGGCACGGCAGTTGCGGCAGGTGCCGCACACGATGTGCCCCTCACCGGAGACCCGGTCCCCCACGGCGACGTCGCGTACGGCGGAACCGACCTCGACGACTTCGCCGAAGAACTCGTGCCCGGGGACGAGCGGGGCCGTCACCGCGGAGGCCGCCCAGTCGTCCCACCGCCGGATGTGCAGGTCGGTCCCGCATATCCCGGTGCGGAGGACCCGGATGAGGACCTCGTCCTCACCGGGGACCGGCACCGGCCGTTCGGTCATGGTCAGTCCCGGAACTGCGTCCGGCTTGTACAGCGCCCTCATCGGCGTCATCCGCGTCACCTCGTCGTGCGTGATGTGTGTCCTCGGCGGCTCGTGACCGCCGTCGTCCAGCCTCCCACACGTGGGGCACCCGGGCCACGCGGGTCGCATGCACGGCGCGAACCCGGACGTGCGTGCGCATGCATCGACACCACACACGTCGATCGACGAGCGGAACGTCGCAACATGCGCCCGCAACGACTGCGCGCCGGCGGCGGCCTGGAGGCGCGGCGTGCGCCCGACACGTCGTCCCACCCGAGCAGGTGCGTGGCCGGCCGGGTCAGACCTCGCTGAACGGCTCCGCGTCGTCCAGTCGCACCCGGAGCGCGGGCGCCGCCCGACGACGGTTGCCACCCGGCAGCACGCGCCGGGTCGACGATCGCCGGATCACCTCGGCCTTGAGCGTCGCCGCGACCTCGGCCCCGTGCGCGTACGGGAAGCGCACGATCGCGCGGACGGTCCCGGGGAGCGCATCGTCCTCGACCGGCACCGGACCGAGCACGGATCCGGCCGTGAGCCCCTCGAGCGCCTCGACCGCGGCCGTGACCGCTTCGTCCGTGCCGGTCAGCGTCGCGACGCGCACCGCCGGCGGGAAGTGCAGCTCTCGACGATCGGCGAGCTCGTCGTGCGCCGGGCCGTCGAGCCGCCAGAGCGCCATCGCCGTCGCGAGCTTCCCGCCGATGCCGACCAGGTACGCCTCCGCCCCGGGAGCGCCCTTCGCGGCGGCGTTCGTCCAGAAGCGCAGGACGTCCTCCTGCACCCGGAGTCCCTCCCGCGCGAGCATGCGCTCCCCGTCGAGCAGCAGCACGCACGCGTAGCCACCGGCGACGGAGGGTTCGGCACCGCGGGTCGCGACGACGACCGACGGCCGCGCGGGGACCTCGTCGAGCGGGCGTGATCCGTCGGCCACCACGATCCGGGTGCCCGGGAACGCCCGCCCGAGTTCGTCCGCGGTGCGCTGGGCGCCCTGTCCGATGGGCTTGACCGTGCCGTTGCCGCACGTCGGGCAGCGGAACCCGACCGCGAGGGCACCGCAGAACCGGCACTGGGGCGTCGCGCCGCGGTGCGGAGTGCCGAGCGGGCCGCCGCAGACCCGGCAGTGCGCTCGCTCGCCGCACTCGGCGCAGACCAGGCCCGTGCCGAAGCCCGGACTGGCCACCTGCACGAGGACGGCGCCGGCCTGGCTGGCCTCCCGCGCCGCACGCCAGGCGGAGCTCGGGATGCGGGCCTGTGCGGCGTAGCCCTCCGCCCCGGTCTGCTGCACCGTGGGGATGACCTTCGGCGTCTTCACCCGGTACGGAGCGACCTCCTGCAGCCAGTGCAGCTCGACGAGCCGTTGCACGTCGGTGCTCCGCGCGTGCGACACGAACAGGAGCGCCGCGCCGGACTGCGCCGCCCGGACCAGGGCGACGTCCCGGGTGTGCACGTACGGCGCGCGGGGCTCGATGAACGACGCGTCCCCGTCGTCCCACATCGCGATGAGCCCGAGGTCCGTCGCCGGCGCGTACATCGCCGTGCGGTTGCCGATCGCGACCACCGCGTGCGTGCGTGCCTGCAGGAGGGCCTTCGCACGCTGCCCGTTCGTCTGCTTGGCGTCGAACCGCACCACCCGTTCGGCCGGCAGCACGGCGAGGAGCGCCCGTTCGAGGTCGGTGACGTCGCGGAAGTCGGGCACGGCGACGACGGCGGACCGCTCCGACGCGACCGTGTGCGCCGCGGCCTGCGCGAGCGTCGCGGCCCACCCGGGGACCCACACCGGCTCGTCCTCCGTCCCGAGCGCGACCGGGTGGGGGACGGCGGCGACCGCAGCGCGACCGCGGTCGGCGACCAGTGCCTCCAGGACGCCGTCGGCGTAGCCGGTGACGGGCGGTGGCGTGACCGCGGTCGGTGACCAGGTCGTGTCTCGGTTCAGCCAGGCCTTCTCGACGCGCACCTGGCGGGTCGGTACGGCGAGGCGGAGCACGTCGGAGGCGACGCCGGCGGCACGGTCGGCGACGGCGCGCGCCAGGGCCCAGATCTCCGGCGCCAGCGCCGGGACGGGCGAGACGACCGTCTCGACGGCGCTGAGTTCACCGGGGTACTCCCCCTCGGTGACGATCTCGACGACGTACGCGTCGGACATCCGTGCGCCGGTCCGGAGCGGGACCTTCACGCGGACCCCCGGCGCGCAGTCGTCCTCGAGCTCGGCCGGCACCCGGTAGTCGAACAGACGGTCCAACTGCGGGAGCGGCGAGTCGAGGACGACGCGCGCGACGGTGGTCACGCGGTGCCTCAGACGGCGGCGGCGACGAGTCCTGCGGCGGCGCGGAGTTCCTCGACGCGGTCGAGCTGCTCCCAGGTGAACCCGGGGAGCTCGCGGCCGAAGTGACCGTACGTCGCGGTCTGCGCGTACCGCGGCTTCAGCAGGTCGAGGTCGCGGATGATCGCGGCCGGACGGAGGTCGAACACCTCGAGGATGGCGGCCTCGATGGCGGCGTCGTCCACGTGGCCGGTGCCGAACGACTCGACGTACAACCCGACGGGCTTCGCGCGACCGATCGCGTACGCGACCTGCACCTCGAGCCGGTCGGCGAGCCCCGCGGCGACCGCGTTCTTCGCGACCCAGCGGAGCGCGTAGGCGGCCGAGCGGTCGACCTTCGACGGGTCCTTGCCGCTGAACGCGCCACCACCGTGACGGGAGGCCCCGCCGTAGGTGTCGACGATGACCTTGCGGCCGGTGAGTCCGGCGTCGCCCTGGGGGCCGCCGATCTCGAACCGGCCGGTCGGGTTCACGATGACGTCGACGTGCGACGAGTCGAGGTCCACCAGGTCGAGCACGGGACGGATCACGTGCTCGGTGACGGCGGCGGTGAGTTCGTCGAGCGTGACCGACGGCGAGTGCTGCGTCGAGAGCACGACGGTCTCGACGGTCTTCGGCACGACGCCGTCGTACCCGACCGTCACCTGGGTCTTGCCGTCCGGGCGCAGGAACGTCAGCTGGCCCGACTTGCGGACCTCGGCCAGGCGCTCGGCGAGGCGGTGCGCCAGCCAGATCGCGACCGGCATGTACTCGGGCGTCTCGTTCGTCGCGAAGCCGAACATGATGCCCTGGTCGCCCGCGCCCTGGCGGTCGAGCGGGTCCACGCCGACGCCGGAGCGTGCGTCGAGCGACTCGTCGACGCCCTGGGCGATGTCGGGCGACTGTGCGCCGATCGACACCTCGACGCCGCAGGTGTGCCCGTCGAAGGACACCTCGGACGAGTTGTAACCGATGCCCGTGATGACGTCACGGACCAGCTTCGGGATCTCGACGTAGCCGGAGGTCGTGACCTCGCCCGCGACGTGCACGAGCCCGGTCGTGACCATCGTCTCGACGGCCACGCGTGCGTGCGGGTCCACCGTCAGCAGTGCGTCGAGGATCGTGTCCGAGATCTGGTCGCAGATCTTGTCGGGGTGCCCCTCGGTGACCGACTCGGACGTGAAGAGGCGCAGGTTGCTGCTCGTCACCGCGATCAGTCGGTGGGCTGCTGCTGCTTGGTGACGGTGAGCTTGTCCTCGTTGATCTCGTGCAGCGCGACGGACAGCGGCTTGTCGTCGATCGTCGAGTCGACGAGCGGGCCGACGTTGTCGAAGAGCGAGCCCTCGTGCAGGTCGGCGTAGTAGTCGTTGATCTGGCGAGCACGCTTGGAGGCGAAGATCACCAGCGCGTACTTCGACTCGACCTTGGCGAGCAGGTCGTCGATGGGCGGGTCGATGATGCCCTGGGGGTTGGCCATGGTGTCTCCTCGTGGTCGAACGCGCCGGTCAGGGCGCAGTGAACAAGTCTACGACCTCGCGTGCCGCAGTGCCGACATCGGAGTTCACGATCCGCACGTCGAACTCGTCCTGGGCGGCGAGCTCGACCTTCGCGGTGTCGAGCCGTCGGGCCTGTTCCTCGGCGGATTCGGTGCCGCGCCCGATGAGCCGACGGACGAGTTCCTCCCACGACGGGGGCAGCAGGAACACCAGGACCGCCTCGGGCATGGCGTCGCGGACCTGCCGGGCACCCTGCAGGTCGATCTCGAGCATGACCTTGTCGCCGGCGTCGAGCGCGCGGTCGATCGGCGGACGGGGCGTGCCGTACCGGTACGAGTTGTGCACCGTCGCCCACTCGAGGAGTTCGCGGTCGCGGATCATCCGGTCGAACTCGTCGTCGTCGACGAAGTAGTAGTGCACGCCGTCGACCTCGCCCGGGCGGGGCTTCCGGGTCGTGGCCGAGACGCTGAGGTTGACGTCGGGGTACTGCTCACGGATGTACGCGCTGACGGTGCCCTTCCCGACCGCGGTGGGCCCGGCGAGGACGACGAGCTTCGAGCTGCCGCGCTTCCGGCCGCGGGCCGCGAGCCAGTCGGCGAGCTCCGAGCGCTGCCGGGTGCCGAGGCCGCCGAGGCGCTTCGACGGCGCGATCCGCAGGTCACCCATGATCGCCTCGGCACGTGCCGGACCGATCCCGGGGAGACTCGTCAGCAGGTCGCGGACGCGCAGGGACTTCTCGGCGGGGACGTCGGCGTCGGACCAGGCCGCACGGGCGACCTCGAGCGCGGACCGCTCCCCCGAGGCGACGGCGGCCTTCACCGCGGCGCGGGCC
>NZ_JABMCE010000026.1 GCF_013359865.1 Curtobacterium pusillum
CCACAGCCATCACCATCAGTCCGTCACCGCAGCCTGATTCGCCGCCGCGGCGGCGCGCTCCCAGCCCTGCGCGGCGACCTGCACGGCGTCCCACGGGGACCCGAGCGGCGGCGTGTAGCTGAGGTCGAGATCGATCACGTCGTCGACGGTGAGTTCCGCGTGGAGGGCGGTGGCGAACGTGTCGATGCGCTTGCTGATCTCCGCGGTGCGCTGCCCGCCGATCTGCGCACCGAGGAGCCGACCGGTGGTCTGGTCGCCGGTGACGCTGATCGTCAGCGGGACAGCACCCGGGTAGTACCGCTTGTGGTCATCCGCCACCGTCACCCGAGTCAGCGGCGGCACCTCGAGCGGGCTGGTTTCGTGCTGGCGGAGGCCGGTACGGGCAGCGACCAGGTCGAACACCTTCACCACCTGCGTCCCCACCGAACCGGCGAACGTCTTCGAGCCGCCGAGCATGTTCTCCCCGGCGACGCGACCCTGCTTGTGCGCCGTCGTCCCGAGCGGCAACCACGTCGTGCCGAGAAGCCGGTGGTGCGTCACGACGCAATCACCGGCAGCCCACACGTGCGGCACCCCGGTCCGCATGGACGCGTCGACCACGATCGCGCCAGCCTGGCCCAGCTGCGCTCCAGCGGCTACGGCGAGTCCCGTGACGGGACGGACGCCGACGCAGACCACGACGAGGGCGAACGTGCCCTCCGCGTCGCCAGAGGTCGAGCTGGTGGCGACGCGCCACTGTCCACCGTCTGCCGGTGTGATCCCGGTGACAGTGGACCCCGTCAGCACGGTCGCGCCGTGGCGGCGGACCTCGGCGGTGACGAGGGAACCGAGTTCGGGGTCGAGGGTGGAGAGCACTTCGGGACCGCGCTGGATCAGCGTCGTGTCGAACCCACGGGCGACGAGGCCCTCGGTCATCTCCAGGCCGATGTACCCGGCACCGACGACCGCGACCCGGCTCCCCGCCGGCAGCAGCTCGAGGGCAGCGACGACCTGCTCGGCATCCGTCATCGAGTGCAGCAGGTGGATGCCCGGTTCCCCGAACGGGACCCCGGCCGGGCGCACCGGCTCGGCGCCGGTGCCGATCAGCAGCTCGTCGTAAGCGATCTGCTCTTCCCCGGCGGGGCCCGTGACGGAGAGTCGGCGGCGATCGACGTCGACGGCCGAGGCCCACGTCGAAGAACGCACAGTCATGCCGGCAGCCTCAAGATCGGTGCGGGTGCGGTGCGCGAGGGACGCTTCCGTGGCGACGTCGCCGGACACCCAGTACGGGATGCCGCAGATGGAGAAGTTCGGGAACTCGTCGGCGAGCACCACCGTCACGTCGGTGGTCGGGTCGAGTTCGCGGGCGCGGAGTGCTGCGGCGATGCCGGCGTCGCTGCCGCCGACGGCGAGGAGGTGAGTCATCAGGCTGGTCCTTCACGGATCGAGCGGGAGCCGAGAGCCGGCAGCTACATCGAAGCACGTCGATATCGATGTGCGCAAATATAGACGCGTGTCGAAGTCCGTGGGAGGATGAGGTCATGACGATCGAGCTGCTCCCCATTCAGGACGTCACCGCGTGCTGCTCACCCGTCACGACCGAGGCGATGGACCAGGCATCCGCCGAGGTCCTCGCGAAGTCGCTGAAGGCGATCGCCGACCCGGCCCGCTTGCGGCTGATCTCGATGGTCGCAGCGCACGACGGGTCCGAGGCATGCGTGTGCGACCTGCAGGAACCGCTCGGCCTGTCCCAGCCGACCGTGTCCCACCATTTGAAGGTCCTCGTCGACGCCGGGATCCTCCACCGTGAGAAGCGCGGCACCTGGGCGTACTTCTCCCTCGTGCCCGGCGCCCTCGACACCCTCGCCGGCCTGATCGCCGCACCAACGCGCTAACCCTCAACAGCGCCGCGGCTTCCTAGGACTGATGGGCAGTCGCCCCGATGCCGTCGGCGATTACGCACTGCATGCTGCTGTGCTCGTCACGGTCCGGGTGTGGGAAGTTCCGGGGGACTACAGAACGACTGGTGTGTTCGCGACCACCCCTTGCAGGATGGTCATGATGAGGCTCCACATCCCGGTGAGCATCGCGATTCCGGTAGCGATGAGGATGCATCCGCCGAGGAGATTGACCGCCCGGATGTGGTTCCGTAGGTACTTCACTGTTCGGCTGGCCCAGCCGAAGCCGGCAGCAATGATGATGAACGGGATGCCGAGGCCTAGGCAGTAGGCCAAGCCGAGGGCTGCGCCGCGGAGTCCTGTACCGGAGTCGAGGCTGAGAGCGGTGATGGTGGCGAGGGTGGGGCCGAAGCAGGGCGTCCAGCCCAATCCGAACGTTGCTCCCAGCAGCGGTGCTCCGAGGAGACCGGGTCGCGGTCTCCATGCCGTTCGAACGGTCTGTTGGAGCGGACGGAAGAGCCCAATGAACGCGGCTCCCATGATGATGACGACGACTCCGAGAAGGCGGATGACGAGGTCCTGCCATCGGACGAGCCATGCGCCAGCGGCGCCAAACGCTGCACCGTACGCGATGAAGACCAGTCCGAACCCGACGACGAAGAGTGTGGCGCCGGCGAGGGTGCGACGCGTTGTGACGGCGGTCGCGGAGCTGCTGACATAGCCGAGGTATCCGGGCACAAGGGGGAGGACGCACGGTGAGGCGAAGGAGATCAGTCCGGCGAGCATGGCAATCGGAACAGCGGCCAGCATCTGCCCACTGAAGACGGTCTCTTGCAACGTCAACGAAGTTCCCGGTTCTCAGGTTCAGTCGGATCGTCGGCGTTGGAAGTGCCGGCGGTGCCACGCGTGGTTCGGGGCGTTGGGGATCGAGCGAACGTGATCGCGAGGATGATGACGCCGACGAGGATCGCAATGTCCGCGACGTTGCCGATTGCGATGTCGGCGTAGTTGATCATGTCGACAACGGCGCCTTCGCCGAGGTTTTTCCCGCGGGTGAGCCGGTCGCTAAGGTTGCTGGCTGCGCCGCCGACTAGACAGCCGACGCCGACGGCGATGATGAGCCGGAGGCCGGTCGCTGCCCACACCAGCAGGCTGGCCACCACGAGTGCTGCGAGGACGGAGAGTATCCAGGTTCGTCCTTCGGCGAGGGAGAATGCCGCTCCACGGTTGAACGCCAATTGCAGGCCGACCAAGTCGCCGAGGATTGGAATGGGCCGGTGGGGGTCGAGGTGCCAGAGCGCCCACAGTTTGGTCTGCTGATCAACCGCCGCGACGAGCACCCCAACCCCGACCACCGTCGCGAAAGCGCGTCCCCGCCGAGAGGTGGAGCCGCGTTCTGCGCCGGCTGGGTGGTGTGGAGGGCTGCTGCTACTCATGTCCGGGTGAGCTCGTCTTCGATGAGTGTGGCGAGGGTTCCCGGTCCGCCGATGGCTCCGAGGATCCGCACGGCGACCCTCCCGCGGGTGTCGAGGACGATCGTGGTGGGGACAGCGTTTGGCGCCACTTCGCCGGAGAGCGCGAGTTGCATGCGACCGGTGTCAGCGTCGAGGATCGATGGGTAGGTCACGTTGAAGCGGCGTTCGAAGGCTTCTGCGGTGCCCTGAGCGTCGCGGACATTTACGCCGATGAACTGCACGTCTTGGGTTTCGAAGCGTTCGGCGACCGTGTTGAGGTGCTTCGCTTCAGCGCGGCACGGCGGGCAGGAGGCGTACCAGAAGTTGAGGACGACAACCTGCCCGCGGAGATCCTCGCTGCTCAGTTGCGTGCCGTCCGTCGCGGTCTCGTCGAAGCGCACCGGTGTGCCCCGGTTGGATGTTGGCACCTGCGTCACGGTGCCGTCGCCGGAGACGTAGTTCTTCGTTTCGCCGCCGCGGTACTGGGAGCTCAGCGCACCGGTTTGACCGCCGGCACACCCAGCCAGCAGCATCACCGCGATTGCTGCCGCCGTCACGGCGACTCCTCGGCGCCGCACTCGGAGGCCGGTCATCGTGTTTCCTGTACCGCGTCTGCCACAGCAGCTTCCAGGTCCGTGTAGGTCTGCAGGGGAACCAATTCGCCGTTGATGAAGAACGTAGGTGTGCTGTTCACGCCGAGTGTCGTACCGAGATCAACGTCCCGCTGAATGCGCTCAAGCACTGCTTTGCTGGTGACGTCGCGGTCGTATTGGCTCATGTTCAGGCCCAGGTCTTCTGCGTAACCGCGGAACCGTTCGGCCTGCGAGTCGGTGCCTCGCTCGCCCCACTCCTTCTGAGTCTCGTACATCCGCTGGTACATGTCTTCGACCTTGTTCTGCTGGGCGGCGGCTTCGACGGCGGCGGCGGAAGTGCGGGAGTTGCCGTGGCCGGGGAGGGGGAAGTATCGGAATCCGAAGGTGACGTCGCCCTTGTACTTCTGGCGGAGCTCCTCGACGTAGGGGTAGAACGCCGCGCAGGCTTCGCACTCGAAGTCGAGGAATTCGACGACGGTCACGGCGCCCTTGCCGGGAGGGCCGAGCACCCGTGTCGGCGTCACGGCACCGGTTGGGCTCGAAGACGCCGCCGTTGCTGCGGTTGGCGCTGAGGGAACGTTGGCGCGGATGATGAAGACGGCGGTAACGATGAGGACGAGTGCGCCGGCGATGAGGCCGGATACGACACCGATGCGGGTGCTACGAGTCATGGGGTCCCTTTGTTGAGTGGGGATTGGGGGCGCGGCCCCGAGCGGAACGTGCGAGGAGGAGGACGGTGATGTGGCCGATGAGGGCGAAACCGAAGCAGACCGCGCCGATCACGTAGACGCTGCCCGGTCCTGGGCCGTCACGGAGCAGCATCACGCTGCAGGCGGCGACGGCGATCGTGAGGACGATTACCTGCACGGCTGACCAGGTCGTCCGTATGGACCCCATCAGGCGCCCTTGCCGTTGAGGAACGGGGTTGGCGGGGTCGCGGTGCCGCCCTGCCGCACCTCGAAGTGCAGGTGGCAGCCGGTGGAGAGTCCGGCGTTGCCGACTTCCGCGATTTTCTGTCCGGCGTTGACGCGCTGTCCGACGGTGACTTGCACGCCGGCGGTGAACATGTGCGCGTAGTTGGTGGTGACGCCGCCGCCGTGGTCGATGGTGATGAGGTTTCCGTAGCCGCCGTAGGGGCCGGCGTAGGTGACGGTGCCGGCGGATGCGGCGTAGAGGCCCGTGCCACATGCGGCTCCGAAGTCATCGCCCGCGTGGAGGCGGTAGTAGCCAAGGACCGGGTGCAGCCGGTTGCCGTACGCCTGGTACGAGCTGTACGACGTGATCGGCATCGTCCATCCCGATGCGGAAACGGCCCCGGGGTTCGACGGGGTCTGCGGACGGTTCTGCGCAGCTTGTGCTGCAGCAGCCGCCGCGGCGGCTCGCGCGGCTGCAGCGCGGCGCCGCTCAGCCTCCGTGTACGCCGCCTCCGTACTCAGCGTCCGATTGCGGAGCACCGCAAGCTGGTCGGTGAGTTCCCGCTGTCGGCTGCGCTGGGTGGCCTCCGCAGCGGCAGCGGCAGTGGCGGCCGTCGACGCGGCCGTGAAGGCGCCGGCAGCGGTGTTCCGGAGCTGGTCCCGCTTGCGCTTGGCGGCCTTCGCTTGCTTGCTCAACGCCGTCGCGGTCCCAGCCTTGGTAGCGGCGTCGCCGAGGGCGGTGTTCATGGTGTCGGTGACCTTGGACGCTGTGCCCAGACGGGAGAGGAGATCGTCAGTGTCCGCCGTAATACTCACCGTGAGATCGCGTCCTGCCGACCGGGAGAGATACGCCGACCAGGACGCGATCTGCTCCTCCGCGCCGGCGGCATCCGCTCGTGCTTCGTCGGCCTGCGCGGTGAGCGTGTCGAAGCGGCCAGCCGCAGTGTCAGCGGCGTCCTGAGCGACTTGCAGCTCGCGTCCGCGGGCGGCAGCGTTCGCCTTGGCCGTCGCGGTCGTTTCTTCGAGTTCCGCGACGAGCGCGGCGATCTGCTCGGCCTGCCGGGAGGCGGCCGCTTCGTCGCCTCGAGCGCGGAGGACGTCTGCCCAGCTCGGAGCCGTTGCTGCCGCCGCGGGTGCTGCGGGCAGCGCAGCGATGACGATCCCGATGATGGTGGCCGCGGCGAGCGTGGTGCGCCGCATCATTCGGGGGCCTTCGGGCGGCGGCGGGTGATGAGCAGGATCCCGACGACCGCGAGGACGAACAGCCCGGTCAGACCGCCAAGTGCCCAGATCGCCGGGCTGGTGTCCTTCGCGCTGCCGCCCTGGGCTGTTGCTGTTCCTGTTGCGGTCGGGGAGGCGGTTGCTGCGGGTGTCGACGGTGCGGCTGAGGCTGTCGGGGTTGCGGATGCGGTGCTGCCGGTGGAGGTGAACTGGTAGCCGCCGGAGATCGGGTGCCCATCGACGGAGACGCTGCGCCAGGCGAGTTTGTACGTGCCGGGGGCAGCGACATCGACGGGTTTGGTGAGGGTGCTGCCGTCGACGTTCAGCGTGCCCGTGGTGACTTCGGACCCGTAGGGCCCGATGACGCTGATCACCAGTCCGGATTCCAGCCCCGCCAACGGCTGCTCCGAAAACGTCAGGGTGACCGCGTTGAGGTCGCCGCTGATGGTGGTGTCGGCGGCGGGCGTTGCTGATGCGAGGGCGTCGTGCGCACTTGCCGGGGCAGCCATGGTCAGTGCCGTGGCGAGCACAGTTGCCGGGATGAGGGTTGCGATAAGGGTGCGAAGTCGCACGAGTGCCTTCCTGTTAGAAGTTGCGGCCAGCATTGCTGCGCAGCCACGCTTCCGGGTCGATGGGAGTGGCGCCGCCCTGATGCACCTCGAGGTGCAGGTGCGCTCCGGTACTGCGACCGGAAGACCCGACAAGCCCCACCCGGTCGCCGACAGCGACGCGTTGCCCCGTCCGGAGCGGGGACGAACCGATGATCATGTGGGCGTACAGCGTGGACACGAGCTGCCCGCCGACCTGGTGGTCGATGATCACGTACTGCCCGAACTCCGAATGCCGACCGGAGACGCGGACCACGCCATCCGCGACGGCGCCGATGGGGGTGCCAGCTCCGGGGGTGAGGTCGAGGCCCTGATGCGCTGTTGAGCAGGTGGCGCATGGCGCAATGCGATACCCGAAGCCGGAGCTCTGCGGCACCGGACCGGGGAACGGCCAGCGAACATCACCCCCGCCGGTGACGGCGCCCACCTGACCGGTTGCAGTACCCGGTG
This sequence comes from Curtobacterium pusillum, assembly GCF_013359865.1. GTDB lineage: Bacteria > Actinomycetota > Actinomycetes > Actinomycetales > Microbacteriaceae > Curtobacterium > Curtobacterium pusillum. The sequence goes on from NZ_JABMCE010000026.1 coordinate 7,118, forward strand.
TGCTGCTGACCACTGCCGGGGTGCTGACGGTGAAGGAGTCGCGCTGAACGGTGGGGTCCAACGCCGCAGCCGCCACCTGGAGGCTCTGACCGGTCACGCCGGGGGCGAGGATCGTCGCCGGCGCGGCCACGGATGCCGTTGCCGGCCCAGGCAGTGCGGCAGTTGCAAAGAGCACGACGGCTGCTGCTGCACTCGTTATCACCAACTGCGAGGAGAGAGCCCTCCTCGGGCGAGTGGGGGAGCCCGTGACGATGCGCGGACGGGGAAGGGGTCGGTGTCGGAGCTGCCGGGGGGCGCGTGCTCGCTGGGCGAGGCGTTCAGCGTCGAGGGCTGCGCGGCGCGTGAGGGGAGTTGGGGGATCGGGCAGGAGAGCGGTCTGGTTCGTCACAGGTCTGCAAGAAGGCTTCCGTTGAGCGGGCAAGACGCAGTCGACGACCCCAGGGAGCGGGGTCGTCCGGAAGGAGAATCAGACGCGTGCGATCGACAGGACCGTCAGCGATACCGCTGTCTGGTCCTGTCGGATGAGCCGCGGTCGCAGTCTGGCGAGTACCCGCGACAAGGAGAACAACGGACGGCGGAGGTCGTGCGCAAGCAGCGCCAGGACGAGGCCGGCACTCATCACCAGCGCCGCCAGTCCCAGCAGTGCGCAGAAGATGCCGCTGACGCCTTCGTGCTGGTCCACGTGGGCGGCGCCGGAGGTGTCCTGTTCCAGTTCGGACACGGTGGATGCGCCGGTGAGGCTCGCCACCGGGTCGTCCGTGTGCGCGGCCAGGTTCTGCAACGTCATCGCGCCGAGCAGCAGCAGGACGGCTGCGATCACCGCGGTGGCAGCGCGAAGCAGCCGGAGCGGGAGGAGGTGGCGAAGCGTCGTCATGATGAGGATGGCCCGATCGGTGCGGCCGCATCTATTGTGCAGGACCCTGTCAAGCGCCACAGGTGAGTTCGCTGGGCGTGTTCGGACGTCTGGACGTGCGGTGCCGGTGGGTCACCCGTGCTGCTCGTGGGGTGGGATGGTCCGTCCTTGCAGCCGTGCGAGGTGCGCGTTGTAGGCGTCCAGATCGGGGTCGCCGTCGCGATCGATCGCACGGTCCCGCTCCCGGCTCTTCCGAGATTCGTGGCGGAACCAGCTGGTCATCAGGATCAGCACCAACGCGAGCGAGGGTGCCTCTCCGTAGGACCATGCCAGCCCGCCCGCGAACGCTTGGTCGCCGACGGCGGTGATACCCCACGCGGCAGGGATGTCAGTGAATGCGGGCACGAGCGGCACGGTCGCCATCATCAGGATGACACCGAAAAACGCGTGCAGCGGCATCTCCAGAAACGCATCCAGCAGCCGGCCGAGGTGCCCCTGTCGGCGTGGCAGCGGGTCGGTGGGAATCAGCGGAGCGGTGAAGAGCACTCCGGCGGCGAGGAACGCGAGCTCGAGGCCGACGTGTCCGGCCCAGGTCTGGAGGAGCGCGTCGGCGGCGCTGGTGAGGTAGAGGCCGTAGAAGGTGATCAGGAACAGCGGAATCATGAACCCGGGATGCAGCAGGAACCGTCCGATCCGTGATCGCAGCCCGAACATCGCCGACTGCAACACCAGCCGACCGGGGCCGCGATGCGGTGTCGCTCGGAGGAGCAACGTGCCCGGTGCGCCGAGGACGAGCAGCAGCGGAACGGTCATCATCAGTGTGAGCTGCTGGAACATGAACGCGGAGAACAGCACGAAGCCGTAGCCCTCGATGCCGGCGCCCATCGTGACCGCAAGCAGAACGCAGCCAGTCAGGAACAGCACGCCCCGCCACATCGGCCACGGCCGGCGTTGCAGCCGAATGCGCAGCCATCCGGTCACGTACGCGGCAGCGAGCAGCAACGCGATCACGGGGATCACGGGCACGGGCTGCAGCGTCGGTGCGAGCAACGCGGCCAGGGTGGGCGGTGCGGTCGGTATCCACGCCAGCGATTCCATGCCACCCGACGGTAGACACCTCACCATCAACATGCAACCATATTCGCATGAGCGAATATTCGAATGTTGGGTTGACGGAGTTCGACGACGCACACGTCGAACTGGCCGCCGAGATCTTCGCGATGCTCGCCGACCCGACTCGCATCCGGCTCGTCCTCGCGCTCCGGGAGGAAGAGATGCCGGTGGGGCACCTCGCTGCGGTCGTTGACCGATCCCAGACCGCCGTGTCGCAGCATCTCGCGAAGCTGCGCATGGCCCGCATGGTCACCACTCGGCAGGAGGGAAATCGGGTCTACTACCGCCTCGCGAACGACCACGCCAACAAGCTCGTGCACGACGCGATCTTCCAGGCCGAGCACACCGTCGGCGATGTTGTCCGGCACCACCACAACACGGAGCACGACGCATGAGCACCCCACACGATCACGGCATCGACGCGCACGCCGTGAACCGCCGCCGGCTCGCAATCGCCTTCGGCATCACCGCAACGATCCTCGTCGCCGAGGTCATCGGAGCCATCGCGACCAACAGCCTCGCGCTCCTCGTCGACGCAGCACACATGCTCACCGACGCCGGCGGGCTGGCAACCGCACTCGTCGCAGCGAACCTCGCACGACGACCCACAACCGCGAAGCGCACCTGGGGGTTCGCCCGCGCCGAGGTGCTCTCCGCCACCGCGCAGGCAGCGGTCCTGCTCGCAGTCGGGCTGTTCGTCCTCATCGAAGGGGTCCAGCGGCTGTTCGCACCCCCCGAGATCGCCTCCGGGGGACTGCTCGTCTTCGGCATCATCGGCCTCGTCGGTAACATCGCGTCGATCCTGGTGCTCGCCTCCGGCCGGAACGCGAACTTCAACCTCCGAGCCGCGTTCCTCGAAGTCCTCAACGACGCCCTCGGATCCGTCGCCGTCATCATCGCCGCGATCATCATCGCCGTCACCGGTTGGGGCGGCGCCGACGCCATCGCAGGGCTCCTCATCGGCGTGCTCATCCTGCCGCGAGCGTTCAAGCTGCTCCGAGAGACCGTGAACGTGTTGCTCGAGTCCACGCCGACAGGCCTGAACCTCGACGACGTCCGCACGCACCTGCTCGAGCGGGAACACGTCATCGACGTGCACGACCTCCACGCGTCCCAGATCGCGACGGGACTGCCGGTGCTCACCGCACATGTCAGCATTGACTCCGCCTGTTTCACCGACGGCAGCGTGCCGGCACTACTCGATGACCTCCAGCGGTGCGTCGCGGAACACTTCGAGGTCAGCGTCGAGCACTCCACCTTCCAGCTGGAACCGGCCGGACACAGCCAACACGAACACACCCCCCACGTCTGAACGGCGCATGCTCCTCCGCCCAGGAACCTGCTGCACAGCGATGAACCAGCAACCCGACAACGACTTGTGATCACCCATTGACTGACACGAACCACCGCGCGGCAGACACCCAAGGCGCACCCGTTGACCTCGCACCGGACACACTGGCCGTCCGCACGACCCTCGTCGTCGCGCTGCCGCTGGCGCTGGCGTGTGCGCTGCTCGGGCTGACCTTGACCGGTGCGCTCGGAGAAGCGACGCAGCTCGTCGACGCCGGCAGGCTGGTCGACTACGGCCTGCCCATCGCTCGAGTAGTCCACGATGCCATGGCGGCAGTCACGATCGGGCTGCTCATCGTCGCAGCGTTCGCGCTGCCCGGGCAGCGCAAGGAACGGGGCCGAGCCTCCTGGACGCAGTACCGGGCCGCACGCTGGGCGGCGTGGAGCGGCGCGCTCTGGTTCCTCGCCGCCGTGGTCGGAATCGTCTTCACCGGCGCCAACACCATCGGCGCCCCGATCACGAGCTCCGTGTTCGCGCGAACGTTTCCGGAGTTTCTCTTCCGTCTGGAAGCCGGGCAGGTGTACCTCGTCTCTGCGACCGCGGTCCTGATTGCAACGATCGTCGCCGCGTTCGCAACGCGGGTGACCAGCATCGCCGTCGCCACGGTCTTCGCCATCTTCGCGCTTCTGCCGCTGTCGCTTTCCGGGCACGCAGCTGGCTCGCTCGAACACGCCAACGCCGTGAACTCACTCGCGATCCACCTGATCGGCGTATGCGTCTGGGTTGGTGGGCTCACCGCCGTGCTGCTGCTGCGCACAATGACCAAGGGCGCGACCGGCCGTGTTGTTGCCCGATACTCGACCCTCGCCGGCTGGTCCTTCGCCGCCGTCGCGTTCTCCGGCATCGTCAACGCGGCGCTCCGACTCACCGGACCTGCAGATCTGGTCACCACCTCGTACGGGTGGCTGATCACCGTCAAAGCGGCCGCGCTGATCCTCCTCGGCATCGCCGGCGTCGTGCAGCGCCGAAAACTCGTCCCAGGACTCCTCCGAAACCCAGCGAACCGTCGACTATTCGTCCGGTTCGCACTCGCCGAGATCATCTTCATGGCGATTGCGATCGGCGCCTCTGTCGCCGTATCCCGGAGCCAACCGCCGATCCCGCAGACACCGGAAACCGGGGCAGACACGCGTGACGGGCTGATCGGCTTCACCTACCCGCCCACCCAGACCCTGCAGAACTTCCTGAGCGCGTGGCACTGGGACTGGGCATGGACCGCACTCGCCGTCATCGGCATCGGCTGGTACCTCATCGCCGTCCGCAAACTTCGCAAGCGCGGCGACGCGTGGCCGATCGGGCGGACAATCAGCTGGGTCGCTGGCTGCCTCATTTTCATCTGGACGATGAACGGCGGCCCTGCCGTTTACGGCATGATCCACTTCTCCTCGCACATGATCCAGCACATGCTCCTGATGATGTTCGTGCCGCTGCCGCTCGTCCTCGGCGGCCCGGTGCTGCTCGCGCTCCGCACCCTGCCGGTGCGCAACGACGGCTCCCGCGGCGCCCGCGAGTGGCTGATGCTGTTCGTGCATTCGCGCTACATGCAATTCATGGCCAAGCCGGCGGTGGCCGGGGTGATCTTCGCCGGGTCCCTCGTGGTGTTCTACTTCACCCCGGCGTTCCAAGCCGCGATGCAGTCACACGAATGGCACATCGTCATGGTCGTCCACTTCGTGCTGAGCGGCTACCTGTTCTTCTGGGTCTTCGTCGGCGTCGACCCCGGCCCGCAACGGCCCGCGTACCCGATCCTCATCATCGCGCTGCTGGCGACGCTGGCGTTCCATGCGTTCTTCGGCGTCGCAGTGATGACCTCAACCGAGGTGTATGCACTGGACTGGTTCCGCGCACTCGGACAAACAAACGAAGCTGCGCTCCTCGCTGACCAACACACCGGCGGCGGCATTGCGTGGGGTGCTTCCGAGCTGCCGATGGTGTTCGTGGCGCTGCTTGTCGTGCGGAACTGGGTCACGTCGGACAAGCGCGACGCCAAGCGCCTCGATCGTCAGGCGGAACGCGACGGCGACGCTGAGCTTCGCGCCTACAACGAACGGCTCGCCGCGATGAACGGGCGTGACCGCCCACACGAGTGACCTCAGCCGTCGCCGTCCGATGCGTCGCTGCCAGCGCTGGTGCAAGTGCGGCGTTGACAGCGCGCTGCAGCGGACGCGTGAGGGTGTTCGCGTAGGTGCGAGTGATGTGCTGCGAGTCGCGATACACGAGCACGTTCCCAATCACCGCAGGACACCACCCAGCACGACAGAACGACGCCGTCATATCCAGCACCCGCGCACCACGGATGCGCTGCGCCGCAACCGTGAGGTAGTCCGTCGCAGCGAACGCGCGCGCTGTACTCAACTGGCAGCGGGAAACCGCGTCCCCATTCACATCGAGGCAACGTTGCACACCCGTACCCGCGGCGGGGGTGTCCCGAATCGCAAGGATCGTCGCCCCGCGGGCAATCAGCGGCCCCCACGATGCACGGTAGCCGCGCTGTGCCGCGCGGTCGGGGTCGGCTCCTACCGGGTTGCCGCGGAGATCCGCGCGAGCGGCTGTGAAGACCAGCGCGTATGGAGCCTCGGCCTCGAGTGAGCGGTCGACGTCATCGTTCCAGATTGCGCACCGTCGTTGATTCGCGTCCGACACGTCAGACCACCGCACGTGGGAGAAGTCGCACCCGCCCTTGACGTAGAGGTGCAGTTCCCAGCCGCGCTCGCGAGCGATCCGTGTCAGCGTCGAAGCCCATTGGTGGGCGTGGGAGTCCCCGATCAACGCCACTCGAGTGCCCCCTCGCACGCCAACCACGCAGCTGCGGGCGGCAGTGGTCTGTGCCTCGCAGTCGTCCCACGTCGAGTCGATGTCGTAGGCGGCGGTCATGGTGGCCGGGGTGAACGGCTCCCGCGGATCACCACTGAGTTGGCAGGAGCGATTCCACGCGGCCGCGGCGCCGAAGCAGCCGTCCCCGCTCAGCGTGACCGCGACCGCCCGGTCCTGACGTTCCTGACCCTGCAGCGCCGCCCAACCCGTCGTTGGGACGAGCAGCAGCACCACCATCACACCTGCCGTCACGGCGAGCACAGCTGTTGAGCGGCTGCGTGAGAGCGGTCCGAAACGACCGCGATTCTCGACCAGGACGTGCGTCAGCTGCGCGAGGATCAGCGACAGTGCGGCAGTAGCGAGGATTCGAACCGGGGACGGCAGCTCGACCGCTCGCGGGAGCAACAGTACGACCGGCCAGTGCCACAAGTACAGCGGGTAGGAGATGGACCCAAGCCAGCGCACTGGACCCCAACGGAGCACCCAGCCGAGTACGCCCGTGTCCGCGCCGGCAGTGATGATGAGCGCGGTCGCCGCGACTGGGATCGCGGCCAGGATCCCTGGATACGACACCCCGGGTGAGAAAAGCACGCCCGCGGCGGTCAGCGACGCCCACCCGAGCAGCGCGGCCCCGGCGCGCGTCTGCGATTTCAGCGGGAGGAGCGCGCCGGACTGCGGCCCGAGCAGCGCCAGCAGTGCCCCAACCCCGAACTCCCAGGCCCGCGTATGTGGCCAGAAGTACGCAGCGGCCGGCTCCAAGGCGGTCAGGAGCACGGAACCAACAAGGGAAGCCCCGGTCGCCGCCCCGACGGCCCACATCAGAGGCGGCCTCCGAGGGGCGAATCGCCAGATCAGTAGAAGTAGGATCGGCCAGACAATGTAGAACTGCTCCTCGACGCCGAGTGACCAAAAGTGCTCAAACGGGGTCGACGGCGTACCGGCAGCGAGATAGTCGGTCCTCGACGCAGCGAGCACCCAGTTCTCGACGGAGCCCACGCTCCCGGCGAACTGCGCTCCGAGCTTCGGCCAGTCCTCCTTCGGGTACAGCGCCAATGCTGCGGCCCCCGTCACCGCAAGTACGATCAGCGCAGACGGTGCGAGACGGCGCACACGCCGGGCCCAGAACGCCAGTACCGACACCCGTCCGCGGCACTCCAGCTCACGACTGAGTTGCCTGGTGATGAGAAAGCCGGAGACGACGAAGAAGGCATCGACTCCCACGAAACCGCCGGGGAACCAGCCGACCCCAAGGTGATAGACCACCACGAGTACGACGGCGACGGCCCGGACAGCGTGCACGTCGACCCGAAACGAACCGTGCTCGCTGGACCGCATCAAGTACGAAGCTAGTTGTCCTTCGTGAACCCCAATCGACTACCCGGCGACGGAAGCTGGAAGAGCAAGCAAGTTACTTGTGGACAGCACCGCTGGGTCGCGGCGCTTGGTGTCGCTAGAGAGCGGTTGTTTCAGTCGTCATCGTCATCTTCGACGAGTTCACCTTCCCAGGCTTCGCGTCCTTCGTGGATGGCGAAGAGGGCGATGACGAATCCCGCGACGGGATCGAGCCATGCTGCGCCGGTGAGGGCGTAGAGGAGGAGTCCGACGAGGGTTGAGATGCTGAGGAGGACGCAGATCCGGGTTTCTGCGGCGTCCGCGAGGATCAGCGGGTCTCCAAGCTTCTTTCCGACTCGGGTTTTCAGCGCGGCAAGGACCGGCATGACGATGATCGAAAGGACCAGGAGCACGATGCTGACCGGGGAGGTCTCGGGCGTCTCATGGTTGATCAGGCTGCGGATGCCCTCGACGACGACGTAGGCCGCGAGGAGGAAGAACGTCACCGCGACGAACTTCAGCGTACGTCGCTCCTTGGCCTCGTCCGCTTCACCATGACGGAGCCGCGCCGCGAGACGCAGACCCACCAGCACTGCGGCGATCGACTCGATCCCGGAGTCGATACCGAAGCCGATGACGGATACAAGTCCCGCGGCAATACCCGCTGCGATGGCGACGATTCCCTCGATGACGTTGTACGCGACGGTGAACTGCGCAAGGCGGAGCCCTCGTCGGGTGAGCTGCTCCGTTTCGGTCACGGTGCGGGTGCTCATTCGGTAGCCCTCGCGTCCGAGCCGTAGGTGCCGCAGAGGTCCACCTGGTAGCCGGTGGCGTGCAACAGCGTTTCCGCAGATTCGAGGAGATCCATCAGCTCCGGCTGCGCGAGCGAGTAGAACACCTGCCGGCCCTGAGTCCGCCCCTCTACGAGAGCGCAGTCACGCAAGCACGCGACATGCTCGGAGATCGTCGACTGCGCAAGCCCCAACTCCGCCACGAGGTCACTCACGCGAGCCTCTCCCAAACGGAGGCGACGCACGATGCGCAGTCGGGTCGGGTCCGCGAGCGAGTGGAACAGCGATACGGCGGCAAGATCGCCCCGTGCTTCTACGATCGGCATACACCGATGATATCGGTGCGCCTCGTTGCGCGTCCCGCTGATGCCTCGTCGACGCGATTCTTCGCAGCGACCCGCCACTCGCGTTCCGCTGCGCCGTCATGTCTGACAGCCGTGGGCCTGCGTGGTGCGATGGTCGGCCTTATTAGAGGAGGGTGACGTACTGCCCGATCTGCGCGCCGATCGTGTACATCAGCGATGACCACAGTCCGGTGACCATGAGGACACCGATGAGGATCAGCGTGCCACCACCGATCAGGTTCACGGTCCGTAGGTGCCGTTTGACGCGGCTGATCGCGGTGGTGGCCCAGGTGGTTCCAAGGGCGAGGAGGAGGAAGGGGATGCCGAGTCCGAGGCAGTAGGCGATGCCGAGCAGGACGCCGTTCCAGGTGCTCGCGGCTTGCAGGCTCAGCAGGTTGATCGCGGTGAGGGTCGGGCCAAGGCAGGGGGTCCATCCGAGCCCGAACACGATCCCGAGCAGGGGTGCGCCGGCGATGCCGGTGGCCGGCTTCCATCGTGGTTTGAGGGTGCGCTGCAGGATCCCGAAGCGGCCGATGAACACGAGTCCCATGATGATGACGAAGCCGCCGAGGATCTGCGTGAGCAGGTCGCGCCAGCGGATCAGCCAGAAGCCGGCGGCGCCGAATGCGGCGGCGTAGGCGACGAAGATGACGGTGAAGCCGAGGATGAACAGGAGCACGCCCAGGGTGAGCGTGCTGCGGCGGCGTTGTTCTGCGACACCGCCGATGAAGCCGAGGTACCCGGGGACGAGTGGGAGAACGCATGGTGAGAGGAAGGACACCAGCCCGGCCAGGAGTGCGACCGGCACGGCGATCAGGAGCTGCCCGCTGAGGATCGCTTCCGCGAAAGGGTTCCCGGTCACGCTGATCGCTCCGTGGGCGCGGGCTCGTCCTTGTGGCTGCCCGGCATCAGGAAGCGGATCGCGAATCCGGCGATCCCCAGGGTGGCGAAGATGTCGGCGACGTTGAAGATGGCGAACCAGTCGATGTTGATGAAGTCGACGACTTCGCCAGTGAGCGGCCCGGAATCGGCGCGGGTGATGCGGTCGCAGAGGTTGCCTGCGGCCCCGCCGACGGCGACGCTCATCAGCCCAGTGGCGAGCATGTCGGTGCCGCGCACGGCGCGCACGACTGCCCACGTTGCCAGGCACAACGTCAGGGCGATGATGCCGAGTGCGAGCGGCGGCCCCATCTCGCTGCCGAGGCTGAAAGCGACGCCGGGGTTGAACACGAGCTGGAGGGTCGCACCCGGAGCCAGCTCAATTGTGCGCGACGGGCCGAGGCCGGACAGTGCCCACGCTTTCGTGAGCTGGTCGATGGTGAGCGCGGCCCCGGCGATCAGCAGCACCACGACCACTCGTGTACCCGCTCTCACGAGAGCACGTCGATGAGTCGCACGATCACACCGGACTCGATCAGGATGTAGAGGCCCAGGCCCGTGAACACGGCGGGCACGAGCCAGTGCTCGATCTTCTCGAGGGCTTCCGTGACGGTCTTGTTCGTCCCCACGAAGCGAGCCACGAGGCACCACACCGCGACGAGCACAAGGAACACCGCAATCGTGACCACGGTGTCCGGGATCGGGGTCGTCCGGAACACCGGCGTGTAGAGGGAGATGTTGTCGGCGCCGTTGGCGATGGTGATCCCCGCGACCCCGAGGACCCCACCCGCGCGCACCACCGAGTCGTCATCGTCGTCGTCATCACCGCGTCGTCGCAGAGCACGGACCAACCCCACCAGACCAATACCCAGGGGGATGAGCCCCAGCAGCCCCACCCACTTGTCCGGAACGATGGTGAGCCCCGCGGCAGCGAGGACGCTGATCGCGACGAGGGCGATGAAGCCGGCGTACTGACCGACGACGACCTTCCACCCAGGCAACGTTCCACGCGTCGATGCGAGGAACAGAACCGTCAGGACCACGACGTCATCGATGTTGGTGGCAGCAAAGAGACCCACCGCCGCCGCAATCGTGCCGATCATCGGTTCGACTCAGCACGCGGCGGCCGCAACGCGGTTGCCTTCGTGTCACAGGTAATCGCCATACGCCGATCATATCGGCGTTGACCGATGAAAACCACGTCGAAGCCCGTCCCCGCGCGTCACGAAACGTCAAGGCTCTGTTCCGCGTCAATACTGACGCGGATCGTTCACCTGCCGAGTTCGTCGCTGACGAGTGCCGAGAGCGTTCCCGGCCCCTCGATGGCGCCGAGCACTCGAGCGGCGACGCGGCCCTTCGTGTCGAGAACGATGGTGGTGGGGACAGCGTTGGGTGCCACCTCGCCGGAGAGGGCGAGCTGCATCCGCCCCTCGTTCGCGTCAATGACGGACGGGTAGCTGACGTTGAAGCGACGCTCGAAGGCTTCCGCGGTGGAGCGTTGGTCACGAACGTTGACGCCGATGAACTGCACGTCTTGGCCTTGGAACCGTTCATTGACGGTGTTGAGGTGCTTCGCTTCGGCCCGGCATGGCGGGCAGCTGGCGTACCAGAAGTTGATAACAACGACGGTGCCGGCAAGGGCGTCGGAGTTGAAACGGGTGCCATCGCTCGCGGTCACATCGAAGCTGATGGGGTCAGTTCGACCGCCGGGCGGTACTTGTGTGATGGCGCCATCGCCGGAGACGTAGTTCTGGGTCGTGCCGGACTTGTACTGTCCGGCGAGGTCGCCGTTGCTGCTATCTGAACAGCCGGCGACGGCCAACGCCGTGAGGAGCGCGGCTGCGCTGATCAGCATTCCTCGACGCCACATTGAGTGGGCGCGCTGTGTGCGTCCGAGTTGGCTCGCCATCAGCTTCCCTGCCGCTCAAGCGCGGTGGTGATGGACTGTTCCAGATCGGAGTAGGCGGTGAGTTGCACGAGCTCACCGTCACGACCACACACCTCGCTCAGGCACGGGTGCCGCAAGATCAGCAGGCGGTTGGAGTTGGTGAATGAGTGGAGCAGCGATACCGCCGTGTCCAGTTCATGAATCATCGGCACCAACCGATCATATCGCCAGGGCCCGATGCCGCTCGTGGCAGGGTGCCCGTCTGGCGATCGCCGCCCGGACGACGTGCTCATCCGGGCAGCGATCGCACTTCGGGTCACACCGCCCGATGCCTCATCCCGCGGCGGACCAGTCGAAGGGAGCTGGTGCAGTTGGAGTGGTACCTGCGGTAGTGATGACGATCGCGATGTCTTGGTGGTCCTGCAGCCGAATCGTTGGCAGCGGTGTCGATGTTCGCTTGCCATCGACGAACACGGTGACGCGGTCGTTACGCTCGCCATCGACGTAGCCACCCACCTGGCGGTCGTGGAGTGCGACGCCCCACTCGGTGAACAGTTGCCCAAGCATGAACGGTTCTATCTTCGCGGACTCGACGTGGAGAATGCCCGAGGTGTCGTGGGTGTGCAGGGCGGACATGCCACCGCGCTGGACATCGATGCCGATGTTCGCCGGCACTGTCACCGGTTTGCCGTCGACGCTGATGGAGAGGTGCGGGTGGATGTGGAGCGCGGTGCCCTCCATGCCCGCGACCTTGAGCCCGGCAGCCTGTGCCCGCGCCGATGGGTCGCTGGGGGCGGGCCAGGGTGGCGCCGCAGTCGTCGCCCGTTCCGGTGTCGCGCTGACGTGGTCGCCTCGAGTGATGGTGGACGCCACAAGCGCAGTCCCGACGGCAACCACGACAACCACGGCCGCGGCCAGCAGTACCCGCCGCCGACCACGGGCTCTCCGCTGCATCGAGGCACGGTCAGCGGCCTTTGTCCGGGCGCGTTCGCGTCGGTCGCTCTTGGCGGCCATCACTTACCACCCTGATCGTTCTGAGCAGAGTTGATCAACGTCGAAGACGAGACGCCGTCCGAAGCGCTGGCGATGTTGCCGATGATGAATCCCTCTGAGGGCAGGTTGACCTTGAGGGCAGCGCTGGCCGTAAGGGCGCGCGTAGTGATGGTATGCATTGATCCGTTCCCATGAGTGCGTCAGTGGTCCGGACAGGCCAGGTGGTGCCTGCCCGAGTTTCCGGGCGTGCGGAAGATCCCCCCAGGAGGAGGACTCCCGCAGGGACGAATCAGATACGGATGATCTGTAGCTCGGATAGTGAGGGCGGCTCCGAGACGGCGACGCGTCGAGCGACGCGATCAGCAAGTGCGAGCAGCGGCGCGAGGATGTACAGGATCCCGCCCGCCCGGGGTCGCAGAAGCGCCCACGCGAACAGGGCGATCGTTAACACGCATTCCACGCCCAGTAGGGAGCGCATAAGCCCACACAGCCCGCCGCCGCAACCGGTATCACTCAGCAACGCCGTCGTCGGGCTGTCCTGGGTAGCGGAGCGAACAGCATGGTCGGCAACACTGAGATGTTGCTGCGCTGTGGTGCTCATCGGCACGGCCATCGAATGCTCAGCGCTCGACGCGGTACCGGCCATGCTCTGCATCAGGACCGTGAACCCGACCAGCAGCAGCAACGCCAACACCGCCGTGGCCTGCAGGAGCAGGCGGCGGCGGGTGGTGTTCGCGGTGGTGAGCATTTGGATCCGTACTACGGTCGGCGGGGGTGAATTCCTATCGTGCAGGAGCCGGGCTGAGAGAACAACCGCCCCACCTGGTGGGCAAGATGCCCGTCACGGGTATAAGGCCGGTGGTGAGTCCGAGGCTCCTCGGCCGTCTCTTGCGTCGGAGTGCGGATGATCCCGGGAGTGTGAATCCGAGCACCAGGGCCAAAGGATCTCCCAACCCTTCGAGCCATCGGCCACGGGTGCGTCACTGATTGCCTCGATCAGGAACACGGGCAGCTCATCCTCGTTCATCGAGCTTGCACTGAAACAACGATTCAGGCGTCAGTCCGTTGACAACGATGCCTACCACCTTGATTGCGGTGGTCGGGCAGACCGCAGGCCGCACTTCGCTGCCTGTGAGCAGCTTCGTTCTGTGTCGTGCTTCTGGCTTCGCTTGGTGTCGGGTAGGCCGGTCGCTACGGCTGCGTGAGCTCTCGTTCGATGCGTTCCGCGACGGCGTTCCGCATTGGTCGCACGTCTGCCGGTGACCAGGAGG
>NZ_JABMCE010000027.1 GCF_013359865.1 Curtobacterium pusillum
CGGCTCCTCGAAGTCGCGGCTGAACTCAACGGCCGCCCCCGCAAGACCCTCGACTACCGCAGCCCTGCAGAAGCATTCGAACAGCTACTCTCGGACCCGAAACAACCACCCGTTGCAACGACCCCTTGAAACCGCCGGTCCGCGTCGGTCCGTGGTGGGACGGTGAGGGTGAGCGTCATGGTCTGCGGCTTCCTGGTCGTTACGCGGTTGCTTCGGCGGGCAGCAGCTCGGCGAGGAGCGTCTGGACGCGGTGCTTGATGTCGTCGCGGATGGGGCGGACGTCCTCGATGCCGCGGCCGGCGGGGTCGGTGAGGTCCCAGTC
>NZ_JABMCE010000028.1 GCF_013359865.1 Curtobacterium pusillum
CTGTACCGGCCGACTGGCGCCGGTTCGTTGCAGCCGCGGGGTGGGGAGTACCTCGACCCTGCAGCACATCACGCCGCGGCTCTCGTCGCGGCAGAAGGCGGAACATGACCACCCGAACGGACACCCCGATACTCGATGATCAGCTCCCATCCGACCCCGACGTCGATGTTTCCGATCCGCGACCGGTCATGCGGCCCGTGCACTTGCGGTGGCGCTACCTTGGCCTCGTCGCGCTCGGCGGTGCCGTCGGCACCGCGCTCCGCGACGTCATCAGCGGCCTCCTCCCCGCAGATGGTGGGGTGAGCTGGTCGATCTTCTGGATCAACATCACCGGCGCACTGCTGCTCGGTGTGCTCCTGGAAGCGCTCGCGCACCGCGGGCCCGACCAGGGCCGCCGTCGCGTCCTGCGGCTCCTTCTCGGCACGGGGGTCCTCGGTGGGTTCACTACCTACAGCACACTCGCCGAGTCCACCGCCGCGCTGTTCCTGGGCGGGCATGGCCTCGCCGGCACCGGGTACGCGCTCCTGACCGTCTTGTCTGGTGCGATCGCGACCGCCTGCGGGCTCGTCGTCGTGTCTTGGTTCCGTCCGCGGGAGGTGCGCGCATGAGCCCGCTCCTGGTCCTCGCCGTCGCGGCCGGTGGTGGGGTCGGCGCTGCCGGACGGTTCCTTCTCGACGGCCTGATCAACACGGGCCGGCAGTTCCGGCTCCCGGTCGGGACGTTGACGATCAACATCACCGGGTCGCTGCTACTCGGGATCATCGTCGGCGCTGCTACACACCTCGGCGCGGTGCCGGTCGCGGTCCTCGGGACCGGGGTGATGGGCGGCTACACCACATTCAGCACCGCCAGCTTCGAGACCGTCCGCCTCGCCCGCGGCGGCCGGATCAACGCCGCCGCCGTCAATGGTCTCGGGATGCTCGTCGTCTCCGTCGCCGCAGCGACCGCCGGCATCCTCCTCGGCGGTCTGCTGTGACCGCCACCCCACATCCTGAAACGGACCTCCCCATGCAGTTCGACGTCACGATCGAGATCCCCCGCGGCAGCGGCAACAAGTACGAAGTCGACCACACCACCGGCCGGATCCGGCTCGACCGGGCCGTGTTCACCAGCATGGTGTTCCCCCAGGACTACGGCTCCATCGACAACACCCTCGGCGAGGACGGCGACCCCCTCGACGCGCTCGTGCTCCTACCCCGCCCCACGTTCCCCGGCGTCGTGATCGACGTCCGCCCGGTTGGGATGCTCCGCATGGTCGACGAGAACGGCGGCGACGACAAGATCCTCGCCGTCCCCGCCGGCGACGACCGGTTCGAAGACCTGCAGGACATCAGCGACGTCCCGGAGCACACCCTCATCGAGATCGAGCACTTCTTCTCCCACTACAAGGAGATCGAACACGGCAAGCACGTCACCACCAACGGGTGGGCCAACCGTCCTGCTGCCGAAGCCGTTATCCGCACCGCACAGGAAGCCCACACCCGACACCCGTGATCCACGGGCCCCTTGACCGCCGCGGGGAGGCACTGGCGCTGAGTGATCGCCAGCAGGTCGTCCCCTCCGCCTCCCCGCGGCTTTCCCTTCCATCCGCACGACCACGACGCATGACCCGACCAGAAGGAGCGTCACCATGAACGACTACATCAGCGGCATCCACCACCACGGAGCCCACCAGGGCGAGTACGTCACCCACCACGACCACCCCGTCACCATCGACGCCGTCCACAGCACCCGCATCCTCGACTCCCGCGGCTACCCGACCGTCCGCGTCCTGCTCGAACTCGACGACGGCCGCACCGTCACCGGCGACGCCCCCGCGGGCGCATCCACCGGTGCCCACGAAGCCATCGAGCTCCGCGACGGCGGAACAGCGTTCGGCGGCCGCGACATCACCCAGGCGCTCCACCTGATCAACACCGACATTGCGGGCCTCCTCACAGGGCGATCGTGGTCCGCAATCGGACAGGTCGACGCCGCCCTCGCCGAACTCGACGGCACCACCGGGTACCGCCGGCTCGGCGCGAACAGCGTCGTCGCAACCTCCATCGCCGCATCCCGGGCGCTCGCACACGCCGCGGGCCTCCCGCTCTGGCAGTGGATCGCCGAGATCACCGGCTCGACGCCGCGGATGCCGGTCCCGCACTTCAACGTTCTCAACGGCGGCGCGCACGCAGCGAACAAGCTCGACTTCCAGGAGTTCATGATCGCCCCCGTCAACGCCTCATCGATGGCCGACGCTGTCCGCATCGGCGCGGACGTGTACCACGCCCTCGCGGGCCTGGTGCGGGACCGGTTCGGTAGCCTCGGCCTCGGCGACGAGGGCGGCTTCGCACCATCGATCGCTGCACCCGAGGAAGCGCTCGACCTGCTGGTCACCGCGATCCGCGCCGCAGGCTACGAGCCGGGCGTCGACCAGGTGGCGATCGCCCTCGATCCGGCCGCGAACGAGTTCTCCCTCGGAGACGGCTCGTATCGGATGCTCGACGACAGCCTCGACCGGGACGGGTTGGTCGACTACTACCGGCAGCTCATCGACACGTACCCGATCCGCAGCATCGAAGACGGGTGCGCTGAGGACGACTATGACGGGTTCCGCCGCATGCAGGCGGCGCTCGGTGACCGGATCCAGAACGTCGGCGACGACCTCTACGTCACCGACCCCCAACGCATCCGCGACGGCGGCGAGCAACGCCTGACGAACGCGGCACTGATCAAGCCGAACCAGATCGGCACCGTCTCCCAGACCCTCGGCGCGATCGCCACCGCCACCAGCATCGGGATGGCCAGCATGGTGTCGCACCGTTCCGGGGAGACCACGGACACGTTCATCGCCGACCTCGTCGTCGGGACCGGCACTGGGCAGATCAAGTCCGGCGCACCCGCCCGCGGCGAACGGGTCGCGAAGTACAACCGGCTCACCGAGATCGCCGAGCAGCACCCGGATCTGCCCTACGGACTGATCTGACCACCGGCACTCGAGCTGCGAGCGGTGTCCAAAAACGCCGTGACAGCAGGCCCGGGGTGGCCCGACCAGATCGCACGCAGCGACCGGATCAGCGGCGGGCCGAGCAGCGGCACTCGGACGAGGGCACCGTCGGCGAGGTCCCTGCCGACGGTGCGGAGACTCATCACCGCCGGAGCGATGCCCGCTCGAGCGTTGGCGCGGATGATGCCCGTCGTCTCCAGTACCGCCGCTGGCGGAACGAGGGTGCGGCCCGCATCGTCGAGCCACGCCTCGACCGTGGCGCGGGTGCCGGACCCTTCCTCACGGAGCAGTAGCGGCGTCTCCGCGAGGTCATCCGCGGTGATGCTCGAAGCCCGCGCCCACGGATGGTGCGGAGCGACGACAACCACGAGTTCGTCCTCGTCGACCACCAGAGAGGAGAGGTCAGGTGGCGCAGCAGGGGTCTCCGTGAATCCGACGTCGGCAGCGCCGGAGCGAACAAGGTCGATCACAGCGGTGGAGTTGCCCGCGATCAATCGGACCGACGCATCGGGCGCGGCAGCACGGTGGGTGAGCAACCATCCAGGCAGCAAGAGTTCGGCGATCGTCTGCGACGCTGCGACCACGAGGGATCCCGCCGGTTCTCGAAGCGCGACAAGTCCTGCTTCGAGCCGCTGCGACGCCTCCAACACCGGAACGGCCAGACCGAGCACCACCCGGCCGGCGTCGGTCAAAGCTGTCCCGGATGCTCTCCGGTGCGCCAGCGGCTGACCGATCGCCTGCTCCGCGGCACGCAGTCGCGCAGACACCGCCTGCTGTGTCACCCCCAACACTTCGGCCGCGCGGGTCAACGAACCGGTTTCCGCGACGCGGACGAGGACCTCGAGAGTGTCGAGGTCCAGGGTCCGGTCGGTCAGCCGTCGCAGTGCCACAAGCAAACATTGTGCCCCGCCAACAAGTTCGCCGTTCCCGAACCATGGGAAACACGCGCACGCTGGGTGCATGTCCGCTCACCTCGCCCATGCACCCGCACCCGCACCCGCACGTTCCGAGCATGGTGTGCAAGAACGGCGGTTGTTCCGGGAGTTGGAGCGGCCCGGGCTGATCGTGTCGAACCTGACCCCGAACTGGTTCGCATCGATCATGGGGACCGGGATCGTCGCCGTCGCGGCTGCGTCGTTGCCGCTGCAGTTCCCAGGTCTGCGCACTGCGGCGACGGTCGTATGGGCGATCGCCGCGGTCCTGCTCGTCGCCCTCACGATCGCGACGGTGCTGCACTGGATCCGCTACCGGAGCACCGCAGCGAAGCACCACCTGCACCCGGTCATCTCCCACTTCTACGGGGCACCGCCGATGGCGTTCCTCACCGTTGGTGCCGGAACGATCCTGCTCGGCAAGGACTGGATCGGCCTCCCGGCTGCCGTCACCGTCGACTGGGTGCTCTGGAGCATCGGCACCATCGGAGGACTGCTCACGGCAGTGCTCGTGCCGTACCTGGCGTTCACCCGCCACGAGAACACGCCCGACTCCGCGTTCGGCGGTTGGCTGATGCCGATCGTCCCGCCGATGGTGTCCGCCTCCACCGGTGCGCTCCTGCTGCCGTACGCTCCCGCCGGGCAGGCGCGGGAGACGCTGCTGTGGTCCTGCTACGGCTTCTTCGGCCTCAGCCTCATCACGTCGCTGGTGGTGATCACGCTGATCTGGAACCGTCTCGCGCAGCACAAGGTCGGCGCCGCGGGCATGGTCCCGACTCTGTGGATCGTCCTCGGGCCGGTCGGACAGTCGATCACCGCCGTGAACCTCCTCGCATCGAACGCCCCCACCGTTGTCGATGCGAGTACCGCGCATGCCCTGCTGGTCGTGGCGCTGGTGTACGGGTTCGCGATGCTCGGCTTCGCGCTGCTGTGGACCGTCATCGCCCTCGCGATCACCATCCGCACTGCCCGAGAGCACTTGCCGTTCAGCCTGACCTGGTGGTCCTTCACGTTCCCCGTCGGGACCTGCGTCACCGGCCTGAACGGCCTGGCCCTGCACTCCGGACTCACCGTCGTCGCCGTCCTCGCAGTTGTCTACTACGTCGGCCTCGTCGCCGCGTGGATCACCGTTGCCGTCCGCACCTTCCACGGCTCCGTCATCCGAGGCACCCTCCTGGCACCGCCACAGCCGGCGTGAGCTCCGCCGAGGAGCTCGCGGACGAGCTCGCGGACGTTCGATCGCTGAACGCCCTCGCCGAGACATGGCGCACCGCACCGGACGGCTCGCGACGGTTCGTCCCGAGCTTCGACCCACGATCCGGCGGCACATCAAGCCGCGTGCTGGTCCTCATGCAGTCGCCCGGCCCGCAGACCATTGCCGCCGCGCACTCGGCGGTCTGCAGCGAGGACAACCCGGGCCCGACCGCGGCCGCGTTCCGCGCAGCCCGCATCGAGTCCGGACTCGCACGCAACGAGTACCTCCGCTGGAACCTCATCCCCTGGGAAGTCCCCGGCCGCGTACGACCTGCGGACATCGACGAGGGGCGACGCGCCCTCGGAGCTTTGCTCGAGGCGCTCCCCGTGCTCGACGCCATCGTCACTTACGGGACCGTTGCCCTTGACGGAGTCATGCGGCATCTCACCCTGGACGAGCACCCCAGACTCATACCCGTCATCGCGGCGCCACACCCCTCTCCCGCCAACGGCCGCCACCGCGCGGAACAACAACGACGTTCCGTGCAAGCACTCCAGCTTGCCGCACTGAAGCGACCGGTGTAGCGAATACGAAGGTTTGTGGTACGTCTTTAGGACAGAGCTCTCCCCGCAGACTCGGCAGGCGCAATTTTTACTTCCGGCGGTTGAAGACCCGCGCGATTGCGTTGAGGATCTTCACGACCCGCTTGGTGCGCTTGTGGCTGGATACGGTCCAGACGAACAGGACGCATGCGATCAGCGTGGGTGCGTTGGCGCCGGAGTTCGCCGCCATCTCGATGACGGTTTCCGTCGTGAGCATGGCTGTCCTCCTTGAGGGGTTGGCCGAGCCCGGCCAGACCCGCGCGGGTTGCGCGGGGGTTCGTGGTGTCGGTGCGTGTCGACAGGGTCGTGCGCTTTATGCCTCTGGCCGGATGGGTCGCAGCTTCGTCATTCAGCGGTGGTGGTTGCACGACGCAGGGTGCGTGGCGTCTTCTGGGCATGAAAAAAGCCGGGCCCTGGGGGTCCGGCTGTTTACTCAGTTCTGCTGCGTGTTGGCGAACGTATCGCGGTTGGTCGCCATCCGGGGAAGAGACGCACTTCACCCGAGGCAGCTCCAGTGTACGGCTTGGAGTGGACATGAGAAAAGCCGACCCGCTATCGATCGGCCTTTTTGGGCGCACACGCTCGTGCCGTCGAGCTCCGCGAGGGCCGCGTCGATCTGCCCGATCGCGATCCAGGATCGGCCGGTGAGGAGCCCCGCGATCTCAGTGTCGATCATGTGCAGTGCTTGGGTGACGTCGCGGCCGCCGAACGCGGTGCCGCCGTCGCGGAGTTCACGGGCTTCGTGCGCGCCGGTGGATGCTCCGGCGGGGGCGTCGCCGGTGACGGTGCGGCCGTCTTCGAGCTCGAGGGACACGCGGACGGTTGGGTAGCCGCGGGAGTCGAGGATGCGGCTGCCATGCACCGACTCGATACCGACCGGGTGGTTGTGGTGGGTGACGTACTCACCCTGCGGTGTGCCGTGGTGGTGGGTGCCGCTGATGTAGTCGTTCATGGTGACGCTCCTTCGTTCGGGTCGTGCGTCGAGTAGTGCTGGTGTGGGCTGGGCCGCGGGGAGGCGGAGGGACGACCTCCTGGCGATCACTGGGCGCCAGTTGCCTCCCCGCGGCGGTCTGTGAGGCGCCGCGGTCAGGGGTGCCGGGTGTGCGCTTCTTGCGCGGTGCGGATGACTGCTTCCGCGGCGGCACGGTCGGCCCACCCGTTGGTGGTGACGTGCTTGCCGTGCTCGATCTCCTTGTAGTGGGAGAAGAAGTGCTCGATCTCGGCCCGGGTGTGCTCGGGAACGTCGACAACGTCCTGCACGTGGTCGAACCGGTTGTCGCCGTTGGGGACGGTGAGGATCTTGTCGTCGCCGTTCTCGTCGACCATGCGCAGCATCCCGACCGGACGGACGTCGATGACGACGCCGGGGAACGTGGGACGGGGCAGGAGCACGAGCGCGTCCAGTGGATCGCCGTCCGCGCCGAGGGTGTCGTCGATCGAGCCGTAGTCCTGCGGGAACACCATGCTGGTGAACACGGCCCGGTCCAACCGGATGCGACCGGTGGTCTGGTCGACTTCGTACTTGTTGCCGCTGCCGCGGGGAATCTCGATCGTGACGCCGAAGTGCATCAGGGCCTCCGATTCGGGAGTTGGTGTGGTCATAGGGCACCGCCGAGGAGAATTCCGGCGATCGCTGCGGCGACGGAGACGACGAGCATCCCGAGACCGTTGAGGGCGGCGGCGTTGATCCGGCCGCTGCGGGCGAGGCGAACGGTTTCGAAGCTGGCGGTGCTGAACGTGGTGTACCCGCCCATCACCCCGGTGCCAAGGACCGCAACCGGCACCGCACCGAGGTGGGTGACGGCGCCGACGATGATGCCGAGCAGCAGCGACCCGGTGATGTTGATCGTCAACGTCCCGACCGGGAGCCGGAACTGCCGACCCGTGTTGATGAGCCCGTCGAGAAGGAACCGGCCGGCGGCACCGGCACCACCACCGAACGCGACGGCGAGGACCAAGAGCGGACTCATGCGCGCACCTCCCGGGGGCGGATCCAGGACGCGACGACGAGCCCGCAGGCGGTCGCGATCGCACCGGACAGGATGGTCAGAAGTGCGTACCCAGTGCCCGCAAGGCCATGCCCGTTAAAGAACAGCGCGGAGGTGGACTCGGCGAGGGTGCTGTAGGTGGTGAACCCGCCGAGGGCCCCTGTGCCGAGGAGGAGCCGCAGGATGCGGCGGCGGCCCTGGTCGGGCCCGCGGTGCGCGAGCGCTTCCAGGAGCACACCGAGCAGCAGCGCGCCGGCGATGTTGATCCAGAAGATCGACCAGCTCACCCCACCATCCGCTGGCAGGAGGCTGCTGATGACGTCGCGGAGCGCGGTGCCGACGGCACCGCCGAGCGCGACGAGGCCGAGGTAGCGCCAGCGCAGGTGCACGGGCCGCGTGACCGGTCGCGGGTCGGAGACATCGACGTCGGGGTCGGGTGGGAGCAGATCATCGAGTATCGGGGTGTCCGTTCGGGTGGTCATGTTCCGCCTTCTGCCGCGACGAGAGCCGCGGCGTGATGTGCTGCAGGGTCGAGGTACTCCCCACCCCGCGGCTGCAACGAACCGGCGCCAGTCGGCCGGTACAG
>NZ_JABMCE010000002.1 GCF_013359865.1 Curtobacterium pusillum
CCACGAGCGCGGCGAGGACGAGCACGACGACGATCAGCACGCTGGGCCAGCGACGGCGCTTCCGGGGGGTCTCGGTGGCTGCGGACATGCGTCCCACCCTGCCAGGGCGGCCTGCGGCCCAGATGCAAGACACCGGTGTTCAGCGAACCCGGCGGCGGCCCGGCGGCGGCCGGCGGCGGCCGGCGCTACATGCGGGACGGGGCCGTCACGCCGAGCAGGCCCAGGCCGTTGCGGACGACCTGGCCGGTGGCGTCGTTCAACCACAGGCGC
>NZ_JABMCE010000029.1 GCF_013359865.1 Curtobacterium pusillum
ACGCGGAGCCGGCGGTCGCCGAGTCGCCGGCACCCGCCGGCCTGGAGGCGCCACTCGCGCCCGACGCGGAGCCCGCGGTGGACAACGCGACCACCCCGGTGCCGCAGGCGACGCCGGTGGCTGGCACCGCGCCTCCCGTCCGACCGACGGCCGGGCTGGCGGACGCACCGATGACCGTGGCAACGGACGGGCCGCTCGACGCCGACGCGGTCGGCGTGATCCGTGCCGGCTACGAGGTCGAGGGCAGCGCGGTGCAGCTCGGCGCCCTCGTGAACGGCGCGGCGCTGCCCGACGTGCAGGTCCGGATCCCGCTCGGCATGCTGAACCGGCACGGGCTCGTCGCCGGTGCGACCGGCACCGGCAAGACCCGCACGCTGCAGGTCCTCGCCGAACAGATCGCCGCGAACGGGGTGCCCGTGTTCGCGGCCGACATCAAGGGCGACCTGTCCGGGCTCGCCGTCGCGGGGCAGGCGAACGACAAGCTCCTCGCACGCACCGCCGGCATCGGGCAGCAGTGGCAGGGCGTCGCGAGCCAGGCCGAGTTCTACTCCCTCGGGGGCCAGGGGACGGGCGTGCCGATCCGCGCGACGGTGTCCGGCTTCGGTCCGCTGCTGCTGTCGAAGGCCCTCGGCCTGAACGACACGCAGGAGTCCTCGCTCGGTCTCGTGTTCCACTACGCCGAGCGCGCGGGACTGCCGCTCGTCGACCTGTCCGACCTGCGGAGCGTCCTCACGTTCCTGGTGAGCGACGAGGGCAGGCCGGAGCTCGCTGAACTCGGCGGCCTGTCGAAGCAGACCGCGGGCGTGATCCTCCGCGAACTGATCACCTTCGCCGACCGGGGCGCCGACCGGTTCTTCGGCGAGCCGGAGATCGACACGACGGTGTTCCTCCGCACCGCCGCCGACGGCCGGGGGATCGTCAGCCTGCTCGAGGTACCCGGCGTCCAGGACCAGCCCGAGGTCTTCTCGACCTTCCTGATGTGGCTGCTCGCGGACCTGTTCAACGAGCTGCCCGAGGTCGGCGACCAGGACAAGCCGAAGCTCGTGTTCTTCTTCGACGAGGCGCACCTGCTGTTCAGCGGGGCGTCGAAGGACTTCCTCGAGCAGATCGTCCGGACCGTCCGACTGATCCGATCGAAGGGCGTCGGCATCTTCTTCGTCACCCAGACGCCGAAGGACGTCCCGAACGACGTGCTCGCGCAGCTCGGGTCCCGCGTGCAGCACCAGCTCCGTGCGCACACCCCCGACGACGCGAAGGCGCTCCGGGCCACCGTGTCCACGTACCCGACGAGCGACTACGACCTCGGCGAGGTGCTCACGTCGCTCGCCACCGGTGAGGCGATCGTCACCGTGATGAACGAGCGGGGCGCCCCGACCCCGGTGGCCTGGACGCGGCTGCGCGCGCCGGAGGGGTCGATGGACGCGCTGTCGGCGGCGGACCTGGAGGCGCGGGTGCAGTCGTCACCGCTGCTCGCGACCTACGGCACCCGGCTCGACCCGGATTCCGCGCACGAGATGCTCGCCCGGCGGATGGAGGCCGCGGCCGCGGAGGCGGCGGCGGCCGATGCGCGGGAGACAGCGGCGGCAGCGGCTGCCGAGGCGCAGAAGGAGGCGTCGCGGGCTGCTGCGGTGGCCGCGAAGGCGGCCGCCGCGAAGGAGAAGCAGGAAGCACGCGAGCGGGCCGCGGCGCAGAAGGAGTACGAGCGGGCGCAGCGCGAGTTCGAGCGTGCCGAGCGCGCCGCCGACGCGCGGCGGTCGAAACGGTCCTCGACCCGGACGACGACGTCGCGGAAGGCGAACGATCCGCTGACGGACCTGCTCGGGTCCGGTCTGGGCGGCACCATCGCCAAGGAGGTCGTGCAGGGGATCTTCTCGACCCTGCGCCGACGCCGGTGACCCGCCTCGTCCGGGATCAGCCGCCGACGAGTCCGGCGGTCTCGATGACGAGCAGTCCGGCGACGGCGAGGGTGGCGGCCACGGCGACGGCGACGTACGCGCCGCGCTGCTCGTACCAGGCTCGACTCGCCGGGTAGCGCCGCACGAACTCGCGGAGCGACATGGGCCGGGTCTGGTCCGTGACCTGGACCCCGAGCGCCTCCACGACGCGGTCGATGCCGGTGTCGCCCCAGGTGTCGGCGCGCAACCGGAAGAGGTGCGCCCCGGCGGCGTCGAAGGCCACGAGTTCCCGCGTCGTCCGTTCGACCGCGCTGCCGTAGGTGGTCGCGAGCACCAGGCTGTGCACGCGGTCGCGGGCCACACGGCGGTTGGGGGTGACGACACCACGGATGGTGACGGCGACGGGGTCGATGCCGATGAACGCCGTACCGAGTCGGACGAAGACGATGCCCACGTGCACCGCGAGGACGATCACCACGGTCGCGACGAACGTCCAGAGGCGCAGGGGGAGCGACACCCAGACGAGGGCGACGGCGAGCGGCACGGCGGAGAACACGACGCTCAGGATCGTCGAGCGCACCAACGACCGTCGCGGCCGCAGGACCACGTCGTACGCGGTGGCGCGTGGGCGAGCAGCCGCCGGCGCCGTCAGGTCCCCCACGTGGACTCCTCGCCCCTCGGGTGCCCGGGCAGCACTCAACGTCCGCCCCGGGAGCGACGCCCCTGCCGCTCCTGCACCGTGTCCGACCCGTCCGGGGGTCGTCCGTCCCGGCAGTCTAGAGGTGCGACGGGTATCGAGGACAGCCCGTTCCACCCCTCGGCCTCGTTTCGCGGCCAGTCCATGGCGAACGGGGTGCAGCGGGGTCCGTCGCGTGGGGGACTCCCCGAGCACAGAAACCCCCGGAACGGACCGTCCCAGGGGCTTCTGCTGTCGGCGGAGAATGGGGGATTCGAACCCCGCAGTTGGGTGCTGTGCGCGCACCCAACTGCGACTGGCGGAGAATGGGGGATTCGAACCCCCGAGGGCTTGCACCCAACACGCTTTCCAAGCGTGCGCCATAGGCCACTAGGCGAATTCTCCTGGCACCGTCTCGCGACGACGACACCCCATGGTACAGGTCTTCGGGGGTGTGGATGACCACCTCCGTCCGCCGATCCGTCCGCTCCCAGTTGTCACGACAAGCGCGCGGCTACCCTGGACCCGTGTCGACCCGCATCTACATCACGTCAGCAGAAGGGCACACCGGCAAGAGCACCGTCGCCCTCGGGGTCCTCGAGACCCTCGCACGCTCGGTCGGACGGGTCGGCGTGTTCCGGCCGGTGGCCCGCTCGGTGGACGAACCCGACTACGTGCTCGAGCTCCTGCTCGGACACACCGCCGTCGGCATCTCCTACGACGACGCGGTCGGCGTCACGTACGACGACGTGCACGCGGACCCCGACGCGGCCCTCGCGACGATCGTCACGCGGTTCGCCCAGGTCGAACGGCAGTGCGACGCGGTCGTGGTGCTCGGCTCGGACTACACCGACGTGGGCAGCCCCACGGAGCTGTCGTTCAACGCCAAGGTCGCGGTCAACCTCGGCGCCCCCGTGCTGCTCGTGCTCGGTGGCCGCGACGCCGGGGAACGCGACGCCCGCACGCCCGCGGACATGGCACAGGTCGCCGACGTCACGACGAGCGAACTCCGGGCGGCGCACGCGCAGCTCTTCGGCATCGTCGTGAACCGTGCCGATCCGGACGCCCTCGCCGCCGTCGTGTCGAGCGTCGAGCACGCCGTGCACGACGACCACCCCGACCTGCCGGTGTGGGCCATCCCCGAGGACCGCGTCCTCGTCGCCCCGACCGTGCGGGCGCTGCTCGCCGCCACCGGTGCGACGCTCGTCCGCGGGGACGAGGCGCTGCTCGACCGCGAGGCACTGGGGACCGTGGTCGCCGGCATGAGCATGGAGAACGTGCTGCCGCGCCTCATCGAAGGCGGCATCGTCGTCGTCCCGGGGGACCGGAGCGACGTCCTCATCGCCACGCTGCTGGCGAACCAGTCCGAGACCTTCCCGAGCCTCGCCGGCGTGATCCTCAACGGCGGGTTCGAGACGGCGCCGCAGATCTCGCGGCTGCTCGAGGGGCTCTCGAGCTCGCTGCCGATCGCACAGAACGACCTCGGCACGTACGACACCGCGCTCCGCATCACCCAGACGCGCGGGCGGCTCGCGGCCGACTCCCCGCGGAAGGCCGACCTCGCGCTCGCGCTCTTCGAGCAGCACGTCGACGCTGACGCCCTCCGCGACCGGCTCCAGCTCGCCCCCTCCGGCGTGGTCACGCCGCTCATGTTCGAGCACGGGCTGCTCGACCGGGCCCGCGGCTACGGGAAGCGCATCGTCCTGCCCGAGGGTGACGACGACCGCATCCTCCGAGCGGCATCGACGCTGCTGCAGCGGCAGGTGTGCGAGCTCACGATCCTCGGCGACCCCGCGGCGATCCGCACCCGAGCGACCGAACTCGGCCTCGACCTCGAGGCCGCGCAGCTCGTCAGCCCGTTCGACCCCGAACTCCGCGAGCGCTTCGCCGAGGAGTACACGAAGCTCCGGGCGCACAAGGGCATGAGCATCGAACTCGCCCGGGACACCGTGACCGACGTGTCCTACTTCGGGACGCTCATGGTCCAGCTCGGCCTTGCCGACGGCATGGTCTCCGGGGCGAAGCACACGACGGCGCACACGATCCGTCCCTCCTTCGAGATCATCAAGACCCGCCCGGAGACCTCGATCGTGTCGAGCGTGTTCCTGATGGCCCTCGCCGACCGGGTCCTCGTGTACGGCGACTGCGCCGTCATCCCGGACCCGACGAGCGAGCAGCTCGCCGACATCGCGATCTCGTCGGCCGAGACCGCGACGCAGTTCGGCATCGACCCGCGCGTGGCGATGCTGAGCTACTCCACCGGCGACAGCGGCACCGGGGCCGACGTCGACAAGGTCCGCGCCGGCACCGCGTTCGTCCGCGAGCGCCGTCCCGACCTGCTGGTCGAGGGACCGATCCAGTACGACGCCGCCGCCGACCCGACGGTCGCGAGCACGAAGATGCCGGACTCGCCGGTGGCCGGCCGCGCGACGGTGTTCATCTTCCCCGACCTCAACACGGGCAACAACACGTACAAGGCCGTGCAGCGCTCTGCCGGTGCCGTCGCGATCGGCCCCGTGCTGCAGGGACTGCGCAAGCCGATCAACGACCTCTCCCGCGGCGCGCTCGTCGGCGACATCGTGAACACGGTCGCGATCACCGCGATCCAGGCCGGCACCGCGTCCGACGTGGCCTGACCGTCCGACCCGCGCCGCGCCTCCAGTCCGGCCGACCAGGCCATGAGCAGAAAGCGACACCACCAGTGACCGCAGCCCTCGTCGTGAACTCGGGTTCGAGTTCGTTCAAGTACCAGCTCATCGAGCTCGAGGGGGAGCGCACGCTCGCCTCCGGACTCGTCGAACGCATCGGCGAGTCCACGGGGGCGTGGAAGCACACCAACGCGCTCACCGGTGAGTCCTCGTCCAACGACTCGACCGAGGTCCCCGACCACGCCGCCGGCTTCCAGGCGATGATCGACGCGTTCGCCAAGGTGGGTCCGTCCTTCGACGAGTACCCGCCCGCCGTCGTCGGCCACCGCGTCGTGCACGGCGGCACCACCTTCGATCGGGCCACCGTCGTGACGGACGACGTCGAGCGCGAGATCGAGGAACTGAACAGCCTCGCGCCACTGCACAACCCGGCCAACCTCGAAGGGATCCGGGCCGCGAAGCAGGTGTTCTCGGACGTGCCGCAGGTCGCCGTGTTCGACACCGCGTTCCACCAGACGATGCCGCCGCACGCGTACACGTACGCGATCCCCGCGGACCTCGCCGCGAAGTACCGCATCCGCCGGTACGGCATGCACGGGACGAGCCACAAGTACGTGTCCGAGCAGGCCGCGGAGTTCCTCGGCCGACCGCTCGCCGAGCTGAAGACCATCGTGCTGCACCTCGGCAACGGGGCGTCCGCGGCGGCGATCGACGGTGGCCGATCGATCGAGACGTCGATGGGCCTCACACCGCTCGAGGGCCTGGTCATGGGCACCCGCTCCGGCGACCTCGACCCGGCCGTCCTCATCCACCTCCACCGCGAGGCTGGCCTGTCGTTCGACGAACTCGACACGATGCTCAACAAGCAGTCCGGGCTGCTCGGGCTCACCGGGAACGGCGACATGCGCGACGTGCAGGACGCGGCGCTGAACGGCGACGACGACGCCGAGGCGGCGCTCGCCGTGTACCGGCACCGGATCCGCCGCTACGTCGGCGCCTACACGGCGCAGCTGGGCGGGCTCGACGCGGTCGTGTTCACCGCGGGCGTGGGCGAGAACAACGCGCTGCTGCGTCGCCGGGTGCTCGCCGGACTCGAACACCTCGGGATCGAGGTCGACCGGGACCGGAACGAGCTCGCCTCGAAGGAGGCGCGGCTCATCTCCACGGACCGCTCACGTGTGGCGGTGCTCGTCATCCCGACGAACGAGGAGCTCGAGATCGCCCGGCAGTCGGCTGCGGTCGCCCTCAGCTGAGGGCGGAGAGGGCCGCGGGGATGGGGGTGTTGCCGCTCGTGACCTCGAACTGGACACCGACCGCGGTGTCGTCGAGGAGCGCGTGCAGCACGACCGCCGCGACGTCCGCGCGCGGGATCGAGCCGCGCGGCACCGTCCGGCCGACGTCGACCGTGCCCTGGGGCGGGGTGTCGAGCAGGGCGCCCGGGCGCACGATCGTCCACCGGAGGCTCCGCGCGCGGAGGCTCGCGTCCGCCTCGGCCTTGGCGCGCAGGTAGACCTGGAACACGTCGGCTTCGGTCCGGGCGGGCACCACCGCGCGCTCCGGATCGTACGAGTCCGCCGCCATCGCGGAGATCATGACGTAGCGGCGGATGCCGGCACGTTCCGCCGCGTCGGCGAGGAGGATCGCGCCGTCACGGTCCACCGTG
This sequence comes from Curtobacterium pusillum, assembly GCF_013359865.1. Lineage (GTDB taxonomy): Bacteria > Actinomycetota > Actinomycetes > Actinomycetales > Microbacteriaceae > Curtobacterium > Curtobacterium pusillum. The sequence continues at coordinate 6,883 of NZ_JABMCE010000029.1, forward strand.
AGCTTCCGCTCGGCACCGCTGTTCGGCCCGGCTCCGGCTGCGAAGACCACCGCGTCGACCCCGCGGAGCCGGAGCGCGAGCTCGTCGTCGTCCAGCTGTTCCAGATCGGCGACGATCGCCGTCGCGCCCTGCTGCTCCACGTCGGGGACGTGCGCGGGGTTCCGGACGATGGCGACGGCGTCGTGGCCGGCGTCGGTGACGAGGCGGGCGAGGAGGAGGGCGATCTGACCGTGTCCTCCGGCGATGGCGATCTTCATGTGTCCGATCATGCCCGGTGCATCCGGTAGACTTCTCGGCGGCTCCTCACGTGACGCCATCCAGGCCAACTCCCCCAGGGCGGAAACGCAGCAAGGGTAACCGGGCTCTGGCGGGTGCGTGAGGAGTCTTCTTCGTTCCGCGGGGTAACCGGGGCTGTGCTTTCTCGTGTGCGGGTGCGTGAGGAGTCTTCTTCGTTCCGCGCCGGCTCTCGCGGGTGCGTCCGAGCCGAGCGCCGGACTTCCCACAGGTCGCCGTCCGGCGGCACGGGGTGTCGGTCGTCCCGGTTACCCTTGGGGCGTGGTCACCGCCCTGTATCGCCGTTACCGGCCCGAGAACTTCGCCGAGCTGATCGGACAGTCGCAGGTCACCGATCCGCTCCGGACGGCCCTGCGCACGAACCGGGTGAACCACGCGTACCTGTTCAGCGGTCCGCGCGGCTGCGGCAAGACGACCTCGGCCCGCATCCTGGCGCGCTGCCTCAACTGCGCCGAGGGGCCGACGGACACCCCGTGCGGCGTGTGCCCGAGCTGCGTCGAACTGGCCCGCGGCGGCGGGGGATCGCTCGACGTCATCGAGATCGACGCCGCCAGCCACAACGGTGTCGACGACGCCCGCGACCTCCGCGACCGCGCCGTGTTCGCACCGGCACGCGACCGCTACAAGATCTTCATCCTCGACGAAGCCCACATGGTGACGCCGCAGGGCTTCAACGCGCTCCTCAAGCTGGTGGAGGAACCGCCGGAGCACGTCAAGTTCATCTTCGCGACGACCGAGCCCGAGAAGGTCATCGGCACGATCCGCTCGCGCACCCACCACTACCCGTTCCGACTCGTCCCGCCGGCAGCCATGCTCGAGTACGTCGAGCAGCTCTGCACGCAGGAATCGGTGACGGTCGCCCCGGGCGTGCTGCCCCTCGTCGTCCGGGCCGGCGGCGGGTCGGTCCGAGACACGCTGTCGCTGCTCGACCAGCTCATGGCCGGAAGCGAGGACGGGGCGATCGCCTACGACCGTGCCGTCGCACTCCTCGGCTACACCGACGCGGCGCTGCTCGACGACGTCGTGGACGCGCTCGCCGTGGCCGATCCCGCCTCGGCGTTCGCGGCGATCGACCGCGTGGTGCAGACCGGGCAGGACCCGCGCCGCTTCGTCGAGGACCTGCTCGAGCGCCTCCGCGACCTCATCGTCGTCGCCGCGACGAACGAGAGCGCCGCGGCCGTCCTCCGGGGCGTCTCGCCGGAAGAACTCGACACGATGACCCGCCAGGCCGGGGTCTTCGGTGCCACCGGGCTCTCGCGCGCGGCGGACATCGCGAACCGGGCGCTGACCGAGATGACGGGGGCGACCTCGCCGCGACTCCACCTCGAGCTCATGACCGCGCGGATGCTCGTGCCCGAGGCCGACGACACCCAGCGTGGTGCGCTCGCCCGTGTGGAGCGTCTCGAGCGACGCATCGGCGTCGGGGACGCCGGTGGCCACCAGGCCGGACCGGAGACGATCCCGGCAGCGGGGACCACGCCCGCGCCGACCACCTCGCGCGCACCCGGCGCCACGGTCGCACCTGCCGCCACGTCTGCGTCGGGGGCGCCCGCGCGCCCGGAGCGTGCTCCGGAACGGTCAGCGCCAGCGCCGGCCCCAGAG
>NZ_JABMCE010000030.1 GCF_013359865.1 Curtobacterium pusillum
AACTTGGCGTCCGCGGTGAAGATCTGCCGGTCGGCCCAGTACCGGATCCGGGAGCCCGTGACGCCCTTCTTCACCTTGCCGACGACGCGGAGTTCACTGCCCGAGGTGAACGGCGAGAACGGGGCGTCGGGCCCGACGCCCTTCGCGTCGTCGAACGTGCCCGGCTCGCCGCGGTGGAACGACATCGCGTACGTCTTGCCGCCGCGGTCGACCTCGACGTCGAGGCGCTCCGACAGCGCGTTGACGACCGAGGCACCGACGCCGTGCAGCCCACCGGACGCCGCGTAGGAGCCGGACCCGAACTTGCCGCCGGCGTGGAGCTTGGTGAACACGACCTCGACCCCGGTCAGTCCGGTCTTCGGTTCGACGTCGACCGGGATGCCGCGCGCGGTGTCCCGGACCTCGACGGAGCCGTCCGCGTGCAGCACGACACCGATCTCGTCCCCGTGCCCGGCAAGGGCCTCGTCCACGGAGTTGTCGATGATCTCCCACAGGCAGTGCATGAGGCCGCGGGAGTCCGTCGACCCGATGTACATGCCCGGACGCTTGCGGACCGCCTCGAGCCCTTCGAGGACGGAGAGATGGCGTGCGGAGTAGTCGGAGCTCACCTTCCGATGCTAGCGAGGCGCACCGACACCCGAGCGCGGACACTCGGACTGGGGACAGCCGATCCGCGGTGAGCGAAATGGGCCTCCGACAATGCGCCACTCCCAGGCAGCACGTGTTGAAATAGGTGGACCAACCCGCACCACCTGCGATCCGTGAGGAGCACAGCAATGACCCAGACCGTGCAGGACCTCTCCATCGACGAACTCGGCAGCAACCAGCTCACTGCTGCTGACCGCTGCGACAGCTGCGGTGCGCAGGCGTACATCCGGGCCACCATGGCCAGCGGTGAGCTGTTCTTCTGCGCTCACCACGGCGCGGAGTTCAAGGACAAGCTCGCCGCGACCGCGATCGAGTGGCACGACGAGAGCAGCCGACTCTACGAGTCGAAGTAGCGTTCCGGAAGACGAGCGCAGACGAACGGGAGGCGCGGTGCCAGCTGGCACCGCGCCTCCCGTTCGTCGTGTGGTCGCGTCTCAGGCGATCCGCTTGAACGCCTTGTCGACGTAGCGGTCGATCGTCGCCCGCGCCTCGCGCGCGTAGCGGTCGATCGTCGCCGTACGCTCCGGGTCCGGCGCGTACTCGCGGCCGAGCCGCGCGGTCGCCGCGGCGAGGACGCCGTCGGTCAGCTGCGGGTTGAGCGGCAGGATCGGACCCTGGGTGTGCGTGCCGAACGACGTGCCGGCGATCGCACCCTCGACGGGAGCGCCCGCCTGGTTGCCGCCGCCGGAGACGACGTCGGCGAACGGTTGGACACCGGCACCGAGTTCGATCCGCGTGGCGTGGTCCTCGAATCCCGCGAGCCGCGCCGGGGCTCCCGGGAGCAGCGGGTACTTCGTGTCGAGCACGAAGTAGTTCACCCGGCGCTCGGCGCCGCGGACGGCCCGCGCGTCGAACACCCCGAAGCCGGTGACGACGGCGCCGTCGGTGGGGACGACCTCGTTCGTGGCGAGGTCGAAACCGCCGCCCACCGCCACGATCGGGACGCCTGCGGCATGGAACTCGCGGAGCGGGGAACCGATCCGGGCAACGTCGCCGCCCAGGGACCGCATCGCGCTGAGGGGCCCGTTGCCGATCACGACGACGTCGGCAGCCGTGGGGAGCGCGTCGCCCGGCGCGTACTCGAGCACCTCGGTGGCGATGTCCGCGGCGGCGGCGCGGCGGACGAGAGCCGCCACGTTGCCGCGGTCACCCGACACACCCATCTGGCGGGGGTAGACGTGCAGGATGGTCAGCCGTTCGGCCGTCATGCGGTCTTCTCCATGTCCGGGTGGCCGAGGGCCTTGCGGGCGATCATCATGATCTCGTAGTTGACGATGAAGTTCTTCGTGCCGCTGGTGGTGGCGCCGAGTTGCTCCATGTGCTTGATCGCGGCCTCGACGTCGGGCTCGACGCGGCCGATGCGGACACCGGCGTGCTCCAGTGCGATCGCGATCTGCCAGGCCTTGTCGCCGGACACGACGTCGACGTGGTCGAGCTTCGAGAAGTCGATGTCGTAGATCCACGAGATGTCCGGCGTGCCCTCGTCGATCGCCATGAGGACCTGCTCGGGGTGGTCCGGCAGTGCGTCGAGGTTGAGCTGGAGGCTCGCGGCGTTCTTGAACATGGTGAACTCGGCGGACTCGCCGGCGATGGGGAGCCGTTCGCCACGGCCGTACGCGGGCTTCATCGTGCCGAAGGCCGTCGTGACCGCGTCGGCGCGGAACTGCGCACCGAGCGCGGCACTCGCCGTCGCGGTGGCGGCCGCGGCGTCGACCGCGTAGTGCAGGCCGCGCGCCGGCAGACGGACCGGGATGTCGGCGCCGTCGAAGCGGATGGTCGCACCGTCGCCGGTGTGCGCGATCACCTCGGCGTCGGCCGTCGTCCGGGCACGTTCCGCGCTCGTCGCGAAGTCGTCCGCGTTCTGGAGACCGTTCGGTGCCGCCGCGATGACCTCGTCGCTCGCACCGAAGCGGAGCACACGCTGCCCGTCGACCGCGGAGTACGCGTCGAGGAACTGGTCGTCGTGGTTCGTGATGACGTTCGCCGAGGACAGCGCCGCCGTGTCGAGCATCATCGTCGCGACGCGCTCGGTCTCGAAGAACCGGTACAGCTGGTCGACCTGCACGTTGAGCATCGTCACCGTGGACGGCGACAGGATGCCGGCGAGCTCGACCGCGAAGGCCTCGTCGACCTCGAGGATGCCGATGTCGGCCTTGAGGCGACCCGTCAGCGACACCTCGGACAGGAGCGCGGAGGCGATCCCCTGCGGCAGGTTCGCCCCCGACGGGTTCGTGAACACGCGGAGCCCGTGTGCCCGCACGATGTCGGAGATCATGTGGGTCGTCGTCGACTTGCCGTTGGAGCCGAGGACGAAGACGACGCCGTTCGGGAACTGCTTCGTCACGTGCTGGAGGAAGTTCGGCACCAGCTTCAGGACGATGTACCCGGGGTAGGCAGACCCCCCGCCCCGCGCTCTGGCGAGGGCGCGGAGGATCCGCCCGATGAGGATCGGGATGAAGAACCGCATCGGCCTACTCGAGGTAGTCGCGCAGCGACTGCGACCGCGACGGGTGGCGGAGCTTCGCCATCGTCTTCGACTCGATCTGACGGATGCGCTCACGCGTCACGCCGAAGGTGTCACCGATCTGGTCGAGGGTCTTCGGCTGGCCGTCACCCAGGCCGAAGCGCATGCGGATCACGCCCGCCTCGCGCTCGGACAGGGAGTCCAGCAGGCTCTCGAGCTGCTTCTGCAACATCGTGAACCCGACGGCGTCGGCCGGCACGACCGCCTCGGTGTCCTCGATCAGGTCGCCGAACTCGGAGTCGCCGTCCTCACCCAGCGGGGTGTGGAGCGAGATCGGCTCGCGGCCGTACTTCTGCACCTCGACGACCTTCTCCGGGGTCATGTCGAGCTCGCGGGCGAGCTCTTCCGGAGTGGGTTCGCGACCGAGGTCCTGCAGCATCTGCCGCTGCACGCGGGCGAGCTTGTTGATGACCTCGACCATGTGGACCGGGATGCGGATCGTGCGCGCCTGGTCGGCCATGGCGCGGGTGATGGCCTGACGGATCCACCACGTCGCGTACGTCGAGAACTTGAAGCCCTTGGTGTAGTCGAACTTCTCGACCGCACGGATCAGACCGAGGTTGCCCTCCTGGATGAGGTCCAGGAACTGCATGCCGCGCCCCGTGTAGCGCTTGGCCAGCGAGACGACCAGACGGAGGTTCGCGCCGAGCAGGTGCGACTTCGCGCGCTGACCGTCACGGGCGACCCAGCGGAGCTCGCGCTCCTCCGGCTTCGACAGGCCCGTCGAGTGCTGCAGCTTGTCCTCGGCGAACAGACCGGCCTCGATGCGCATCGCGAGCTCGACCTCCTGCTCGGCGTTGAGGAGCGCGACCTTGCCGATCTGCTTGAGGTAGTCCTTCACCGGGTCGGCGGTGGCACCGGTGATCGTGGTCGAGTAGACCGGGGCCTCGTCGTCGTCGGACTGCGAGATGACGAGCGCACCGGCGGCGACCGCGGCTGCGGCGTCCGGCTTGGCGTCCTTGTCGTCGGACTCGTCCGCCGCGTCGGTGTCGTCGGTCGCGTCGACGTCGGCCTCGGCCGCCGGGGTCTCCTCGTCGAGGTCCTCGTCGTCGGACGCCTTCTTCTTCGCCTTCGGGGCGGCCTTCTTCGTGGCGGCCTTCTTGGCGGTGGTCTTGGTGGCGCGCTTCTTCGGCGCGGCCGTCCCCTCGGTCTCCGCGGCGTCGTCCGCCGTGGTGCCCTCGGGCGCAGTGTCCTTCGTGGGATCGATCGTCGTGCTCCGGGCAGCCATGCGATCACCTCTCTCGTCGTGCCACGTTCGTGGGGTCGTGGCCTCCCTCGCCACCCAGGGCCTGTGCCGCACACTCGCGCGTCAACAGGTCCTACCGTTCCGGGCAGCACTAGGACCCATGTCAAGTCCCCCGGGTTCTGCGGCGCACTGGAGTGCTCCGAGACACAGGAGGCCCGAACGGGTCCGACCTCATTATTGCACGCTCCGCTTCCGCAGGCGCGCAACCAGTGCAACCCACAGTGGGGCCACCCGTATTCCGTCCTGGGCGTGGAGGACACGGCGCGTGCGGCGTCGGGCGTGCAGCAGCATGACGACGCCGATCCCGACCACCACGTACTGGACGGTGAGTGCCACGCGGAAGTTCGCCCAGGCGAAGACGGTCTGGCCGGTGGCCTGCGACGCGATGTCGAGGATCGTGCCGATGAGGAACATCATCACGAACGCCGCGAGGAAGCCGCCGACGTTCACCACGCCGTTGGCCGACCCGAGCGAACCGACCGGGTTGAACGACCGGGCGAAGTCGAACCCGATGAGCGAGCCGGGGCCGCCGATCCCCATCACCACGACGAGCACGACCAGGATCCAGGTCGGCGGGTGTCCCGGCCAGAGCAGGATCGCCGTCCACACCACGGCGAGGGCGAACACGATGGCGAGCACCAGGTTCGATCGGCGCAGCGGGAAGCGGGCGCAGAGCACGCCGAGGACCGGTCCGACGACGAAGCCGGTCACGACGATGACGGTGAGGAAGCCCGCTGCCTCGGACGACGAGTACCCCAGTCCGCGCAGCATCGGGACGCCCCAGAGGAGCGAGAACACCGTCCCGGAGGACTGCGTCACGTAGTGCGACCAGAACCCGAGCTGCGTGCCCGGACGCCGGAGCGCGTGCCCGAAGGTGTGGAACGCGCCGCGCCAGGTGTGCGGGAGCGGGAGCGGGATCGTGTCGGTGCGGACCGGGACCGGCCCGTTCCTGACGAAGACGAACGCGAGCACGAGGCCCACCGCACTGGCGGCCGCCGCGACGCCGAACGCCGGGGTCCAGCCCGCGGAGTGCAGCAGCACGGCGAACGGGAACGCCGACAGGATCTGCCCGACCTGCCCCAGGTTGCCGGTCCACTGCGAGATCTGCGGCAGGATCCGCCCGCTGAACCACATCGGCACGAGGCGGATCACCGAGATGAAGGTCATCGCGTCACCGGCGCCGACGAGCACCCGCCCCGCGATCGCCGGCCCGATCGTGGGCGACACGGCGACGACGGCCTGGCCGACCACGAGCAGCGCGGCCCCGAGCAGGACGAGCTTGCGCGGACCGACCCGGTCGAGAGCGATGCCCACCGGGATCTGCAGCCCGGCGTACACCGCGATCTGCACCACCGCGAGCGTCGACAGCACGGCCGCCGACACGGCGAACCGGTCCTGCGCGTCGACACCGGAGACCCCGAGCGAGGACCGCTGCACCACCGCGAGGACGTAGGCGAGCACCGCGACGCCCCACACGAGGAAGGCGCGGCGGGAGTTCACCCGACCAGGCTATCGGGGGCGGCCCCGCCGCCGGGCCCACCTGTGGAGAACGCAGGATGCGTGCGCGACGCGGGTCGCGCCTCCAGTCCGGAAGGGAGGCGCGGCTCGCCCCCGGGACGCCGGCGCGGCTCAGTCGGTGGTCGCTTCGCCGTCCGGTCGGCGGTCCGCCAGGAAGCGCTCGAGCTCGGCCGCGATCGCGTCCGCGGTCGGGACCTGCCCGTCGACACCCGTGAGCGGGGACCCGATCGGGTTCCCCTCCATGTACGTGTCGTGGCGCTCCTCGAGGACCGAGACGAGCCGCTGCAGTTCCTCGTTGCCGGCGACCTGCTCGTCGACGCGCGTGCGGAACTCGCGCCCCTCTTCGCGGAGCTCGTCGGACGGGAAGATGAGGCCGGTGGCCGAGGAGATGCCGGACAGCGCGGCGACGGCCGTGTCCGGGAACTCGGTGTCCGAGAGGTAGTGCGGGACGAGCAGGACGAGCCCGGTGACCGTCCGACCGAGCTCGGACAGACGGTGCTCGACGAGGTGCAGGACGTTCGCCGGCGCCTGCGTCTCGGGCTTCCACACGCTCATCTGCTCGACGAGGTCGGCGCGCGTGCCCGAGACGGTCAGGCTGATCGGACGCGTGTGCGGGACCGGCATCGGGATCGACTGCACCCACGTGGTGTCGGCGACCCGGAGGTCCGCGGCGAGGTCCGTCACGGCCCGGACGAACCGGTTCCACTGGAAGTCCGGTTCGTACCCGGAGAGGAACAGGAACGGTTGCCCGATCTCGTCGCGCACGAGGTGCAGCCGGAGACGAGGCGGCTCGACGGCGGCGATGTGGTCGTGCTCGAAGGTGATCACCGGGCGTCGGGCTCGCCAGTCGAGCAGCACGTCCGGGTCGAACTCCGCGACGAGTTCGGTCTCCAGCGACCCCAGCACGGCCGTCGTGACCTGCGCCACGGCCGCCCCGGCATCGGCGAAACCGGTCAGTCCGGCGACCAGGTGCAGCCCCTCGGGCACGGTCGGCGCGTCCTCGGCGAAGGTGTAGAGCTCCTCGGGGTGGTTCACCGTCCCCATGCTAGGCGGGGCGTCCCGGTCCCCCCTGCGCAGCGACCACGCCGACAGCGAACACCTGCTGGATAGGGTTGACGCATGGTCCGACCGACGCTCTCCACCACCACTTCCAGCCCCGCCACCGTCACCGCCGACGTCCTCGTCGTCGGCGTCCGGCCCGGAACGGACGGCGGACCCGCGACGCTGGCGCCGAGCGCCGCCGGGGCGGTCGACGCGCTGGCGGACCTCGACCTCGCCTCGATCGGTGCGACCGGCGCCAAGGACCAGCTCGTCCGCCTGCCCGGCACCGGGGTCGCCGCGACCGGGATCGCCCTCGTCGGACTCGGCAGCGGCACCGACGCCGCAGCGGTCCGCTCCGCCGCCGGCAGTGCCGTGCGCCAGCTGCCCACGGTCGCCTCCATCGCACTCGCGCTGCCGACCGACTCGGCCGAGCTCGTCGACGCCGCACTCGAGGGCGCCGCACTCGGCGCCTACTCGTTCACGCGGCACAAGGGCACCGGGACGACCGGCCCGGCGCGGGGCGATCAGGCCGTGCAGGTCGTCTCCCCCGCTTCCGTCGCCGACGACGCCACCGTGCGGCCGGCGATCGTCGCCGACGCCGCCACGCTCGTCCGCGACCTCGTGAACACGGCCGCCGGTGACCTCGGCCCGGCCGACGTCGCCGACGTCGCGGTCGCGCAGGCCGAGGGCCTCCCCCTGCGCGTCGAGGTGCTGGACGAGACGGCCCTGTCGGAGCAGGGCTTCGGCGGCATCCTCGGCGTCGGCCGCGGCTCCGAGCGTCCGCCGCGCCTGGTGGTCGTGCGGTACGAGCCCGCCGGCGCGACGAAGCACCTCGCACTCGTCGGCAAGGGCATCACGTTCGACTCGGGCGGCCTCTCGCTCAAGCCCGCCGGCTCGATGCTCGGGATGAAGACCGACATGACCGGTGCGGCCACCGTGCTCGCCGCGACCGTCGCCGCCGCTCGCCTCGGACTTGAGACGAAGGTCACGGCATGGCTCTGCCTCGCCGAGAACATGCCGTCCGGGTCCGCGACCCGCCCCGGCGACGTCCTCACGATGAAGAACGGCAAGACCGTCGAGGTCACGAACACCGACGCCGAGGGCCGGCTCGTCCTGGGCGACGGCATGGCAGCGGCGTCGCTCGAGCAGCCCGACGCCATCGTCGACGTCGCGACGCTCACCGGCGCACAGGTCGTCGCGCTCGGCGACCGGACGACTGGGCTCATGGGCAGCGACGACCTCGTCGCCCAGGTCCGTGCGGTCGCCGAGTCGGTGGCGGAGCCGATCTGGCCGATGCCGCTCCCCGAGGAGCTCGATGCCCGACTGGCCTCCGAGATCGCCGACATGGTGAACGCGACCGTGGGCAACCCGGCGGGCGGCATGCTGCTCGCCGGGAAGTTCCTCGAGCGCTTCGTCGGCGAGGGCATCCCGTGGGCGCACCTCGACATCGCCGGCCCGTCGGAGAACAAGGGCGGCGGGTACGGATGGCTCGGCAAGGGCGCGACCGGCGTCATGGTCCGCACGCTCATCGCGCTCGCAGAAGAGCTCCAGGCCAAGTAGTAGGTTTGACTCCGGCGGGGAAGTGCGCTCGGCGTGCCCCCGTCGGAAACCAACGGGACGGGACCGGAACCACGCGGTCCGACCGTCGGACGCCGCCACCGCGGTGTCCAGTGGGGCCCGACCGGTCCCGACACGCACGAGGGAGTTGCACCAGGTGACGGAACAGACTTACGACGTCGTGGTCCTCGGTGGCGGCAGTGGTGGGTACGCCGCTGCGCTCCGGGCCGCCGAGCTCGGCATGAGCGTCGCGCTCATCGAGGGAGACAAGCTCGGGGGGACGTGTCTGCACCGCGGCTGCATCCCGACGAAGGCGCTGCTGCACGCGGCCGAGATCGCCGACGGCACCCGCGACGCCGAGAAGTACGGCGTCATCGCCGAGTTCGCCGGCGTCGAGGTCCCGAAGGTCATCGAGTACCAGCAGGGCGTCATCAGCTCGAAGTACAAGGGGCTCCAGGGCCTCATCAAGGCTCGCGGCATCACCGTCGTCGAGGGCTGGGGCCGCCTCACCTCGCAGAACACCGTGCAGGTCGGCGACCAGAGCGTGACCGGGAAGAACATCGTCCTCGCGACGGGTTCGTACTCGAAGTCGCTGCCGGGTCTCGAGATCGGCGGTCGCGTGATCACCTCCGAGACGGCGCTCCGCATGGACTACGTGCCGAACAAGGTCGTCATCCTCGGCGGCGGCGTCATCGGCGTCGAGTTCGCCAGCGTCTGGAAGTCCTTCGGTGCCGAGGTGACGATCGTCGAGGCGCTCCCCCACCTCGTCCCCGCCGAGGACGAGTCGATGTCGAAGCAGCTCGAGCGCGCGTTCCGCAAGCGCGGCATCGAGTTCTCGCTCGGTGTCCGGTTCCAGGGCGTCGAGCAGCACGAGAACGGCGTCGTCGTCACCCTCGAGGACGGCAAGACCTTCGACGGCGACATCCTCCTCGTCGCGGTCGGCCGTGGCCCCGTCACGCAGAACGTCGGCTTCGACGAGGTCGGCGTGGCCATGGACCGCGGGTTCGTCACCACGAACGAGCGCCTCGCCACGAACCTCCCGAACGTGTACGCCGTCGGCGACATCGTCCCGGGCCTGCAGCTCGCGCACCGTGGCTTCCAGCAGGGCATCTTCGTCGCCGAGGAGATCGCCGGTCTGAACCCGGTGGTCATCGAGGACAAGAACATCCCGAAGATCACGTACTCCGACCCCGAGGTCGCGTCCGTCGGGCTCTCGCAGGCCAAGGCCGAGGAGCAGTACGGCGCCGACAAGGTGGACTCGTACGAGTACAACCTCGCCGGCAACGGCAGGAGCCACATCATCGGCACCTCGGGTTCGATCAAGGTCGTCCGCGTCGTCGACGGTCCCGTCGTGGGCGTCAGCATGATCGGTGCCCGGGTCGGCGAGCTCATCGGCGAAGCACAGCTCGCCGTGAACTGGGAGGCCTACCCGGAGGACGTCGCCCCGCTCATCCACGCGCACCCGACGCAGAACGAAGCGCTGGGCGAGGCGTTCCTGCACCTCGCGGGCAAGCCGCTGCACGCACTGTGAACACCATGACCACCACCACGAACCACCCCCGCGAAGAGGAGTCCACCCGATGAGCGAATCCGTCAACCTCCCGGCGCTCGGCGAGAGCGTCACCGAGGGCACGGTGACCCGATGGCTGAAGAACGTCGGTGACCGGGTCGAGGTCGACGAGCCGCTGCTCGAGGTCTCGACCGACAAGGTCGACACCGAGATCCCGTCGCCGATCGCCGGCGTCGTGGAGGAGATCCTCGTGCAGGAGGACGAGACCGTCGAGGTCGGCACCGCGCTGGTGAAGATCGGCGACGGCTCCGGCTCGTCCGACGGGGGCTCGTCCGAGTCGTCCGAGTCGTCGAACGAAGCTGCTGCCGACGCCGAGGAGCCCGAGGCCGCACCGAGCACCGAGCAGGAGTCCGAGACCCCGGCTCCGGAGCCCACCGAGCCCGAGCCGGCCCCCGCCGGACAGACGCAGCCCGCGGCGCCGCAGGCTCCGTCCGCTCCCCCCGCTGCCGCGCCGGTCCCCCAGGCCGCTCCGGTC
>NZ_JABMCE010000031.1 GCF_013359865.1 Curtobacterium pusillum
CGCCGGAGCCGGCCTCGGCGGCACGGCCGCCACGACGCCCTGCACCGGAGGACCCGGAGGCCGAGCCGGTGCGCGGGGCCTGCACCGCGCCTCCCGTCCGACCGCCGCGACCACGGCGACGACCGCCGCCCGCGCTGTCGGACTCGTTCGTCCGTTGCTTCGGCTGGCGCTGCTGCTGCGCGGGCTGCTCCGGGGCGACGTGGCGGATCGGAGCGACGTCGCCGACGAGCGCGGTGACCGCGGGCGAGGTCGAGGTGACCTGCTGCGGCGTGACCTTGATCGCTGCTGCCCGCATCATCTGCGCGACGTCCCGACGCTCGGCCGGCATCGTCACGGTGACGACGTCGCCCGACGACCCCGCACGGGCGGTACGGCCCGAACGGTGCAGGTACGCCTTGTGCTCGGTCGGCGGGTCGACGTGCACGACGAGTTCGACGTGGTCGACGTGCACGCCACGGGCTGCGACGTCGGTGGCGACGAGGACGAGCGCCTCGCCGGACGAGAACTTCGCGAGGTTCCGCTCACGGGCGCCCTGCGACAGGTTGCCCTGCAGGTCCACCGCGGGGATGCCCGAACTGGTGAGCTGCTTCGCCAGGCGCTTGGCGTGGTGCTTCGTGCGCATGAACAGGATGCGGCGACCGGTGCCGCTCGCGAGCGTCCGGACGAGGTCCTTCTTCGCGTCGGCGTCGGCGACCTCGAACAGGTGGTGGGTCATCGCCTCGACCGGGCTGGTCTCGTCGTCGATCGAGTGCATCACCGGGTTGTGCAGGAACTTCTTGACGAGCTTGTCCACGCCGTTGTCGAGCGTGGCGGAGAACAGCAGGCGCTGCCCCTTCTCGGGCGTGGCCTGCATGATCTTGGTCACGCCGGGGAGGAAGCCCATGTCGGCCATGTGGTCGGCCTCGTCGAGCACGGTGACCTCGATGTCGCCGAGGTTCACGTGCCCCTGCTGCATGAGGTCGGCGAGGCGACCCGGGCAGGCGACGACGACGTCGACCCCGCCGCGCAGGGCGTCGACCTGGCGGCCCTGGCCGACGCCGCCGAAGACGGTCGTGGTGTTCAGGCCCATCGCCTTGGCCAGGGGAGCGAGGGTCGCGTCGATCTGCGTCGCGAGTTCACGGGTGGGGGCGAGCACCAGGGCGCGGGGGCGACCGGCGCGGCGCTTGCGACCGCTGGCGGCGAGGCGGGCGGCCAGGGGGATCGCGAACGCGATCGTCTTGCCGGAGCCGGTGCGGCCACGGCCGAGGACGTCCTTGCCCTTGAGCGAGTCGGGGAGCGTGTCCGCCTGGATCGGGAACGCGGTCTCCTTGCCCTGGTCGGCGAGGACGGTGACCATCGGCGCGGGCACGCCCAGGTCGGAGAAACGGAGGTCATTGGTGGTCATGGTGACCTTTCGAGCCGGTGTCACCGGCTGTGGGCGCGCTCTGAGGCAGCGCGCGGGCGGGATGCGCGCCAACGGATGTGGCTGGCGCAGTCGCCGCAGCAGAGAAGCCTGGCACCTTCGGGCGGTGCTCGATCATCGACCGGTTGACGGTCGGGAGTTCGGGGCGTCCGTACGACGCACGAGGCGATCGGCGCCTCGAGTACGTCCATCATAGCGTGCGAGGATTCCGGCGTGCGAGTGCGGACCGGGACGCTGACCGTCGCGATGGCCGTGGTGGCGGGAGTCGGGCTCTCCGGCTGTGCGGTGGCGTCGGGCTCCGGCTCCGGCTCCGGCCCGGTCGGCGCGTCGTCGGCGGCTCGGACGAACCTGCCGACCTCCGGGATCCCGGACTACCAGCTCGGTGGCGCGTACGCACCGCCGGCCGGCGTGACCATCGTCGAGCGGGACAGCACCGAGCGCCCCGCTTCGGGCACGTACTCGATCTGTTACGTCAACGGCTTCCAGACCCAGCCCGGCGCCGCCGGCGCGTGGCTCGACGACCACCCGTCGGCGGTCCTGCGCGACGACGACGGGAAGCCCGTGTCCGACCCGGGTTGGCCGGACGAGATGCTCCTCGACACGAGCACCGCGAGCGCACGCGCGCAGATCGTCGCCGTCCTGACGGTGTCCGTCGCCCGGTGCGCAGCGCGGGGCTTCGAGGCGGTGGAGTTCGACAACCTCGACTCGTGGACGCGGTCCGACGGAGCACTCACGCGGGCGGACAACCTCGCGCTCGCCCGGTCGCTCGTCGACGCGGGGCACGACCACGGGCTCGCCGTCGGGCAGAAGAACACCCCGCAGCTCGGGGTCTCCGGACGGAAGTCGACCGGGTTCGACTTCGTCGTCGCCGAGGAGTGCGTGGAGTACCGGGAGTGCTCGGCCTACACGAAGGCGTACGGGGAGCACGTCATCGACATCGAGTACTCGGACACCATCGGCCGTCCGTGGTCGTCGGTGTGCGCGGACGACGACCGCCCGGCGATGACGATCCTGCGCGACCGGGAGCTCGTGACGCCCTCGGACGACGACCACGTGTTCGAGCACTGCTGACGCGCGGGTCGCGGCGACAGGTCACACCGGGGACGAGCACGGCACGACCCAACCCCGGCGCGTCAGGCGGGCCAGACCTCGCGCAGCGCAGCCGCCGCCTGGTCGGCGGACAGACCGGCCTCGCGCGCCGCCGACGCCAGGGCGCGGGCCGCCTCGGTGACCTGCGCCGGGACCTCGGCCGGCCGGACGACCCGGGTGCCGGCACCGCGCGCGGTCTGCACCAGTCCGGCCTCCTCGAGGAGCTGGTAGGCCCTCGCCACCGTCCCCGCCGCGAGGCCCAGTTCGTCCGCGAGTCCTCGGACGCTCGGCAGGCGCTCCCCGTCCACGAGGTAACCGGCACTGATCTGCGCGGCGATCTGCGACCGCACCTGCTCGAACGGGGGGACACGCCCTCCGGCGTCGATCGCGACGAGACCCGACATGTGCTCCACCCTAGAAGTCGTACTGCTCGCCGACGGGGATCGGGACCGCGACCGTGTTGCCCGGAGGGGCGAGCGGGCACGCCCATGCCGGGTCGTACGCGCACGACGGGTTGTACGCGAAGTTGAAGTCGAGGACGATCTCGCCGTCGTCGCCGCCGAGGTCGGCGCCCTTGATCGTGTCGACGAGGTAGCGGCCGCCGCCGTACGTCCCCCGGGCCTTGCCGGCGCTGGCGTCCTTGACGGGGATGAACACGCCGCCCGCGTAGCCGCGGTGCGACCACACGTCGAGCGATCCGATACCGGCCAGGGTCACGACGCCGAGGCGGTCGAAGTGCACGATGCCGTCGGTGCCCGTCTCGACGTCCATCGCGAGGGCCTCGGCGGGCTCGATGCGGGCCCGGAAGCGCCACGACGGGTCGTAGTCCGGCACAGGCAGCGACTCGAAGTCCCGGGCGTCCTCGTCGAGGAGCGGACTCGCTGGGTGCTCGCCGAACATCGCGTCGCGGGTCTCGCGCCACATCGCGTGCGCGGTCTCGGGATCGCTCGTCGCCCGGACTCGGCGGTAGAGGTCGAACGTCATCCGCCGCCAGTCCACGGTGGCGAGCGTGCTGTGCACGCGGTCCTCGGTTGCCGGCTCTTGCGTCTGGCTCACGGTGCGAGCGTACGCCCGGTCCGTCGACGAGCACCAGGGCGTGGCGGCCGTGGCGGGAGGGACGGTGTGCGTCCGCCTCAGGCCGCGGCTCGTCGAGGGCGGCGCCAGCCGGGCGCGAGTGCGCGCATCCGGATCGAGCGCCACTGCCAGACGACCCACATCCCCGGCCACAGCAGGACGCCGAGCACCGCGGGCCGTGTCCGGTAGCTGAGCTGGTCGAGCAGCAGGGTCCTGCCGTCCGCGGTCGGCCGGACGGCCATCCGGTGCCGCATGCTCATCCGTCCGAAGAGCCCGGACGTCCCACCGCCGTCGTCTCGCTGTACGGGGACGCCGTCGACCTCGTACCGGGAGAGGTCGACGTGGGTGTCCCCGGCCGGCAGTACCCCGAACGCGCTCGCCGTGATCGGGTGCGGTTCGCCGGGGACCCAGCGGACCGGGAACCCCCGCGGATCCCGCGACCGGTACACGAGGAACGGCTTCGTCACGGCCACCATCACCGCCGGGGACAGCAGCGCGTCGCGCACGGCTTCCACCGGCGCGTCGAGGGTGATCCGGAGGCCGACGTGCACGGCTCGGACGTTACTCGGGCCCGTTGGGAACGGCGAGGTCAGGCGTGCCGGGCGGAACGGCGGCGAGAGCCCTCGGCGCGGTCGTGCCGACGAAGGCGCTCGGCGAGCGACAGCCGGACGGTCGGCCACTCCGACGCGATGATCGAGAACACCACGGTGTCGCGCAGGGTGCCGTCGCGGCCGATCGCGTGGTTCCGGAGCACGCCGTCCTGCTTCGCCCCGAGTGCGGCGATGGCGGCGCGGGACTGCGCGTTGTGCCAGTGCGTGCGGAACTCGACCGCGATGCACCCCCAGACGTCGAACGCGTGCGAGAGCATGAGCAGCTTCGCCTCGGTGTTGATGCCCGAACGCTGAGCGGACCGCGAGAGGAACGTCGCACCGATCTCGACCCGGCGGTTCCCGGTGTCGGGGTTCAGGAACGTCGTCGATCCGACCACCCGCCCGGTCGGACGGTCCCGCACCGCGAACGGCACCATCCGACCCGCTTCGTGCTCGGCGACGCGACGGTCGATCTCGTCGTCGACCTGCGCCGGAGCGGGGATCGAGGTGTACCAGGTGCGCCAGAGGTCACCGTCCGCGACCGCCGCCCGGAGGTCGTCCGCGTGCTCGGCTCCGAGGGGTTCGAGCGTCACGCGGTCGCCGGTCAGGGTGGGTGCGGGGGCGATCTCCATGGCATGGAATCCTACGGTCGCCGACCCTGGCGAACTCCTGACGCGGGGCCGCCTGTGGAAAAAGGGACAGGCGCATCGCGGCGGCTATCGTGGCTCGGGTGGCAGCACGCACGCAGCAGCAGCAGTACCAGGTCCGCTTCGCATGGGGGACCGGTGGCGCGGCGCGCATCGCCCCGGGCACCCACCTGCTCGTCTGGATCGACGTCCTCCCGGCCGGCCCGGCGCGCGACGACCGTGAGCGCGGGCGAGCACTGCGCTCCCTCGCCGCGCAGCTGCCGGACGGTCCGGAGGTCGTGCTCGGCCACCTCGGCAACGCGCAGGCCGTCGCGGGACGCGTGACGCGCCTCCAGGCCGAACGCGGTGACCGCTGCGTCGTCGCGATCGTCGCCGCCGGACGCCACCACGCACCGGGCGACGACGCGGCGGAGGCCGCGGGCGAAGCCGCCGACGTGCCGGACGCACCGGACTTCGCGGTCGAGGACCTCCTCGCCGCCGGAGCAGTCGTCGACGCCCTCGCCGAGGTCGGCATCGACAACACGTCGCCCGAGGCGGCGGCCGCCTGCGCCGCGTACACGGGACTGCGGCGGGCGGTGAAGCACCTCGTGAGCGCCTCCGAAGCGGCCGCCGCCCTGGACCCCGTCGACGTGCGGGCGGCGCTCGCCGCGGACGGCGAGCTCGTCACCCTGCGGGAATCGGGTTCCCGCGCGTAGCGTTCGCGTCGACATCCGGTACCGCATCGAGCGAAGGAGCGTGCCATGAAGGCAGTCGTCGGAGACACCGTGATCGCGGAGGCGCCGCAGGAGGACCTCATCCAGATCGAGGGCAACTGGTACTTCCCGCCGTCGAGCGTCAAGTCCGAGCTGTTCACCGAGAGCCCGACCCAGTACCACTGCCCGTGGAAGGGCGACACGCAGTACTACACCGTGAACGTCGACGGGCAGGCGCTGCAGGACAACGCCTGGTCGTACCCCACGCCGATCCCCTCGTCGTTCGACCGGGTGGGCAAGGACTACTCCGGCTACGTGGCGTTCTGGAAGAACGTGCGCGTCGTCGAGTAGGCGCGGCGCGGCGCCGCCCGCGCCGCCCGCGCCGCCCGCGCCGCCCGCTCAGCCGGCCAGCGTGAGCGCGATGAGCGCGACGTTGAGCGCGACGATCACCAGCGCGATGACCCCCGCGACCACGCGGGTAGCCATCGCGTTGACGTCGGCGCCCATCACGCTGCGTCGCGACGTGTAGACCACGAGCGGCACGATCGCGAACGCGATCCCGAAGCTCAGCACGACCTGGCTGACGACGAGGAGCATCGTCGCGTCGGCGTTCACCGCGAGCAGGACGATCGCCGGCACGAGCGTCACCAGGCGCCGGACGACGAGCGGGATCCGCACGTGCAGCAGTCCCTTCATGATCTCGGCGCCCGCCATGCACCCGACCGACGTCGAGGCCAACCCGGACGCGAGCAGACCGACGGCGAACAGCACGCCCACGACCGGCCCGACCTGCTCGGCGATGGCCCGCTGCGCGCCCGGGATCGAGTCCGTCCCCGCGACGCCGGGCAGTGTCGCGGCGGCGAGCACGAGCATGCAGATGTTCACGCCGCCCGCCACGACGAGTGCCAGGGCGACGTCCCACCGCGTGGCGACGAGCACCCGACGGCGCTCCGGGCCCGCGGGGACGTCGCCGTGCCGGTCCCGGGCGAGGGCGGAGTGCAGGTACACGGCGTGCGGCATCACGGTCGCGCCGAGCATGGAGGCCGCGAGCATCACCGACTCGGACCCCTCGAAGCGCGGTGCGAGCCCGGCGACGAGCTCGCCCGGCGACACCCGGGCGAACAGCAGGCCCGCGCAGAAGCCGATCGTGAGGATCGCGAGCATCGCGGTGACCACGGCCTCGAACGTCCGGGTGCCGTGGCGGCTCTGCAGCGCGAGGATCGCCATCGACACCACGCCCGTGATGACCCCGCCGGCGACCAGGGGCAGTCCGAACAGCAGGTGCAGGGCGAGCGCGCCGCCGATCACCTCGGCGACGTCCGTCGCAGCCGCCACGATCTCCGCCTGCGCCCAGAACAGCAGTCGGGGCGTGCGTCGCATCCGCAGGCCGAGGTGCTCCGGCAGGGACTTGCCGGTGACGACGCCGAGCTTCGCGGAGAGGTACTGCACGACGACCGCGCTCGCGTTCGCGGCGACGAGGACCCAGAGCAGCAGGTAGCCGTACTTCGCCCCCGCCGTCAGGTTCGCTGCGACGTTGCCGGGGTCGACGTAGGCGATCGCGGCGACGAACGCGGGTCCGAGCAGCGTGAGCCCCGCGGCCCGGCGGCGCGGGGGTCCGGCGGGTGCTGCCGGCTCGCGGAGGCGCGCTGCTGTCTCGGTCATGCCGTCCAGCATGCCAGAGGATTCGGCGTACCGAATCCTTGTTTTCGGAACGAGTTCAGGCGGTCGCGCGCCGGGCTCGGTGGGCGCGTACCTTCGCACGGTTCCCGCATCGCTGCATCGAACACCAGCGACGGGTTCCGCCACGGGAGGAGTCGTAGAACACGAGTCCGCAGTCCTCGGCGGAGCAGCGGCTCAGCCGGGTGGGTTGCCCGTCGGCCGCGACGTCGTCGAAGCCGACCTCGGTGAACAGCGCGACCGCGTCCCGTGCGACGCTCGAGAGCGCCTGAGCGAGCCGCACGCGGTTGGCGCCGGCCCGGCGGCGGCCACCCGGGAGGCTCGGGGGCACGTCCGGCAGGGCGGCGAACAGGTTGACGGTGTCGATGTCGTCGGGCGCGGGGCGCGTGCGGCCGGTCCCGGCGCGCAGGCCCGCCG
>NZ_JABMCE010000032.1 GCF_013359865.1 Curtobacterium pusillum
CGTCGGCGGCGAGCGTCGTTCCCGCGTCGGTGGCGCTCGACGCCGTTGCCGCGGTCTCGAGTGCCGCGGCGAGCTCGTCAGCGCGCGCGGCCGCAGCGTCGGCGAGGCGACGCGCCTCGTCCGCCGCTGCCTTCGCTGCCGCCGCTGCCGCCCGTGCCTGCTCCACCGCGTCGCTCATGGCCACAGCATATGGAGGCGCGAGTCGCCCCGTCCGATCGGGCGAGGACTTCGACACGGCACGTGTCGATCGACAGGTGCTTCGTCGCGAACGCGTGGCAGACCCAGGTCGGCCCGGGCCGCGTGGAACGTATCCGTCAGTGCGTGAGTTCCGGCACCGTCCGCGGCCGGACGACCGCCCACAGGATCACGATCGCGACCGTGGAGGTGCACGCCATGACCGCGGCCATCGGCGTGGCGGTCGTGATGCCGATCCAGCCGACCACCGGCGAGATGATCCCGGCGACGCCGAAGTTCAGCGCGCCGAGGAGCGAGGCGGCAGTGCCGGCTTCTTTGCCGTGCGCGGCGAGGCCGATCACCTGGACGAGCGGGAACGAGAACCCGCAGGCGGCGATGAAGAACCACAGCGGGATGAGCACACCGACGAGCCCGGCGCCGAGCTGGTCGAGCACCATGATCGCGATCGCGGCGAGGAACAGGGTGCCGGTCGAACAGGCGAGGATCCACTGCGGGCCGACGCGCTGCGCCAGGCGGGAGGACACCTGCACGCCGATCACCACGCCGACGGAGTTCACCGCGAAGAGCAGCCCGTACTGCTGCGCGTCGAGCCCGTACAACCCCTGGAACAGGAACGGCGACGCGCTGAGGTACGAGAACAGGCCGCTGAAGACCATCGCCCCGATGAGCGCGACCCCCACGAAGATGCGGTCCGAGAACAGGGCCCGGTAGCGCTGCCCGATCGACGAGTGGCCGGCCTCGTGCCGACGGGCGGGCGGCAGCGTCTCGACGATGAGCAGGATCGACGCGAGCACCACGGCGGCTCCGTAGCAGGCGAGGAACACGAACACGCCGTGCCAGCTGACGAACCGGAGCATCTGCGAACCGATGAGCGGCGCGAGGATCGGCGCGAGACCGTTCACCATCGCCAGTCGGGAGAGCATCCGCACGAGGGGCTTGCCGCCGAACAGGTCACGGACCGTCGCCATCGCGACGACGCCGCCGGCCGAGGCGCCCATGCCCTGCAGGACGCGGAAGAGCGCGAGCACCTCGACGTTCGGGGCCAGGGCGGCCCCGATCGACGCCGCGACGTGCACGGACGTCGCGACGATGAGCGGGAGACGACGGCCGACCTTGTCGCTCCACGGCCCGACGAGCAGCTGCCCGATCGCGAAACCGAGCGTGGTCGCCGTCAGGGTGAGCTGGACGGCTCCGTCGGTGATCCCGAACTGGTCCTTGATCGACGGGAACGCCGGCAGGTAGAGGTCGATCGTGAACGGCCCGAGCGCGGTGAGGGCGCCCAGGACGAAGACGTAGACGAGTCGTTGGCTGCGGGAGAGCGAGTCTCCGGGGTGCAGGACGACACGGATCGAACCGGTGGTGGCGGGCGCGGTCACGAGCAGGGTCCTTCGACGGTGAGGAGAGAGGGGGAGGTGATCGCGGCGCCGATCGAATCGATTCGTCCGCGGGACCATCCTACGGGTCGCGCGCATGCGGTACCGTCGGATTGCCCGGTGCGGTCGGACTGTACGGCCGAGCGGAAGGACCAGAAGGGGGTGAGGGTCGTGGTGGATGCCCGGATCCTGCACACGACCGCTGCCCTGCGCGACGCGATCATGCGCCTCGCCGCCGACCGGCCCGTGTCCGAGATCACCGTCGCCGACGTCACGCGGGCGGCCGGCATCAACCGTGCGACCTTCTACTCGCACGCGGTCTCCCCCGGGTCGCTCCTCGCCGACGTGCTCACCCCGGAACTGGACCGCATCCGCGAGGACGACGCCGACGCACGGCGCACGGCAACCGCTCGTGGTGCGGGCCCCGACGAACTCGCGGCCATCACCCGGCGCAGCATCAGCGCGGTGGTCGAGCACGTGGTGGCGCACCGCGAGATCTACTGCAGGGCGCTCCCCGACCCGAACGACGCCTCGCTGCACCGGCTGCTCGTGGAGCACTTCACGGTCTCGAGCGCACAGCACATCCGGTCGCTCGACGCCGCACACCGACCGGAACTCCTCGACGACGTCGCGGCGGGGTTCGTGGCGCAGGGGTTCGTCGGCGCGATCGAGGCGTGGCTCGCCGGACCGCGGCGGTCACGGAAGGCGCTCGTCGACACGATCGTGCTGTCGTTCCCGACGTGGTGGAGCTGACGCTCAGTCCGTCGACGGCTTCTCGCCGCGCTGGAGCGAGCCGACCACGTCGACGGCGGCGCTGACCAGGTCGGCCTGGTCGTCCTCGGCCGGCACCCGGTAGTCGGCGGAGACCCCGTCCCCGCCGGTCCCGCTCGTCGGCAGCGGTTCCCCGAGGGACACCACCACCACACCCGCGTCGTGCGCGGTCTGGATCACCCCGGTGAGGGCCGACGTGTCGACGGCGCGCACCAGCAGGGCCTTCGCTCCCCGGTGGACGAGCTGGTCCACGGCGGTGCGCTGGGCAGCGGCGGCACCGTCGGTGGCGGCGACGCGGACGTCCGGCCGGAACCCGGCGGCGGAGAGCCGGCTGCGCAGGTCGTCGCCGAGCGAGTCCTCGCCCGGCTCGAGGACGACCCCGATGACGGCGTGCTGGTCGAACCCACCGTCGGAGCTCGTCAGGTCGGTGCTCTGGACCGGGGTGGGCGCAGCGGACGTCGTGCCCTGACACCCGGCGAGGGCGAGGGCCGTGCCGACGACGACCGCGGCGACGACGATGCGGAAGGACACGCCTGCCAGGCTACTCGGCGACCGGGACACCGGACGGCGCCGGGACCGGTCCGAGGCGACGGACGGCGGCGACCGCGAGCGCCGCGATGACCGTCATGCCGCCGAACACGAGCGGGAACGACACCGCCGCGTCGGCTCCGCCGGTGCCGATGAACAGCAGGCCGGTGACCGCGAGCCCGATCACGCTGCCCGAGGCGTCCGCGATCGTCAGGGCCGAGCTGGCGAACCCGTCGTCGCCCTCGCCGGAGAACCGGAGCGTCAGCATCGAGGTCCGCGGGTAGATCGCCCCCATGCCCGCTCCGCCGATGAACCAGCCGACGACGAGCAGCCACCACGGCAGACCCGAGGACGCCACGACGAACGCGGTGAGCAGGCTGACGAGCACGAGCGCCAGGCCGATCCCGAAGGTCCGGGTCGCGGTGAGCCGGTGCTCCCCCAGCCGACCGTGCAACCAGCTCGACCCGGCCCAGCTGAGCGCAGCGACCGTCAGGGCGAGCCCCGCCGCCGAGGCCGACAGGCCGTCCTTCGCCTGCAGCAGGAACGGCACGTACGCCTCGCTGCCGAAGAAGGACGCCGCGACGAGGCCGCGCAGCAGGACCACCGACGGCAGCCCGGGTGCGGCGCGGAAGGTGCCGGCGGGCAGCAGCGGACGGAGGGCGAACCACGTCCCGACCATGCCGACCGCCACGGCGGCGACCTGCGCGCAGGCGCCGAGGTCCGGTGCGATGTTGAGGAGCAGGATCGCCACGGCGGCGGCGACCGACCAGGCGATCCGGGAGCGCTGCCACCCCGGCCGGAGTCCGGGCGCGGGCGGGCGCAGGCGACCGAGCGTCGGCACGAGCAGCGCGAAGGCCCCGAGGGCGATCACGAGCGCCCCGGCGAAGACCCAGTGCCAGTTCCACACGTCCGCGACGATGCCCGCGAGCGCCGGCCCGATGAGCGCGGGCACGACCCACGCGGCTGCGAACCCGGCGAACACCGGGCCGTGCAGGTCCTCGGGGAAGATCCGGGCGACCAGCACGTACAGGACCACGTCGATCGCGCCGGCGCCGAAGCCCTCGACGAGTCGGCCGACGAGGAACACCTCCATCGTCGGCGCCACCATCACCACGGCGGTCCCGACGGCGAACAGGGCGGCGGACGTCCACGCCACGACGCGGCCGCCCGCGCGGTCGGTCCAGTTGCCCGCCAGGACCATGCCCGGCACGCCGGCGGCCAGGGGCGCTGCGAACGCGAGCGCGTAGAGGGACTCGCCGTCGAGGTCGCGGCTGATCTCCGGCATGATCGTCGTCATCGCCAGGTTCTGGAACGCGGCCAGGGCGACGATGGCGACCATGCCGACGGTGGCCAGGGCGTAGGGGCCGCTGAACAGACTGGTCCTCGGCGCCGCGGTGCTCACCGGATCATCGTAGGGGTGCGACCCGTTCAGCGGCGGTGCCCGGGGCCGGGCGGTCCGCGCGCCGCGTCAGCGGGTGAGCGCCTGCTGCAGGTCCGCGATCAGGTCGCCGGCGTCCTCGATGCCGACCGAGAGCCGCACGACGTTCTCCGGGACGGCGAGCTCGGTGCCCTTCACCGAGGCGTGGGTCATCTCGCTCGGGTACCCGATGAGCGACTCCACGCCGCCGAGCGACTCGGCGAGCGCGAACAGCTCGGTCGACTCGGCGAAGCGCCGCGCCGCTTCGGGCCCGCCGGACAGCGCGACCGAGAGCATGCCGCCGAAGCCGCGCATCTGTCGTGCGGCGACGTCGTGCCCCGGGTGGTCGGCCAGGCCCGGGTAGTAGACGCGCTCGACACCGTCCGCTGTGACGAGCGCCTCGGCCACGGCCTGGGCGTTCTGCGAGTGCCGCTCCATCCGGACCGCGAGGGTCTTGATGCCGCGGGTGGTGAGGAACGCGTCGAACGGCGAGGAGATCGCCCCGGCGCCGAACTGCAGGAACTGCACCTTCGCCGCCAGTGCTTCGTCCGCCAGCACGACGGCACCGCCGACGACGTCCGAGTGACCGCCGAGGTACTTCGTGGTGGAGTACACCACGACGTCGGCGCCGAGGGACAGCGGCTGCTGCAGGTACGGCGACGCGAAGGTGTTGTCGACGACGACGATCGCTCCGGCCTCGTGCCCGAGGGTGGCGAGCGCCGCGATGTCCGCGATCTTCATCAGGGGGTTCGTCGGCGTCTCCACCCACAGCACGGTCTCCGCCGGGGCTCCCTCGAGTGCACCGCGGACCTGGTCGAGGTCGCTCATGTCGACGACCACGAGGTCGACGCCCCACGGCACGTGCAGGCGGCTGACCAGCCGGTGCGTGCCGCCGTAGACGTCGTTGCCCATCACCACGCGGGCACCGGGGGCGAGCGCGGCGCGGAGCAGGGCGTCCTCGGCGGCGAGGCCCGACGCGAACGAGTACGCCGCGACGCCGCCGTCGAGGTCCGCGAGGAGCGTCTGGAGCGAGTCACGGGTCGGGTTGCCGGCGCGGGAGTACTCGTACCCGTTCCGCATGCCGCCGATGCCGTCCTGCACGTACGTGGACGTCAGGTGGATCGGCGGGATCACGGCGCCGGTGGGGCCGTCGGGCTCCTGGCCGGCGTGGATGGCACGGGTGCTGAACTCGGTCATGCTGGATGCATTCCTTGGTCGGGAGCGGACGGGGTCACTCGGACAGGTAGGTGAGGAGGTCGTGCCGGGTCAGCACGGTGACGGGCTTGCCGTCCTCGACCACGAGGAGCGCGTCGACGGTCTCGAGCGCGCGGCGGGCGGCCGAGACCGACTCGCCGACGCCGATGAGCGGCAGCGGGTCGCCCACGAAGCCGGACAGCGCGTCGGCCATCTTCGCGGCCCCGGTGAACACCTGCTCGAGCAGCGCCTTCTCCTCCACCGCGCCGACGACCTCGCCGATCACGACGGGCGGCTCTGCGCTGAGCACGGGCATCTGCGAGACGCCGTACTTGGTCATGATGTCGACGACCTCGCGCACGGTGTCCGCCGGGTGCGCGTGGACGAGGTCGGGCAGCCGGCCGTCCTTGCCCGCGATGAGCGAGCCGACCGTGCGCTCGTCGTCGGTCTCGGCGAAGCCGTACGAGCGCATCCACCGGTCGTTGAAGATCTTGCCGAGGTAGCCGCGGCCGCCGTCCGGCAGGAGGACCACGACGACGTCGTCCTCGGTCAGGTCGCGGGCGGCGCGCAGTGCGGCGACGACCGCCATGCCGCTCGAGCCGCCGACGAGCAGGCCCTCTTCGCGGGCGAGCCGACGGGTCATCGCGAACGAGTCGGCGTCGGACACCGCGATGATCTCGTCCGGCACGTCGGCGTCGTACGCGCCGGGCCAGAAGTCCTCTCCGACGCCCTCGACGAGGTACGGACGACCGGTGCCGCCCGAGTACACGGAGCCCTCGGGGTCGGCGCCGACGATGCGGACGCGCCCCTCGGACACCTCCTTCAGGAAGCGGCCGGTGCCGGAGATCGTGCCGCCCGTGCCGACGCCGGCGACGAAGTGGGTGACGCGCTGCTCGGTGTCGCGCCAGATCTCCGGACCGGTCGTCTCGTAGTGGCTGCGCGGACCGTTCGGGTTCGCGTACTGGTTCGGCTTGTAGGCGCCCGGGATCTCGCGGACGAGCCGGTCGGACACCGAGTAGTAGGACTCGGGGTGCTCCGGCGGCACCGCGGTCGGCGTGACGACGATCTCGGCGCCGTAGGCCGTCAGCACGTTCCGCTTGTCCTCGCCGACCTTGTCGGGCAGGACGAACACGCACCGGTAGCCGCGCTGCTGGGCGACGAGCGCGAGACCGACGCCGGTGTTGCCGGAGGTCGGCTCGACGATGGTGCCGCCGGGCTGCAGGTCGCCCGAGGCCTCGGCCGCGTCGATGATCCGGGTGGCGATCCGGTCCTTCGAGGAGCCGCCGGGGTTGAGGTACTCGACCTTCACGAGGACGGTCGCACGGACGCCCTCGGTCACCCGGTTGAGCTTGACGAGCGGAGTGTCACCGACGAGGTCGACGACGGAGTTCGCGTAACGCACGCGGTCGAGTCTAGGCGGCGGACACCGTCTTCTGCTGGGACTCGACGTGCGCGGACACCGCAGCCGAGACCTCCTGGCGCCGCCGGTCGATCACGTCGCCCATGTCCCGTGCGAGCGCCGGTGTGCCGCGCACGACCTGGTCCAGCGCGGTGGCGGGCACGACCAGCACCGCGACCTCGGTGAGGGCGACGGCGGTGGTGAGCAGCGCCTCCCGGGTCAGCGCCGTCTGCCCGAGGTAGTCGCCGGCCTCGACGCGGGTCGTGGGCAGCTCGGCATCCTCGAACGGGACCCGCAGGTCGACGCTGCCGGACAGGACGAACCGGACGGCGTCCGGGACGGAGCCCGCGGTCACGATCGTCTCGCCGGCCGCGTACCGCTCGAGCCGCACGAGCGGTGCCAGTGCGGCCGGCTCGTCGCCCGTCAGGTAGAGGGTCGGCGCGATCGACGCGAGGGCCGCGTCACGTCGCTCGTCGGTGACGAAGTCGTCGGTGGTGTCGCCATCCAGCCCGACGCCGGCGCGGCGTGCCGCGTACCAGAGCCACATCCGGAACTGGGCGAGCGCGACGCCCTCCTGCGAGGGCCCGCGGACCTCGAACGACACCCTGTACCCGGCACCACCGGTCGGCACGGCGACCGGCTGCGTGCCGGGGTACCGCTGCGGCAGCGCGGACGCGACCTGCTGCAGCAGCGCGACCACGGCCGTCGGCGGGTCGTCCGTCGTGAACGTGACGTCCGTCGAGACCGGGAACGTGCCTCCCGTCCGGCTGAGGTTCGTGAACGACGCCCCTGCCAGCGAGGAGTTCGGCATGATGAGGATGCCGGCGCCCGTGTCGATGTGCACCGACCTCCAGTTCACCTCCATGACCCGGCCACGCACGCCGGCGGCGTCGAGCCAGTCGCCGAGTCGGAACGGCTGCTCGAAGAGCAGGAAGAGACCGGCGATGACCGGACCGACCGCGGACTGCAGCGCGAGGCCGATCACGAGCGAACCGACCCCGAGCGCCGTGAAGATCCCGCCGACGTCGGCACCCCAGACGATCTTGAAGACCAGCGCCAGACCCAGCGCGATGAGCACGATGCGGGCGATGTCGACGAAGATCGACGGGATCTTCTCGCGCCACGTGCCCTTCCGGGCGTTCGTGAACAGCACGATGTTCAGCCCGTTCAGCACGAACACGATCACGAGGAACCCGAGCACGGTTCCGATGACCTGGTTCACCACGGGCCGGCCCGGGTCCACCGCGTCGGTGACCTGCACGGACAGGATGAGGATCGCGATGATCGGCACGACGGCGTTGCGCAGCAGCCCGATCACCTTGTGCAGCGGGTTGCTCCGGCGTTCGAGGGTCGACTGCAGCTCGGTCAGCACGAGCAGCACGAGCGGCAGGCCGACGATCACGCTGATCGCGGGCCAGAACCACGGCTGCTGCCAGAACGCGGTCACGACGCCGCCCCGACGCTTCGCTCGAGCTTCCAGATCCGCTGCGGGCCTGCCTGCGTCTGCACCTCGCCGGCGTCCTGCACGCCGGCGCGGTCGCCGAGCTTGTCGACCACCCGCTGGGTCGCGTACACGCCCGGCGCCGGTGCGTTGCCCTGCACCCGGTACGCCAGGCTCACGGCGTCGCCCCACATGTCGTAGACGATGCTCGACCGGCCGACGAGACCGCTCGTGACCTGTCCGGTGTCGATGCCGGCGCGGAGACCGATCTTCGCACCGTGCTGGGCGTTGAAGCGTTCGAGGACGCCCTGCGCCTCCTCCGCCCACTCGACCACCCGCCGGACGTTGTCCACCCGCGGGACACTCAGGCCGCAGCTCGCCAGGTAGCCGCTGCGGGTCGTGCGGACGCGCTCGATGCCGTGCCGCCCTGCCGCTTCGTCGAGGGACCGCCAGACGTCGTTGACGAGCGCGAGCGACTCCTCCGCCGTGAGCCCGGCGGCGAACTCGTCGAACCCGATGATGTCCGCGTAGACGACTGCGACGTCCTGGTGGTCGGCCGCGATCGTCTCGTCGCCCTGCTTGTACCGCCGTGCGACCTCCTCCGGCATCAGGGTCAGCAGCAGGGTGTCGTTCTGCCGGCGCTGCTCGTCGAGCAGGTCCTGCTTCACCTGCAGGCTGCGGCTCATGTCGTTGAACGCGACGCCGAGGTCGCCGATCTCGTCCCCGGCCTTCGTCTGCACCTCGACGCCGAGGTCGCCGGAACTCACTCGGTGGACCGCGGTCTGCAGGCGCCGGATCGGCCGGACGAACACCTGCGCGAGCAGCAGGGACAGCAGGCTGACGAGGACGATGATGCCGACGAGCGCGAGACCGATGTTCCGGGCGAAGTCGTTCACCGGGGCGAACGCCTCGGCCGTGTCCATCTGGGCGACCACGACCCACCGGAGGCCGTCGACCTCGAGCGGCGCGTACGCCGAGAGCACTTCCTTCCCGCGGTAGTCCGTCGAGATCACCGTGCCCGACTTCCCCTGCAGGGCTCGCACCACGGGAGTGGTGTTCACCTCCTGCAGGAGCACCGACCCCTTCACGGCCACCTGCCGCTTCGCCGTCGACGGTGCCGTCCCGGCCGCGACGACGTCCCGCTGGTACTGCGCCGGGTGCTCGATGAGCTGGCGCGGGTAGGAGCGCATCAGGTGGTCGGCACCGACGAGGTACGACTCCCCGGTGTCCCCGAGCCCGTCGGCCTTCCACTCGTCGTCGCCCGTCATCACCTGGTTGACGAGGTCGATCGGCACCTGGACCGCCATCACGCCGAGGACCTTGCCGTCCTCGCTCACCGGCGACATGACCCACAGCGTCGGCACGTTGAGACTCGGCACGTAGCGGGCGAAGTCGGTCACCACGAAGTCGTCCGAGCTCGTCAACTGCAGGGCCTGCTCGTACCCGCTCGCGAGGTTCGAGTCGCGGTACGGCCCGTCGTGCAGGTTCGTCCCGAGGTCCGCGCCGGAGTACGCCGAGTAGACGACGTCGCCGTCCGTGTCCATGAGGAGCAGGTCCTCGTACCCGGCGGACTCGACGGCCTGCTGGAAGTACGGCTGGTACTCGGCGTGCGCCTTCGACCAGGCGCTGCCGTCCCCCGCGTCGTCCTGGTCGATCGCCTTGTCGTAGTCGGTGAACGGTGCCGTGTACCGCGCCTGCAGGTACGCCTGCGGGTCCTCGGTCGGGGCGAACTGGTCCGGGTTCGCCGTCCCACCGTTCCGCGCGTCGAGCTGCGGTACGAAGCTGTCCCGGTACCACGACTCGACCTTCGTGTGGTCGTCGTCGGACACCGGGCGGGACTGCAGGTCGTCCCAGCCCGACTCGAACGCCTTCGTCGCGCCGATGACGCTCTCGTTGCGGGTCTGTGCGACGACGGTCTGGGTGAACTGTCCGAACGAGCGCTTCAGTTCCGTGATGCGGGACTCGCGCAGTGACGTCACCTGGTTGAAGGCGGCGTGCTCCAGGGAGTTCCGGCCGTTCAGGTAGCCGACGACGCCGACCACGAGGGCGGCGACGATGCTCACCGCGAGGAGCATCACGAGGAGCTTCGACTGGATGTCGAGCGATCCGCTCGCGAGGAACGTCCGCAGCCGACCCTTCCTCCGCGGCGCGTCCTCGACGACGCGGGGCGCGTCGGACACGGCAGGACCCGCCGACGGGATGGGATCGGACGTCGGTGGGACTGTGGTCACTTCGGACTCCGCTCAAGGGCACGGGCGTGGTGCGCTGTCGGTCCACAGCTACCACGCGAGCAACACACGTGTCAGCACCTCGGCAGGACATCACGCGGTGGGTGTCAGCCGAGACCCACCGGCCTGGAGGCGCGGTTCGGCGCCGCCACGCGCCTCCAGGACGGTCGCGGGGTCGCGCCCGTCTCCGGCCGCTCGCCTCAGCTGCCCAGTGCGTCCGCCGGCGCGTTCTGCTGGCGGTGCAGCATCGCGTAGGTGCCGTCGTGCGCCAGGAGCTCGTCGTGGCTGCCCTGTTCGACGATCCGGCCGTGCTCCAGCACGAAGATGACGTCGGCGTCCCGGATCGTGGAGAGCCGGTGCGCGATCGAGATCGTCGTCCGGCCG
Source organism: Curtobacterium pusillum (assembly GCF_013359865.1). GTDB lineage: Bacteria > Actinomycetota > Actinomycetes > Actinomycetales > Microbacteriaceae > Curtobacterium > Curtobacterium pusillum. Next base: position 10,931 of record NZ_JABMCE010000032.1, read on the forward strand.
GCGGCCGCGTTGTCGAGGGCCGTCTGCACGACCCGCTCGGAGATGGAGTCGAGCGCACTCGTCGCCTCGTCGAGGACGAGCACCGGCGGGTCCTTGAGCAGCACCCGCGCGATCGCGATGCGCTGCTTCTCACCGCCGGACAGCCGGTACCCGCGCTCCCCCACCACGGTGTCGTAGCCGTCCGGGAACGACGCGATCGTCTCGTGGATGTTCGCCGCGCGGGCCGCCCGCTCGAGCTCCTCGTCGGTGGCGTCCGGCTTCGCGTACCGCAGGTTGTCGCCGATCGTGGCGTGGAAGAGGTAGGTCTCCTGGCTGACGATGCCGACGTGGCGCATGAGGTCCTCGTGCACGATGTCCCGGACGTCCTGCCCCGCGAAGCGCACCGACCCCTCGGTCGCCTCGTACAGCCGCGGCACGAGGTACGACACCGTCGTCTTGCCGGCGCCGGACGGACCGACGAACGCGGCGAACTGGCCGGGCTGCAGCTCGAACGACACCCCGCGGAGCGTCGGCTTGTCCGGTTCGCCGTCCGGGTACGTGAACGTCACGTCGTCGAAGGCCACGTGCCCGACGCGGGACTCGTCCACGGGTCGCGCCGTCGGGGAGTCGGTGATCGCCGGCTTGAGGTCGAGGTACTCGAAGATGCGGGCGAACAGGGCGCCGCTCGTCTGCAGGTCGAGCACGACGCGCAGCAGACCGACGGTCGGGAACAGCAGCCGCGACTGCACCGTCGTGAACGCCACGATCGTGCCCGCGGTGATCGGGACCCTGCCGATGATGAGGTACGCGGCGACGACGTAGATGATCGCCGGGATGATCGACAGGAAGATCTGCACGATCGCGAAGAACCACTGCCCGGACATCTGCTGACGGACCTGCAGACGGATCTGGTTGCGGTTCTCGGCGCCGTACCGCTGGGTCTCGCTCCGCTGCTGGTTGAAGCTCTTCGCGAGCAGGATGCCGGAGACGCTCAGGGCCTCCTGCGTGATCGCGGTCATGTCGGACAGCGACTCCTGCGTCTGCGCGGCGATCCGGGCGCGCACCTGTCCGACCCGGCGCTGCGCGATCACCAGCAGCGGCAGCAGGACGACGGCGACGAGGGTCATCTGCCAGCTGAGCAGCAGCATCGCGACGACGGCGGCGATGACGGTCACGGTGTTGCCGAGGACCGACGAGATCGTGTTGTTCAGCACGCTGGCGACACCGCCGACGTCGTTCTGCAGCCGGGACTGGATGATGCCGGTCTTCGTGCGGGTGAAGAACGCGAGCTCCATGCGCTGCAGGTGCCCGAACAGGCGCATGCGCATCGAGCCCATGACCTTGTTGCCGACGGTGGCGGTGAGGTACGTCTGCCAGACGCCGACCCCGGCGCTCGCGATCCACAGCGCGACCATCGCCCCGACGAGGCCGTACAGCACGGGCAGGTCCGGGCGACCCGACTTCGGGAAGAGTCCGAGGTCGAAGGCCTTCTGCGTCAGGAGCGGCGGCACGACGGAGATGGCGGCGCCGATGAGGACGAGGACGACCGTCAGGATGATCGCGTTGCGGTGCGGGACGAACAGCCCCGAGATGCGCTTGAGGAGGTGCGGGATCCGCGGCGCCTCGGCGTTGGCGGCCTTCTGCGCCTCGAAGTCGCCGCTGGAGATCCGTCCGCCGCCGCGCATGCCGCCTCCTCGCATCCCGCCGCCCATGCTCACGACGCGTCGCCCCTGTCCATGCTGCAAACCTAGCCCCGAGCCCGGACATCGGAGGGCACCGGCTCATTTGACCCTGTTCAGGGGGCATGCGACCATTTCCCGTCCCCTTCCCCGCACCACTCGAGGTCCCATGACGTCCGCGTCCACCCGCCCCACGTCCCTCCGCACGCAGCTCGCCCGCCGGAAGCCGATCGAACAGCTGCAGGCCGAAGCGTCGACGGGTGTGAACGGCGAACCGCTGCGCCGGTCGCTCGGCGTCTGGCACCTCACGATGATCAGCGTCGGCGCGACACTCGGCACCGGCATCCTCGTCGTGCTCGGCACGGCCGTCCCGCTCGCCGGCCCCGCGGTGTGGATCTCGTTCGTCGTGGCCGGCGTCGCCGCTCTGCTCTCGGCGCTGTCCTACGCCGAGATGGCCGGCGCGGTCCCGACGTCGGGATCGAGCTACTCGTACACCTACGCGACCATGGGCGAGGGCATCGCCTGGGTCTGCGGGTGGTGCCTCGTGCTGGAGTACGCCGTGTCCGTCGCAGCCGTCGCGGTCGGCGCGAGCGAGTACGTGGACGAGACGCTGCGGGTGTTCGGGCTGCACCTGCCCGCTGCGCTGTCGGCCCCTCCCGGCGAGGGTGGCGTGGTCAACCTGCCGGCCGCGGTCCTGGTGCTGCTCGCCACCGCGATCCTGCTGCCCGGCGCCCGTGAGAGCGCCTGGGTGAACACGCTCATGGTCATCGTGAAGATCGCGCTGCTCGTGTTCTTCGTGATCGTGGCGTTCTCGGCGTTCCGCGCGCAGAACTTCGCGCCGCTCGCACCGATGGGCACCGCCGGTGTCACGGTTGCCGCGTCCCGTCTGTTCTTCTCGTACATCGGGTTCGACGCCGCGTCGACCGCCGGCGAGGAGGCGAAGAACCCTCGCCGCGACCTCCCGCGCGCCATCATCGGTTCGATCGCCCTCATCACGGCGCTGTACATCCTCGTGGCGATCGCGGCCGTCGGCGCCCGCTCGTGGACGTCGTTCTCCTCCACCGAGGCGTCCCTCGTCCGGATCGTCGTGGACGTCACCGGCCAGCCGCTGGTCGCACTCGTGTTCTCCGTCGGCGCGGTCATCGCGATCGCCAGTGTCGTGCTCACCGTGCTGTACGGGCAAACCAGGATCCTGCTCACGATGGCCCGCGACGGCCTGGTGCCGAAGGTGTTCGGCCGGGTGTCGCACCGCACCGGGACCCCGATCGCGAACACCCTCATCATCGGTGTCGTCGTCACGATCGTTGCCGCGCTGGTGCCCCTCGGGGAGCTCGCCGACGCCACGAGCATCGGCACGCTCGTGGCGTTCGCCCTCGTGAACGTGTCCGTCATCGTGCTCCGTCGCACCCAGCCCGGGCTCGAGCGGTCGTACCGCGTGCCGCTGTTCCCCGTCGTCCCGATCCTCGGTGCGCTCTCCTGCGTGCTGCTCGCGGTGTTCCTCGGCATCGGCACCTGGATCGCGTTCGGCATCTGGATGGTCGTCGGCGCCGTGCTCTACCTGGCCTACGGCCGCCGCCACAGCACGTTGCGCTGACGGTCCGCGGGGCGGGGCGCGGGCGGCGCCCCACTCCGCGAAAGCGACAGATTCCCGCAGTACCCCGCCGGGAATCTGTCGCTTTCGCGGCTCGGAGGGCGACGTTCGGCGCACGAGTGTCGCTCTGGCGCACAGATCGCCACGACGGGGCGGCGGAGCGACCGCGACCGCGCAGCTCAACGACAGGGAACGCCGTGCGTCCGGAAGAGTGCCCGCAGCCGTTCCGGCTCGACGAGGTGTGACCAATCTGCCCGGACGACGCCACGGACCTCACTGCGCGAACGCAAGCGGTCCTCGCGCCGCTTCTCCGCCCAGAGCACGTCCCGCGCGTCGCGGCCGGCGAGCATCACCGGGTCCTCGTACTTCTGCCGACCGTCGAACTCGAGCACGAGGCCCTGGCGCGGCAGCCAGAAGTCGACGCGGTCGACCGTCCCGTCCGGGTACACGAACTCGTGCTGCGGTTCGAGGTCCGGACACCCGAGTTCGGCGGCGCGCGCGGCGAAGAAGGACTCCCCGACGGACTCGTGCCGCGCGTCCGCGATCTCGAACGCGTGCTCGAGCCGCACCGAACCCCACGGTCCGACCTCGGCGGCGACCCGTTCCAGTTCGCCCAGCGACACGCCGTTCCGCAGGGCGTGGTCGATCGCCACGACCGCGGCGGACAACGACCCTCGGCGTGCCGTCTCGACGGTCGTCCACACGAGGGACGCGTAGTCGATCCCCCAGTACCGGTACCCGGACGTCGCGGTGCTCCCGGCGTGCATCGTCAACCCCACGCGGTGCACGTCGTGCTCGAGCGACGGGACGATGGCGCGGACACGATCGGTCCAGCGGTCGATCCGAGGTACCCCGTGCAGCGCCGCCGCCGATTCGAACGCGAACACCGCGCCGGGTCGCAGCAGCGGTGCGACCGCCCGCATCCGGACGAGGTGCTGCGAACGGCCGTCGAGCTCCTCCCATCCGGCGCGGTCGACGTACACGCCGTGCCTGACCCGGACGAGCTCGTCAGCGGCGCGCCGCCGTTGAAGGTGGCGTGCGGCAGCTCGGTCGAGGCCGTTGGTCCGGAACAGGGGGATCGCGTTCGCAGGGTGCATGGCGGCACTCTGTCGCTCAGGGCGACCGTCGTGGCGGTCGCAGGCGGATCTGTGGACGGACCCCGCGCCTCCAGGCTGTGCCAACGGTCATGCCAAAGCGACTCTGCACAGTGAAGCCCGCCCGTGCGTACCGCCAAGGCGACAGATTCACGCCGGACCGAGGCGGCAATCTGTCGCTTTCGCGAACCGCCCCGCCCCGCCCGACCCAGCACCGCCCCGCCCCGCCCCGCCTCGCACGCGACGAAGGCCGCCGCCCCGAGGGGCAGCGGCCTTCGCGCAGAGTTGCGCAGTACTTACGCGAGCTCGACCGTGGCGCCGGCGGCCTCGAGGGCCTCCTTCGCCTTGTCGGCCGTCTCCTTGTTCGCACCCTCGAGGATCTTCGCGTCGGCGGTCTCGACGAGCGCCTTGGCCTCGCCGAGGCCGAGCGACGTGAGGCCACGGACCTCCTTGATGACCTGGATCTTCTTGTCACCGGCGGACTTGAGGATGACGTCGAACTCGGTCTTCTCCTCAGCGGCCTCGGCCGGGGCACCGGCAGCGGCCGGGGCAGCAGCGGCGACCGGGGCGGCCGCGGTGACCTCGAAGACCTCTTCGAACTTCTTCACGAAGTCCGAGAGCTCGATGAGCGTGAGCTCCTTGAAGGCCTCGATGAGCTCGTCCTGCGAAAGCTTCGCCATGATTTTCTCCTACTACTAGCTAGTACGTGTGGTTGTGGAACGCGTGCCCGATCAGGCCGCGGACTCCTGCTTCTCGCGGAGGGCGTCCACGGTGCGGACGGCCTGCGAGAGGGGTGCCTGGAACAGGTACGCAGCACCGAACAGCGAGGCCTTGAAGGCGCCGGCGAGCTTGCCGAGCAGGACTTCACGGGACTCGAGGTCGGCGAGCTTGTCCACCTCGGTCGCGGTGAGCGGGTTACCGTCGAAGTAACCGCCCTTCACCACGAGCTGGGGGTTCGCCTTGGCGAATGCACGCAGCGACTTCGCGACGGCGACGGTGTCACCGTGGACGAAGGCGAGAGCGGACGGACCGGCGAGCTCGTCGTCGAACGACGAGATGCCGGCGTTGTTCGCCGCGATCTTGGTCAGCGTGTTCTTCACCACGGCGTACGTGGCGTGCTCACGGATCGTGTTGCGGAGCTCCTTGAGCTGCGCGACCGTGAGACCGCGGTACTCGGTGAGCAGAACGGCGTTCGAGCTGCGGAAGGACTCCGTGAGCTCGGCGACCGCAGCTTCCTTGTTCGCCATGGTTCTCCTTGGGGGTTTCTTGCCGGCAGCCCCAGGCACCCACCACATGAAAAAAGCTCCGGCGCAGAGGCTCGGAGCTGCTCCCCCGCGAACGGAAGGAGTGGTTCGGAACACCTGCGCGGGCTGCCTCATGAGTGAGGACCTTCGGTTCCCGTGCGAGCACGCGAACGACCGGCGGTCTTTGGCTTCGAGAACTGTAGCAGATGCCGTGGACGCGACCAAACCCCGGATGGGAGGCGCGGTGCGGGCCCGCACCGCGCCTCCCGTCCGTCAGTCGGTCGCCGACGCCGACGCCGCGGACGTGGCGGACGTTGCGGGCGCGACCGAGGCGACCGTCGGTGTGGACGACCACGCGGCGGAGGCGTCCGACGGACCCTGCTCGGTCGGCAAGTGCACCGTGAACACGGTGTTGCCCGGCTCGCTCGTCACGTCGACGCTCCCGCCGTGCGCCTGCACGACCGCGTCCACGATCGCGAGCCCGAGGCCGGTCGACCCCGCGGTGCGGGAGCGGGAGCTGTCGGCGCGGGCGAACCGTTCGAACAGCTTCGGCAGGAACTCCGGGTCGATGCCCTGCCCGGTGTCCCGCACGGTGAGGTCGACGCCCGAGCCGGAGGCGGCCGGCGCGATCCCCACGGTGATGCGGGTGCCGTCCGGGGTGTGCGTCCGGGCATTCGTGACGAGGTTCACGATGACCTGGTGCAGGCGTGCGGCATCCCCGACGACGACGACGGGCGACGAGGGGACGTCGACCTCGATCGGGTGCTCCGGCGAGGCGGCGTGCGCGTCGTTGACGGCGTCGAGCACGAGTCCGGTCAGGTCGACGTCGTCGAACTGGATCTCGCGGCCCTCGTCGAGGCGGGCGAGGAGCAGCAGGTCCTCGACCATGGACGTCATCCGCATCGACTCGGACTCGATCCGGCTCATCGCGTAGACCACGTCCTCGGGCAGGTCCCCACCCATCCGCCGGGTGAGCTCGGCGTACCCACGGACCGACGCGAGCGGCGTCCGGAGCTCGTGCGAGGCGTCGGCGACGAACTGGCGGACCTTCTGCTCGGAGCGTTCCCGGGCCTGCATCGCCCCGGCGATGTGCCCGAGCATGCGGTTGAACGCGCTGCCGACCCGGCCGACCTCCGTGCGGGGGTCGGTGTCCGGCACGCGCACGTCCTGCAGGGCGTCGCTGCGCTCGAGCGGCATCCGGGCGACGGTGGAGGCGGTCTCGGCGACCCGTTCGAGCGGGCGCAGGGACCGGCGGACGACGACCGCGGCGACGACGGACGCCGCGACGAGGGCGGCGGCGACCACGATGATGACGACGAGGAGCAGCGACCGGACGCTGTCGTAGACCGACGTCATCGGGAGTCCGACGACGAGCACGGCGTTGCCGAGCACGGGGTTGTCGACCTGCACGGCGGCGACGCGGTACTTCCCGAGTGTGCCGCCGAGGTCCATCGTCGCGGGGTCCACCCCGACGCGCACCTGTCCGAGCCGGTTGAGCTGGCTCGACGTGAGCTGGGCGCGCGAGCTGTCCTCGTTGAGGACGATGCCACCCGCACCCCCTCCGGTGACGTAGTACGCGGTGAGCGTCCCGGCAGCCTGCCCGAGCGGCTGGAGCGCGTCGTCGTTCGGCCGCTGACCGTTCGGGTTCTGCTGCCCCTCGCCGAACTTCGTGCTGGCGCGGCTCGTCGCCTTCGACAGCTGACTGTCGATCGCTTCCGTCTGGATGGACGCGAGCGCGATGATGCTGCCCGCGCCGATCACCGCGCTGACGGCGACGACGAGGGCGACGATGCTCAGGACGAGCCGGCGCCGAAGGGTCACGAGGTCGGCTTGATGACGTACCCGACGCCGCGCACCGTGTGGATCATCGGGGTCTCGCCGGCGTCGATCTTCTTGCGCAGGTACGAGATGTAGATCTCGACGACGGAGGACTTGCCACCGAAGTCGTACGACCACACGCGGTCGAGGATCTGCGCCTTCGACAGCACACGGCGGGGATTGCGCATGAGGAAGCGGAGCAGCTCGAACTCGGTGGCGGTCAGCTCGATCGGCCGCCCGGCGCGGGAGACCTCGTACGACTCCTCGTCGAGCACCAGGTCGCCCACGACGATGCGCGAGTCCCCGGCCTCCGAGATGGAGATCTGCGAGCGGCGGATGAGGCCGCGGAGCCGTGCCACGACCTCTTCCAGCGAGAACGGCTTCGTGACGTAGTCGTCGCCACCCGCGGTGAGCCCGGTGACGCGGTCCTCGACGGAGTCCTTGGCGGTGAGGAACAGCACCGGGGTGTCGTCGTTGTTCTGACGGAGGCGGCTGAGCACCTGCAGTCCGTCGAGGTCCGGCATCATCACGTCGAGCACCATCGCGTCCGGCTTCCACTCGCGCGCGGTGGTCAGCGCGTCCTGCCCGCCGTTCGCGCTCTTGACGTCCCAGCCCTCGTAGCGGAGCGCCATGGACAGGAGGTCGGTGAGGCTGGCCTCGTCGTCGACGACGAGGATGCGCAACGGGGTTCCGTCGGCACGCGTGAGGCGCGGGGCTGCTGCAGGCTGGGAGATGGTCACGTCTTCGAGTATCGAGAGTTTCCTATGAGCCATCTGTGGAGGACCCCTCGGGCGTCTGTGGAATCCCGAGCACGCGTTCGGCGCACCCAGTCTCGCTTAGACAGCTCATAGGAAGGGGCAGTGCGGCGCATAACCGCGCTGTCTACGTTCTCCCCGTCGGCCCCGCCGTGCGCTCTGCACGGCCGGTGACCCCAGCCGGCCACCACCGAGGAGAACCATGTTCCTGACCTACCTCAGGCGCGAACTCACGAACCGCAAGAAGCAGACCGTCATCATCGCGATCGGCATGGCGCTCGCCATCGCTCTCGTGGTCATCGTGTCCTCGATCGCGGGCGGCGTGAAGGCCGCGCAGGCGAGCGTGCTGCAGTCCGTGTACGGCGTCGGCACGGACATCACCGTGACGAAGACCGAGACCCCGAGCTCGTCGAGCACCGGCCGCCCGAGCTTCGACTTCGGCAGCCAGAGCGGCTCCGGGAGCAGCAGCAGCGGGTCGACCGACCTCTCCCAGTCCCGCCTCTCGGTGTCCCGCGGGTCGAGCACCCTCAGCGCGTCCGACGTGAAGACCGTCACGGGCACGACCGGGGTCAAGGCCGCGACGGGCGTCCTGACCCTCGAGAACAGCACGTTCTCGGGCCAGGTCCAGCAGCAGTCCGACAGCAGCAGCTCGAGCGACAGCAGCAGCACCTCGACCCAGCAGGGTCCGCCGAGCGGCGGCTCCGAGGGCGGCGGCGGCTTCGGCGGCGGCTCGTTCAGCGTCGACTCGTTCACCGTGACGGGCATCCCGGTGTCCGGGGACGCCGTCGGACCGCTCACGAGCACCGAGCTGACGAAGGGCCGGACCTTCACCGCGAAGGACGCCGGCAAGGACGTCGTCGTGCTCGACGCGAGCTACGCGAAGAGCGAGTCGAAGGCCGTCGGGGACACCGTCGAGATCGGCGGGAAGGACTTCTCGGTCATCGGGATCGTCTCGTCGACCGGTTCGTCGTCGACCACCGGCTCGAACACGTACATCCCGCTCGACACCGCGCAGACGCTGGCCGACCTCGACGGCAAGGTCACGTCGATCTACGTCTCCGCCGAGTCCTCGTCGGACGTCAGCACGATCAAGACCGCGCTGCAGAAGAAGCTGTCCAGCGCGACGGTCTCCACCGAGTCCGACCTCGCCTCGAGCGTCTCGGGCTCGCTGAGCACGGCGTCGAGCCTCGTCTCGAACCTCGGCACCTGGCTGTCGATCGTCGTCCTCGCCGCGGCGTTCCTCATCGCGATCCTCTTCACGATCTCCGGCGTCACCCGGCGCACCCGTGAGTTCGGCACCCTGAAGGCCATCGGCTGGTCGAACGGCCGCATCACCCGACAGGTCGCCGGCGAGTCCCTCGTGCAGGGTGTCATCGGCGGTGTGATCGGCGCCGCCGCGGGCCTCATCGGCATCCTCGTCGTGAACGTCATCTCCCCGACGATCTCCGCGAGCGCCTCCAGCACCACCCGAGGCGGCGCAGGCGGCATGGGCGGAGGCGGCATGCCAGGCGGCGCAGCGACGGCTGCGGCCGGCAGCGGTACGACGGGCGGCGCCCCGGCCGGCGGCTTCGGTGGCGGCGGCGCGAGCACGGCCAGCACGACCGACGTGGTCCTGCACGCCCCGGTCACCGTCGAGGTCATCCTCCTCGCCATCGGCCTCGCCATCCTCGGCGGTCTCATCGCCGGTGCCCTCGGCGGCTGGCGCGCGAGCCGCCTCCGCCCGGCCGAGGCCCTCCGGAGCGTGGCCTGATGACCGGCCCCGCAACGGGGACCACCCCCGTCACCGAAGCCACCACCGCCGCACCGACCCCGAGCACGCGACCCGAAGGAGCACCCGTGACCAGCACCGAGACCGCACCGCCCGCGGCGGACGCGAGCCGCGCCTCCAGTCCGATGTACCGTCTGCAGAACGTCAGCAAGACGTACAAGCAGAAGAACCGGACCGTCACCGCCCTGACGAACGTCGACCTGACGATCCCGCAGGGACAGCTCGTCGCGATCCAGGGTCCGACCGGTGGCGGGAAGTCGACGCTGCTGCAGATGCTCGGCGCGCTGGACCGGCCGAGCGCCGGTTCGGTCCACCTCGGCGAGCGCGACGTCGCGAAGCTCGGCGACGGAGCGCTCACCGACCTGCGGGCGACCGAGATCGGGTTCGTGTTCCAGAGCTTCAACCTCATCCCGACGTTGACCGCGCTGGAGAACGTCGAGACCGCGTTCGCCGGGTCGCTGGCGAACCGCTCCCGGACGGAGATCCGCTCGCGGGCCACGGCCGCCCTGCGGGAGGTCGGACTCGGCGAACGCCTCGACCACCTGCCGGCGGAGCTCTCCGGTGGGCAGCAGCAGCGCGTGGCGATCGCGCGGGCGCTCGTGAAGAACCCGAGCGTGCTCCTCGCGGACGAGCCGACCGGTGCGCTCGACGAGGCGACCCGTGACGAGATCATGGGCCTCATCGAGAAGCAGTGGAAGGAGCGCGGGCTCACCGTCGTCATCGTCACGCACGACTCGTGGGTCGCGAAGCGGGCGGAGCGCCGGCTGCACATCAAGCAGGGGCAGGTGCGCGAGGTCTAGTCGCTTCCGTTCCACGGCCGGGAGGCACGGTGCGCGTCCGGCGCGCACCGTGCCTCCCGGCGTCGTCGCGTCCGGGGCGCGTGGCCGGCTGGGCCCCGCGGGCCCCGCGGC
>NZ_JABMCE010000033.1 GCF_013359865.1 Curtobacterium pusillum
CCTCGGGTCTGCACGCCAGCGTCGTGGCCGGCGCAGCGTGCACCCCGGACCGTGGTCCGGGGACGACCGCGGCGGACACCACCCGTGCGGCGGCCGCGCTCGCACGTGCCGGCGCGCGGCTGGTCCTGTTCGCGGGCGGCGACGGAACGGCTCGCGACGTGGCAGCGGGCCTGCCGGCCGACGTCCCGATGCTCGGGATCCCGGCCGGGGTGAAGATGTACTCCGGGTGCTTCGCCGTCGGCCCGAGCGCCGCCGGCACACTCGCTGCCGATTGGCTGGACGGTGCCGCGGCGACCGCTCCCGCCGAGATCCTCGACCTGGACGAGGACGCCCTGCGCGCCGGCCGGCCGGATCCGAAGCTGTTCGCGATCCGCGAGGTGCCGTTCGTCCCCGGTCGCACGCAGGCGCGGAAGGCGTCGACTCCGTCGAGCGAACGAGACGCCGTGCACCGGGCTGCTCGCGGCGTCGTGGCGAGGATGCGTCCCGACGTGCGGTACCTCATCGGGCCGGGGACGACCACCACCGAGGTGGGCCGGATCCTCGGTCTCGAGCTGTCGCCGCTCGGCCTCGACCTCGTCGAGGACGGTCGGCTCCTCGCACGCGACCTGAGCGAGACCGACGCGCTCGCGGCCGTCCGCGGCGGTGCAGCCGAAGCCGTCATCACGGTCATCGGCGGGCAGGGCTTCCTCCTCGGTCGTGGGAACCAGCAGCTGTCGGCGGACGTCGTCAGAGCGCTCAGCGAGAACGGCTCACGGCCGCGGATCGACGTCGTCGCGACCGAGCAGAAGCTCATCGACCTCGGCGGTCGCCCCCTCCTCGTCGACACCGGTGACCCGGTTCTCGACGCGACGCTCAGCGGTCACGTGTCGGTCATCACCGGCATCACCACAACGAGTGTCTACCCCGTACGTGCCGTCGCAGACACTGCCCCGATCAGCAAAGGAACCCAATGATGCGTCTCGAAGGAAGAACAGCAACCGTCACGGGCGGCGCCGGAGGCATCGGCCGTGCAGCCGCGATCGCACTCGCTGCCGAAGGCGCCCGCGTCGCCGTCATCGACCTGCAGAAGGAGGCCGCCGAGGCAGTGGCCGAGGAGATCCGGGGGAGCGGTGGAACGGCGATCGCGGTGGGCGCCGACGTGTCGTCCGAACCGGACGTCGAAGCCGCAGTGCGCGAAGTGGTCGATGCGTTCGGCGGCGTGGACATCGCGTTCAACAACGCGGGCATCATCCGCCGGTCGACCGCGGTGGACACCTCGGTCGACGACTGGGATCGCGTGTTCGGCGTCAACGTCCGTGGCGTGTTCCTGATGTGCAAGCACGTCGTTCCGCTCATGGCCGGACGCGGCGGGGGATCGATCATCAACACGGGCAGCGGCTGGGGTCTGACCGGTGGCGGTCAGGCGATCTCCTACTGTGCCTCGAAGGGTGCGGTCGTCAACATGACGCGCGCACTGGCGATCGACCACGGTCCGCAGGGGATCAGGGTCAACTCGGTGAACCCGGGCGACATCGACACGGGGATGCTCCGCGACGAGGCACGTCAGCTCGGGCAGGACGCGTCGGTGTTCCTCGCGGATGCCGCCGACCGGCCGCTGCGGCGGATGGGCCAGCCCTCGGAGGTGGCGAACGCCGTCGTGTGGCTCGCGAGCGACGAGTCGTCGTTCGTGACCGGGGCCGCCCTCGTCGTCGACGGGGGCGGCATCGCCTGACCAGACGGGCGCCCATCGCCTGACCGACCGAGTCCCACCGGTGATCAGCTGCTCGGCGTCCGGACGAAGAACAGCGTGAGGACCCCCGCGACGACACCGCCGCCGATGAGGACCCACGCGACCACCACGACGAGCCCGTCCCACGGGCTGATGAGCAGTCCGACGCCGACGAGCACCGCGATGGCGGCGACGACGAGCGCGAGGCGGTGCGGCCGCCGTGCACGGGTGCGTCCCATGTGGCGACACGGTACGCGGCCGGGCCGAGACCCCGGTGAGACGCGACCCGATGACGGACTGGAGGCGCGGTGCGAGCCGGCACCGCGCCTCCAGTCCGTCAGGGCTATCGTCGTGCAGGATCCGCCGCCGCGGACGAAGGGAACCAGGACGATGACCGACTCCGCTGCCGCGGACCTGACCGGACTCGAGACCGCGCTGGGCGCTGACCGGGTGCTCCGCGATCCGGGGACGTTGGCGCGCTACAGCCACGACGACGCCGAGTGGGCGGACTTCGCGACGCCGCTCGCCGTCGTGCTCGCACGGACCACGGACGAGGTGGCGGCGATCCTGCGGTGGGCCGACGGTGCCGGCGTCCGGATCGTGCCGCGCGGCGCGGGGACGGGACTGTCGGGTGCCGCCAACGCCGTCGCGAACTCGGTGGTCCTGTCCCTCGAACTCATGGACCGGGTGCTCGAGGTGAACGTCGACGAGCGGTACGCGGTGACGCAGCCCGGTGTGGTCAACGACGCGCTCCGCGCGGCCGTGGCCGAGTACGGGCTCTGGTACCCGCCGGACCCGGCGAGCTCGTCGATCTCGACGATCGGCGGCAACGTCGCGACGAACGCGGGCGGCATCTGCTGCGTGAAGTACGGGGTGACCCGCGACTACGTGCTCGGCCTCACCGTCGTGCTCGCGGACGGTTCGGTGGTGGAGCTCGGCCGTCGGACGGCCAAGGGCGTCGCCGGGTACGACCTGGTCGGTCTGATGGTTGGTTCGGAGGGGACGCTCGGCGTGGTCACCTCCGTGACGGTGAAGCTGCTGCCGCTCGCAGGGCGCACCGAGCGCGCGGTCATCGGGTACTTCCCGTCCCTGGTCGCGGCCGGGGACGCCGTCGCGGCGGTCAGCCGTGCCGGGATCCTCCCGGCCGCGCTCGAGCTCCTCGACGAGACGTGCCTGCGTGCGGTCGACGACTGGATGCACCTCGGGCTGCCGTCGGGCGTCGACACGCTCCTGCTCGCCCGGGTCGACGAGCCGGGCGCGGCAGGCGACCGGATCGCCGCCGAGGTCGGCGAGCTGTTCGCGGCCGCGGGCGGCGCGGACGTCGAGATCGCCACGGATCCGGACGAGATCGATCGTCTGTTCCAGGCGCGACGGCTGGCGTACCCGGCGCTCGAACGGCTGGGACCGGTGCTCACCGAGGACATCTGCGTCCCGCGCGGAGCGGTCCCGGAGATGCTGCGCCGGATCCAGGCGACCGCGGCCGCGAACGACGTCACCATCGCGAACATCGCGCACGCCGGCGACGGCAACCTGCACCCGCTCATCATCGCGCCCGAGGGGGACCTCTCCGCGAAGGCCCGGGCGAAGACGGCCTTCGACGCGATCGTCGACGACTGCCTCGCCCTCGGCGGCACGGTGACCGGCGAGCACGGTGTCGGCCTGCTCAAGCTGCCCGGGCTGCGTGAGGAACTCGGGGACCGGGTCGTCGCGATGCACCGCGCGGTGAAGGCCGCGCTCGACCCCGCCGGGACGCTGAACCCCGGGAAGGCGTTCTGACGGGTGACCACCGCGCAGACGATCGCCGAGGCCCTGGTTCGCCACGTCGACGACACCGGCTTCAACGCTCACGGACTCCACGTGCTCACGGGCGACGAGACCGCCGAGCACCACTGGACGCCGGACGTCCGACGCGAGGTCCACTCGGTCGCGAAGGGTGTCTGCGTGCTCGCGACGGGGATCGCCGCCGACGACGGACTGGTCGACGTCGACGTGCCGATCGCGACCTACCTGCCCGACGTCGCCTTCGGCGCGGGGACGGACGCGGTCACGCTGCGCCACCTGCTCACCATGACGAGCGGCGTCGACATGCCCTGGACGGCGACGGAGCTGACGGACTGGCCCGACCTCGCGCTCGAGTTCCTCCGGCGACCGTCCCGAGGGCGCGTGTTCCAGTACGCGAACCCGAGCACGTACACCGCGATGCGGGTCCTCGAGAGACGGGTCGGCGACGTCGGCGACTTCGTGTCGCGCCGACTGTTCGCTCCGCTGGGCATCGAGCACGTCCCCTGGCAGCGCTGCCCGAACGGGTACGTCGCGGCCGGCGAGGGGCTGGCGCTCCGGACCGAGGAGCTCGCTCGTCTCGGTCGTCTCGTCCGCGACCGCGGCGAGTACGGCGGATCACGCGTGGTCGGTGCGCGGTGGTGCGACGCGATGCACACCGACTGGGTGCAGCGCGAGGGGACCGACCCCGGGTACGACCGCTACGCCATGGCCGGTTGGGGCGGCCCCGGACGGCTCTGGCGGTTGCACGGGGCGTACGGCCAGATGCTGCTCTTCGACGGCGACACGGTGATCACCGTGACGGCCGACGACCACTTCGGTGCCGATGCCTTCGCGGCGTTCGTCGCGGACGAGCTGGAGCGACAGGCCTGACCGTCCCGACACGCCTGGACCGTCGGGCTCGCGTCGAGCGGTCTGCCGCACCGCCCACCGGACTGGAGGCGCGGGACGGGCCCGCACCGCGCCTCCAGTCCGTCATGTGCGCAGCCTGCGAGCGCGGGCGTGCTCGCGGTGCGATGATGAGCGGCGGCCGCCGCCCGGGCGACCGGAGACGGAAGTGACGAGCGTGACCGAGACCCGCTCCCAGACAGCGACGACCGACACCGCCGACGACGGCGGCCACGGCCTGCGGAAGGGCGCCGCCGCACTGGCGCTCGCCGCGCTCGGCGTGGTGTTCGGCGACATCGGCACGAGCCCGCTGTACGCGCTCCGCACCGTCTTCACGATCGACGGCGGCATCGTGAAGGCGAACCAGGAGGACGTGTACGGCGTCATCTCGATGATGTTCTGGAGCATCACCATCATCGTGTCGATCAAGTACGTCCTCGTGCTCATGCGCGCCGACAACGACGGCGAGGGCGGAGTGATGGCGCTCGCCGCACTGACTCGACGCCTCTACTCGAAGCGGCGCGGCGGAGCGGTGATCTTCCTCGTCATCGGGATCGTCGGCGTCTCGCTGTTCTACGGGGACTCGGTGATCACGCCGGCGGTGTCGGTGCTGTCCGCGGTCGAGGGTCTCGCGACGGCCGCGCCGTCCGTCGAACACCTCATCGTGCCGATCGCGGCGGTGATCCTCGTGCTGCTGTTCGCGGCGCAACGGTTCGGCACCGGCAAGGTCGGCAACCTGTTCGGACCGGTGATGCTGCTCTGGTTCGTGGTGATCGCGGCCGCGGGTGTGCCGCACATCATCGCGCACCCCGGCGTCCTGCAGGGTCTGTCGCCGACGTGGGCGATCGCGTTCCTCATCGCACACCCCTACATCACCTTCGTCGCGATGGGCGCGGTCGTCCTGGTGATCACCGGTGCCGAGGCACTCTACGCGGACATGGGGCACTTCGGTCGGCCGGCGATCCTCCGAGCCTGGTTCTTCGTGGTGTTCCCCGCCCTCGTCCTCAACTACCTCGGGCAGGCATCCCTCGTCCTCCGGGATCCGACGGCGGCGAAGGACCCGTTCTTCCTGCTGTTCCCGAACGCACTGCAGATCCCCCTGGTGGTGCTCGCCACGATGGCGACCGTGATCGCCAGCCAGGCCGTCATCTCCGGGGCGTTCTCCCTCACCCGGCAGGCCGTGCAGCTCGGACTGCTGCCGCCGCTGACGATCCGGCAGACCTCGCGACAGGAGAGCGGGCAGATCTACCTGCCGGCGGTCAACCTGCTGCTGTTCATCGGTGTGATGGCGATCATGCTCGCGTTCCGGTCGTCGGCGAACCTGGCGACGGCGTACGGGGTGTCCGTGACCGGGGCACTCGTGGTCGACACGCTCCTGCTGCTGCTCGTGGTGCGGCCGCTCTGGAAGTGGAAGCCCTGGAAGCTCGTGCTGGCAGCGGTGCTGTTCGGCGGCCTCGAGCTGACGTTCCTCGCCGGCAACCTGTCGAAGATCGTCCACGGGGGATGGGTGCCGCTCCTCATCGCCCTCGCCGTGATCACGCTCATGACGACCTGGCGGCGCGGCCGGGCCCTCGTGCAGGACGAGCGGAAGGAGCGCGAGGGGTCGCTGGCGGAGTTCATCGAGCGGGTGAACAGCGAGCACATCCCGCGCGTCGCCGGTGTGGCGATCTTCCCGCACCCGAACAAGGAGACGACACCGCTGGCGCTCCGCGCGAACGTGGAGCACAACCACGTCGTGCACCGGACCGTCCTGATCGTGTCCGTCATCACCGCGAACGTGCCGCACGTGCCGCACGCGAAGGCGTTCTTCCGGGACGACCTCGGCTACGAGGACGACGGGATCGACCACATCACCGTGAAGTTCGGCTTCTCGGACGACCAGGACCTGCCGAAGGCGTTGCACGCCGCCTGCATGGCCGAGGTCCTCGACATCGACCCCGACGAGATGGAGCACGCGTCGTACTTCATCTCGCGCGGCGCGCTCCGGCCGATGCCGGGCAACCGCGGGATGGTCGGGTGGCGGAAGAAGCTGTTCGTCGGGCTGGCGCACAACGCGGCCGACCCGGCGGCGCGGTTCGGGCTGCCGGCGAAGGACACCGTGACGATGGGCAGCGACGTCGAGATCTGACTTCGGCGCTCCGCTCAGCCGAGCGCCGCGGCCGCCTCGCGCAGCTCTGTCAGCGCTGCCCTGGTGTACCCCGCGAGCGGGTCGTCGTCCGACCGGTCCCCACTCGACCAGCGCTCGAAGCCGCGCTTGAACGCGAGCGCGCCCATCTCACTCGCGAGTCGAGCCGGCGCGTCGGCGACCCCGCGGGCGACGAGCGCCTCGGCCATCGCGGCCGCCATGCCCACGCTCTTCAGCGCGTCGCGCTCCCGCAGCTCGGCGCTCGCGGCGACGGCGGCCCTGAGGCGCGGACCGAGCGCGCGGTTCATCGGCCCCATCTCGTCGGAGGCGCGTGCGAGTCCCTCGGCGACGGCCTCGAGCGGCGTGCTCCCGGCGGGTGCCTCGGCGATGCCCTCGGCCAGGAGTCGGCTCAGCGTCTCTTGCCCGGCCACCAGGAGTTCCCGCTTGTCGGGGAAGTGCCGGAAGAACGTGCTCTTCGTGACCCCGGCTCGCTCGGCGATCTGCGTCACGGTGGTTCCGTCGTAGCCCTGCTCGGAGAACAGGTCGACCGCAGCCAGGACCAGTCGTTCCCGAGCACCGGGTTCCCATCGCGCCATGCTGTGATCATACGTGACGGGACAACGGTCCCATCACGGGTGTACCGTGATGGGACAACCCTCCCATGACGCAAACCCGAGGAGCACGCATGCACGTCTTCGTCACCGGCGGAACCGGTACCATCGGCACCGCCGTCGTCGCGGAACTCATCAGCGCCGGACACTCCGTCTCCGTCCTCGTCCGCTCCGATCGGTCGGCCGCAGCCGTCACTGCCGCAGGGGCGACGCCGGTGCGCGGTGCTCTGGCTGACCTCGACGTGCTCCGAGTCGCCGCGCGTGGATCGGATGGCGTCGTCAGCCTCGCGTTCTCGAACGACTTCAGCTCGCCTGAGGCGCTCGCCCGCGCCATCGCCGAGGAGTCCGCCGCGATGGGCGCCCTCGGCGAGGAGCTCGTCGGCTCGGACCGCCCGTTCGTCGTCGTGTCCGGGACGCCGTGGGTCCCGGGCCGCGCTTCGGTCGAGACGGACCCGCTCCCTCTCGAGGGGCCGGTCGCCGGTCGTGCGCGTTCGGTCCTCGCCGCGCTCGGCCTGGCCTCACGCGGTGTCCGCGTCTCCGCGATCCGCCTGCCCCGCACTGTGCACGCCGACGGCACCGGTGGGTTCGCCGGTATCCTCACCGAGGTCGCGCGGAGCACCGGCGTCGCGGGCTACCCCGGCACCGGTGACCAGCGCTGGCCAGCGGTCCACGCGCGCGACGCCGCCGTGCTGTTCCGGCTCGCTCTCGAGAACGCGTCCGCCGGGACCGCCTGGCACGCAGTCGCCGACGAGGGCGATCGCGTCCGTGACATCGTGGACGTGATCGGCCGTCGACTCGGCCTGCCCGTCGAAGCCGCCGGGGACGAGACGTTCGGTGCCTTCGCGCCGATCTTCGCGATGGACCAGCCGGCCTCCGGTGCGTTCACCCAGCGCACGCTCGGCTGGCAGCCGACGCACCCGAGCCTGCTGGAGGATCTCGACAACGTCACCGCCTGACGGACGGGAGGCGGTGTGCGGGCCCGCCCCGCGCCTCCCGTCGGGCCGGTCAGTCGTGGGCGCGGGGCGCCGTCGTGACCGTGAACTCGTCGAGGTTGCGCAGCGCCTCGCGTGCGTGGGTGCGCGCCCGCGCCGCCGTGGCGGTCGCGGCCGCGAGGTCGTTGCCGTCCACCTCGATCGTGGCGGACCCCGTCAGCCGGTGCCCGACCCACCGGAGCCGCACGTCCCGGACGGCCCGCACCGCGTCGACGTCCTCGATGGCGTGTTCGGCCCGGTGCACGAGTTCCGGGTCGACCGCGTCCATGAGCCGCGCGCCGATCGACTTCAGCGTGCCCCAGAGCAGGAGGACGATCGACACCGCGATGAGCAGACCGATGACGGGGTCGGCCAGCGGGAAGCCGAGCATCACCCCGACGGCGCCGAGCACGACCGACAGCGAGGTGAAGCCGTCCAGGCGGGCGTGGACGCCGTCGGCGACGAGGGCGGCGGAGCCGATCCGCCGGCCGACGCGGATCCGGTAGACCGCGACGGCTTCGTTGCCCGCGAAGCCGATGAGCCCGGCGGCGACGAGCAACCACGGGTTCTCGATCGGTCGGGGGTGCACGAAGCGGTCGATCGCCTCCCACCCGGCGACGACGGCCGACAGTGCGACCACGAACACGATGAACATGCCCGCGAGGTCCTCGGCCCGGCCGTACCCGTACGTGTAGCGGCGCGTGGCGGCCCGGCGTCCGAGGACGAACGCGATCCAGAGCGGCACGGCCGTCAGGGCGTCGGCGAAGTTGTGGATCGTGTCGGCGAGGAGCGCGACCGAACTCGTGGCGACGACGAGCACGAGCTGCAGGACGGTCGTGGCGAGCAGGACGAACATGCTGATCTTGAGCGCCCGGACGCCGGCCGTCGAGGCCTCCATCGCGTCGTCGATGGAGTCGGTGGCGTCGTGGGTGTGCGGGACGAAGAGGTCGTACAGGAACCCCTGCACGCCGCCGTGCGGGTGCGAATGGTCGTGGTCGTGGTCGTGGTCGTGGGCGTGGGCGTGGGCGTGGGCGTGGGCGTGGGCGTGCTCGTGCTCGTGCGGGTGCGCGTTCATGCGTTCGCCGCGGCCTGGCCGTGGTGGTGGCGTGCGTTGCCGACCGTGTGCTCGGCCTGCTTCACCGCGTCGACGACGAGTTCGGACGCGTGCTCGTCGGTGAGCCGGTAGTACACGGTCGTGCCGTCGCGCCGGGTGGAGACCATGCGCGCCAACCGGAGCTTCGCGAGGTGCTGCGACACCGCGGCGGGGCTCTTGCCCACGGCGTCCGCGAGGTGGTTCACGGACATCTCCTCGGCGTTCCGCAGCGCCAGGACGATCCGGACGCGGGTGGCGTCGGCGAGCATCGCGAACACCTCGACCGCGAGTTCGACGTACTCCGAATCGGGGTCGAGCCCGCACATCTGCTTAGCTGCATGCACACGCAGATTATTGATCACGGATGACGGCAGCACAAGGCGCCTCCGTCCGAGGGTCAGTGCCCCGCGTGACCGCGGAGACGAGCGACGCCGAGCACGACGCCCACGACGACCATCCCGAGCGCGACGCCGAACACCGCCGACACCGCCGTGTCGACGATCCACGTCACGACCGGCCCCGCAGAGTCGACCGCGCGCTCGATCGCGTGCAGCAGGTCGTACGGCCCGTGCCAGAACGTCTCCGCGAGGTTCGCGATCACGAGGTGCCCGCCGACCCAGAGCATCGCCACGGCGCCCACCACGCTGATCACTCGGAAGACCGCCGGCATCGCGCGCACGATCCGCGCGCCTGTCCGCCGTGTCCGGCGAACGGGGTTCTTCATCATCTGCAGGCCGATGTCGTCGACCTTCACGAGGAGTGCGACGGCGCCGTACACGAGCGCCGTCATGCCGAGTCCGATCACGACGAGCGCCCCGAGCGTCGGCCACGTGCCGAGGTCGGGGTCGAGGCTCGCCAGGGCGATGAGCATGATCTCGGTGCTGAGGATGAGGTCGGTCCGGATCGCGCCGGACACGAGCTTCCGTTCGTCGCCGCTCGACTCCTCGGTCGCGGCGTGGTGGTGGCCGAACCACTCCGTGACCTTCTCGGCGCCCTCGAAGCACAGGTACGTCCCGCCGATCAGCAGCAGCCACGGCAGCACCCAGGGTGCGAACGCCGACAGCAGCAGCGCCAGCGGGATGATGACGACGAACTTGTTGACGAGGCTGCCGAGTGCGATCCGACCCACGACCGGCAGTTCCCGCGCGGGCGAGAGTCCCTGCACGTACTGCGGGGTCACGGCGGCGTCGTCGATGACGACACCCGCCGTCTTGGCACTGGCCTTCAGGGCCGCGGAGAGCACGTCGTCGACGATGGCGAGCAGTCCCACTGACATGCGGTCAGACTAGGGCCCATCAGTCGAGACAGAACTCGTTGCCCTCGACGTCCTGCATGACGATGCACGACTCGTCGACCTCGTCGGCGACCATGCGGCGGAACTGGGTGGCGCCCAGGGCGACGAGGCGCTCGCTCTCGGCGTCGAGGGCGGCGAGCCGTTCGTCCCCGACGAGACCCGTGCCGACGCGGACGTCGAGGTGCACGCGGTTCTTCACGACCTTGCCCTCGGGCACCCTCTGGAAGAACAGGCGTGGGCCGATGCCGTTCGGGTCGACGCACGCGAACGCCGACCCCTGGTGCTCGGGCGGGAGCGCCCGGTCGAACGCCTCCCACGAGTCGAACCCGGGAGGTGGTGGCGGCACCACGTAGCCGAGCACCTCGCACCAGAAACGGGCCACCCGCTCCGGTTCCGCGCAGTCGAACGTCACCTGCACCTGCCGCACCGTCGCCGTCATGGCGCCACCATAGGCTGAACGCCGCGGACCCGCCATCCGTATGCTCGCGGCATGGCTGACTTCACCGCTGACCAGGCCGCCGTCGTGCGGATCGAGCGCGCCGAGGAAGGTCGTTGGGACCTCTCGGTGATCAGCGACTCGGGGGTGCGGATGGGGCACGGCGAGTACCTCTTCGACGCCGTGGACGACGACGCCGCCGGTGAACGGGCCGCGGCCCTCGACTTCGTCCGTGACTACGGCTTCCGGTTCGAACCGGACGCCGTGGTCTCCGACGGGCCGGACGCCTACTGGGCTCCGCTCCTGCCGCTCGACGAGCGGTAGCTCCTCGACGAGCGGTGGCTCACAGGCCGGCGATCAGTTCCTCCACCCGGGCGCGGATCGCGTCGCGGATGGGTCGCACTCGCTCGAGCGGCAGCCCGGCCGGGTCGTCGAGCTCCCAGTCCTCGTAGCGCTTCCCCGGGAACACCGGGCAGGCGTCGCCGCAGCCCATCGTGATGACGATGTCGGACTGCCGCACGGTGTCGGTCTCGAGGACGGCGGGTTCGGCCGCGGCGATGTCGATGCCCTCCTCCGCCATGGCCTGCACGGCGACGGCGTTCACGCGGTCCGCCGGTTCGCTGCCCGCCGAGTACACGCGGACGCGATCGCCGGCGAGGTGCTGCAGGTACCCCGCTGCCATCTGGGACCGGCCGGCGTTGTGCACGCAGACGAAGAGCACGGTGGGGCGTTCGGTCATCCCACGGCCGATGCTTCGAACCCGATCAGCCACGTGACGCCGAACGCGTCCCGCACGGTGCCGTCCCAGTCGCCCCAGGGTCGCTCCTGCAGCAGGTCGACCACGGAGCCGTCGGAGGCGAGGTCGTCGAACCAGCGGCGCAGGACCTCGGGCTCCTCGACGCCGAGCAGTGAGAAGAGCACCCCGGTCGCCGCGAACGGCGTCTCACCGGTGGCGATGTCGGCCGCGAAGAGTTCGACCCCGCCCGTCAGCTGCCCGTGCGCGACCGCGTCGCCCGGACCGTCCGTCCGGGAGAACTCGGCGAAGGTCGCGATGCGGACCTCGCCGCCGAACACGCCCTGCCAGCGTTCGAGCGCCTGCCGCGCGGTGCCGTCGAACTGGAAGTAGGGCGAGGGCCCGTTCACGTTCATGCTCAGACCGTACGCGATCACGGGTCAGCCGAACAGCCCGAGCGCCCGGTCCACCACGTCCTCCGGCCGGCCGTCCCCGTGCATCGCCCACCAGGTGAGGGCGGCACTGGCCGCGGCCGCCAGCGCGTGCGCCCGCACGGTCGTCGCCAGGTCGTCGACCGTCCCGCCGTCGCGCTCGGCCACGAACCGCTCGATCACCCCGGCGAGCGCGGCCGACGCGGCCTCGCCCCCGCGCTCGAGCGACGGGTTCGCGCGGATGACCCGCAGGCGGTGCCGGGTGACCTCGACCGTGTCGGGTGGGAAGGAGGCGCCGGCCCGGTACGCCGCTCGCAGGCCCTCCCAGGCGGACTCCGCCACGGGTCGGACGCGAAGCGCGTCGGTGAAGCGCGTGGCGAACTCGTCGAGACCGCCCCAGACGAGTGCGGCCTTGCTCGGGAACAGCCGGAACAGCGACCGGCGGCTGATCCCGGCGGCGGTCGCGACGTCGTCCATCGACACGGCGTCGAAGCCCTGCTCGTCGAAGAGGCGCAGGGCGACGAGTGACACCGCGCCGGGGTCGATCGTCCGGGGGCGTCCGGTCGGCCGGTCGCTCGTCGGTCGGTCGCTCGTCGAGCTCATGGAGTCCTTTCGGCACTGAGTGCTATAACGATGGTGGCGCAGCGAGCGCCTCTCAGTGAGGAGACGACATGACCGACACCACCGCCGGACGCTTCACCGGCAGGACCATCATCGTCACCGGAGCGGGTTCCGGCATCGGACGCGCCACGGCGACGCGCATCGCGAACGAGGGCGGCCGCGTCATCGCGACCGACGTCGTTGCCGAGCGGCTCGACGCGCTCCGCGCCGAACTCGTCGACACCGACGGGCTCGACGTCGAGACGGTCGTCGGGGACGTCGCTGCTGCCGAGACGATCGACGCGATCATCGCCGCCGCGGGGGACCGGGTCGACGGACTCGCGAACGTCGCGGGGATCATGGACGCATTCCTCCCACCGAGCGAGGTCGACGACGCCACCTGGGACCGCGTGTTCAGCGTGAACGTCACCGGACCGATGCGGCTGACCCGTGCGGTCCTGCCGCTCATGATCGCCGCGGGTCGCGGTGCGGTCGTGAACGTCGCCTCCGAGGCGGCGCTGCGGGCCTCGGCGGCCGGGGCCGCGTACACGGCGTCCAAGCACGCGATCGCCGGGTTCACGAAGAGCGTCGCCTTCTTCCACGGGCCGCAGGGCATCCGCGCGAACGCCGTCGCGCCGGGAGCGGTCGCGACGAACATCGAGGCGCCGATGCGCAGCGACTACGCGGCCGGCAGGGTCGGTCCGATCATGCAGGTGGCGATCCCGCCGGTCGCGCAGCCGGAGCAGCTCGCGGCCGCGATCACGTGGCTGCTCAGCGACGACTCGGCGAACGTGAACGGGGCGGTGCTGCCGAGCGACGGCGGCTGGTCAGTCGTCTGACAGCCGGTCACGACCTGACGGACTGGAGGCGCGGTGCGGGCCGGCACCTCGCCTCCGGCGGACGAGGCCGGTCCGGACGCGACGCCGGAGCGGCTGGACCCGTCGGCGCGCGCCCGACGGGAGCGCGGAGCGCGCAGGCGTGCTCCGGACGTGGACGACGCACCGTGCGGGAACACGGTGCGTCGTTCGTGTGGGACGCGTCACGGTGTGCGCCGTTGCACACCGCGACGCGGCCCGGTCAACCGCGGTGCCGGCTGCGCCGGATGCGGTGGATCCCGAGGAGCGCGGACGGGTTCGCGGTGACGGCCATCGCGGAGACGATGCCGAACGCGCTCGAGACCAGGACGGTCCCGGTCGAGGCTGTGACGAGGGCTGCGGCACGGCAGCTGGGACGGTGCTTCATCGGGTAGGGCTCCTCGACGTGCAAGCGGCCGACGGGTGCAGCCGGGGTCGGCCGTCGGGTACGGCCGGTGCATGGAGCGTAGGCACGCTTCGAGTCGCCCGGGAGGAGTCCTGCGGAATGCCGAACGCGACCTGTGGGACCACGCACGCACGCGGCACCCCGCAATCCCGCACCTCCGCGACACGACCGGTGTTGCGGAGCCGTGACAGGGCCCGAGGGGTCAGGCGGAGGCGAGTGCACCCATCTCGGTGACCACGGCGCCCAGCCGCGTCGCCAGCTCGTCGGCGCTGCGGACCGGCTCACGGTGCGCGACCTCGGTCAGCGCCGACATGACGAGCGCGACCGCGGTCCTGGCGGTCTGCTCGTCGGTCCGCGTGCTGACCGTGGCGAGGAGGGACTGCCGCGACTCGGCCATCCACTGCATCACCATCGGGGTCATCTCGGGCCGGAGCACGAGCAGTTCCTTCATCCGTCGGCGGTCCTGCGAGAGCGGCACGGTGGCGGCGATGAGCCGGCACAGGTCGTCCACGAGCCGACCGGTGGCAGCGGCGAACCAGGCCGCGGCGGCCTCGGGGACCCGGACCGTGTCGAGGCCGAGCGCGGCGTGCGCCTTCGACGTGAAGTAGTTGAAGAACGTGCGCGGTGAGACGTCGGCGTCCGCGCAGATCTGCTCGACGGTGACCCCGTCGAGACCGTGGGCGGAGACCAGGGTCAGCGCGGCGTCGTGCAGCGCCTGCCGGGTCTGCTGCTTCTTCCGCTCGCGCAACGTGCACGGCTCCGTCGCCGCCGTCGTCGCTGGGGTGGTGCTCACGTTCACTCCCTGTGCTGGTGGGTGGGGCGCCCGTCCGCGGAGGGGGACGGCGGACGGACGCCCCGTTCGGTCACCGACGCTGCGTCGGCGTGGAGCCGGTCATCGGGCCGGTGAAGGAACCCGCTTCGGCGGCGGCCATGCCGGCGGACGCCTCGAGCTCCGCCTCCGGGGACACCTCGGACTCGTCGGACTCGTCGGACGACGACCCGGCCGCGTCGGCCCGCTCCTGCAGCGCGGACCGCTGGCGCAGCGGCGGCACCCGGAAGAACCAGGTGAGGACGAACGCCAGCAGGATCACGCCGAGCCCGACCCAGTAGATCGTCACGGACGACGCGTTGAAGCCCGCCATGAACGGCCGGGTGAGTCGGCTGTCCGCGCCCGTCAGGAACGAGGTGTCGTTCGTGCTCGTGGCGCTGCTGCCGGACTCGCCGCCCTTGTCGATCTGCTTCGCGAGGGCGGGTGTGAGCTCGCCGACCCAGTACGACCGCTGCGAGGCGTTCGACCAGTCGACGGTCAGCTCGCCGTCCTGCACGCTGGCGTGCGCCTGTGTCGCGGCGGCGGCCAGGGCCTGCTGCTGCACGCTCGCCGGTGCGCCGGCGGTGGACTGCTGCACCTTCGCGGTCACGTCGTCGAGCGAGGACTGCACGTTCTGCTCGAGGGGCGTGACGATCGGCGACCAGATCTTCGCCATGACGCCACGGTTCTCGCTGGCCGTCGCCACGGTCGGGTTCGTCGCCGCGTCGAGGGCGGCGCGCAGGTCCGTCCGGTCGGCGGTGGCGTGCAGGATGTTCGACGGCATCACCGAGAACAGGATCGAGAGCAGCACGGCGGTGCCGAGCGTTCCACCGATCTGCCGGAAGAACGTGGCGGACGAGGTGGCGACGCCCATGTCCCGGGCGTCGACGGATCCCTGCGACGCGAGGGTCAGCGACTGCATCACGGAGCCGAGGCCGAGCCCGATGAGGAACATGCCGATCATCAGGAACCAGAGCGGCTTGTCGATCGTCATGAACGTCAGCACGACGTAGCCGGAGGACACCAGCGCCGTGCCGATCACCGGGAAGATCCGGTAGCGCCCGATGCGGGCGACGATCTGGCCCGAGGTGATCGACGCGATCATGAGACCACCCACGAGGGGGAGCGTCGCGAAGCCGGACTCCGTCGGGGTCAGGCCGACCACGATCTGCAGGTACAGCGGGATGGTCAGCATGGCGCCGAACATCGCGAAGCCGACGAGGAACCCGATGACGGTCGCCATCGAGAACGTGCCCGAGCGGAACAGCTTGAGCGGGATGATCGCCGCATCGCCCATCTGCGACTCGATGAGCAGCAGGCCGATCAACCCGACGACACCGATGACGTAGCAGGCGATCGCGCCGGCCGAACCCCAGCCCCAGGTGCGGCCCTGTTCGGCCACGAGCAGCAGCGGCACGAGCGTGACGATGACGGCGGTGGCGCCCCACCAGTCGACCTTCGGCTTCGCGGAGTCCGCGCCGTGCACCTTCGGCAGGTGCAGGAAGACGATCACCATGATGAGCGCGGCGACGCCGATCGGCACGTTGATGAGCAGCACCCAGCGCCAGCCGGTGATCCACAGGATCTCGGAGGTGCCGGCGAGCAGACCGCCGATGAGCGGACCGATCACGGACGAGATGCCGAACACCGCGAGGAAGTACCCCTGGTACTTCGCACGCTCGCGCGGGGCGAGGATGTCGCCCATGATCGCCAGCGGGAGGGACATGAGCGCGCCCGCGCCGATGCCCTGCACGGCACGGAAGCCGGCGAGCATGAGCATCGAGGTCGACATCGACGAGAGCACGGCGCCGAGGATGAACACCACGATGCCGAAGATGTAGAGCGGACGGCGGCCGAAGATGTCGGAGAGCTTGCCGTAGATCGGCGTCGCGATGGTCGACGTGATGAGGTACGCCGTCGTCACCCATGCCTGCTGGTCGAGACCGTGCAGGTCGTCACCGATCGTCCGGATCGCCGTGCCGAACACCGTCTGGCCGAGCGAGGACAGGAACATGCCCGCCATCAGCCCGTAGATCACGAGGAGGATCTGGCGGTGGGTCATGAGCGGCTGCTGGCCGGGTGCGCCGGAGCCGGAGGCGGCCCCTGCTGCGCGTCGGCCGCGCTGCACCGGGGTGGGTGCGCTGGCGGTCATCGAACTCCTTTTTCGTGCTGTGAAACTTTGCAGACTGCGCAACGCTACATCCATTGCTTCCAGCAAGCAACTAAATGCGCCGCAGTACGCTGGCGACGTGACCGAGGAACGGGACGACGCCGAGCGGCTGCTGCGCGCCCAGCTCGACCGGCTCTGGGTCCGGCAGACCCTGCGGGCATCGCTCATCGAGTCGCGTGGGGGACTCGACCCCACGGCGCGCGTGATCCTCCGCGCCGTCGACCACTTCGGTGCCGTCCGCTCGATGGCGATCGCCGACGCGACGGGGCTGTCCCGGCCGGTGATCAGTCGCCGCGTCGCCTCCCTCGTCGAGTCCGGCTACCTCGGCACCGCCCCCGACCCCGCCGACGGGCGCGCCAGCCTCGTCTCGATCGCGCCCGCCGGCCGGGCGCTGCTCGACACGCTCGACGTCGCCGGAGCCGAGGTGTTCGACGACCTCACGGGGGCCTTCGTGACGAGGGAGCTGCGCACGCTCGCCGGGCTCCTCGCACGCCTCAACGACCGCGCCGACGCGGTCCTCGGCATCGGCGCGACAGCACGAGGCGACTCGGCCTGACCACGCGTCCGACGCTCTGGACGCGCCCACGGGACGGCCTGGAGGCGCGGGGCGGGCCCGCCCCGCGCCTCCCAGTCCGTCACAGCGCACGGCGTATTCGAGATACCGTTTGCGCATGAGCACGGACACCGCCACCACCACCGAGACCACCGACGAGGGGCCCGTGGTGACCTTCGCCGATCTCGGCCTGAGCGACCCGGTGCTCAAGGCAGTCAAGGACATCGGCTACGAGACCCCCTCCGCCATCCAGGAGGCGACCATCCCGACGCTGCTCGAGGGCCGCGACGTCGTCGGCCTCGCGCAGACCGGAACCGGCAAGACCGCGGCGTTCGCGCTCCCGATCCTGTCCCGCATGGAGTCCGGCGCCAAGGTGCCGCAGGCGCTCGTGCTCTCGCCGACCCGCGAGCTCGCCCTGCAGGTCTGCGAGGCGTTCGAGCAGTTCGCCTCGCACATGAAGCACGTGCACGTCCTGCCCGTCTACGGCGGACAGGCCTACGGCGTGCAGCTCTCCGCCCTGCGGCGCGGCGTCGACGTCGTCGTGGGGACCCCCGGCCGGATCATGGACCACATCGCGAAGGGCACGCTCGACCTGTCCGAGCTGAAGTACCTGGTGCTCGACGAGGCCGACGAGATGCTCAAGATGGGCTTCGCCGAGGACGTCGAGACCATCCTCGCCGAGACCCCGGACGACAAGCAGGTCGCGCTGTTCTCGGCGACGATGCCCGCGCAGATCCGCCGCATCTCGCAGCAGTACCTGACCGACCCGGCCGAGATCACCGTCAAGACGAAGACGAAGACCGCGGCGAACATCACGCAGCGGTACCTCATGGTGTCGTACCCGCAGAAGGTCGACGCGCTCACTCGCATCCTCGAGGTCGAGGACTTTGAAGGCATGATCGTCTTCGTCCGCACGAAGAGCGAGACCGAGACCCTCGCCGAGAAGCTCCGCGCCCGGGGGTACGCCGCGGCCGCCATCAGCGGCGACGTCGCCCAGGCGCAGCGCGAGCGCACCGTCAACCAGCTGAAGTCCGGCAAGCTCGACATCCTCGTCGCCACCGACGTCGCGGCCCGAGGCCTCGACGTCGACCGGATCACGCACGTCGTGAACTTCGACATCCCCGTCGACATCGAGTCCTACGTGCACCGCATCGGCCGCACCGGTCGAGCCGGCCGCAAGGGTGACTCGATCAGCTTCGTCACCCCGCGCGAGCGTCGCCTGCTGTCCGCGATCGAGCGGCACACCAAGCAGCCGCTCACGCAGATGCAGCTGCCGACGATCGAGGACGTCAACGAGACCCGCCTGACCCGCTTCGACGACGCCATCACCGGGGCGCTCGAGCAGCAGGACCGGATCGCGGCGTTCCGCGACATCATCGCCCACTACGTCGAGCACCACGACGTGCCGGCCGACGACGTCGCCGCGGCGCTGGCCGTGGTGGCGCAGGGCGAGGACCCGCTGCTGCTCGACCCGAAGTCCGACGAGCTCCGCAACCGCGTCGACCGCGACGGCCGTGGCAGCGACCGCCGCGACCGCGACGACGACCGCGGCGCACGTGGGGACCGCGGTGACCGTGGGGACCGGGGCCCGCGCCGCTCGCAGCCGATGACCGCCTACCGCATCGAGGTCGGCCGTCGGCACCGTGTCGAGCCGCGCCAGATCGTGGGGGCGCTCGCCAACGAGGGCGGGCTGCGCCGCGACGACTTCGGGGCGATCCAGATCCGACCGGACTTCTCGATCGTGGAGCTGCCGGCCGACATGGACGGCGGCGTGCTCGACCGGCTGTCGGACACCCGGATCAGTGGGAAGCTCATCGAGATCCGCCCGGATCGTCGTGGGGGCGTACGCAAGTACGACCGCGACGACCGTGGGCCGCGCGGCGGCGGACGCGACCGTGACGACCGCGGGCCGCGGCGCGACGACCGCGACCGCGACCGCGAC
>NZ_JABMCE010000034.1 GCF_013359865.1 Curtobacterium pusillum
GCGGGTGGGCGGCATCGGGTGCGTGCCCGGCGAGGGTCGCCGACTCGGGGACGTCGCGGTCGGGTGACTCCCGGCGAGCCGGGGGAGCGCCGGGCAGGTCTTCACCCGGTGCCGACACGCGCGGCTCGTACCGCGGCGTCTCGGGCTCCGTGCCCGCGGCGGGGAGGTCAGCGGGGGACTCCGGCGCGACGTGCTGCGCCGGGTGCGTCGGACGCGGGGTGTCAGCGGGCATGCGGCGCGGCAGCACGGGCGGCGGGGGCGGCGGTACCGCCGGCACGCTCGGGCCCTGGGCCCGTGCCTTCCGCGCGTCGTCCTCGGGGTGGGTGTCGGTCATCGGTGGGGTCCCTCCACGACGAGCAGGTGCACGGGTTCCTGGAACGCGTCCAGGCGGACGTAGTTCGACGATCCCCAGACCCAGCGCTGGCCGGTGACCACGTCGCGCACGTCGAACGCCTGATCGGGGGCGAGGCCGAGTGCGGCGAGGTCGAGGTGGACCGTGGTCTCACGGGCGGAGTGGGGGTCGACGTTCGCGACGACGATCACGGTGTCGTCGCGTCCCGAGCGGATGAACCGACCGGGCAGGTGCTTGGAGTACACGACGATGGCCGGGTCCTCGGCGTCGTGCACGTGCAGGTTCCGGAGCTGGCGGAGCGCGGGGTGCGCCTGCCGGAACCGGTTGAGCATCGTCACGTACGGCGCCAGGCTCGCGCCCTCGGCCTCGGCCAGGGCGAAGTCGCGCGGCTTGTACTCGTACTTCTCGTTGTCGATGTTCTCCTCCGAGCCCGGCCGTGCGACGTCCTCGAAGAGTTCGTAGCCGGAGTACATGCCCCACGTCGGAGCGCCAGTCGCAGCCAGAGCGGCACGGATCTTGTAGCCCGCGCGGCCGCCGAACTGCAGGTACTCGGTGAGGATGTCCGGCGTGTTCACGAAGAGGTTCGGGCGCAGGTACGCGCTCGTCTCGTGCGACAGCTCGGTGAAGTACTCGGCGATCTCGTCCTTCGAGTTCCGCCACGTGAAGTACGAGTACGACTGCTGGAACCCGACCTCGGCCAGAGCCCGCATCATCGCCGGGCGCGTGAACGCCTCGGCGAGGAACACGGTGTCCGGGTGCTCGTCGCGGATCTCACGGATGACGCGCTCCCAGAACCAGAGCGGCTTCGTGTGCGGGTTGTCGACGCGGAAGATCCGGATGCCGAACGCGATCCAGTGCCGCAGGACGCGGAGGACCTCCGTGACGATCCCCTCGGGGTCCGAGTCGAACTGGATCGGGTAGATGTCCTGGTAGCGCTTCGGCGGGTTCTCGGCGGTGGCGATCGAACCGTCCGCGCGCACCGTGAACCACTCCGGGTGCTCGGTGACCCACGGGTGGTCGGGAGAGCACTGCAGCGCGAAGTCGAGGGCGACTTCCATCCCGGTGTTCTTCGCAGTCTCGACGAAGTCCCGGAAGTCTTCCTCGGTGCCGAGGTCCGGGTGGATGGCGTCGTGGCCGCCTTCGGGGCCACCGATCGCCCACGGGCTGCCGGGGTCGTACGGCCCCGGGGTGAGCGTGTTGTTCGGCCCCTTGCGGGCCGTCGTGCCGATGGGGTGGATCGGCGGCAGGTAGACCACGTCGAAGCCCATCCGGGCCACCCCGGGCAGCCGTCGTGCGGCGGTCCGGAAGTCGCCGCTCTTCCAGGAGCCGTCGGCGTTCTTCTTCGCGCCCTCGCTCCGGGGGAAGAACTCGTACCATGCGCCGACGCCCGCGCGGGTGCGCTCCACGTCGAGCAGCTGCGTCGGGGAGTGCGTGCGGAGCGAGGTGAGCGGTGCTTCCTCGACCTCGCCGGTGATCCGCGGGTCGTCGACGGCGGCCAGGCGTTCGGCGGGTTCGAGGTCGGTGTCGCGGATGCGATCGGCCGCGCGGGTGGCTGCGGGGGAGTCGGTCTCGTCGGCCAGCCGGTCGAGGAGCGCCCCGCCGTCGAGCAGCGTGGCCTCGGTGTCGACACCGGCGGCGATCTTGAGACGAGCGGCATGCAGCCACGTCGCCCAGTCGTCGGCGTACGACTCGACGTGCCACGTCCAGACGCCCACGTGGTCGACCTGCACGGTCGCCTCGTACCGGTCCGTGCCAGGGGCGACGAGGGTCATCGGCACCGTGCGCGTGCCGCCGTCGGGTCGCTCGAGGACGAGGTCTGCGCCGATGACGCCGTGCCCCTCGCGGAAGACGGTCGCACCGAACGTGATCACCTCACCGTCGAACGCCTTTCCGGGGAACCCGTTGGGCGTCGTGGGGGCGAGTTCGGTGATCGGGATGCGCCCGATCTTCGGTCGGCGGGGTCGGTCTGCGGTGGCCACGGAGCCGACGCTACCCGGCGAGCGCCTCCGCGTTCCCCGGAAGGCACCTTCTGTGGAGAGCCGGGCGCGCCGTGGACCTGTGGAGGGACGGCCAGGAGGCGCGTGGCGGAGCCGATCCGCGCCTCCAGGCCGCAGCCGTGACCCGCCGCGCCGGGCCGTGACCCGCCCCGCCGGGCCGTGCCCCGCTGCGCCGACTCAGGCGATCTCGAACACGTGGATCCCCGGCCCGTACGCCGTGAACACCTGACCGGCGGGCCGCAGCCGCTCGTGGTCGCGGTGCTTCTCGCTCGACCACGCCAGCCGGTAGCCGAGCACGTCCTCCCGGGTCGGCAGCGTGATGTCCCGCGTCCGCCCGCTGCCGTGCACGACCACGAGGACGCGGTCGAACGGCTCGTGCTCCGGCGTCGACTCGACGAAGTACTGCAGCGCACGGTGGATCGGTTCGTCCCACCCCTCGATCGTCATCGGGTGGCCGTCGGGTCCGTACCAGGACATCCGCGAGGCGCCCGGCGTCTCCTGCCCCTCGACCCCGAAGCGTGTCGGCCGGAGTGCGGGGTGCGCGGCCCGCAGCCGTGCCAGGGCGGCGACGGCCTCGGTCATCGCCTCGGCGTCCTCGTCGTCGGACCAGTCGACCGGGGTGAGGTCCTCGGACACGACGTAGGCGTTGTTGTTGCCGTGCTGGGTGCGGCTCCGCTCGTCTCCAGCGGTCAGCATCGGTACGCCGGCGGACAGCATGAGCGTGCCGACGAGGTTCCGCATCGAGCGACCCCGGGCAGCGCGGACGCCGCGGTCGGCCGTGTCGCCCTCGATGCCGTGGTTGAACGAGCGGTTGTCGTTCGCCCCGTCGCGGTTCTCCTCGCCGTTCGCCTCGTTGTGCTTGCTGTCGTGGGACACGAGGTCGAGCAGGGTGAACCCGTCGTGCGCGGTCACGAAGTTGATGCCGGCGAGTGGCCCGCGCGTGGTGTCGAAGAGCTGGCGGGACCCGGTCAGGGCGCCGGCGAGTGCGCCGATGCCGGTCGCGGGGGCTCCGTGGCGGCGCTCCTCGGCGATGTCGGTGAGCCAGAACTGCCGGACGGTGTTCCGGAACCCGTCGTTCCACTCGCTCGTGCGGGCGCCGAACGAGCCGGTCTTCCACCCGTCGGGTCCGACGTCCCAGGGTTCGGCGATGACGAGGGTGTCCTGCAGGTCGGGGTGGTTCCGGATCCGCTCCAGGAGCGGGTGCGCCGGGTCGAACGCATGGTCGGCGTCACGGGCGAGCGCTGCCATGAGGTCGAAGCGGAACCCGTCCACCTGCACCTCGCGCGCCCAGTACACGAGGCTGTCGACGACGAGGTCCGCGGTGGCCTCGACCGAGGTGTCCAGCGTGTTCCCGCACCCGGTGGTGTCGTAGTACGAGGCGCCGTCGGTCGTCCACCGGTACCGGTTCGCGCCGTCGATGCCCCGCAGCGAGGTCGTCGGTCCGCCGAGCCCCTCTTCTGCCGTGTGGTTGTAGACGACGTCGAGCACGACCTGGATCCCGGCGGCGTGCAGCAGCCGGACCATGCCCTTGAACTCGCGGAGGACCGCGGACGCGCCCGCCTCCTGCGCGCCGGGCGAGGCGAGGGCGGCGTGCGGCGCGAAGAACCCGAGGGTGTTGTAGCCCCAGGCGTTCTCGCGCCCGGCGTCCCGGAGCCAGTGCTCGGTGTCGAAGGCGTGCACGGGCAGCAGCTCGAGCGTGGTGACGCCGATGCGGTGGAGGTGCGCGATGGTGCTCTCGTGGGCGATGCCTGCGTAGGTGCCGCGCAGGTGCTCGGGCACGGCGGGGTTCGCCGCGGTCAGGGTCCGGACGTTCGCCTCGTACACGACGGTCCGGTCGAGCGGGACGACGGGCTTCACGACCCCGCCCCAGTCGAACGCGTCGTCCACGACGACCCCGGTCCAGCGAGGGGAGTCCGCGGGGCGCTCGCCGTCCGCCCCGGTGGCGTCCTGGACGCGCACGATGCCGCGCGCGTACGGGTCGAGCAGTGGCCGTGCCGGGTCGAACTCGTTCGCCGGACCGTCGGGACCGTCGACGAGCAGGTGGTAGGTGTCACCCGGTTCGACGCCCGGCACGTCCCCCGCCCAGACATCGGCCGCCTGCGCCAACGGGAAGGTCCCGCGCCCGTCGACGAACACCGACACGTCCGTCGCGGTGGCGGACCGCACCGAGAAACGCGGGACGTCGCCGCCCAGGAGGAACCCCGGGGTCTCGTCGAAGCCGCTCTCGTGCATGCCCACAAGGGTACGAGGACCCGCGGGTATCCTGGAATCGCTCGATCAGGGGGTGCCCCATCCGCAACGAAAGCACTGCGCCGGTCTACCTCGACCACGCCGCGACGACGCCGATCCTGCCGGAGGCGCTCGCCGCGTTCACGGCCGCGCTCGGCACCGTCGGCAACCCGTCGTCCATCCACAGCGCCGGGCAGCGGGCGAAGATGCTGCTCGAGGACGGCCGCGCGGCCGTCGCCGCCTCGCTCGACGCCGATCCGGTCGAGGTGGTCTTCACCTCGGGCGGCACCGAGAGCATCAACCTCGCCGTCAAGGGGCTGTTCTGGGTGCGGCAGCAGGACCGCCCGCGTCCGCGCATCGTCGTGCCCGCCGGTGAGCACCACGCGACCGTCGACACCGTGTCGTGGCTGGAGAAGCACGAGGGCGCCGTCGTCGACGTGGTCCCGTTGGACGGGCAGGGTCGCGTCGACCTCGACGGCCTGGAGGCGCGACTCGCCGATGCCTCGGACGTCGCCCTGGTCACGTTCCTGTGGGCGAACAACGAGGTGGGCACCATCCAGCCGGTGTCGCGGATCGTCGAGCTCGCGCACGCCGCGGGCGTGCCCGTGCACAGCGACGCGGTCGCCGCCTACGGCCAGGTGCCGGTGTCGTTCGCCGCGTCGGGGCTCGACGCACTGAGCGTGTCCGCGCACAAGATCGGCGGCCCGGTGGGCATCGGGGCGCTCGTGCTCGGGCGTCGCGCCACGGTCGAGCCGCTCATCCACGGCGGGGGCCAGCAGCGGCAGGTGCGGAGCGGGACGCAGGATGCTCCGGCAGCGGCGGCCTTCGGTGTCGCGGCGTCGATGCCGCACCCCTCGCTCCGGGAACTGCGTGACCGCCTGGTCGCGGGCGTGCGGGAAGCGGTGCCGTCGGCGGTGCTCATGGGGGACCCGGACGACCGGCTCCCCGGCAACGCACACTTCACGTTCCCGGGCTGCGAGGGGGACTCGCTGCTGTTCCTGCTCGACGCGGCCGGGGTCGCGGTGTCGACCGGCTCGGCCTGTCAGGCGGGGGTCCCCGAGGCGTCGCACGTGCTCCTTGCCATGGGGCTGTCCGAGCAGGACGCCAGGGGAGCGCTCCGGATCACGCTCGGGCACACCACGACCGAGGCGGACGTCGACGCCTTCCTGGCCGCGCTGCCGGACGCGGTGGCCCGAGCGGGCGCGGCGGGCATGGCGTCGAGGGAACCCCTGCTCGGTCGGTAGGATCGACGATCATGGTCGAACTGGACTTCACCGAGCAGATCTCCGCCCTCCGCGAGACCTTCGGCAACATCCGCTCCGTGGTCGACGTCGACCGCCTGCAGCGCGAGATCGCCGAACTCAGCGAGCAGGCCGGGGCCCAGGACCTCTGGGACGACGTCGAGCACGCGCAGCAGGTGACGAGCGCGCTCTCGCACCGGCAGTCGGAGCTCAAGAAGATCACCGACACCGAGCAGCGCATCGACGACCTCGAAGTGCTCGTCGAGATGGCGAACGAGGCCGACGACCAGGACTCCGCCGACGAAGCCGCCTCCGAGCTCAAGGCGATCCAGAAGACCATGGGCGAACTCGAGGTGCAGACCCTCCTCGACGGCGAGTACGACGACCGTCCCGCGGTCATCACGATCCGTGCCGGTGCCGGTGGTGTCGATGCGGCGGACTTCGCCGAGATGCTGCTGCGCATGTACCTCCGCTACTCGGAGCAGCACGGCTACAAGACCACCGTGATGGACACCTCCTACGCCGAGGAAGCCGGCATCAAGTCCGCCACGTTCGAGGTCGACGCCCCCCACGCGTTCGGGACCCTCTCGGTCGAGGCCGGCACGCACCGCCTCGTCCGGATGTCTCCGTTCGGCGCCGCGGGCAAGCGCCAGACGTCCTTCGCGGCGGTCGAGGTCATCCCGCTGATGCCGGAGACCGAGTCCATCGACATCCCCGAGAACGACATCCGCGTCGACGTCTTCCGGTCATCCGGCCCCGGTGGTCAGTCGGTCAACACGACGGACTCCGCGGTGCGCCTGACCCACATCCCGACCGGCACCGTGGTCTCGATGCAGAACGAGAAGTCGCAGATCCAGAACCGCGCCGCCGCCATGCGCGTGCTGCAGTCGCGCCTCCTGCTCCTGAAGAAGGAAGAGGAGAACGCGAAGAAGAAGGAGCTCGCGGGCAACATCACCGCGAGCTGGGGCGACCAGATCCGCTCGTACGTCCTCGCGCCGTACCAGATGGTGAAGGACCTCCGGAGCGAGCACGAGGTGAACAACCCCTCAGCCGTGTTCGACGGCGACCTCGACGGGTTCATCAACGCCGGCATCCGGTGGCGCAAGCAGTCCGTCGAGTCCTGAACGACGTCGGCGCGGACCTGAGCCGCGCGCCTCGGTTGATTTCCGGGCCGCGCGACCTACCCTGATCCGGTCATGATCAAATTCGACCAGGTCACCAAGGTGTACTCGGGCAATCCGAGTCCCGCCCTCGACTCCATCTCCCTCGAGATCCTCAAGGGGGAGTTCGTCTTCCTCGTGGGCGCATCCGGGTCCGGCAAGTCCAGCTTCCTCCGCCTCGTGCTGAAGGAGGAGAAGCCGTCGCGAGGGCAGATCCACGTGCTCGGGCAGCGCCTGGGCTCCCTGTCGTCGCGCAAGGTCCCGTACTTCCGCCGCAACCTCGGCGTGGTCTTCCAGGACTTCCGGCTCCTCCCGAACAAGAACGTGTTCGACAACGTCGCGTTCTCGCTGCAGGTGATCGGCAAGAGCAAGGGCTTCATCAGCGAGGCCGTCACCGACGTGCTCAAGCTGGTCGGCCTCGCCGGCAAGGCGACCCGTATGCCGCACGAGCTGTCCGGCGGTGAGCAGCAGCGTGTGGCGATCGCGCGCGCGGTCGTCAACAAGCCGGCGATCCTGCTGGCCGACGAGCCCACCGGCAACCTCGACCCGACGACCTCGGCCGGCATCATGGCGCTCCTCGAACGCATCAACCAGGGAGGCACCACCGTGCTCATGGCGACCCACGACGCCAGCATCGTGAACCAGATGCAGCGCCGCGTCATCGAGCTCTCGAACGGGACCATCCTGCGCGACGAGCAGTCCGGCGGGTACCAGACCCAGGCGGTCCCGATCCAGCGCGGCGGCGTGTCGAACACCACCGGCATCCAGACCATCCCGGGGATCATCCGATGAGGCTCGGGCTCGTCATGTCCGAGGTCGGCTCGGGCCTGCGGCGCAACGCGTCGATGGTCGTGTCCGTCGTCCTCGTGACCTTCATCTCGCTCACGTTCGTCGGCACCGCGATCCTGCTCCAGATGCAGATCAACCAGATGAAGGGGTACTGGTACGACCGGGCCCAGGTCGCGGTGTACCTCTGCACGGACACCGACACCACCGGCAACTGCACCGGCGCCAAGGCCACGGACGACCAACGCCAGCAGGTGCAGGCGCAGCTCGAGTCCTCGACCCTCAAGCCGTACATCGAGAAGACGTACTACGAGGACCAGGACCAGGCGTACGCGCGCTTCAAGCAGCAGTTCAAGGACTCGCCCGCCACGGAGTTCGTCAAGCCCGAGTACCTCAACGAGACCTTCTGGGTGAACCTGAAGAACCCGTCGCAGGCCGACGTCCTCGTGGAGAGCCTGTCGAAGGTCGCCGGCGTGCAGAGCGTGGTCGACCAACGCGGGTACCTGCAACCGATCTTCAACCTGCTCAACGCTTCGTCGTACACGGCTATCGGCATCGCCGCGCTCATGCTCATCGCCGCCGTGCTCCTCATCGCGACGACGATCCGGTTGTCGGCGTTCAGTCGACGGCGGGAGCTCGGCATCATGCGCCTGGTCGGGGCGTCGAACCGGTTCATCCAGACACCCTTCGTGCTCGAGGGGGTGATCGCCGCGGCCATCGGGGCGGTCCTCGCGGGTGGCGCGATCGTCGCCGTGGTGTGGTTCTTCGTCCGGAACTACCTGTCGCGGCGGTTCTCGGGCACGGCGTTCATCGGCATGGGGGACGCGGCCGTGGTGGTGCCGGCGGTGATCGTCATCGGCATCGTCCTGGCCGGCCTGTCGGCGTTCATCGCGATCCGCCGGTACCTCAAGGTCTGACGGGCCCGGTCCCTGCCGCGAAAGCGACAGGGTGCCCCGCAGACGCGCAGGCCCTGCCGCGAAAGCGACAGGGTGCCCCGCAGACGCGCAGGCCCTCCCGCGAAAGCGACAGGCTGCCGCCGACGTCCGGCGTCACCCTGTCGCTTCGGCAGGGGTGCCGGACTGGAGGCGCGACGGACGTCCGCCGCGTCGGTCACGCGAGCCGCGCCTCCAGTCCGAGGCCGAGGGGTGCGCTGAAGCGACGGTCTGCGGGAACTGCGGCTGGTTCGTTCCGCGAGAGCGACAGTGTGCCGCCGATGTCCGGCGGGACACTGTCGCTTTCGCGGGGGTTGGCTGGCACGGCGGGCGGGCGGCGGGACGGACGGCGCGCCGGGAAGGTGCGCCGCACCGCCTGCGTTCGGTAGGCTGCAGGGCTGCGCACGAGCAGCGACCGCCCGAGAGGAGACACGCATGGCGAAGGAACGCGGCGAGAAGATCGTGGCGACGAACCGTCGCGCGCGTCACGACTACCTGATCGAGGACACGTACGAGGCGGGCATGGTCCTCTCCGGCACCGAGGTGAAGTCCCTGCGGGAGGGCCGGGCTTCGCTCGTCGACGGGTACGCCTTCATCGACGCCGGGGAAGCCTGGCTCGACGCGGTGCACATCCCCGAGTACACCGAGGGGACGTGGAACAACCACGCTCCGCGGCGCAAGCGGAAGCTCCTCCTGCACAAGCAGCAGATCGTGAAGATCTCGCACAAGACGGCGCAGGGCGGGTACACGCTCGTGCCGCTGCAGATCTACTTCCACGACGGCCGTGCCAAGGTGGAGATCGCGGTCGCGAAGGGCAAGCGCGAGTTCGACAAGCGCCAGGCCCTTCGTGAGAAGACCGACAAGCGTGAGGCCGAGCGTGCCATGCGGTCCCGCAACCGTCTCGGGGAGTAGCGCCGAGGCTCCTCATTCGCTAGACTGAGGGACTGCTCCGGA
Source organism: Curtobacterium pusillum (assembly GCF_013359865.1). Classification (GTDB taxonomy): domain Bacteria; phylum Actinomycetota; class Actinomycetes; order Actinomycetales; family Microbacteriaceae; genus Curtobacterium; species Curtobacterium pusillum. The sequence continues at coordinate 9,652 of NZ_JABMCE010000034.1, forward strand.
ACCGGAGCATTGGCAATTCAACAGCGTGACAGTGGCTCGCACGTCCGGCCCGCATGGGGATGATCGGTTTCGACATTGCCTGTGTGCCGACGGGAAGCGGGCCGAGGACCCACGGTCATCTCGTGAACGATCCGTGGAAAACAACAAGTGCCAATTCCAAGCGCACTGACTTCGCTCTCGCTGCGTAAGCAGCCCAGCACATGAAGTCCGTCGGCCAGGTGATCGTCCCCTAACCTGATCCCGGCGTCATCCAGAGGACTTGCTGCACGGTTGCGCCTCAGGGCCGTGCGGGACTTGCACTGAGACTGGGCCCGTCGTCCTAGAAGCCGGTAGCAAAGGACGGGGCCGAGCAGAACGATCTATCCGGATACGCCCGTAGAAGACGTCGAATTGCAGCGATGGACGGGGGTTCGATTCCCCCCATCTCCACCATTCGCCGGTCGTCGAGCCGCTGTCACGCTGTCGTTGCGAGAGCACCGCACCGAACGCCCCGTCGTCGTCCCCGGACGTCGACGGGGCGTTCTGTCTGATGTCAACTGCGAGGACTACGCTCCGGGGCAGGCGCGGGAAGTCGCCCGCGTCGATCGTCGAGACGAGAGGTCCACGCGTGGTGCAGGAGATCGCGATCCGAGTCCGTCTGCGAGAGCAGGAGCGAGTGGTGCTCGCCGATTACGAACGGGCGGTGGGTTCGGTCGCGACCGTCGCCGCGCTGGCCGCCTGGCTGCCCACGCCGGACGCCCGCCTCGTCATCCGTGGTCGCGGGGCACAGCCGGTGCGGCTCGAGACGGTGACGTACGGCTCCGTGATCGAGATGCTCGTGGTGCTCGACCAGCGCTCGGCTGCCGTCGAGCGAGGTGCCGCGGCGATCGCGGCGCTCATCGAGTCGGTGCGGCACGAGCACGTCGAGGACGACGTCTCCGGGGTCGCCGGCGAGCTGGACCGGCTCGACCGTTCGGCGCCCCGCGGACGTTCGGCCGTCGAGCGGTCGCTCCGTTCGTTCCTCGAGGGCGCTCGCGCCGATGTGCTCGCGAAGAAGACGACGACGCGGGTCCGGGCCGCCCAGGCGCTGGTCCGTCTCGCCGAGGACGGTGCGTCGCTCGTCGTCGAGCGGGTGGACGACGCGCTGGCGCCGACGATCGAGGAGCACGAGGTCGACGTCGTCGCCGACACCGGGAGCGCGGTGCTCGTCGAGCCGGCCGACGGTCTCGAGTCGCCCGAGGCCGACGCTGAAGCCACGGCGGACGCCGAGGGTGGGTCCGAGCCGGTCCCGGCAGGTGCGCAGCAGGACTCCGACGAGACGTCGAAGAAGTCGAAGAAGCAGGAGTCCGACAAGAAGAAGTCCAAGAAGGACGACAAGAAGAAGTCCAAGAAGGACTCTGACAAGAAGAAGTCCAAGAAGGACGACAAGAAGAAGAAGTCCAAGAAGTAGCCTGAGTGCTTGTACAGCACATTTGTTTCCATTGTGTTAAACAATCCGGCGAAGTTGCTGTCCTGGTGCCAGAGTCGATGAGCGCGGCCCCCGTTCGCGGGGCCGCGTTCACTCGACAGGAGCAACAGTGGCTACAACGACACAGGCGCTGCCGGACTCCGGCCTCAAGCGCAACGTCGGCTTCATCGGACTCATCTGGGCCTCGACGGGGTCGATCATCGGCTCGGGCTGGCTCTTCGGCTCGCAGGAGGCGCTGAAGACCGCCGGACCCGCCGCGATCATCTCGTGGCTGATCGGCGGCGTGGCGATCCTCGTCCTCGCACTCGTCCACGCCGAACTCGGCGGCATGTTCCCGATCGCGGGCGGAACAGCGCGGTTCCCCCACATCGCCTTCGGCGGCGTCGCCGGAGCATCCTTCGGCTGGTTCTCGTGGCTGCAGTCCGTGACGGTCGCCCCGATCGAGGTCGAGGCGATGATCAAGTACGCGCAGCACTGGCAGTTCGCGCACCCGTGGCTGCACACCACCACCCTCAACGGCGAGACCCAACAGCTCCTCACCGGGTCCGGCATCGCGGTCGCCGTGGTGCTCATGGCGGTCGTGACGGTGATCAACCTGCTGAGCGTGCGGATCCTCGCGAACACGAACTCCGCCGCGACCTGGTGGAAGGTGGCGATCCCACTGCTCGTCATCATCGTGCTGGCGTTCAGCGGCTTCCACGGCTCGAACTTCACCGCGGCGAACGGCTTCATGCCCGAGGGCGCGAAGGGCATCCTCGCTGCGGTGTCGACGTCGGGCATCATCTTCGCGTTCCTCGGCTTCGAGCAGGCGGACCAGCTCGCCGGCGAGGCCAAGAACCCGAAGCGGGACATCCCCCGCGCCGTCATCGGCTCGGTCCTGATCGGCCTCGTGATCTACCTCCTGCTGCAGGTCGTCTTCCTCGGGGTCCTGCGCTCCGACGCGATCCAGGGGTCGTGGGCGACAGCGGACTTCACGAAGTACACCGGTCCGTTCGCCGACATCGCGATGGCCGCAGGGATCACCTGGCTGGCGGTGATCATCTTCATCGACGCGATCATCTCGCCCGGTGGCACCGGCCTCATCTACGTGACGGCCACCTCCCGCATCTCGTACGGCCTGAGCCGCAACGGCTACTTCCCGAAGGCGTTCGAGTGGACCACGAAGCAGGGCGTGCCCTGGGTGGGACTCGTGACGGCGTTCGTCGTGGGCTGCGCGTGCTTCGCACCGTTCCCGTCCTGGCAGGGGCTCGTGAGCCTCATCACGAGCGCGTCGGTGCTCATGTACGCGGGCGCTCCGTTGGCGCTCGGCGCGTTCCGGAAGCGCATCCCGGAGATCGAGCGTCCCTACCGCATGCCCGCCGCGGCCGTGCTGTCGCCCATCGCCTTCATCGTCGCGAACCTCATCATCCTCTGGACCGGGTGGGACACCGACTGGAAGCTCGGCGTCGCGATCCTCATCGGCGCGGTGGTGATCGTCCTGAACAACGTGTTCCGCGGGAAGACCAGCGTCCGTCCGCGCTGGGACTGGAAGGCGGCCCAGTGGCTGCTGCCGTACCTGATCGGTATGGGGCTCATCGTGTTCCTCAGCGACTTCGGTCCGCTGACGCACCCGGTGTTCCCGCTGTGGATCGACATCGTCGTCGTCGCCGTGTTCTCGCTGGTGATCTACTACTGGGCGATCAACTCGGCGTCCGACCGGGAGGAGATCCTCCGGACGGCCGAGGACGTCCGGAACGTCGAGGAGACGAACGTGGTGGAGCCCGTCGCGCACTGACCCCCTCCGCAAAGCGCAACGTCGGCGGTTGCTCGCAGCGCAGTACCGCTGCGAGCAACCGCCGCGTTTGCGTTTTGCGGAACGGCGCGGGCGGGGTCAGAAGTCGAACAGGTTCCCTCGGATCCCGCCTGCCCCGTACTCGCGACGGAGCAGCCCGCGCTGCCGGAGCACCGGCACGAGATCGCCGAGCATCCGGTACACCTGCGCCGGGTGGAGATCGCCGGAGAAGATGATGCCGTCGTTGTCCGCGTCGGCACCGAGCTCCTCGATGAAGTCCGCGAACTCGTCCGCGGTGCCGACGAACCCCTCCCGCGACGACACCCGTCCCGTTCGGGCCTTGCGTGTGAGCAGTTCCCGGAGGGGCGCATCGGGGGTGTCGCCGACGAGGCCGCGGATCGTGCCCGCGGACACGTGGTCCCCGAACGTGCCGGACGGGATCGGCGCGTCGAGGTCGAGCGAGAGCAGGTCGGTCTCGGAGTCGCTCGACCACGCGACCGCAGCGGTACGGAGGTCGTCGTCGGAAGGGTGCTTCGACGCGTCGACGATCCGGTCCGCCTCGGCCGTCGATGAAACGATCACGGGCTTGAGGACGAACAGCACGCGGAGGTCCGCCGCGCTCCGTCCCGCCTCCGTCGCGGCCGCCACCACCCGCGCACGGTAGTCCCGCACCGCCGACGCGGACAGCGGCGCGAGCGCGAGCTGCACGTCCGAGTGGGTACCCGCGAACCCGAGCCCGCGGCCGGAGCCACCGGGGGAGACCACGACCGGGTCGGCGTCGAGCGGCAGCGCGTTGAGCGGCCCGTCGGCGGTGAAGTACTCGCCCTCGTGGTGGAACGCGTCGAGCGCGTCCCCGTCGGCGAACCGCCAGTCGGACGGATCCCCGACGTACCCCTCCGAGCCCCACGAGCGCCACAACCGGCGGAGCAGCGTGATCCACTCCTCGGCCCGGTCGTACGCGGCGTCGTGCCCGAGCGGTGCGAGCCCGGCGTGTCTGGCGCTCCCGGTGTCGGTGACGACGTTGATGCCGAGCCGCGAACCCGACAGGTGCGCCAGCGTGGCGAACTGCCGCGCGGCGAGGTACGGCGGGGTGATGCCGGCGTTCACGGTCGGAGCGATCCCGATGTGCGACGTGGCGGCGAACAGGTACGGCGCGAGCAGCAGCGGGTCGTGCTTCGGGCCGCCGTACGCCTGCCGGATGCGCAGGTCGAGGGTCGACGGGTTGCCGAGCGAGATCGCGTCCTCGGCGATGACGAGGTCCATGCCGGCCTGCTCGAGCGCGCGGACGGACTGCTGGTACAGGTCGGGCTTCGTCCAGTCGTACCCCCAGTCCCAGTCCGACCGACCCCAGGCCTGCGGACCGAAGCCGCGCGAGAAGAAGTACCCGAAGTGCTGCAGTCCGGTCATTGCCTAGAGTTCCTCCGCGATCACGTGGTTGCCGGGGACGGCGTGTTCCAGGGCGGCGAGCTCCGTGACGGAACCGACCCGCGCCTCCAGGCCGACGCTGCCGACGCTGCCAGCCGCGCCGCGCAGGGCGGCGAAGCCGCGCGACAGGTCGCGGACCAGGTCCGCGACGTCCTCGATGCCGACCGACAGCCGGATCAGTCCGTCGTGGATGCCCTGCTCGGCACGCTCCTCGGCCGTCTTGCCGGCGTGCGTCGTCGTCGCGGGGTGCAGGATCAGCGACCGCACGTCACCGAGGTGGGTCATCCGACTGAACAGCTGCACGGTGTCGATGAAGGTGCGCGCGGCGGCTTCGCCGCCCGCCAGCGTGAAGGCGAACACGGACCCGGCCCCGCGGGGCAGGTAGCGCTCGGCGAGGTCGCGGTAGGGACTGGAGGCGAGACCCGCGTAGTCGACGCTCGTCACCTCCGGCTGCTGCTCCAGGAAGGACGCGACGGCCAGCGCGTTCGCGCTGTGGCGTTCGACGCGCAGCGACAGCGTTTCGATGCCCTGGCGGAGCAGGAAGGCGTTGAAGGGCGAGGGGGTCGGGCCGATGCGGGACGCCACGACGTCGCGGGCGAAGACGATGAAGGCACGGCTGCCGTAGCGCTCGACGTAGCTCGCGCCGCCGAGCGACCGTTCCGGCGAGGTCAGGTGCACCCAGCGCTCGGGGGAGGCGGACCAGTCGAAGGTGCCGCCGTCGACCACCACGCCGCCGAGCCCCGCGCCGTGGCCGGAGAGGAACTTCGACGCCGAGTGGACCACGATGTCGGCGCCGTGCTCGACCGGACGGACGAGGTACGGCGTCGCGAGGGTGTTGTCGACGATGAGCGGGACGCCCGCGCGGTGGGCGGTGTCGGCGACGCCCGTGATGTCGAGGACGTCGTTCTTCGGGTTGGGGATCGTCTCGGCGAAGAACGCCTTGGTGTTCGGACGGACGAGCCGGGCCCACTCGTCGAGGTCGCGCTGGTCGGCGACGAAGTCGACCTCGATGCCGAGCCGGCCGAGGTTCTGCACGAGCAGGCCCTTGGTGCCCTCGTAGATGCTGCGCGCCGCGACGACGTGGTCGCCCGCCTGCAGGACACCGAGGAATGCGATCGTCGCCGCCGCCTGGCCGCTGCCGACGAGGATCGCCTCGACGCCGCGCTCCAGCAGGGCGACGCGGCGCTCGACGTCCGCGTTCGTCGGGTTGCCGAGCCTCGAGTAGGTGTAGCCGTCGTCCGTGCCGGCGAAACGGTCGCGAGCCTGGTCGAAGTCGTCGAACAGGAAGCCGGAGGACATGTGGATCGCGGGGACCCTCGCACCGTGGGCCGCGTCGGGCTGGAACCCGCCGTGCACCTGTTCGGTCGCGAAACCGTACTCCTCGTCCGTCATGGGACACCTCCTGCCGTGGTCGTGCGGGTACTCTCGCAGGGTCCTCGCGTCGCCTCCTGGTTTGCGGCGCCCGGTTACGGCCGGATCGCGGCCGACACCGGGCCGGTGCCCGCGCGGCCGTCGCGCGTGCACGCCGTGCGTACGCGTCGTTCGACACGGCACCGGTCGATCGACGCGCCGGATGTCGAAGGGTGCGCACGCATCGGACTGGAGGCGCGGGGCGGCACCGCCACGTGCCTCCAGTCCGTCGTCAGTCGCGCCGGGCGACCGCGGCACCCACCGCAGTCAGTCGCGCGGGCAGTCCCGGGGCGAGGCCCTCGGGCAGCGCGTCCAGCGTGAACCAGCGGACGTCGTCGCTCTCGTCGCTGGCCGCGGTCGTCGCCGTGGGGTCGACGAGGGCGACGAAGCCGACGTCCCAGTGCGCCGCGCAGGAGAACCCGCCGTTCAGCTCGTGGCGGTCGAGGTCGGCGGCGGCGGCGTCGAGGAGGTCGAGCTCGGCGATGCCCGATTCTTCGCGGGCCTCGCGGCGGGCGGCGTCGGCGAGGGTCTCGTCACCGGGCTCGAGGTGCCCGCCGAGCTGGACCCAGAACCGGCCCTTGCGGTGCAGGCAGAGCAGCACGCTCGCGAGATCGGGCGAGAACACGAAGCACGACGCCGTCAGGTGCTCCGGACCGCCCTCGCGCCACAGCGCCGCCTCGCCGCGTTCCTCGACGAACAGGGTGAACCGGTCGCGCTGCGGGTCCGTCGTCGCGGCGAGGGCAGCGTTCACGTCGTCGAGGAGCACGCCGCCATCCTTCCACGCGCATGCACCCGCACCGGACCGCCCCCATCAGCGGCGCACGGGTCAGAACAGGGCGCGCACCCCGGCGGCGACGATCGCCCAGACCTCGAGCAGCGGACCCCGCGCGAGCCACACCGCCACAGCGTTCACGGCGAGGAACAGCACGAACCAGACGGACGCCGGCACCCGCATCTCCGCCGCCGCGATGTGGAAGTCCGTCTGCACCCGTGCCCCGGTGAGCAACCACCGCGCGACCTGCACGACCGACCGCAGCCCGTCGACGACGAAGAACGCCCCGACCGCGGCGACGACCAGCACGGTGGTCTCCGACGGACGCAGGGCCACCCAGAGCGCCAACGCGTCGAAGCCGAGCACGACGAGGATGCCGAACCAGTTCCGCACGAACGCCAGCGCGACGAGCCCCACCACACCGAGGACCGCGACGGGCAGCCACCGCGAGCCGTGCAGCACCCCGGTGACGAGCAGGACGCCGGCCCAGAGCGGGGCGCTGTACCCGGCGTAGAGGTTGGTGATCCGGACGAGCCAGCGGATCCCACCCGGCACCCGGCCGAGCTGGACCCAGGCCTCGCCGGAGCCGTCCGGGTGCAGTTCGATGCGTTGGATGCGCCCGCCGAACGGCACGACGACGACCGCGTGCCCGACCTCGTGTGCGACGGTCGCGGCGATGCGGGCCACGCGGCCGACGAGCGGCACGAACGGCAGGACCGCGCCCACGAGGAGCGCGACGAAGACGAGGGGCGGGGCTGCTGCGGTCAAGTGACCAGGATCGCAGCCTCGCCCAGGAGGAAGCCGAGGACGCTCAGCCGACCGCGGCGAGGAACGACGGCACCAGCGACGGCACCAGCGCGATGGCGATCACGATGATCGTCGCGATGATGGCGAGCGCGGTGAGGACGGCGAGGAACACCGTCAGGCGGTTCATGCGGGTGTGCCTGGCTATTCGACCGTCACCGACTTGGCGAGGTTCCTCGGCTTGTCCACGTCGCAGCCCAGCTGGAGCGCGAGTTCGCGGGCGAGCATCTGCAGCGGGACGACGGCCTCGAGCGGACCCCAGGGTGCGGTCGCCGGGCCCCAGGCGAGGTCCCCGGCCGCACGCCGGCCGAGCGCCGGGATGTCCGAGCCCTCGCCGCCGATCGTGATCACGAAGCCGCCGCGGGCACGGACCTCGGCGATGTTCGCCTGCAGCCGCTGCTCCCCGTGGTCGACCACGACGACGGGGGTGCCCTCGTCGACGAGCGCGAGCGGGCCGTGCTTGAGCTCCCCGGCGGGGTAGGCCTCGGCCCACCGGTAGCTCAGCTCCTTGAGCTTGAGGGCCCCCTCGGCGGCGTACGGCAGACCGGCGCCGCGCCCCAGGAACAGGAAGCCGGTGGCGTCCTTGACGCTCGACACCAGGAGCGGGATGCGGTCGGCAGCGATGGACGCGGCGTGCTCGATCCTCGCCGGCAGGTCGGTCAGCTCGCCGACCAGCGCCGACGCGCGTCCGGCGTCGATCCGACCGGAGGCCACGAGCGCGGAGATCACCGCCGCGACCCCGACGACGACCTGGGCGGTGAACGTCTTGGTCGCGGCGACGCCGATCTCGGGGCCTGCGTGGCAGTCGAGCACGGCGTCCGCCCGACGGGCGAGCGACGAGTGGACGTTGTTCGTGAGCGCGAGCACCGGGTGCCGGTCCTCGAACCGGTCGAGCGCGCGCAGCACGTCGGCGGTCTCGCCCGACTGGCTGATGGCGACGACGAGCGTGCCCGGGCCGAGCACCGCCTGGTCGGCTTCGCTCGCGACGACGATGTCCGTCGGCACGCCGCCGATGCCGCGCAGGGCGGCGGCGATGACCTGCCCGGCGTTGAGCGAGGTCCCGCACGCGACGATCGCGAGCCGGTGGAACCCGGGCAGCCCGAGTCCGACCCACATGCTCCCGTCCGCAGCACGGCGGGCGACCCGGTCGAGGATCGAGGACACGACCGCGGGCTGCTCCTCGATCTCCTTCGCCATGTGGTCCGGGTGGTCGCCGAGCTCGAGGGCGGTGGCGGCGAACGGCGACGGGGTCGGGAACGGCACGGGGACGGTGATCCCGGCGGACGACCAGGTCCAGGCCTCGCCCAGTTCGACGACGTCGCCGTCGCGCAGCGCCACGAACGTCTCGCACCACTCGGCGATCGCACCGATGTCGCTCGCCACGAAGTCGCCGCGGGCGGACCGGGCGACGACGAGCGGGGAGCGCTCCGCGGCGACGACCATGCGGCCGTCCCGGGCGTCGAGCACGACGATCGCCCAGGAGCCCTCGAGCTGCGCGGTCGCGATCTGCACCGCGAGCATGAGGTCGGGGTCCACCGCGAGGGCGCGCTCGACGAGGTGCGCGATGACCTCGGAGTCGACGTCCGACGCGAACACGTGCCCCTGCCGCTCGAGCGTCGCGCGCAGCCGGTCGGCGTTCTCGACGATCCCGTTGTGCACGATGCTGATCCGGCCGGAGCAGTCCGCGTGCGGGTGGGCGTTCGCCTCACGGACCACGCCGTGGGTCGCCCACCGGGTGTGTCCGATGCCGACGCCGGTCAGCGCGTCGCCCGACCGTGCCGCCGCGAGTGTCCGAAGATCGCCGACGCGCGACACCGAGCGGATCGTCTCGGTCCCCCCGGTGGCGGTCCGGACGGCGATCCCCGCCGAGTCGTACCCGCGGTACTCGAGGCGTTCGAGTCCGTCGAGCAGGTAGGGCGTCGCGTCGTCGGAGACGCGGGCCGCGATGATGCCGCACATCTGGTGTCCCTTCGGGTGGGAGGAGCAGCTCCAGGAGCCGCGAGTTCGGGAGGGCGGTGCGGCACCGACCGCCGTCGGGTCTGCCGTGCGTCCGGCCCGCCGGCCCGGACCGCCGCCCGTCCCCGGATCAGGCGAGGACGGACGACGGCGTACGTGGGCCGACGGTTCGGGTACCGGACGGGGTACCACGGATCTGGCTCCCGGAGGAGCACGGCGGTCGGTGCAGGAGAAGCCTCACCCGACGTCGGTGACACGGCAACGGTCGTCACCCGCTCTTGCGGTTCACCGCGTGCGGGGTGCGAACCCGTGCGGACACGTGCGGAGTCCCGCAAGCGCACGGACTGGAGGCGCGGTACCAGCTGGTACCGCGCCTCCAGTCCGCCAGGAGTCGGGTTCAGATCACGTGAGCAGCGCGACCAGGTGCGACCGTGAACGGGCTCCCACCTTCCGGTAGATCTGCGTCAGGCGCAGTTCCACCGTCCGCTGCGACATGAACAGCGACGAGGCGATCTCGCGGTTGCGGTACCCCTCCGTCACCTTCTGCACGACGGCGCGCTCCTCCGCGGTGAGCGAGGTGAGCACGGCCGAGGCGTCCGGCGCGCTCCGGGGCGTCCCGGGGACCGGCGCGGACAGCGCCGGGCCGGACCGCAGCGACGACGGCACACCGAACGGCGGCATGGCGACCGTCGCGGCGGGCGTGGCGAGCGGACGCCGGAGC
>NZ_JABMCE010000035.1 GCF_013359865.1 Curtobacterium pusillum
ACGAACGCGAACGCCTCGACGGTGTCGAAGCCGATCTCGGCGAGGCGACGGACGCCGCCGTCGAGGTCGGGCTCCAGCGCGGCGTTCACCGTGTAGAGCTGCAGGGAGATGGCGGGTGCCATGTCGGGTCCTTTCCGTCGGGTGGTTTGGTGACGGCCTGGAGGCGCGACGTGCGTCCGTGACGCATGTCGCGCCTCCAGGCCGTCGGCTTGTCTTGCTGCGCTACCGGACCGATTTGATCGGGAAGATCACGAGTGCCCCGAGGAGTACCGAGATCCCGGCGCCCCAGAGCATCAGCGTGTAGTTCTGACCCGTGCCGCCGACGCCGAGGAGCCAGAGTCC
>NZ_JABMCE010000036.1 GCF_013359865.1 Curtobacterium pusillum
ACGAACGCGAACGCCTCGACGGTGTCGAAGCCGATCTCGGCGAGGCGACGGACGCCGCCGTCGAGGTCGGGCTCCAGCGCGGCGTTCACCGTGTAGAGCTGCAGGGAGATGGCGGGTGCCATGTCGGGTCCTTTCCGTCGGCTTGTCTTGCTGCGCTACCGGACCGATTTGATCGGGAAGATCACGAGTGCCCCGAGGAGTACCGAGATCCCGGCGCCCCAGAGCATCAGCGTGTAGTTCTGACCCGTGCCGCCGACGCCGAGGAGCCAGAGTCC
>NZ_JABMCE010000037.1 GCF_013359865.1 Curtobacterium pusillum
CCGGAACCCGGTCGCGTTCACGATGACGTCGACGGTCACCGCGAAGGGCTCTCCGGCGCGACGGCCGGTGACGGTGACCTGGTCGCCGTCGGCGCGGACGTCGTCGATCTCGTACGAGGCGATCTGCTGCACCTGACCGGACTCGACGAGCCCGTGGACGGTGGACCCGAGCTGCCCGCGGGCGGCGAGCCCGTCGGCGGCGTCGGCGCCGAGCCGGGCTGTGCCGGCGTTCCGGACAGCCCACAGCACGTCGGTACTCGGCGCGATCTTGGCGAGGCTGGCGAGCTTGATGAGGGTGTTCGCGGCGGAGTGGCCGGCACCGACGACGAGGACCCGCTTCCCCGCGAACCGGTCACGGTCGGCGCCGAGGACGTCGGGCAGTGCGTGGACGACCCGGTCGCCGAGATCCGCGGCCGGTACGAGGCCAGCGGCAGTGAGGGGGTTCGGGGACGTGTAGGTGCCCGAGGTGTCGACGACCGCACGCGCAGTCACGTCAGTGACGCCGTCGGCGGTGTGGAGGCGGAGCAGGAATGGGGTGTCTGCGCGGCCGGTGGAGCGGGTGCGGTCCATGCCCTGCCGTGACACCGCTTCCACGCGGGTGCCGTACTGGATCACCGGTGCGAGCTGCGGGGTCGCCGCGAGGGGCGCCAGGTACGTGTCGACGAGGTCCTGGCCAGTGGGCAGAGATGACGCACGGGGTGCTTCCCAGCCGGTGGCTTCCAGGAGTCGCTGGGCGGCGGGGTCGATGACGTACCGCCACGGGGAGAACAGTCGAGTGTGCCCCCACGCGCGAACGCTCGTCCCGACCGTCGGGCCAGCTTCGTAGACCACGACATCGAGGCCCTGATCGAGGAGGTGCGCGGCGGCAGCGAGCCCGACGGGGCCGGCGCCGATGACGGCAACGGGGAGTCCGGTGAGGCGGTCCGCGTCAGTCCGTGGTGGGACAGTGAGGGTGAGCGTCATGATCTGCGGCTTCCTGGTCGTTACGCGGTTGCTTCGGCGGGCAGCAGCTCGGCGAGGAGCGTCTGGACGCGGTGCTTGATGTCGTCGCGGATGGGGCGGACGTCCTCGATGCCGCGGCCGGCGGGGTCGGTGAGGTCCCAGTC
>NZ_JABMCE010000038.1 GCF_013359865.1 Curtobacterium pusillum
AAATCCTCGGCTCACAGCTCGATTATCAGCTCCCCGAGGCTTATCGCAGATTTCTACGTCCTTCTTCGGCTCCAGATGCCAAGGCATCCACCGTTTGCTCTTAGAAACTTGACCACAAAGATTAAAATTGCGATCGACTCGTCAACAACCCCGGAATCCGAAGACCCTGGGTTCGTTGCGAGCGATCTAAGATGCTCGCGTCCACTGTGTAGTTCTCAACATACGATCGGCACCACACTCCCCCAGGAGCAACGCTCCCAGCTTCATGCAGCCCATCGAAGAACCATACGGATCACTCCGTGCGGCTCAACCCCCAGCCCGAAGACTGGGAAGCCTGGTCCCTCAGGACCCAACAACGTGCACCAGCCGACCCGCTCACCCCCAACCCGTTCCAACCCGACCCGAAG
>NZ_JABMCE010000003.1 GCF_013359865.1 Curtobacterium pusillum
GTCTTCGAGATGAGATTTCCATGCACCTTGAGTGTGAGAGGCTCCCAGCAGACTACTGGGTTGATAGGCCGGATGTGGAAGCGGGGACTAACGACCCGTGGAGCTGACCGGTACTAATAAGCCGAAGACTTGACAACACAACTATTTCCCACACTTTCGGGTGTGGGGCTCGCGTCCACTTTGTGGTTCCCGACAGACGATCGGGAACAAGAAACTGAA
>NZ_JABMCE010000039.1 GCF_013359865.1 Curtobacterium pusillum
GACGTGATCGATCTCGACCTCAGCTACACGCCGCCGCTCGGGTCCCCGTGGGACGCCGTGCAGGTCGCCGCGCAGGGCTGGGAGCGCGCCGCCGCGGCGGCGAATCAGGCTGCGGTGACGGACTGATGGTGATGGCTGTGGTCGCGGCGGCGATCTTCGTCGCGACGCTCGTGGTGGTGATCTGGCAGCCCAAGGGCTTCCCGATCGGGTACACGGCGCTCATCGGCGCCGTCATCGCCCTCGCCACCACCGTCGTCGGCCTCTCCGACGTCCCGACCGTGGTCGGGATCGTGTGGAACGCGACACTGACGTTCGTCGCGGTGGTGCTGATCTCGTTGATCCTCGACGAGGCCGGGTTCTTCGAGTGGGCTGCCCTCCACGTTGCCCGCTGGGGTCGCGGCAACGGACGGCTGCTGTTCGTGCTGATCGTCGGCCTCGGCGCCGTCATCGCGGCGGTGTTCGCCAACGACGGGGCCGCGCTGATCCTCACCCCGATCGTCGTCGGGATGCTCCGGGCCCTGAACATGCCGCGGAAGGCGGCGCTCGGGTTCATCCTCGCCACCGGGTTCATCGCCGACACCGGCAGCTTGCCGCTGGTGGTGTCGAACCTGGTCAACATCGTCTCCGCCGACTACTTCCACCTCGGCTTCGCCGAGTACGCGGCCGTCATGATCCCCGTCGGCATCGTCTCCGTCCTCGCGTCCCTCGGCATGCTGCTGCTCTACTTCGGCAAGAGCATCCCGAAGCGGTACGACGTCCTCGCCCTCACCAGCCCTGCCGCGGCGGTGAAGGACCGGGCGACGTTCCGTGCCGGCTGGGTCGTCCTGGCGCTGCTGCTGGTCGGGTACTTCGCCGCCGACCCGCTCGGCGTCCCGCTCGCGGCCGTCGCCGGTGTCGGGGCGGTCGTGATCGTCGCCGTGGCGGCCCGGCAGCCCGCGTTCCTCTTCGCCCGTGCGGAGGCTGCCCCGGTCCTCGTCACCACGGGCGGCACCGCCACCGTCACCGCCGGCGGCGCTGGGTCGGGTGCGCCGTCGGGTCGGGTGATTCCGGTGTGGAAGACGATCCGGGAGGCGCCGTGGCAGATCGTGCTGTTCTCCATCGGCATGTACCTCGTCGTCTACGGCCTCCAGAACCAGGGGCTCACTGACCACCTCGCGAAGCTGTTCGACGTGTTCGGTGACCACGGGGTCCTCGTCACCGCGCTCGGCGTCGGGTTCACCATCGCGATCCTCGCGTCCCTGATGAACAACATGCCCACCGTCCTCATCGCCGCCCTCGCCATCGGCGGCGCCGGCGCGACCGGGCTCACCCACGAGGTGATGGTCTACGCCAACGTGATCGGCTCCGACCTCGGTCCGAAGATCACCCCCATCGGGTCCCTCGCGACGCTGCTGTGGTTGCACGTGCTGGAGAAGAAGGGCATCCACATCGGGTGGGGGCAGTACTTCCGCACCGGCATCGTCCTCACCATCCCCGTTCTCGCCGTCACCCTCGCCGCCCTCGCCGGCTGGCTCACCCTCATCCGCTGAACCCGGAAAGACACACACCCATGAGTGACAAGCCCACGATCCTGTTCGTCTGCGTCCACAACGCCGGACGCTCCCAGATGGCCGCCGGCTATGCCCAGGCCCTCGGCGGCGACCGCGTCGAGGTTCTCTCCGCCGGCTCCGAGCCGAAGGACCAGATCAACCCGATCGCGATCCAGGCGATGGCCGAAGCCGGCATCGACATCGCCGGCAACCAGCCGAAGATCCTCACCACCGACGCGGTCCGCGACTCTGACGCCGTCATCACCATGGGCTGCGGCGACGCGTGCCCGATCTTCCCCGGCAAGCGATACGAGGACTGGGACCTCACCGACCCCGCCGGCCGCGGCATCGAGGACGTCCGCCCCATCCGCGACGACATCAAGCACCGCGTCCAGACGCTCCTCGCCGAGCTGCTGCCCGCCGAAGCAACCGCGTAACGACCAGGAAGCCGCAGA
>NZ_JABMCE010000040.1 GCF_013359865.1 Curtobacterium pusillum
GAGTCGATCGCAATTTTAATCTTTGTGGTCAAGTTTCTAAGAGCAAACGGTGGATGCCTTGGCATCTGGAGCCGAAGAAGGACGTAGAAATCTGCGATAAGCCTCGGGGAGCTGATAATCGAGCTGTGAGCCGAGGATTTCCGAATGGGGAAACCCCGCTGGGCGCTTTTGTGACCTGGTGACTCCCGCCTGAATATATAGGGCGGGTAGAGGGAACGTGGGGAAGTGAAACATCTCAGTACCCACAGGAAGAGAAAACAACATGTGATTCCGTGAGTAGTGGCGAGCGAAAGCGGATGAGGCTAAACCGATCATGTGTGATAGCCGGCGGGCGTTGCATGGTCGGGGTTGTGGGACACGTCGCTCAGTTCTGCCGGACTGGGGCGGTTACAGCGCATCATAGTCGAACTGGTTTGAAAGCCGGGCCGTAGTGGGTGATAGCCCCGTAGACGAAATGGTGTTATGGCCGGATGTGTATCCCAAGTAGCACGGGGCCCGAGAAATCCCGTGTGAATCTGTCAGGACCACCTGATAAGCCTAAATACTCCCAGATGACCGATAGCGGACAAGTACCGTGAGGGAAAGGTGAAAAGTACCCCGGGAGGGGAGTGAAATAGTACCTGAAACCGTTTGCTTACAAACCGTCGGAGCCTCCTTTGTTGGGGTGACGGCGTGCCTTTTGAAGAATGAGCCTGCGAGTTAGTGATATGTGGCGAGGTTAACCCGTGTGGGGTAGCCGTAGCGAAAGCGAGTCTGAATAGGGCGATTTGAGTCGCATGTCCTAGACCCGAAGCGAAGTGATCTATCCATGGCCAGGTTGAAGCGACGGTAAGACGTCGTGGAGGACCGAACCCACTTCAGTTGAAAATGGAGGGGATGAGCTGTGGATAGGGGTGAAAGGCCAATCAAACTTCGTGATAGCTGGTTCTCTCCGAAATGCATTTAGGTGCAGCGTTGCGTGTTTCTCGCCGGAGGTAGAGCTACTGGATGGCCGATGGGCCTCAACAGGTTACTGACGTCAGCCAAACTCCGAATGCCGGTGAGTGAGAGCGCAGCAGTGAGACGGTGGGGGATAAGCTTCATCGTCGAGAGGGAAACAACCCAGACTACCAACTAAGGCCCCTAAGCGTGTGCTAAGTGGGAAAGGATGTGGAGTTGCATAGACAACCAGGAGGTTGGCTTAGAAGCAGCCACCCTTGAAAGAGTGCGTAATAGCTCACTGGTCAAGTGATTCCGCGCCGACAATGTAACGGGGCTCAAGCACACCGCCGAAGTTGTAGATTTCGCACACTCGATAAGCCTTCGTGGTTCAGTCGTGCGGAGTGGTAGGAGAGCGTCGTGTGGCGAGTGAAGCGGCGGAGTGATCCAGCCGTGGACGCTACACGAGTGAGAATGCAGGCATGAGTAGCGAAAGACGGGTGAGAAACCCGTCCTCCGAAAGACCAAGGGTTCCAGGGCCAGGTTAATCCGCCCTGGGTAAGTCGGGACCTAAGGCGAGGCCGACAGGCGTAGTCGATGGACAACGGGTTGATATTCCCGTACCGGCGAACAACCGCCCAAGCTAATCCAGTGGTGCTAAGAGTCCTAACCCGTGTTGACCGGATCCCTTCGGGGTGATGGCGTGCGGTCTAACGCTCGACCCCATGCTGGTGCGGTTAGCGTATGAACAGGTGTGACGCAGGAAGGTAGCTGAGCCAGGCGATGGTATCCGTAAGGTGAACCTGGTGTAAGGATGTAGGGCTGACGATAGGCAAATCCGTCGTCTGTATGCCTGAGATCCGACGCGTACCCGTTAGGGGAAATCAGTGATCCTATGCTGCCGAGAAAAGCATCGACGCGAGGTTGCAGCCGCCCGTACCCGAAACCGACTCAGGTGGTCAGGTAGAGAATACCAAGGAGATCGAGAGAATCGTGGTTAAGGAACTCGGCAAAATGCCCCCGTAACTTCGGGAGAAGGGGGGCCGGACACGTGACCGGACTAGCTCCGTGAGCGTTGAAGGCCGCAGAGACCAGTGGGAAGCGACTGTTTACTAAAAACACAGGTCCGTGCGAAGTCGCAAGACGATGTATACGGACTGACGCCTGCCCGGTGCTGGAAGGTTAAGAGGAAGGGTTAGCCTTTGGGCGAAGCTCTGAATTTAAGCCCCAGTAAACGGCGGTGGTAACTATAACCATCCTAAGGTAGCGAAATTCCTTGTCGGGTAAGTTCCGACCTGCACGAATGGCGTAACGACTTCCCAGCTGTCTCAACCGCGAACTCGGCGAAATTGCACTACGAGTAAAGATGCTCGTTACGCGCAGCAGGACGGAAAGACCCCGTGACCTTTACTACAGCTTGGTATTGGTGTTCGGTGTGGCTTGTGTAGGATAGGTGGGAGACTGTGAAGCGGGCACGCTAGTGTTCGTGGAGTCATTGTTGAAATACCACTCTGGTCACTCTGGATGTCTAACGTAGGACCCTGATCGGGTTCATGGACAGTGCCTGGTGGGTAGTTTAACTGGGGCGGTTGCCTCCCAAAGAGTAACGGAGGCGCCCAAAGGTTCCCTCAACCTGGTTGGCAATCAGGTGGCGAGTGTAAGTGCACAAGGGAGCTTGACTGTGAGACTGACAGGTCGAGCAGGGACGAAAGTCGGGACTAGTGATCCGGCAGTGGCTTGTGGAAGCGCTGTCGCTCAACGGATAAAAGGTACCTCGGGGATAACAGGCTGATCTTGCCCAAGAGTCCATATCGACGGCATGGTTTGGCACCTCGATGTCGGCTCGTCGCATCCTGGGGCTGGAGTAGGTCCCAAGGGTTGGGCTGTTCGCCCATTAAAGCGGTACGCGAGCTGGGTTTAGAACGTCGTGAGACAGTTCGGTCCCTATCCGCTGCGCGCGTTGGAAATTTGAGAAGATCTATCCCTAGTACGAGAGGACCGGGATGGACGAACCTCTGGTGTGTCAGTTGTTCTGCCAAGGGCACCGCTGATTAGCTACGTTCGGACCGGATAACCGCTGAAAGCATCTAAGCGGGAAGCCGTCTTCGAGATGAGATTTCCATGCACCTTGAGTGTGAGAGGCTCCCAGCAGACTACTGGGTTGATAGGCCGGATGTGGAAGCGGGGACTAACGACCCGTGGAGCTGACCGGTACTAATAAGCCGAAGACTTGACAACACAA
>NZ_JABMCE010000041.1 GCF_013359865.1 Curtobacterium pusillum
CGACCGTCCGGCGCGCAAGCCGCGCCACTGACGCGCGCTTCGCCTGACGGCGGGCGGTCGCGCCCGCCGTCGGTGCCGCGCCTGCCGTCTGCCTGCGGTGCTGCCTGCCGGTGCCGTCGGTGCCGCGAAAGCGACAGTGTGCAGCCGTGCCGCCCCGTCCCTCACGCCAAAGCGACAGTGTGCCGCGGAACTTGCGCGGCACAGTGTCGCTTTCGAGGAACGTGACCCGCACGACCGCTGCCACAGCGCGCCTGTCAGGCGTCGAGGCCCGCGATCGTCCTGCGGCACACCTCGTCCCACGGGGTGGGCTCGATGCCGAAGCGCGTCCGGCTCTCCGTGTCGTCGATCACGTACGGCGCCGTCCACTGGTACCCCATCTGCGCGATCTCCCGCATCATCGGTGACACGATCCCCAGTGCCCGGAGCATCCCGGCCGGCAGCCGACGCACGGTCACGGGCGGCTTCCCCGCTGAGGCCAGCATCTCGGTCAGCGCCTGCTCCTGCGACCGGGGAGCGTTGCTCGGCACCATCCACGTGCGGCCGTGGGTGCTCTCGTCCTCCGCGGCGGCGACGAGCGTCCGGGCGACGTCGAGCACGTCCGTGAAGGTGTGCGGCAGGTCGGTCCGGCCGATCATCGACACGGCCTTGCCCCGCAGCGCGGCGGGGAGCACGCGCGTGATGTGGCCGTTCCCACCGATCCCGGGTCCGACGTAGTCGGAGGCGCGGACTTCGACGGCCCGCACCCGTCCGGCGTCGTGCGCGGCGAGGGCGTCGCCCCACAGCTTCGCGCGCAGGACGCCCTTGTGGTCGGTGGCGGCGTCCGGGAGCCCGGGGTGCATGGGGCCGTCGACGGGGCCGTACGGGTAGAGGTTCCCGGTGATCGCGTACACCGCGCCGGTCCGCTCGGCCGCCGCGAGCAGGGATGCGGCGAGCGGCGGCCAGGTCTGCTCCCACTGCGTGTAGTTCCCCGGGTTGGCGCAGTTGTAGAGGACCGAGGCTCCCTCGGTCGCCCGGGTGAGCGCGTCCGCGTCGGAGGCGTCGAGGGCGACGTGCCCCACCGCCTCCAGACCGGTGTCGCGGCCCGAGCGGGTGATGACCGTGACGTGCTCACCGCGTCCGGCCAGGAGGGCGGCGACGTGCCGACCCACGGGTCCGGCACCGACGACGACGTGGTGCTGCGACATGACTTCCTGCTTTCCTCGACGACGGAGACGTTCCGAGAGCAGCGCTCTCGGAACTCAGCATGCACCGCTTCGCAGCCAATTGCAAGAGCAGTGCTCTCGGTTGTGTGCAGTGCTCTCGCGTGGCAAGGTGGAGGGATGACCGACCGGGCCCCGACCGCGCGCGCACTCGCTCGGGAGACCGTGCACGCCCGCATCCTCGCCGCGGCCCGCGCCCGTCTCACCGACGAGGGGCCGTCCCAGCTCAGCCTCCGCGCCGTGGCCCGCGACGTCGGCATGGTCTCGTCCGCGGTCTACCGCTACTTCCCGAGCCGTGACGACCTGCTCACCGCGCTGCTCATCGCCGACTACGACGAGCTCGGTGCAGCGGTCGAGGCCGCTGACGCGGCCGCCGGGCCGTCCCCGGGCGCGCGGTGGGTCGCGGTCTGCCGGGCGATCCGCGAGTGGTCGATCGCGCACCCGGGCGACTTCGCACTGCTGTTCGGCTCGCCGGTCCCCGGGTACGCGGCCCCACGGGAGACCGTGGAGCCCGCGTCCCGCACGACGCTGACCCTGGTCCGGGTGGTCGCCGACGCGACCGCGGCACGGCTCGCCTCAGGGTCGGCCGCGTCGGGCGCGTCGGACGGGAGGCACGGATCACCGAGCGCGCCGACGGCGGCTCCCGGGCTGGTCGGCTCGGCGGTCGCAGCCGGGGTCGCGTCCCTGCGCGAGCTCGGCACGGAACTGCCGGAGGAAGTCCTGCTCCGCACACTGATGGCGTGGACGACGGTGTTCGGCGCGGTGTCGTTCGAGCTCTTCGGCCACTACGTCGGGTCGGTGTCGGACGGCGCGGCGTACTTCGACGAGGTCGTCGCGCGGCTCGCGGACGACCTCGGGTTCACGCCCGAGTTCGGCTGACGCGGCTCGTGCCGCGAGGACGGGTTCCACGCTGACCGACAGCCGACGGGCGTGTACCCGTGGACTGTCGGTCAGCTCGAAGAACCGCGGTCAGCGGCGACGCGGGTCGCGGGCGGTGTCCGTGAAGAAGTCCTCGTACAGACCGGCACCGTCCTGCAGTTCGCCGTACTTCCAGCGCTTGCGCATCCGGCGGAACGTCTCGATGCGAACCGGGTCGACGCCCTGCTGGGATTCGTAGTTGCCCATGATTCCTCCTCGTCGGCTCAGTCACCCCCGATCGGGGGTACTCGACTCGACGTTACGGACGTGGGAGTGATCCGTCCGGTCCGATAGGTAGGGAAGTTACCCAAGTGCGCTTGCTGGACAAAGGGTCCGGGGGAGTGCTCGAGCGCCCGTAGCCTGCCGCTACGGGGTCGGGGCGCCGAACTCGAGGGCATCGACCACGCGGTCGATGACCTGGACGTACTTCGCTCGTTCCCGATCCGAGAAGGAGGACAACAGCTGGTGCAGATGCTCGTTCGTGCTGTCCATCGCCGAGGCGTAGGCGCGCTCGGTCTCCGGCGTCAGCTCGATGAAGCGGCTCCGCCCGTCGTCCGGGTTCGGGACGCGGCGCAGGTGTCCCGCTCGTTCGAGGCGATCGACCGTCCCCGTCACGGCGGGACCCGTCAAGTCGAGGTGCGACGCCAGGTCCTTCACGCGGACCTTCTGCTCCGCCGCTCCGGAACGCGCGACGAACTGCACCACCGTGAGGTCCGGCCCAGAGACGCCGAGTCGTTCACGCAGGCGTCCGCGCAGGGCTCCCATCGCGGCCTCGAGTCGAGTGACGGCCGCCGTCAGGTCGATCTCGCTCATGCGGTCGCCCCCTCGGTCCTGGTCGGTTCCGCGTCACGATACGCCGCACCCGACTCCGACGCTGCTCCGAACGACGAGGAGTACAGCGGTATCCGGACACTCGTGTCGATCCGGAGGTGCGCATGGTCGATCCGTTGACGGACGACTTCGCCGCCGACGCGCCGGCGACGCCCACCCCCGTCCGCTTCGAGGTCGCCGGACACCGGCCGTCGGACGCCGTGCGCGAGCTGTGCGAGATCTCCGGCGGCGACCGCTGGGTCGCGCGGCCGACCGCCGACGGCTTCGAGTACCGGTACACAGCGCTCGGGGACGCCGAGGTGACCATCCGGCGTTCGCAGCTGCGCGGTGCCCTGCACGGCGTCGTGCGCGCCGGGGGCGACTACGTCGTGACGTGGATGAGTGCGGGCACCGCCGAGGTCGAACGGCTCGGCGAGCGGTACACGGTCGCGACCGAGGTGCCCGCGCTCGTCCCCCCGGACGACGAGTTCTCGTTCCGCACCGCCGACTACGACCAGCGCCTCGTGCACTTCGACCGGGCGTTCGTCCGTCGCGTGGCGGCGAGGCGCGGTCTGGCGGACGAGCGCCCGCTCCGCTTCGACGACCGGCACGTGCCGGACGTCGAGACCGCACGCCGGTGGCAGGCGGCGCTGACGGCGCTCGCCCGGTCGCTGCGCGTGGGCGGGCCGGAGTCGCCCGCCTGGCGGGCCGCGAAGTCCGCAGCGGCCGAGGTCTTCCTCGACATGTTCCCCCCGCAGCTCGACGACCTGCCGGAGGTGCTCGGGAAACCCCGCAACGCTCGGCTCCGCGCCGCGGTCGAGTACATCCACGACCATGCCGCTGAGCCCGTGACCGTCGCCGACCTCTCGGCCGCCTCCGGACTGAGCGTGCGGTCGCTGCAGGAGTCGTTCCGGCGGGTGTTCGACGTGACCCCGCTGACGTACCTGCGGCACGTGCGACTCGACCGGGTGCGGGCCGAGCTCCTCGACGCCGATCTGCGGCCCGGCACCGTCGGGGACGTGGCGCGCCGGTGGGGGTTCACGCATCTCGGGCGGTTCTCGGCGTTCTACGTCGAGCGGTTCGGCGAGTACCCGAAGCAGACGCTGCGGCGCTGACCGCTGCGCGCGTGGCGGAGTCGCGCCGCGTGGACCGGGGTCAGGCGCCGGGCGTGACCCGCGCCGGGCTCGGCCCGGTGCTCCGGCGGACGCGCAGGGTGGTGGGCAGCCGGACGTGGTCCGAGGCCGGCTCTCCGCGCAGCATGGTGAGGAGCATCTCCACCGCGCGTGACCCGAGTTCCGCGAGCGGCTGCGCGACCGTCGTGAGCGGCGGTGTCGTGGTCGAGGCCTGCGGCACGTCGTCGAACCCGACCACCGACAGGTCCTCGGGGACGCGGAGTCCGAGTTCTGCGGCCGCCCGCAGGACACCGACGGCCGAGGAGTCGTTCGCGGCGAACACCGCGGTCGGCCGGTCGGGAATCGTCAGGAGGTCCCGTGCGACCGCGGCGGACCGGTCCTCCTGGTAGCCGCCGTCCCGGACGAGTCCCTCGTCGACCGGGAGACCTGCGGTGACGAGCGCGCGACGGTACCCGGCCTCGCGCAGCTGGGCGGACGCCAGGTCGGGCCGGCCGCGGAGGTGCGCGATCCGGGTGTGCCCGAGCGCGAGGAGGTGTTCGACCGCCTGGACGGCACCGTCCTCGTTGTCGGCGTCGACCGTCGCGTGTCCCTCCGGCCCGGTGTGGGGATCGATGGCGACGACGGGGATCGAGGAGCTCGAGAGCGCCGTGGTGGGCGTCACCACGATGGCGCCGTCGATCAGCGTGCCGGAGAGCCGCGAGAGGGATCGGCGTTCCCATCCGGGCTGGTCGGCGCCCGTGACGAGCCCGGCGTAGGCGAGCAGCTCGTACCCGGTGCCCGTGGTGGCGCTCGAGATCCCGCGGAGGAGCTCGGTCGAGAACGGCTCGAACTCGGGGACCAGGATGCCGACCACGCCCGTCCGGGAACTGCGGAGGCTCCGCGCGACGAGCGAGGTCTCGTAGCCGAGCTGCGCGACGACCTCCTGCACGCGGACGATCGTCGCGGGGGCGACACCGTCGCGCTGGTTGATGACCTTCGAGACGGTGGGGATCGAGACGCCGGCGGCACGCGCGACGTCCGCGATGGTGACCCGGCCGGCTCCGGGACGCATGCCGAGGGCCGTGTCCATGTGCTCACCGTACCGCTGCTCTGGCCCGTAATCGGTAAAGAAAACGTTATCGATATCGATTGACAACCCGCCGCGGCACCTGGCACGCTCTCCGCAGCGGCAGTCGATGTCGCTGCATGTCAACGACGACACGAGGAGTTCCACGATGACGAGGAAGATCCGTGCCGCGGCAGCCATCGCGCTGATCGGGGCGACAGCACTGGTGGCCGCCGGCTGCTCCGCAGGGAGCGACGCCGCGAACGGCGACGGCAAGGTCACGATGACCTTCTGGCACAACTCGACCACCGGACCCGGCAAGGCGTTCTGGGAGAAGACGGTCAAGGACTTCGAGGCGAAGAACCCGAACGTCACCATCAAGATCCAGGCGATCCAGAACGAGGACCTCGACGGCAAGCTGCAGACCGCGCTGAACTCCGGTTCCGCTCCCGACGTCTTCCTGCAGCGCGGCGGCGGCAAGATGGCCGCCATGGTCAACGCCGGCCAGCTCATGGACATCTCCGGCTCGATCGGGAAGACCGCCAAGAGCCAGGTCAGCGACGGCGCCTTCAAGGGGTACGAGCAGGACGGCAAGACGTGGGCCATGCCGGTCGACGTCAACCCCGAGGGCATCTGGTACAGCCAGGACCTCTTCAAGCAGGCCGGCATCGAGGGCACGCCCACCACGCTCGACGAGCTCAACGCCGACATCCAGAAGCTCAAGGACGCCGGCATCCAGCCCGTCGCCGTCGGCGCCAAGGACGCATGGCCGGCAGCGCACTGGTACTACAACTTCGCCCTCCGTGCCTGCAGCGAGAGCGTCCTGAACAAGACCGCCCAGGACCTGAAGTTCACGAACTCCTGCTGGACGCAGGCGGGCAAGGACACCAAGGCGTTCTTCGACACGAAGCCGTTCAACGACGGCTACCTCACCACCGCCGCACAGCAGGGTGCCGGGAGCTCCGCCGGTCTCGTCGCGAACCACAAGGCCGCGATGGAACTCATGGGCGCCTGGGACCCGGGTGTGATCTCCTCCCTCACCCCGGACGGCAAGCCCCTCGCCGACCTCGGTTTCTTCCCGTTCCCGGAGGTCTCCGGCGGCAAGGGCGCACCCGGTTCGATGATGGGCGCAGTCGACGGCTACTCCTGCTCGGCGAAGGCCCCGAAGCAGGCCTGCACCGACTTCCTCAACTACATGACCGAGAAGCCCGTGCAGGAGGCGTACTACAAGGCGTTCAACGCCATCCCGGCGAACCAGTCGGCGCAGTCGGTCGTCACCGAGCCCTACCTGAAGAACGTGCTCGCGGCGTACAACAAGGCGCCGTTCGTGTCGAACTACCTCGACACCGTCTACGGGCAGAACGTCGGCAACGCGCTGAACACGAGCGTCGTGAACCTGCTCGCCGGCAAGGGATCGGTGGACGACATCGTCAAGACCGTCAACCAGGCCGCGGCCAAGGGGTGACGACCCGATGACCACCTCCGTCGCACCCCGCTCCGAAGCGCGGTCCGGGACGGGGCGGAACACGGGCGGGGCCGACGGTTCGCCGTCGGCCCCGGCCCGCCGGGCCCGCAAGGGCACCGACATCCGCACCCGGGTCGAGATCGCGGTCCTCGCCGGCCCGGCGACGATCATGTTCGTCGGGTTCGTGATCCTGCCGGTCGCGCTCGCCGCCTACTACGGCTTCTACAAGTGGCAGGGGTACGGCGTCCCCACGGACTTCGTCGGCCTGCAGAACTACGCGATCATCTTCACCGACCCGGACTTCCGGGGCGTGCTGCTGCACAACGCGTTCATCGTGATCGGGTCGCTCCTCGTGCAGGGGCCGATCGCGGTCGTCCTCGCGCTGCTGCTCAACCAGCGAATTCGCGGCCGCGGCCTGATCCGCGTGCTCATCTTCCTGCCGTACGTCATCTCCGAGGTGATCGTCGGTACCGGCTGGAGCCTCATGCTGCAGTCCAGCGGCGCCGTGAACGACCTGCTCCAGGCGGTCGGCCTCGGCGGCCTGCGCGCCGACTGGCTGTCGAACCCGGACATCGCGATCTGGACGCTCCTCGCGATCATCTCGTGGAAGTACATCGGCTTCGCGGTGATTCTCTTCCTCGCCGGCCTGCAGAGCATCCCGGAGGAGCTCTTCGAGGCCGCGCAGCTCGACGGCGCGAGCTACTGGCAGATCCAGCGGCGGATCACCCTGCCGCTCCTCGGCCCGACCGTGCGCATCTGGGCGTTCCTGTCGATCATCGGGTCGCTCCAGCTCTTCGACCTCGTCTACATCATCTGGGGGCAGTACATCGCCGCGACGGCGGGCACCTCCACGATGGCGACGTACATGGTCGCGAACGGCCGCATGTCCGGCAACTACGGGTACGGCAACGCCGTCGCCGTGGTCATCTTCCTCATCTCGCTGGTCGTCGCCCTCGTCTACCAGCGGTTCGTCCTGCGCCGCGACACCGCCGGCGCCCTCACCGAGAAGGCCGACCGATGACCGCCACCGCCTCCATCGTCTCGCCGAAGCGGGCTCGCCGCCCCCGGGACACCGGGCCCGTCGGGCGTCAGCGGAACCTCGGCACCTACTTCGTCGCGCTGCTGTTCATCGCGGTGTGCGTCGCCCCGGTCGCGTACATCGTGCTCGGCGGCTTCCGCAGCAACTCGCAGATCACCGCGAGCCCCGCGGGGCTGCCGAGCCCGTGGCAGTTCGACAACTACCTGTCGGTGCTCTCGAGCAACGTCTTCTGGCAGGAGCTCGGCAACTCGGTCATCGCCGGCGTCACCACCACCGTCGGCGTCGTCGTGCTCGGCCTGATGGTGAGCTTCGTGATCGCCCGCTACCGGTTCCGGGGCCGGGACGCGCTGTACTCCCTGTTCGCCGCGGGCCTGATGTTCCCGATCACCGTCGCGATCACGCCGCTGTACCTGCTCGTCAAGGACCTCGGCCTGACCAACAGCCTGGCCGGGGTGATCCTCCCGCAGATCGCGTTCGCGCTGCCGACGACGGTCATCATCCTCGTGCCGTTCCTGCGTGCGATCCCGGACGAGCTCGAGGAGGCCGCGTCGATCGACGGTGCCAGCAGGCTCGGGTTCTTCTTCCGGATGGTCGTGCCGCTGTCGCTGCCCGGCGTCGTCACGGTCGGCATCCTCGCCTTCATCGGCAGCTGGAACAGCTACATCCTGCCGCTGTTCATCCTCAACGACGCCTCGGCGTACACGCTGCCGCTCGGCGTCCAGGCGTTCTCGTCGCAGTACTCGGTCGACACGGCACGGGTCCTGGCGTTCACGTCGCTGTCGATGATCCCGGCGCTCGTGTTCTTCGCCGTCTTCCAGCGCCGGATCGTCGGCGGCCTGACCGGGGCGGTGAAGGGGTGACCGCGACCGACGCGACGCGGACCGCCGGAGGCGACCCGCGCCTCCAGGCCGACACGGCCGACACGGCCGACACGGCCGACACGGCCGACACGGCCGACACGACCGCACCCGACCGCGCCACCGCCCTGCTCGCCGGGATGACCCTCGAGGAGAAGACCGCCCAGCTCGTCGGCTACTGGCTCGACCAGAACGGCGTCGTCGCCCCCATGCAGGGCGAGATGGCGGCGCACCAGGACGCCGACGGTGCTCGCACGCTGGCCGACATCACGCGCCACGGCATCGGCCAGTTCACCCGCGTGTACGGCACCCGCCCCGTCGAACCGGACGAGCGCGCGGCCTGGCTGTGGGCCGAACAGCGGCGACTCAAGCGCGAGACGCGCCTCGGGATCCCAGCGCTCGTGCACGAGGAGTGCCTCACCGGACTCGCCGCGTGGAAGGCCGCAACGTTCCCGACGCCGCTCGCGTGGGGCGCGGCGTTCGACCCGGACCTCGTCGAGCAGGTCGGTGCGGCCATCGGTGCGTCCATGCGCGAGCTCGGTGTGCACCAGGGACTCGCCCCGGTGCTCGACGTCGTCCGCGACCCGCGCTGGGGACGGGTCGACGAGTGCATCGGCGAGGACCCGTACCTCGTCGGGACGATCGGCACCGCGTACGTCCGCGGACTGCAGGGTGCCGGGGTCGACGCGACCCTCAAGCACTTCCTCGGGTACTCGGCGTCGCAGGCCGGCCGGAACCACGCGCCCGTGCACGCCGGCCCGCGGGAGGTCGCGGACGTCTTCCTGCCGCCGTTCGAGATGGCCCTGCGGGACGGGGGAGCGCGATCGGTGATGAACTCCTACGCGGAGATCGACGGCGTCCCCGTCGCCGCCGATCCCGAGCTCCTGACCGGCGTGCTCCGCGACCGCCTCGGGTTCGACGGGACCGTCGTCGCGGACTACTTCTCGGTCGCGTTCCTCGAGGTCATGCACGGCATCGCCGCCGACCGCGGCGAGGCGGCGACCCTCGCGCTCGAGGCGGGGATCGACGTCGAGCTGCCGACGGGCGACGCGTACCTCGAGCCGCTGGTCGACCGGGTCCGCACCGGCGCGGTGGACGAGACGCTCGTCGACCGGGCCGTCCTGCGGGTCCTCCGGCAGAAGGAGCGGCTCGGGCTGCTCGACCCGGACGCGTTCGAGGACGACGCCCCCACCGGGATCGACCTCGACACACCCCACCACCGCTCGCTCGCGAAGCAGCTGGCGGCCCGCTCGCTGGTGCTGCTGTCGAACGAGACGGCCGGCGGCGGCGCCCCCGTCCTGCCGCTCCGCTCCGGTGCGTCCCTCGCCCTGATCGGCCCCAACGCCGACCGGGCCGAGGCCCTGCAGGGGTGCTACTCCTTCGCGAACCACGTGCTCGCGGCGCACCCGGACCTGCCACTCGGGTTCGCCATCCCCACCGTGCGCGAGGCGCTCACGGAGGCGCTCGGGTCCTCGACCGTCCGCTTCGCAGCCGGCTGCACGGTGACCGGTCCGGACCGGTCCGGCTTCGCCGAGGCCGTCGCCGTGGCGCAGGCGTCCGACGTCGCGGTGGTCGTCGTCGGCGACCAGGCCGGTCTGTTCGGCCGCGGCACCGTCGGCGAGGGCAACGACACCGAGTCCCTCGACCTGCCCGGTGTCCAACGCGAACTCGTCGAGGCCGTGGTCGCCACCGGCACCCCGACCGTGATGGTGCTGCTCACCGGTCGGCCGTACGCGATCGGCTGGGCGCTCGACGGCGGCGGACCCCGTCCGGCTGCGGTCGTGCAGGCGTTCTTCCCGGGCGAGGGCGGTGGTCTCGCGATCGCGGAGCTCCTGACCGGAGCGGCGTCCCCGTCGGGTCGACTGCCGGTGTCGCTGCCGCGAGCGGCCGGAGCGCAGCCGTACACGTACCTGCACCCGCGCCTCGGCGGGCCGTCCGACGTCACCGCCGCGGACTCGACACCGGTGCGGCCGTTCGGCTTCGGACTCGCGTACACGTCCTTCGCGTACGAGGACCTCGTCGTGGACGAGAGCGTCTCGACCGACGCCGCCTTCGACGTGTCGGTGACGGTCCGGAACACCGGGGAACGAGCGGGCGAGGAGGTCGTGCAGCTCTACGGGCACGACGTGCACGCTTCGGTCACCCGGCCGCTCGCCCAGTTGCTCGGGTACGCGCGGGTCGCGCTGGCACCCGCCGAGTCGGTGCGGGTCCGGTTCGACGTGCCGGTCCAGCGGTTCGCCTTCACCGGCCGCGACCTGCGGAAGGTCGTCGAGCCGGGCGACGTCGAGGTCTGGGTCGCGTCCCACGCCGCGGCGTCACGGCCTGGAGGCGCGGTGCACGCCGACGGGATCGTCGCGGTCGGTGCCGGGTCCGGTCCGGTGCCCGTCCCCGGCTCCGCCACGGACCGTGCGGTGGTCCGGGTGACCGGGCCGGTCCGCGAGGTCGAGCCGACCGACCGGCGCATCGTCACGTGGGAGTGCGTCTGACCCCTCCCCCCCCCCCGGGGCGCGGCGCCGGGTACGCGTCAGCACGGAGCGTGCTCATCGAGTTCGGTCGGGGGCCCGTCGATCGATACGGTGGTCGCCATGGCCCGATTCACGCCCCCTGCCAGCGATGCCATGCGCGCGCGGCTCCTGCTCGCAGCGCGCGACGAGTTCGCGGCGACCGGGCTCGCCGGTGCCCGGATCGAGCGCATCGCGGCGGCGTCGTCGAGCAACAAGGCGCAGATCTTCCACTACTTCGGCAGCAAGGAGGGCCTGTTCGACGCGCTGTTCGCCCAGACCGTCGCCGAGACGTTCGACGAGGTCCCGCTCGACACCGATGACCTCCCCGCGTACGCCGGCCGCCTGCACGACTCCTACGTTCGGCGACCGTGGGCACCGCGGCTCGCGACCTGGCACCGGCTCGAACGAGGAGCCGCCGCCCCGCTCGAGGCGATCGTCGAACGGAACGCGGCGGCGATCGCCGAGGTCGAACGAGCCCAGCGTGCCGGGGTCCTGCCCCGGAAGTACCGACCGGCCGTGCTGCTGGGACTCGTGCTCCACGTCGCGGCGTTCTGGAGCGAGGCGGCACCGGAGTTCGACGCCCTGACCCAGGCGGTCGTCCCGACGCGACGTCGGCAGGTCGTGGTGGACGCGGTCACCGCCCTCGTCGCCGGCTGACGACGGCGGGGCCGATCAGCCGCGTCGACCGGCTCGCGCCGAGAACGCGTCGAGCGCGCGGAGGATCTCGTCGTTCCGGAAGATGACCCCTTGTTGGTACTCGTTCTTCCTCGCCAGGATCCCCGCTTCGACGAGCCGGTCGAGGTGCGGGTAGGCGTTCTTCGGTTCCACCCCCATGCCGGCCGCGAGTGCCGATGCGTTGAGGACGGGCTGTCGGGCCACCACGTCGAGCGCTCGCCAGACGCCGGAGTCCCGACGGGCGGTCAACGCGTCTCTCCATCTCGCGCGGATCGACGCGATCTCGTCCACGAGTTCACGCGCGTTCGCGACCGCTTCGAAGGATGCCTCGGCGACGCGTCGGATGATGGGCTCGATCTCCCCGCGGCGGTAAGCCGTGAGGGCGCGGACGTAGCCGTCGGTGTCCGTCAGCAGCCCGGCAGAGACCGGCACCGTGACGTTCTGGGTGAGTTCGTTCGATCGGAGCATCGCCTGGAGCAGCGCTCGTCCTGTTCGTCCGTTGCCGTCGGTGAACGGGTGGATCGTCTCGAACTGGGCGTGGGTGACCGCGACCTGTGCGAGCCTCGGCAGGTCGAGGCGACGGGCGAAGGCCATCACATCGTCGACGAGCGCTGGAACTCGTTCCCACGACGGAGCCACGTACTGGGCGCCCACCGGTGATCGTCCGCTCGTTCCGATCCACACGGGCTCCTCGCGGAACCGACCGGCTTCGTGTCGTCGGTCGTGTTCCATCAGCACTTCGTGCATGGCCAGCACGGTGTCTGTCGTGAGCTGGTCGGAGAGTTCGATCGCCGTGCGCATGGCTCGTGTGTTCGACACGATCTCGCTGGCGTTGCGTTTGCCGACACCGCCGAGTTCAGCCGTGAAGATCTGCCGTGCACTCGCGGTGAGGTGCTCGATCTGTGAGGACGCGGCCGCCTCCGAGCGGAGCAGGAGCGCTGCGAACGGCGCCACCTCGCTCGCCAAGGACGTGTCGAAGCGTGCGAGCGCCGTGGACGCCTCGTCCGCGAGGACGGCGACGTCGTCAGAGAGCCGGAGTGCGCGGTGCGCGATGGACGGGGGCACCGCAGCTTCATACCGTTCATGCAGCGTCGTCCGTCGAGCCGCTCGCGGCCCGTGCTCCGCGTAACGGCTCTGCCACTGGAGTTCTTCGAATTCGAGTGCGGGCCAAGCCTCGGACGCCGATGTCATGAATCCCGTTTCCTGTCTTCTGAGTTAGAGGATCATCTCAGAAAATCTGCCCCGGCGCTCGTCCGACGGCTCAGCTGCGCGCACGGAGGAACGCCACCTGTCGCTCCCAGTGCGCGAAGCCGCCGCCCTCGTGGCCGTTGTAGGCGTAGACCTCGATCGCCTTGTCGGCCGAGCCGAGGGCGTTGTACGCGGCGAAGGTCGTCCGGGGAGGCACGACGTCGTCCATCAGCGCGACGGAGAACAGCGCGGGGGCGGTGATCCCGGCCGCGAAGTGCACCGCGTCGAAGTAGGACGCGGTGTCCCACACGGTGCCGACCGCGTCGCGGTGCACGGCGAGGTACTCCGCGAGCTCGAGGTAGGGGCCGCCGACCGCCACGGCGGTGCCGTTCTCCCAGTCGCTGAGGAACGCGACATCGGGCAGCACGGCGGTGAGCGGTCCGACGTGTGCCTCGACGAGGGCGGCGGCGGCGATGGTGATCCCGCCGCCCTGGCTGCCGCCGGCGAGCGCGATGCGTGAGGGGTCGACGCCGGGGAGGGTGCGCACGGCGTCGACGAGCCGGACGGCATCCGTGTACACGCGTCGGTAGTAGTGGTCGGCGGGAGAGCCGATGCCGGAGGTCATCCAACCGCCGACGTGCGGCCCCGAGCCGTGCGGATCGGGGGTGTCCCCGCCGGAACCCCACCCGCTGCCCTGGCCGCGGGTGTCCATCACGACGTGGACGCACCCGGTGAGGGCCCAGGCCACGCGTTCGCCGGGCAGTCCGCGTCCGCCGTTGTAGCCGAGGAACTCGACGACGACCGGCAGTGGCCCGTCCGCGGACGCCGGCCGGGAGACCCACGCCTTCACGGGGTCGCCGGCGAACCCGGGGAAGGTCAGGTCCTCGATGACCAGGCCGGTCACCGGGGTGTGCGCGGGGACGAGGACCGGTTCGGTCGTGGCTCCCGCGGCACGGGCCGAGGCGATCGTGTCCGTCCAGAAGGCGTCGAAGTCGTCCGGCCGGCGCACCTCCGGGCGGTAGCGGCGGAGCTCGTCGAGGGGCAGGTCGGTCAATGGCATGCGGTGTCCTCCGGGGACGATGATGCCCCCGGCGCCGCCGAGAGCGGCACCGGGGGCTGGGAGTGTCGGTTCAGCGCGCGGCTGCGCGGTACTGGTCGAGGACCTCGGGGTGCGGGTCGCCCGGGACGACAGCGGTGTCGAGGTCCCACGCGGGGAGTGCTCCGGTGAGCGCCCACGCCGCCTGCTTCGCCGCGCCGGCCGCGACGTACTCGCCCGGCTCGGGCACGAGGACGTCACGCCCGAACACCTGCGACGCGACGACGCGCACGGCCTCGTTGCGTGCGGCTCCACCGATGAGCAGCAGCCGGTCCACCGTGACACCGGTGCCCTCGACGGCGGCGAGGCCGTCCGCGAGTGCGCACAGCATGCCCTCCACGGCGGCGCGCGCGAGGTGCGCTCGATCCGTCGTCGCCGGGGTCATGCCGATGAGCGACGCGGTCGCGTCCGGCCGGTTGGGCGTGCGTTCGCCGACGAAGTAGGGCACGAGCACGAGTCCGTCGGCGCCGGCCGGCGCCTGGAGTGCGAGCCGGCCGAGCTCGTCGTGGTCCACGCCGAGCAGCCCGCCGATCACCTCGAGCACGCGCGCCGCGTTGAGCGTCGTGACGATCGGGAGGCGCGACCCGCCCCCGTCGGCGAACCCCGCCACGGTCCCGCTCGGGTCCGCCACCTCGGCGTCGGTGACCCCGAAGACGGTGCCGCTGGTGCCGAGGGACACCGCGACGTCGCCCGGGCCGAGTCCGAGGCCGAGCGCTGCCCCGGCGTTGTCGCCGAGTCCGGCGCCGACGATGAGACCCGCGGGTGCCACGGCCCCGTCCGGCAGCGGCACGTCGACGTCGAGCGTGCCCATCGCCTCGTCGGGCGCCACGACCCGGGGGACGACCACGGCGTCGTCGTCCCCGGTCTCGGCGACGCGCATCGGACGGCCGAGCGCGAGCTCGAACAGCTCCGGGTCGTAGTCCCGGCGCACCGGGTCCCAGTACGCCGTGCCGCTCGCGTCCGAGCCGTCGGTGGCGAGCGCGTCGAGGTCCGGACCCAGTGGGCTCTCGTCCGCCGGACCGTACCCGCGCAGCCGCCACGACAGCCAGTCGTGGGGGAGCGCGACGGCGGCGACCCGTGCCGCGTTCTCCGGCTCCGCATCGCGGAGCCACCGGAGCTTGGTGCCGGTGAACGACGCGACCGGGACCAGACCCGTCCGGGCGACCCATGCCTCCCGTCCGATCTCCTCGACCATCTGCGCGGCCGCATCCGCACTGCGCACGTCGTTCCAGAGCAGGGCGTCGCGGATGACGCGACCCTCAGCGTCGAGCGCGACCATGCCGTGCTGCTGCCCGGCGATCGCGATCGCTGCGACGTCGTCGAACCCGCCGGCGTCGGCGATCGCGGTGCCGAGCGCGTCCCACCAGCGGCGGGGGTCCACCGACGTGCCGTCCGGGTGGGACGCGCGTCCCTGCCGGACGACGGCACCGGTGGCGGCGTCGCGGATCGTGACCTTGCAGGACTGGGTCGACGAGTCGACCCCCGCCACCAGTGCCATCAGCTGCGAGCGCCCATCAAGTGCTCGATGGCGAGCTGCTGCAGCTTCACGAAGCCGAAGCCCTTGCCGCCGAAGTACGCGTCCGCGTCGAAGTCCTCGAACGCGGTGCGGTCGGCGAGGAAGTCGTCGTACGACTCGCCGCTGTTCAGCGTCGGCGTGCTCAGCTCGGACACCTTCGACGCCTCGAGCGCGGCCTGCACCTCGGGGTCGGCGCGGAACGCCTCGGCGCGCTCCTTGAGCAGCAGGTACATGCGCATGTTCGCCGCCGCGGAGTCCCAGACGCCCGTGATGTCCTCGGTGCGGCTCGGCTTGTAGTCGAAGTGCCGGGGGCCGTCGTACGCCGGGCCGCCCTGCGGAGCGCCGTGCTCGAGGAGGTCGACGAGCGAGAACGCGTTCTGCAGGTCGCCGTGGCCGAACACGAGGTCCTGGTCGTACTTGATGCCGCGCTGACCGTTGAGGTCGATGTGGAAGAGCTTGCCCTGGTAGAGCGCCTGGGCGATGCCGGCGGTGAAGTTCAGGCCGGCCATCTGCTCGTGGCCGACCTCGGGGTTGATGCCGAACAGTTCGGGACGCTCGAGGGTCTCGGTGAACGCGATCGCGTGGCCGAGGGTCGGCAGGAGGATGTCGCCGCGGGGCTCGTTCGGCTTCGGCTCGATGGCGAACCGGATGCCGTAGCCCTTGTCGGTGACGTACTCGGCGAGCAGGTTCACGGCCTCGCGGTAGCGCTCGAGCGCGGCCTGCACGTCCTTCGCGGAGTCGTACTCGGCACCCTCGCGGCCGCCCCACATCACGAACGTCGACGCGCCGAGCTCGGCAGCCAGGTCGATGTTGCGGAGCACCTTGCGGAGCGCGAAGCGGCGCACCTGGCGGTCGTTCGAGGTGAAACCGCCGTCCTTGAACACGGGCGCCGAGAACAGGTTCGTGGTGACCATCGGCACGACGATGCCCGTGGCCTCGAGCGCGCCCTTGAGCCGGTCGATCTGGGTCTGCCGCTCGGCGTCGGTCGAGCCGAACGCGAACAGGTCGTCGTCGTGGAACGTCAGGCCGTAGGCGCCGAGCTCGTCGAGCTTCTCGACCGCCTCGACCACGTCGAGGGCCGGGCGGGTGGGGCCGCCGAACGGGTCGGTGCCGTTGTAGCCGATGGTCCAGAGACCGAAGGAGAACTTGTCTGCGCGGGTGGGCGTCGTTGCCATGGTGATCACCGTTCGTCGTCGAAACAAAATGTTGCCGCGCCCAACATAAGCGGTAGTGTTGGCTGTGGCAAGGACGTGATCGCAAAGGAGCGAGCGGATGGCACAGGAACGACTTCGGGTCGCCATGGTGGGACACGGCTTCATGGGAGCCGCGCACTCCCAGGCCTGGCGGACCGCTCCGAGGTTCTTCGACCTCGCGGTCGGACCGGAGATGGCGGTGGTCGTCGGTCGCGACCCGGACCGGACCGAGGCGGCCCGGGCGAAGTACGGCTGGCAGGCCGCGTCCACCGACTGGCGCGCGGTCGTCGCCGACCCCGACATCGACGTGGTCGACGTCGTGTCGCCCGGCTCCTCGCACGTCGAGGTCGCGATCGCCGCGCTCGAAGCCGGCAAGCACGTGCTCTGCGAGAAGCCGCTCGCCAACACGGTGGAGGAGGCCGAGGCCATGGCTGCGGTCGCAGCAGCGGCCCGGGCGAACGGCGTGCGGGCGATGGTCGGCTTCAGCTACCGTCGCGTGCCCGCCATCGCGTTCGCGAGACAGCTGGTGGAGGCCGGCAGGCTCGGGACCGTTCGACAGGTCCGCGCGCTCTACCTGCAGGACTGGCTGGCGGACGAGGACGGTCCGATGACGTGGCGCCTCGACAAGGCGCTCGCCGGCTCCGGCTCCCTCGGCGACATCGGCGCGCACGCGATCGACCTCGTCGAACACGTCACCGGCGCACAGCTCACGAGCGTGTCCGGCACCCTGGAGACCTTCGTGACCGAACGCCCCCTGCTCGCGGACGGCGTCGGGCTGTCCGGCACCGCGTCGGCCGAGCGGGGGCAGGTCACCGTCGACGACGCCGCGTTCTTCACCGCCCGGCTCGGTGGCGGCGGGGCCGACGGTGCGATCGGGTCCTTCGAGGCGACGCGCTACGCGACCGGCCGGAAGAACGGCCTCACGCTGGAGATCAGCGGCTCGGCGGGTGCGATCCAGTTCGACCTCGAGTCCATGAACGAACTGCGGTTCTACGACGCCACGGCGCCGGCCGGCGAGCAGGGGTTCCAGCGGATCCTCGTCACGGAGCCCGAGCACCCGTACATGGCGGCGTGGTGGCCGACCGGGCACCTCATCGGGTACGAGCACACCTTCAGCCACCAGGTGAAGGACTTCGTCGAGGCGATCGTCGCGGGCACCGACCCGTCACCCTCGTTCGAGGACGGGCTGCACGTCCAGCGAGTGCTCGACGCCGTCGAACGCAGTGCCGCCGACGGCAGCAGCTGGACGGTGATCGCGTGAGCGGGCAGCGCACGGCCCTCGTCGTCCGCGGCGGATGGGACGGCCACCAGCCGGTCGAGACCACCGACCTGTTCG
Source organism: Curtobacterium pusillum (assembly GCF_013359865.1). Classification (GTDB taxonomy): domain Bacteria; phylum Actinomycetota; class Actinomycetes; order Actinomycetales; family Microbacteriaceae; genus Curtobacterium; species Curtobacterium pusillum. Next base: position 17,975 of record NZ_JABMCE010000041.1, read on the forward strand.
TCCCGTTCCTGCGGGACAACGGGTTCGACGTCCGCATCGAGGACGGCACCGCGGTGTACGCCGACGCGTCGGTCATGGACGCCGTGGACCTCATCGTGCAGGTCGTCACGATGTCCACGATCACCGACGACGAGTTCGCGGGGCTGCAGCGGGCGGTCCTGAACGGGGCCGGACTCGCGGGGTGGCACGGCGGCATCGCGGACGCGTTCCGGAACAACGCCGACTACCTGCACATGATCGGCGGGCAGTTCGCCCACCACGCCGGCAAGCACCCGTCGGAGCGCACGGGCGAGCAGTCCGACAACTACATCCCGTACACGGTGCACATCACCGACCTCGGGCACGAGCACCCGATCACGCAGGGGATCGACGACTTCGACCTCGTCACCGAGCAGTACTGGGTGCTCAGCGACGAGTACGACGACGTCCTCGCGACCACCACGCAGGACGCCCGCGACTTCGACGCCTGGAACCGGCCGGTCACCGCACCGGCGATCTGGACCCGGCAGTGGGGCGAGGGACGCGTGTTCGTGTCGGCACCCGGGCACCGTCTCGAGGTCGTCGAGTCGCAGCCCCTCCGCACCGTCATCGAACGGGGACTCCTGTGGGCAGCACGGTGAGCGAGCGGCCGCTGCGCGTCGGTGTGGTCGGCGTGGGGAACATCAGCCAGCAGTACTTCGAACACCTCCCGGCGCTGCCGGAACTGGCCCTCACGGCGGTCGCGGACCTCGACGTCGAGCGGGCGCGATCCGTCGGCGCCGACCAGGGTGTCCGGGGCGTCTCCGTCGACGAACTCCTCGCCGCGGACGACGTCGACGTCGTGCTCGACCTGACGATCCCCGCGGCGCACGCCGAGGTCACGACCCGGGTCCTCGAAGCAGGGAAGCACGTCTACGGCGAGAAGCCGCTCGCCCTGTCCACGGCGGAAGCGGCGCCGGTCCTGGCGCTCGCCGCGGACCGCGGCCTGCGGGTCGGCTGCGCGCCGGACACGGTGCTCGGCACCGGGATCCAGACCGCCCGTGCGGCGATCGACCACGGGCTCGTCGGCGACCCGGTGGGCGCTGCGGTGTCGTGGAGCGCCCCGGGCCACGAGCTCTGGCACCCGGCGCCGGCGTTCTACTACCAGCCCGGCGGGGGTCCGCTGTTCGACATGGGCCCGTACTACCTGACGAGCCTCGTCCAGTTCTTCGGGCCCGTCGCCCGCGTCGGCGGCAGCGCCACCAGGTCCACCCGGGAGCGCACGATCGCGACGGGCCCCTTCGCGGGTGCCCCCATCCCGGTCGACGTCGACACCCACGTGGTCGCCGTCCTCGAGCACGAGGGCGGGGTGGTCTCCACCGTCACCGTCTCGTTCGAGGTCTGGGCGACGCGTGCGCCGCTCTTCGAGGTGCACGGCACCGCCGGCAGCCTGGCGGTGCCCGACCCGAACCGGTTCTCCGACCGGGTGTCGATCGCCACCGCCGACGACCGCGAATGGCGCGAGCTGCCCGTGGCCGCGGGCTACGCCGACGCCGGGCGCGGGTACGGCCTCGCCGACATGGCGCACGCCATCGCCACCGACCGGCCGCACCGGGCGACCGGGGAACTGGCGTTCCACGTGCTCGAGGTGATGGAGGCGATCGGGAGGGCGGCACGCGAGCACACCGTCGTCGAGGTGCGGTCCCGGGTCGAGCGCCCGGCCCTCGTCCCCGCGGACGCGACACCCGGGTCCTGGTGACCCGGCCACAGGAGGAAGGAAGCAGCATGACGGAGACGAACCGTGCCTCCAGGCCGGTGACGCTGTTCACCGGACAGTGGGCGGACCTGCCGTTCGAGGAGGTCGCGCGCCTGGCCGGCGAATGGGGCTACGACGGACTGGAGATCGCCTGCTGGGGCGACCACCTCGACGTCCGGCGCGCGGCGACGGACCCGGCGTACGTCGCCGACCGGACGGCCGTCCTGGAACGCAACGGCCTGCAGGTCTGGACGATCGCGAACCACCTCGTCGGGCAGGCCGTGTGCGACGACCCCATCGACCAGCGGCACGAGGACATCCTGCCGCCGCACGTGTGGGGCGACGGCGACCCCGAGGGCGTCCGGCAGCGCGCCGCCGAGGAGCTGCAGTGGACGGCACGAGCCGCCGCGGCGCTCGGCGTCGACACCGTCACCGGCTTCTCCGGCTCCTCGATCTGGAAGACCGTCGCCGGGTTCCCCCCGGTGCCCGCCGCGATGATCGACGCCGGCTACCAGGACTTCCACGACCGGTGGTCACCGATCCTCGACGTGTTCGACGAGGTCGGCGTGCGGTTCGCGCTCGAGGTGCACCCCTCGGAGATCGCCTACGACTACTGGACCGCCCGCCGGACCCTGGACGTCTTCGCGGACCGCCCGGCGTTCGGGTTCAACTTCGACCCGTCCCACTTCGTCTGGCAGGACCTCGACCCCGCCGCGTTCCTGCTCGACTTCGCCGACCGCATCTACCACGTGCACTGCAAGGAGTCGGTCAAGCAGCTCGACGGCCGCAACGGACGGCTCTCGTCGCACCTGCCGTGGGGAGACCCGCGCCGCGGGTGGGACTTCGTCACCGCCGGGCACGGGGACGTGCCCTGGGAGCGGGTGTTCCGCGTGCTGAACCACATCGGGTACGCGGGGCCGACGAGCGTCGAGTGGGAGGACGCGGGCATGGACCGGCTCGTCGGCGGCCCGGAAGCGCTGGCGTTCGTCCGCCGGCTCGGGACGATCACACCGCCGGACGCCTCGTTCGACGCGGCGTTCGCGCGGTCGCGGTGAGTGGTACCGCAGTGAGCGGGGGTCGTCCGTCGCCCGTCGTCGGGAACTCGGCACGCGTGCTGCGGCTCGTGCACCAGGACGGGCCGCTCACGCGTGCCGAGCTCACCCGCCGCACCGGGCTGAACCGGTCGACGACGCTCGCGATCGTCGGGGAGCTGGTCGCGCTCGGACTGGTGCACGAGGAGAGCGCGGGCGCCGTCTCGGGCGCGGGCACGAACGCGTCCGTCGGGCGGCCCAGCCCCGTCGTCCGGGCGTCCGCCGACGTCGTGGCCGTGGCCGTCACCGTCGAGGTGGACGCCGTCACGGTCGCCCTCGTCGGGCTCGACGGCAGCGTCCGGGACCGTGCCGTCGTCCGCTCCGGGGCCGCCCCGACCGCGCCCGAGGCGATCGCGACCATCGCCCGCGCGCTCGACGAGCTCGTGCCGAACCGCGCGGGCGCCAGCAGCGCCGGCGGTCTCCGCGTCGCCGGCGTCGGCGTCGCGGTCCCCGGCACCGTCCGGGTCGAGGACGGCGTCGTCCGGTACGCCCCGCACCTCGGCTGGCACGACGAACCCGTCGCCGAGCCCCTCGCCGCCCGCACCGGCCTGCCCGTCCGCGCCACGAACGACGCCAACACCGGTGCCTGGGCGGAACGGCTCTACGGCAGCGGCCGGGGCGTCGACGACCTCATCTACCTCAACGGCGGCGCGAGCGGTATCGGTGGCGGCGTGATCAGCGCCGCCCGGCCCCTCAGCGGCGCCGACGGGTACGCGGGCGAACTCGGCCACACCTTCGTCGCGGCGAACGGCGTGCGGTGCCACTGCGGTGCCGTCGGCTGCCTCGAGACCGAAGCCTCCCGGGACGCCCTCGTGGCCGTGGCCGGCGTCGCCCCCGACGATCCCGCAGCGCTCGCCGCGGTGCTCGCGGAGCGGCGGCCCGAGGTCGAGCGCGTCGTGGACCGGCAGGTGAGCGCGCTGGCCACGGCGCTCCGCAACGCCATCCACACCGTGAACCCCGAGGTCGTCGTCCTCGGGGGCTTCCTCGGCGTGCTGCTCGACCACGTCGGGGACCGCATCGAGACCGCCGTGCGCGAGCAGTCGATGGCCGCCGTGACCGAGCGGCTCCGCATCGCTCCGGCCGCCCTCGGCGCCGACGTCCTGCTCCGGGGCGCCGCCGAGCTCGGGTTCCGCGACCTCCTGCTCGACCCCGTCGGCGGGCTGCCCGCCACCGAAACACCGACCGGTCGCGCCGTCGCGGCCGGGGAATCGAGGACCCCGTGACCTCCATCGACCGTCAACGCGTCAGTGTCCTGCTCGGCACCGAGGACCTCGCCGTCGAGGACCGCCCCGTCCCCGCCGTCGACCCCGGCGACGTGCTCGTCCGGGTCGCAGCCGTCGGCGTGTGCGGCTCCGACGTGCACTACTACCGGCACGGCCGCATCGGGGACTTCGTGGTCGAGGAGCCGCTCGTCCTCGGCCACGAACTGTCCGGCACGATCGAGGCCGTCGGCGACGGTGTCGACCCCGCGCGGGTCGGGGAGCGCGTCGCCGTGGAACCCCAGCGTCCCTGCCACCGGTGCGCACAGTGCCTGGCCGGCCGCTACAACCTCTGCCCGCACATGCGCTTCTACGCGACCCCTCCGATCGACGGCGCCTTCGCGGAGTTCGTCACCATCGAGTCCGAGTTCGCGCACACCCTGCCTGACGCGGTGTCGTTCGAGGCCGGCGCGCTGCTGGAGCCGCTCTCCGTCGGGATCGCCGCGGTGCGCAAGGCCGGGATCGTCCCCGGCTCCTCCGTGCTCATCGCCGGCGCCGGCCCGATCGGCATCATCTGCGCGCAGGCCGCGAGGGCGTTCGGCGCCTCCCACATCGTCGTCAGCGACCTCGTCCCGGAGCGCCGCGAGCGGGCACTGTCCTTCGGCGCCACCGAGACCGTCGACCCGACCGTCGTGTCGGTCGCGTCCGACCTGCCGCCGTTCGACGCGTTCATCGACGCCAGCGGGGCGCCGCGTGCCGTCGCGGACGGCATCCGTGCGGTGGGGCCGGCGGGTGCTGCCGTCCTCGTCGGGCTCGGCAACTCGGAGATGACGCTCCCGGTGGAGCACATCCAGAACCTCGAGGTGACCGTGACCGGGATCTTCCGGTACACCGGCACGTGGTCGGTGGCGATCGAGCTGGTCGCGTCCGGGCAGGTGGACCTCGACTCGCTCGTGACGGGACGGTTCGGGCTCGACGAGGTCCGGGACGCCCTCGAGAGCGACACCGACCCCGAGTCCCTCAAATCGGTCGTCTACCCGGGTGGCATCCCGGCTGGCGGGGCCCACCTCCAGTCCGGCACGTGACCCGGAACGGGGCCACCGCCGCGACACCGGGACGCGCTACGGTTCGCGCATGACGGCTTCACCGACGGCGGACGTGCCGCAGCGCACCGACCGCCGCGCCCTCGTGTCCTGGGCCCTGTGGGACTGGGGCTCCGCGGCGTTCAACGCCGTCGTCACGACGTTCGTGTTCAGCACCTACCTGGCGAGTCGGGCCTTCGTCGACCCGGCGCTCGTCGCCGACACCTCCGCGGCGGGGAAGGCGCTCGTGGAGCGCGAACTCGCGCACAACGCAGCCGTGGTCTCGACGGCGCTCACGATCGCCGGCATCGTCGTCGCACTCGTGGCCCCGGCGATCGGCCGACTCGCGGACTCCTCCGGACACCGACGCCGTTCGGTGCTCATCGCCACCATCGGCATCGCGCTGTCCATCGGCGGCATGGTGTTCGTCGCGCCGAGCCAGCCGTACCTGCTCCTCGGCGCCGCACTGCTCGGCATCGGCACGGTCGCCTACGAGATCGCGAGCGTCGGCTACAACGCGATGCTCGGGCAGGTCGCGACGGGGGAGCAGACCGGCCGCGTGTCGGCGATCGGGTGGGCGGCCGGGTACTTCGGCGGCATCGTCCTGCTCGTGGTGCTGCTCGTGCTGTGCATCCAGGACTTCGGCGGCGGGGACGTCGCCGGGCTCCTCCGCCTGCCGGCGACCGTGGCGTCGGGGCAGTGGGACGTCCGCGTCGCGATCGGCATCGCCGCGGTGTGGCTCGCGGTGAGCTCGATCCCGCTCTTCGTCACCGTCCCCGAGGCGGCTCCGGACCGCTCGCGCACCGGCAGCCTCCTCGGCGCCTACGTCGACCTCGTGCGGGACGTCGCCCGGCTCTGGCGTGAGCGCCGGAACGTCCTGGCGTTCCTGCTCGCGAGTGCGGTCTTCCGCGACGGCGTCGGCGCGGTGTTCACCTTCGGCGGCATCGTCGCGGCGCAGGTCTTCGGGTTCAGCGCCTCCCAGGTGATCCTGTTCGCCATCGCGGCGAACGTCGTCGCGGGCATCGCCACGTTCCTGTCCGGCAGGCTCGACGACCGTTTCGGCTCGCGCGCGATCATCGCGGTGTCGCTCGTCGGGCTCGCCGTGTGCGGGATCGGCGTCTTCGCGGTGGGGACGGTCACGGCGGGGTTCTGGGTGCTCGGGCTCACTCTCGCGCTGTTCGTCGGGCCGGTGCAGGCGTCCTCGAGGGCGTACCTCGCGCGGCTCGCGACGCCCGGACGCGAGGGCGAGCTCTTCGGCCTCTACGCCACGACCGGACGGGCGGCGTCGTTCCTGGCGCCGGCGCTGTTCGGGGTCGCGGTGACGATCGGCGGGTCGACGCGGTACGGGATCCTCGGGGTCGTGGTGGTGCTGGTCGCGGGGCTGGTGCTGATGGCGGTCGTGAAGCGGGAGCCGCGCGCCGTGCGGTGACTTCCGCAGGGAGCGTGCGCCAGGATGGTGCCATGACCGACCAGCGGATCGCCGTCGTCGTCCTCGCCGCCGGGCAGGGCACGCGCATGAAGTCGTCCACCCCGAAGGTCCTGCACCGCATCGCAGGTCTGCCGCTCATCGCCCACGTGCTGCGGACGGCGTCGTCCCTCGGCCCGCAGCACGTCGCCGTCGTCGTGCGGCACGAGCGTGACCGGGTCGCGGCCGAGGTCACCGAGCGCGCCCCCGACGCCATCGTCGTCGACCAGGACGACGTCCCCGGGACCGGACGCGCGGTCGAGGTCGCCGTCCAGGCGCTCCCGGCCGACTTCGACGGCGCCGTGGTGGTGCTCTCCGGCGACGTCCCGCTGCTCGACGCCGAATCCGTCCGGCGTCTCGTCGACACGCACGTCGGCGCCGCGAACGCCGTGACCCTCGTCAGCGCGATCGCCCCGGACCCCACCGGTCTCGGCCGAGTCGTCCGCGATGCCTCCGGCGCCTTCACCGGCGTCGTCGAGCACAAGGACGCCACGTCCGAGCAGCTCGCGATCACCGAGACCAACGCCGGCATCTACGCGTTCGACGTCGCGCACCTCCGAGCGGTCCTGCCGGCGCTGACCACGGCGAACGCCCAGGGCGAGAAGTACATCACCGACGCGCCGACCCTCATCGCGAACCGCGGCGGGGTCGTCGACGTCGTAACCCTGACCGACCCGTGGCTCGTCGCCGGCATCAACGACCGCGCCCAGTTGTCCGACGCCGCCCGTGAACTGAACGCCCGCATCGTCCGCCGACACCAGCTCGCCGGTGTCACGGTGCAGGACCCGGCGACCACCTGGATCGACCTCGACGTGTCGATCGAAGCCGATGCCGAGATCCTCCCCGGCACGCAGCTGGTCGGCGCCACCGCGATCGCCGCGGGTGCTTTGGTGGGCCCGGACAGCACCCTCCGCGACACCGAAGTGGGCGCCGGAGCCGTGGTCAACCGCGTCGACGCGACCCTCGCCGTGATCGGCGACGGCGCCTCGGTCGGGCCGTTCGCCTACCTGCGTCCGGGCACGATCCTCGGTGACGGGGGCAAGATCGGCACCTTCGTCGAGACCAAGAACGCCACGATCGGACGGGGCAGCAAGGTCCCGCACCTGTCCTACATCGGCGACGCCGAGGTGGGTGAGGACTCGAACATCGGGGCGAACACGATCACCGCGAACTACGACGGCGTGGCCAAGCACCGGACCGAGGTCGGGTCGAACGTCCGGACGGGCTCGCACAACGTGTTCGTCGCCCCGGTTAGGATTGGTGACGGAGCGTACACCGGCGCGGGTACGACGGTCCGCAAGGACGTACCGGCCGGGTCGCTGGCGATCAGCTACGCCCCGCAGCGCAACACCGACGGATGGGTCGAGGAACACCGACCCGGCACGCCGGCGGCCGAGGCGGCTCGGCGCGCGCACGGCGAACAGATCTGACGGCTCTCGGGCCGATCGACACGGCCCCTCGGGGTCAGGGAGTGAGCACCGCACTTGTCCGGAATCAAAACGACCGGCCAGAAACGACTCGTCCTCGTCTCGGGGCGAGCACACCCGGCGCTCTCGGCCGAGATCGCCGAGGAACTCGGTGTCGAGCTCGTCCCGACCGACGCCCGGACGTTCGCGAACGGGGAGCTCTACGCCCGCTTCGACGAGTCGGTCCGCGGCTGTGACGCCTTCGTCATCCAGTCGCACACGGCGCCGATCAACGAGTGGCTCATGGAGCAGCTCATCATCGTCGACGCGCTGAAGCGTGCCTCGGCGAAGCGCATCACGGTGGTCGCGCCGTTCTACCCGTACGCCCGTCAGGACAAGAAGGGCCGTGGGCGCGAGCCGATCTCGGCCCGACTCGTCGCCGACCTGTTCAAGGCCGCCGGCGCGCACCGCATCATGAGCGTCGACCTGCACGCGGCGCAGATCCAGGGCTTCTTCGACGGTCCGGTCGATCACCTGTTCGCGATGCCGGTCCTGCTCGAGCGCTTCCAGCAGATCCTCGACCCGTCGACGCTGACGGTCGTCTCGCCGGACATGGGTCGCGTGCGCGTCGCCGACATCTGGTCCGAGAAGCTCGGGGCACCCCTCGCCATCATCCACAAGCGCCGCGACCCGCTCGTTCCGAACCAGGTGTCCGTGCACGAGATCGTCGGTGACGTCTCCGGCCGCGTGTGCCTGCTCGTCGACGACCTCATCGACACCGGCCGCACGATCGCCAAGGCGGCCGAGGCGCTCAAGAACGCCGGCGCCACCGGGGTCGTCGTGGCCGCGACCCACGCCGTGTTCTCGGACCCGGCGACCGAACTGCTGCAGAGCGAGTTCATCGACCGGGTCGTCGTCACGGACACTCTGCCGCTGCCGGAGGAGAAGCGCTGGGACCGGCTCGAGGTCCTGCCGATCGCCCCGCTCATCGCCCGCGCCATCCACGAGGTCTTCGACGACGGTTCGGTGACCTCGATGTTCGACGGTGCTGCTTGACCTCACCCGCGCGTGACGCGCTCGCGGCCCGGCTCCGGGCTGCGGGCAGCGTCTTCGCCGAGGACGAAGCAGACCTCCTGCTCGAAGCCGGCGACGGCGATCCGGCGCGCCTCCGGTCGGTCGTGCAACGGCGTCTGGCCGGCGAACCGTTGGAGTACGTCCTCGGGTGGGCGGCGTTCGACGGGCACCGCATCCGGGTCACCCAGGGCGTCTTCGTGCCCCGAGCCCGGACCACGGCCGTCGTGGAGCAGGCCGCGCGCCGGTTGCAGCGCTACGACCGGGTCGTCGACCTGTGCTGCGGTGCCGGCGCGATCTCGGTCGCGCTGCTCGGCCGCGTCGGCGCCCTCGACCTGGTGGCGGCCGACATCGATCCGGACGCGGTGGACGTGGCGGCGGAGAACGTCGGCGACCGTGGGATCGTCGTCGCGGGAGACCTCTTCGACCCGCTGCCGGACCGGTTCCGCGGCGCGGTCGACGTCATCGCGGTGAACGCGCCGTACGTCCCCACGGCGTCGATCGCGACGATGCCGACCGAGGCCCGGGACCACGAGCACCGCATCGCGCTCGACGGCGGTGCGGACGGCCTCGACCTGCACCGGCGCATCGCCGCGGGAGCGGGGGAGTGGCTCCGGCCGGGCGGCGCCGTCGTCATCGAGGTCTCGGCGGCCCAAGCACCCGGGTCGTCGGCCGCGTTCGAGGACGCCGGCTTCGCGACGTCCGTCGAGACCGACGACGACGTCGACGGCACCTGCGTGGTGGCGACCCGGCCTGCGTGAGTTCGCCGCTCGTCCGCGACGCGGTGTCCCGGACCTGGGCGGTGTCCTGCGGGCCGGCGCCGCGCCTCCAGTACGCCCACCCGCCTGATGCGTGACCGCCACGCGTCAGTCCGCGCGCACCTCAACCGTGTGCCAGCCCGTGGCGCCGTTCGGCGCCGGCGGACGTTCGACGCTCGTCTGCACCTCGCCGTCCGCGCTGACCGCCCGGACCTGGATGCGGTGCGACCCCTTCGTCGGTGTCCACCGGTACACCCACTGCCGCCACGTGTCGGCGGACACCGAGTCCGCGAGGGTCGCCTCCTGCCACGCGCCGTCACCGACGCGCACCTGCACGGCCTTCACCCCTGTGTGCGGCTGCCAGGCGACGCCCGCGACGGCGACCGGCTCACCGGCCCGCACCGTCGAGCCGGAACGCGGTGTGTCGATGCGTGACTCGAGCTTCACCGGACCGCGTTCGGACCAGCCCCGCGGCGTCCAGTAGCCCTGGGCGTCGGCGAATCGGGTGACCTCGAGCTCGGTGACCCACTTCGTGGCGGACACGTAGCCGAAGAGTCCCGGGACGACCATCCGCACCGGGAACCCGTGCTCCGGCGGCAGCGGTTCGCCGTTCATCCCGACGGCCAGGAGCGCCGCCGTCCCGTCGTCCCGCAGCACGTCGAGCGGCGTGCCCGCCGTGAACCCGTCGACGCTGCGGGAGAGCACCATGTCGGCGCCGGCGTGGGGTCCGGCACGCTCGAGCAGCTGCCGGATCGGGTAGCCGAGCCACAGCGCGTTCCCGATGAGGTCGCCGCCGACCTCGTTGGAGACGCAGCTCAGCGTGGCGAGGTGCTCCTCGAGCGGCAGAGCGAGCAGTTCGTCCCAGGTCAGCACGACCTCGTGGTCGACGGCGCCGTGGATCCGCAGCCGCCAGTCGGCCGGGTCGACCGACGGCACCCGCAGTGCGGTGTCGATCCGGTAGAAGTCGGCGTTCGGCGTGACGTACGGCGTGATGCCCGCGACGTCGAGTGATGCGCCCGAGGGCACGGCGGGCGCCGTCGTCGCCGCCGCGGGCAGGCGGATCGCCCGACGCGCGGCCGTCGCCGCCTGCATGGCCGAGGTGCCCAGCCTGGAGGCGGTGCCCACCACGATCGCGGCCGCCGCCGCGGTGACGCCCCAGACCAGGAACGCGCGACGCTCGGCCGACGCGGACGCTGGCGGGGTGGCGGCGGTCGGGACCGAGGCCGCAGTCTCCCACCGGCGGAGCCGTGCTGCCAGGACCCGGAGCACGATGATCGCCGCGGCCACGCCGAGCACCGAGGGAGCGCCGTCCCACGTCCCGCCGCCGGACCGTGTGGTGACGGCCAGGAGCGACAGGACGCCTCCGGCGGCGAACACGAGGGCACCGAACGGTGGCCGGGATCGCTCGAGGATGCCCGCGCAGGCGCTGATCGCGGCGACGAGCACCGCCATGAGGACGAACAGCGCGACCTTGTCGCCCGTACCGAACAACGCGACCATGAGGTCCTTCGCACCGCGTGGCGCGAGGTCGATCACGGCGGAGCCGACCGCGACGAGCGGGCTCCCGGCACCGCCGAGGACGAGGGCGCCGAGCTCGGCGGCGGCGAAGAAGGCGGCGGCGGCGACGAGACCGGCGGCGGCCGCGAGCAGCGCCGGGCGACGGACCGTCCGGGACGCGGACTCGAGGTCAGTGGTCACGGGCTGAGCGTAGGTGGCCCGCGCCGCGCGCGTGCTGACAGTCGTGCATGTCGCACCGGGCGGACCGGTTCGTCGGGCGTTCACCGGTCCGGGCCAGCCGATCCCGAGCGGGTCGTGCGAGGATCGGAGTGTGCTGAGGCGTCCCGACCGTGTTCCGCGCTTCGCCCGCGCCCGGAGACGGGACCGGGGACCGATGTCCTCGGCCCGGCGCCTCATGCTCCTGCGCTGGGGCATCGTCGGCGTGTGGGCAGCGCTGCTCACCGCCCGGATCATCGTCGTCGCCACCTCGCCCGGCGCCGACCTGACGTACTTCGGCATCGCCGAGGTCGTCGCGATCACCCTCGGCGTCGTGGTCATCGCCGTCGCGGTCGTCCGAGCGCAGGCGATCCGCCGTCGTCGCGAGGATGAGGCGCTCGCCCTCGCGATCCGTCGCATCGACCCGACCGTGTGGCTCGTGCCCGCCGCGCCGACCCCGGAGCTCCGGACCTCGATCGAGTCCGTGCGGCCCGAGGTCTCGCTCGGACACCGCGTCACCTGGGCCTTCGGCGCGACCGAGGCGTCGCTGTGGGAGCTCGAGGACCGCCGCGCCACCCGGCTGCTCGTGATCCGGTGGAGCCGGATGGTGCACGTCGGACTCGAGGACGTGCACGGCGACGGCCGTTCCTGGGCGATCGCGATGCACTACGTCCGGCCGGATGACACCACCGCCGTGGCGACGTTCCTCGTCCGTGCGGCTCCGGGTTCCCGGCGGATGCTCGGGCGCGGACCGAGGCTCGAGCGGCTGGTCGCCGACCTCGCGCGGGAGCGCATCGTCGCCTGAGCGCATCGTCGCCTGAGCGTCCGGCCGTGGAAAGGCGGAAGGCCCCGCCGATCGGCGAGGCCTTCCCGTGGTGCGGTTGTCGCCGCGGTCTAGTGGGTGGACGGTTCCTGGTCGACTTCGCGGCGGTCGTCGTCGGACCACAGCGTGTGGAAGGTGCCGTCCTTGTCGATGCGCTGGTAGGTGTGCGCACCGAAGAAGTCCCGCTGCCCCTGGATGAGCGCGGCGGGCAGGCGGTCGGAGGCGAGCGAGTCGAAGTACGACAGCGCCGACGAGAACCCCGGAGCCGGGATCCCCGACGCCGCCGCGATCCCGACGATGCGACGCCAGGCGGCCTCGCCCTCGGCGACGGCGTTCGCGAAGTACGGGTCGACCAGCAGCGACTCGAGCGTCGGGTTCTTGTCGTACGCCTCGACGATGCGGTTGAGGAACTGGGCGCGGATGATGCAGCCACCGCGCCAGATCTTGGCGATGTTGCCGAGGTTGATGTCCCAGCCGTACTCCTTCGCCCCCGCGATGATGAGGTCGAAACCCTGCGCGTACGCGACCACCTTCGACGCGTACAGCGCCGCACGGACGTCGTCGGCGAACGTGTCCGGCACCTCGGCGATCTCCGGGCGGCGCTGCACCGATGCCTGGACGGCGGCGCGCTGCGTCGGCTTGGAGGACACCGCGCGGGCGAACACCGCCTCGCCGATGCCGGAGACGGGGATGCCGAGCCCGACCGCGTTCTGCACGGTCCACACGCCGGTGCCCTTCGAGCCGGCTTCGTCCCGGATGACGTCCACGAGCGGCTTGCCGGTGTCGGCGTCCCGCTGCTTGAGGACCTCGACCGTGATCTCGATCAGGTACGACTCGAGGTCGCCGCCGTTCCACTCGTCGAACACCTTCACGAGGTCCTCGACCGACAGGCCCCCGACGCGACGGAGCAGGTCGTAGGACTCGGCGATGAGCTGCATGTCGGCGTACTCGATGCCGTTGTGCACCATCTTGACGAAGTGTCCGGCGCCGTCCGTGCCCACGTGCGTCACGCAGGGCTCGCCCTCGGCCACGGCGGCGATCGACCTCAGGATCGGGCCGAGCGTCTCCCACGCCTCGGCCGAGCCGCCGGGCATGATCGACGGACCCTTCAGCGCGCCCTCCTCACCGCCGGAGATGCCCGTACCGACGAAGTTCAGACCCTTCTCGCGCAGATCGTGCTCACGGCGGATCGTGTCGTGGAAGTTCGCGTTGCCGCCGTCGACGATGATGTCGCCCTCTTCGAAGCGCTCGGCGAGCTGCTCGATGACGGCGTCGGTGCCCTTGCCGGCCTGGACCATGATGATCGCCGTGCGGGGCTTGGACAACGACGCGACGAAGTCGTCGATGGACTCGGACGCGATGAACCCGGCATCCCCGTGCTCGTTCAACAGTTCCTCGGTGCGGGCGTACGTGCGGTTGTACACCGCGACCGTGTTGCCCTCACGCGATGCGAGGTTCCGCGCGAGGTTCGACCCCATGACAGCGAGGCCGATGACCCCGATGTTCGCCTGACCGTTGTTGTCTGCCACGAAGTCTCCCTTGTCCTGACGTTGCGGCTCCAACTTACGGTCCCCGGCCTGGGACCGCACGGGTGTTACGGCAACTGGGGATGCGCGTCCGTCCGGACCAATACTGTGGAGGAATGACCGAGAGCGTTGTCCTGCCGCCCGTGCTCGTGATGGGGGTCTCCGGCTCCGGCAAGTCGACGATCGGCCAGGCCCTCGCGGACGCCCTCGCCGAACGAGGGGAGCCGAGCGTGTTCGTGGACGCCGACGACCTGCACCCCGCTGCGAACAAGGAGAAGATGCGGCAGGGAATCCCCCTCACCGACGAGGACCGGTGGCCCTGGCTCGACGCGTGCGCCGCCCGGATCGCGGAGGTCGAGGCATCCGGCAACCGCTGTGTGATGGCGAACTCGGCGCTCAAGCGCGTCTACCGCGACCGTCTCCGCGCGTCCGCTCCGGGTCTGGTCATCGCGTTCCTCGACGGCTCGCACGACCTCATCGCGGAGCGGCAGTCGCACCGTCACCACGAGTACATGCCGACCTCGCTGCTCGATTCGCAGTTCGCCACCCTCGAGCGCCCGCAGCCGGACGAGGCCGCCGTCGCCGTGTCGATCGAGGGATCGGTCGACGACACGGTGGCGGCGATCCTCGCCGCGCTGTCGGTCACTTCCGGCTGAGTTCGGACAGCCGCGAGCGGTACTCGTCCGCGTCGATGTCGCCGCGCGCGAACCGGTCCGCGAGCACCGAGCGCGCATCCGAGCGTGCTCGCCAGCTGCCCCGCCGGAGGACTCCGAAGACGAGGAAGACGACGAGGAACGCGACGAGGAAGAACGCGGGGAACACGAAGAACGGGAACCCGCCGCCGTGCCAGTACGGGCCGGTGGCAGCGATGGTGGTGAGCATGGTGACCTCCTGTGGTCGGTTTCGGTGCCGCTGTCGCGACCGTTCCAGCCTCCGGCCTGGAGGCACGTCACGCGTCCGCCGTGCAGCCCCACTTCCGCCTGCTCCCGCGGTCGTACACCGCACACTCCTCCACAGCGGACTACTCCCAGGGGAGTAGTCCACAGGTCGTGCTCCCGCCCGATGTCCCGCCCGCGGAGCGACCCTAGGCTCGAACCATGGACACCACGCCGACCGTCACCGACCCGGTGACCGGCGACGACCGCTGGAGCGGACGCCGCCGGTTCGCCCGCGTCGGTCGGGTGCTCCCGGTGGCCTTCCTGCAGATCGTCGGCACGCTCCTCGCGTCGCGGTTCGCGACCGTCGCCGGGGCGACCGGCACGGTCGGCGGGCCCCCGTGGGCTCGGCACACCTTCGGCAGCGGGGTCGACCCCGTGCAGCTCGGCCCACTCGCGATCTCGCTGCTGGTGGCCGGCGTCGTCGTGCTCCCGTGGCGGTGGCGCTGGCCGCGCTCGGTGCTCCTGGTCACCCTCGCCACCACGATCGGCTACGCCCTGGTGGTGAGTCCGCGCGGCCCGTTCGTCGCCGCCCTGACGATGGCGCTCGCCAACGCCTGGCTGCGGGGACACCGCCGCACGGTGGTGGTCGCCGCGGCCGTGGCCCTCGTGGTGCTCCCCACTGCGGATCTCGTCCTCGGGCGGTCGTCCGTGCTCGACCTGAGCGCCGTGGTGCTCTGCGTGGCCTGGCTGGTCGTCACCGTCGCGGTCTCCGAACTCGTGCGGGTCCGGGTCGAGCGCGGGGCGGAGCGCCGCCGCCAGCGCGTCGAAGCGGAGCGGCAGCGTGCCGCCGACGAACGGGTCCGCATCGCCCGCGAACTGCACGACTCCGTCGCCCACAGCATGTCCCTCATCAACCTGCAGGCCGGTGTGGCCCTGCACCTCGGCGATGACCTCCCGGAGCAGACCCGCGACGCGCTCACCAACATCCGCGACTCGAGTCGCGACGCCCTCGTGGAACTCCGGACGATCCTCGGCGTCCTCCGATCGGTCGACAGCACAGCGGTCGACGGCGGTCCGGAACGCAACCCCGTCCCCGGGCTCGAACGTCTGCCGGACCTCGTCGAGCGGGCACGAGCGGCCGGCGTCGACGTCGAGCTGGCCGTCGTCGGCGACCCGTCGTCGGTCGCCGGCATCACCGACCGGAACGCCTTCCGGATCGTGCAGGAGTCGGTGACGAACGTGATGAAGCACGCGCCCGGCCACCGCGTCACGATCTCGGTCGCGATCGGCCCCGACCTCGTCGACCTCACGGTGGACGACCACCCCGCGGCCGGCACCGCGTCCGACCCCGCCCGGACGCCGCTCCTCGCCCCGTCCGGCAACGGCATCATCGGCATGCGGGAACGTGCCACCGCCGTCGGGGGCACGCTGACCGCCGGCCCCAACGCCGCCGGCGGCTGGCGGGTCGACGCGCGGCTCCCCGTCACCACGCCGGTCCCGAAGGAGACACCGTGACCGACACCGCTCCGCCCGACCCGATCAGGGTCGTCCTCGTCGACGACCAGGTACTCGTCCGTGCCGGGCTCCGTGCGCTCGTCGACGCCGAGCCCGGGATGACCGTCGTCGGCGAGGCGGGTGACGGCGACGCCGCGGTGGACGCCGCACGGCGGGAACGTCCCGACGTCGTGCTCATGGACATCCGGATGCCGGGCACCGACGGGCTGGCGGCGACGCAGCGGATCTCGGCGGATCCCGAGCTCGCGCACGTCCACGTGGTCATCCTCACGACCTTCGAGGAGGACGACTACGTGTTCGAGGCGATCCGGGGTGGCGCTGCCGGGTTCCTGGTGAAGGACACCGAACCCGCGGAACTGCTCCGCGCCGTCCGCACGGTGGTCGCGGGGGAGTCGCTGCTCTCGCCCCGTGCCACCCGCTCCCTGATCGAGGCGTACGCCACCCACGCGAAGCCGTCCTCCCTCGCGCCGGAGCTCGGCGTCCTGACCGATCGCGAACGCCAGGTCATGCAGCTGGTCGCCGTCGGCCTGACGAACGCCGAGATCGCCGAGCGCCTCTTCGTCAGCCCGATGACGACGAAGACCCACGTCTCCCGGGCGATGATCAAGCTCGGCGCCCGCGACCGCGCGCAGCTCGTCGTCTTCGCGTACGAGACCGGGCTCGTCACCCCGGGCTGGCAGCCCTGAGCGCCGTCGAAGCGCTTGGTATCGGTGGTGATACCATCGAGCGCATGGCGATGACCCTTCGGCTCGACGACGCGGAGACGAGCGCGCTCCGCAGGCGTGCGGATCTCGAAGAGCGTTCGATGCAGGAGATCGCACGTGCGGCGATCCGCGAGTACATCGAGCACCACAGTCGCGCCGACCTCATCGACGGCGTCCTCGACCGCGAGCTTCCGCGCTTCGCCGAAGCGCTCGATCGTCTCGGACGGTGATCCACCTCACCACCGACGAGGCCCTCCACGTCGCCCGTCGGACACTCGGCGACGCCTTCGTCCTCCGGGACGTCGGACTGCTCGAAGCAGCGGTCGCCCGAGCGGCCACCTCCGTCGGCGGCCAGGATGCGTACCCGTCCGTGCTCGAGAAAGCGGCCGCCCTCGTGCACTCGGTCGTGCGCAACCACGCGCTGGTCGACGGGAACGAGCGGCTCGGCCTCATGCTGCTCGTCGTGTTCCTCGGGGTGAACGGGCGCCGGCTCTCGGCGAACAACGACGAGGCGTACGAGCTCATCGTCGCGATCGCGGACGGGCGTCTCGACTCGGTCCCGGACATCTCGGATGCCCTGACCGAACTGGTCGAAGCCGCGGACTGACGCCGCTTCGCCACGGCGCACCGGCACCTGCCCCGAGCAACCGCCCCCGCGCTCAGAGCTTGAAGGTCGCCTTCGGGATGTCGGACACGATGCGCCGCGCCGTCCGTACCGCGTCCTCCTCGGACATCTCGTGCGTGACCACGAGCGACGCGAGGTAGGCCGCGTCCGCCCGTCGCGCCATGTCGTGCCGGGCCGGGATCGAGCAGTACGCCCGGGTGTCGTCGATGAACCCGGAGGTCTTCGTGAACGACGCCGAGTCCGTGATCGCCGACCGGTACCGTCCGATCGCCGCGGGGGTGTCGATGAACCACCAGGGAGCGCCCGCGTACACGGCGGGGTAGAAGCCGGCGAGGGGACCGATCTCCCGCGAGAAAACGGTCTCGTCGACGGTGAACAGCACGAGGTGGAACCCGGGCGCGGTCCCGAAGGACTCGAGCAACGGCCTGAGGGGTGACGTGAAGGACCCGACGGCGGGCAGGTCGTGCCCGGTGTCCGGCCCGAAGCGCTCGAGCGTGGGGGTGTGGTGGTTCCGGTGCACCCCGGGGTGGAGCTGCATGACGAGGCCGTCCTCGACGCTCATCTCGGCCCACCGGTAGAGCATGTCGTGCCGGTACGCGGTGGCCTCCGCTGCGGTCACGGCGGACGGCCCCTGCAGCGCTGCGGTGTGGATGCGCGCGCGCTCCGCGGGCGACAGCGGCGTCGACCCGGCGTCGAGCACGCCGGTGTCCGTGGCGGTCGCACCGTGCTCGATGAAGTACCGGCGACGTGCGCGCAGTGCCGCCAGCAGGCCGTCGTGGTTTCCCGTGTCGATGCCGGCGGCCTCGCCGATCGACGCGACCACGTGCCTCCAGTCCGACCGCGACGGGTCGAAGACCGCATCGGCTCGGAAGGTGGGGACGACCCGGCCGGTGAAGGTGGGATCGGCGGCGAGTCGGGCGTGCGCGGCGAGGTCGGCGGTGGGGTCGTCGGTGGTGGCGAGGACCTCGATGCCGAAGGCGTCGAAGAGGGCGCGCGGACGCATCCGCGGCTGCTCCAGCAGCGAGGCGATGTGGTCGTACTGCTCGTCCGCGTTCGCGGCCGACGGCTGCTCCGTCAGCCCGAAGACGTCGTGCAGCTCGGTCTCGAACCAGTAGCGGACGGGGGTGCCGAGGAAGTCGTCCCAGTGCTCGGCGAGCGTCCGCCAGATCTCACGGCCTGGCGGGGCCGGCTCAGCGGCATCGCGCCAGCGATGCGCCGGTTCCGCCGGGCGAGCCTGCGAGCCCGGATCGGGTCGGCTCCCCGACAGGTCGACGCGACCCAGCGCCTCCAGTCCGACGCCGTTCGCGTGCAGGAGCCGCAGGACGTAGTGGTCGGGAGTGATGAGCAGCGACGCGGGGTCGGCGAACGGCTGGTCGTCGGCGATGAGGGCCGCGTCGACGTGCCCGTGGGGCGAGATGATCGGTGCGTCCTCGACCGCGCCGTAGATGGTCCGCGCGACCGCGCGCGCTCCCGGATCGGCGGCGAAGAGCCGGTCGGGGTGCGGGGCGAGCGGGGTGGCGGTACTGGTGCGGGTCATCGTCGACTCCTTCAGGACGGGTGTGGGACGGGTGCGGGACGGGTGCGGGCTCAGGTCGCGCGTGGCGTGGGACCGGTGGACTCGCGGACGGTCAGGTGGGTGGGCAGCGCGACGGCGCCGCTCATGTGCTCGCCGGGCAGTTCGTCGGCGGGGATGGCGCCGAGACGGCCGAGGAGCATCCGGATCGCGACCCTCCCGGCGCGCTCGATGGGTGACGTCATCGTGGTGAGCGGGGGGTTGCAGAAGTCGGCGCCGAAGATGTCGTCGCAGCCGACGATGCTCATGTCCTCGGGGACGCGGACGCCGCGCTCCCGCAGCCGGGCGAGCATGCCGATCGCGATGAGGTCGTTGAACGCGATGCACGCGGTGACCCCGGCGTGGACGGCGGCGTCGGCAGCGGCCGCTCCGGAGTCGACGAAGGGCGCGTGCGGGCCGATCCGGGCGACGCGCACGCCGAGCCGCTTGGCGACGCCGATGAGCGCCTTCCACCGGCGTTCGTTCGACCACGAGCTGTCCGGGCCTGCGACGTAGAGGACGTCCCGGTGTCCGAGCGACACGAGGTGCTGCACGGCCTGCTCGACCCCGCCCGGGGTGTCGATGAGGACGGAGGGCACTCCGGCGGGCCGCCGGTTCACGACGACGAGCGGCGTCCGTTCGGCGAACCGGGCGATCTGTGCGTCGGACAGACGCGACGCGGTGAGCACGGCGCCGTCGGCCTTCCCGACGATCGCACTGAGGGCCGCCATCTCGGCGTCGGCGGACTCCTCGGTGTCGACGAGGAGCTGCGTCCACCCGGCCCCGGCGAGCTGGTGCTGCGTGCCGCGGATGACGTCGAAGTAGAAGGGGTTCGTGATGTCCGACACCAGGACGGCGACCGCCCGGGTCCGGCCGGACGTGAGGGCGCGGGCCTGCGAGTTCGGGACGTAGCCGAGGTCCCGGGCCACCTGCTGGATGCGCTGCTGCGTCGCCTGGTTGACACGGTCGGGCAGGGACAGTGCACGCGACACGGTCGACGGGGCGACGCCGGTCGCCTGGGCGATGTCGCGGATCGTCACCCGCCGGGACGTGTCGGTGTCTGCGCTGCTCACGATGCCGAACCTAGGCATGGCTGGCAACAAGTGGCAACCGATTGCCGGAGTGTTGCCAACGCGGAACAGTGGTGGCCACGCCGGAGGCAACGCAGCCCGGTGCCCGGGATGCAGCGTCGCTCCCGGGTGGAGGTCTCGAGGAGGAAACCCCCGCATGAGCACAGGAAGACTCAGGACACGCACCCTGATCGGTGCCGTGGCCGTGGTCGCCCTCGCCGCACTGTCCCTGCAGGGATGCGCTGTGGTGAACGGCAGCGGCGACGACCCGAACACCCTCCGCGTCATGATGGGCGCGGACACCACCTACCCCAAGGAACGCAAGCAGTGGCAGCAGGACGTCGCCGCCGAGTTCAAGCGCACCACCGGAGCGAACGTCCAGTGGGAGACCTACGCCTCCGCGCAGGAGGAGCTCACCGCGATCCAGACGAGCGTCATCTCCGGGCAGGGTCCCGACGTCTACGCGATCGGCAGCACGTTCACCCCCACCGCGTACGCCACCGGCGCGTTCGTCGAGATGGGGAAGAAGGAGTGGAAGGCCGTCGGCGGGAAGGACCAGTTCGATCCGGCGTCGTTCGGCATCTCCGGCCCGAGCACCTCGAAGCAGATCGGCATCCCGTTCGCCAGCCGCCCGTTCGTGATGGCGGTCAACAAGGAGCTGCTCGCGCAGGCCGGCATCGACTCGATGCCCACGACCTGGGACGAACTCACCGAGGACGCGAAGGCCACGACCACCGGTGACCACCACGGCATGGCGATCGCCTACGCCGACGGCTTCGACCCGTGGAAGTTCATCTGGGGCATGGCGCAGAACGCCGGCAACACGATCGTGTCGAAGAGCGGGAGGGCCGAGATCGACACCCCGGCGGTGCAGAACGCCTACCGCACCTACTTCGACTGGGTGACGAAGGACGGCGTCGTCGACAAGGCCGCGATCGGGTGGAACAACGCGCAGGCGCTCGCGCAGTTCACCGAGGGCAAGGCCGCGTTCTTCCCGATGACGACCACCACGGCGATCAACTCCTTCACGGGCACCCCGGTCGACGGGAAGTACGAGTTCGCCCTGCTGCCGACCGTGCCGCCCGGCGCGACCGAACGACCGAGCAACGGCATCGAGGCGGCGAGCATCCTCTCGGGTGACAACTGGGTCGTGGCCGACTACGGCACGAAGCAGGACCTGTCGTTCGACTTCATCAAGCAGCTCAGCACGCCGAAGGCCCAGCTCGAGTACTACAAGCTCTTCGGCAACCTGCCGACCAACGCTGAGGCAGCCGGGCAGCTCGCAGCCGCCAACCCACAGCTGAAGCCCATCATCGACGCCGGCAAGCTCTCCAAGCCGACCGCGTTCACCGGGGCCTGGTCGGACATCCAGCTGGCCCTCGTCGACGTCGTCGTGCAGTCCATCCCGCAGCTCAAGGGCGGCGAGGTCACCGACGATCAACTCCGGAAACGCCTGCGGGACGCGCAGGAGGACGCGCAGTCCACGTTGAACCGCCAGAAGAACGGAGGCCTGTGATGACGCAGGTCCGCCCACACGGCAAGACGCCGCTGTACAAGCGCGAGCGTCCGCTCTGGATGCTCCTGCCCGGCGGCGTCCTCATGCTCGCCGTCATCGTCGTACCGCTCCTGGTGGGCGTGTACATCGCGATGCTCGACCTCGACCAGTACACGCTCCGGCAGTGGTTCAGCGCCCCGTTCGTCGGCCTCGCGAACTTCGCCGAGGCGTTCACGAACTCGCCGCTGCTGCACTCCGTCTGGATCTCGGCGTCGCTCTCGGTGCTCGTCACCGCGGTCACCGTCCCGATCGGCGTCGCCGCAGCGATCTCCACCCAGAACCGGTTCCCGGGTCGCGGACTCGTCCGGTCGATCTACCTCATCCCGTACGTGCTCCCGGCGTTCGTCGTCGGCACGTTCTTCCGGACGATGCTCCAGCCGCAGGGCGTCGTGAACTCGATCCTGCACACCGACGTCCTCTGGCTGAACGGCTCGGCCTCGTACTGGGCGCTCGCCGGCGTCATGGTGTGGACGAGCTGGCCGTTCGTCTACCTGCTCTCCCTCGCCGGACTGCAGGCCGTCGACAACGAGGTGCACGAGGCGGCCGCGCTCGACGGGGTGACCTGGTGGGCGAAGCTGCGCTACATCATCTTCCCGTACCTCCGCGGGCCGCTGTCCCTGGCGGTGATCATCGCGATCCTGCACAACATCAACAACTTCACCCTGCCGTTCGTCCTCTTCGGCATCCCGTTGCCGTCGAGCGTCGAGGTGATGCCCGTCCTGACGTACATCGCCAGCTTCCAGTCGTTCCGCTTCGGTCTCTCCGCAGCGATGGCGATCTGCTCGCTCGTGATCGTCGCCATCCCGCTGTTCGTCTACCTCCGGGCCGTCAAGCTCGACACCGGTGACGACGCGGGACCCAACCGGAAGCAGCGTCGCGCCGACCGACGCACGCTCGCGGCCGCCGCCCCCGCCGCGGTCGCCGACATCGACGGAGCCCGAGCATGAGCGCCTTCAGCACCACGAAGACCCGTCCGACCGCCACGCTCACCGAGAGCATCATCGCACCGCGGACGGGTGGCCGCCGACCGAGGCGCCCGTACGACACCGACGTCACGCGGCTCCTGCCGCGCTGGCTGCTCATCGTCGTCATCGCCGTGATCATCGCGTTCATCGCCGTCCCGGTGCTCTACATCCTGTTCGGCTCGGTGAACTCCGACGTCGCCGTCGCTCGCGGCGAGTACTTCCCCTCCGAGTTCACGCTGTCGAACTACGTGGAGATCTGGTCGACCGTCGCGCTCGGTTCGGGTCTGCTCAACAGCATCCTGACCGCCGGTGCGGTCGCCGTCGCGAGTGCGGCGCTCGCCGTGTCCACCGCGTACGTGCTCGTGCGCTTCCGGTTCCTCGGCCGCCTGACGATCCTCCGCGGGCTCCTCGCCCTGCAGTCGATCCCCGGCACGCTCCTGCTGCTGCCCGTGTTCGTGGTGTTCTCGAACATCGCGAGCGCGACCGGTGTGCAGATCATCGGCACCCGCTGGGGCCTGTTCGTCACCTACCTGACGTTCGCCCTGCCGTTCTCGACCTGGGTGATGGTGACGTACCTCCGCGGCCTGCCGAAGGAACTCGAGGAGGCCGCCCGCATCGACGGCGCGTCCAGCGGCCGGATCCTGCGGAGCGTCGTGCTCCCGCTGTCCTGGCCGGGCATCGTCGTGTCGGCGATCTTCGCGTTCCTGCTCGGCTGGAACGACGTCCTGTTCTCGACGATCATCACGACGCCGAACACCCGCACGGTGGCCGTGGTCCTGCAGGTGCTCGGCACCACCCAGGAGGGCGGCGCCGTCCCGATCTACGGCCAGATGATGGCCGCCTCGATCGTGTGCGCGGTCCCGGTCGTCGCGCTCTACCTCATCTTCCAGCGCTACCTGGTCGGCGGCTTGACCGCCGGCTCCGTCAAGTAGCGCCACGCTCACGAAGGGAATGCAATGACCCAGCTCAGTTGGGAGCTCTCCGGCTTCGGCGACGAGATCGACGCCGACCCGGCGATCCAGGTGGCGGTCCTCCAGGCGCTGGGGGCCAGCGCCATCGAGGTCCGCAGCGCATGGGGGGTGAACGTCGTCGACCTCGACGAGGACCAGCTCGCCGGCCTCCACCGCCTGTTCGAGGAACGCGGGCAGAACGTTTCCGCCATCGCCTCCCCGATCGGCAAGGTGCCCGTCGACGAACCCGTCGAGCACGAGGTGCGCCGCCTCGAACGTGCGATCGCCGCCGCGCACGCGCTCGGTACCACCAACATCCGCATCTTCTCGTTCTACTTCGAGGGACGGCAGCCGGAAGACGTCCGCGACGACGTCCTCGTCCGGATGCGGGCCCTCGCCGACCTCGCGTCGCGCGAGGGGGTCACGCTCCTGCACGAGAACGAGAAGGACATCTACGGCGACGTGCCCTCGCGCGTGCTCGACATCGTCGAGAGCGTCGGATCGTCCTCGCTCCGGCTCGCGTGGGACAACGCGAACTACGTGCAGTGCGGCGTCAAGCCGTTCACCGACGGGTGGACGCAGCTCGCGCCGTACGTCGACTACCTGCAGGTCAAGGACGCCCTCGCCGCCGACTCCTCCGTCGTCCCGGCGGGCGAGGGCGACGGCGAACTCGTGGAGACGCTGACCGCCCTCCGCGACGCCGGGTACGCCGGCTACGCCTCCCTCGAACCGCACCTCAGCGACTTCACCCACCTCGGAGGGTTCTCCGGCCCCGCGGCGTTCGGCCGCGCCGGCCGCGCCCTCCGGAAGCTCACCGACCAGATCGGAGTCACCCTGCGATGAGCAGCACCACCGGACCCCTCAGGCTGGCCGTCGTCGGCGCCGGCGTCATCGGCCGCCACCACGCTCGCGTGGCCGTCCAGCACGACGACCTCGAGATCGTCGCGCTCGTCGACGCGATCCCCGCCGCGGCCACGAGCGCCGCCGACGAGATCGAGGCGATGGGCGTGGCGCGCCCCGTCACCACCGAGACCATCGAGCAGGCCATCGCCGAGACGGACATCGACGTCGTGGCGATCTGCGCGCCCTCCGGCATGCACGTCCAGCTGGCCGAGGCGGCGCTCGCCGCGGGCAAGCACGTCGTGATCGAGAAGCCGCTCGACACCACGATGCCCCGGGCGCGCGAGATCGCCCGCCTGGCGCGGGAGGCACGCGAACGCGGACTGGTGACGAGCGTCATCAGCCAGCACCGCTTCGACCCGGCGTCGGTCGCCGTGGCCCAGGCGGCACACGGCGGCGGCTTCGGCACCGTCACCTCGGGTGTCGCGAGCGTCGCCTGGTACCGCTCGCAGGGCTACTACGACTCCGGAGACTGGCGCGGCACCTGGGACCTCGACGGCGGCGGCTCGGTGATGAACCAGGGCGTGCACACCGTCGACCTGCTGGTGTGGACGCTCGGCCGTCCGGTGGAGATCTCGGCCCAGACGGCACTGCTCGCGCACGACCGGATCGAGGTCGAGGACACCGCCGTCGCCACGGTCCGGTTCGAGAACGGCGCCCTCGGTGTCATCCACTGCACGACCGCCGCGTACCCGGGTCTCTCCGCTCGCTACGCCGTCTACGGCACGCACGGTTCCGCGATCGTCGACGACGACCGGCTGTCGTACTTCCACATCGCCCCCGACTCGGCGACGCTCGAGTCGGCGTCGACCACCGCGAACGCCACCGCGGTGGCGGATGCCGTCGACCAGAAGGCCGACGTCGTCCCCGCCGAGCACGTCGTCGGCGGGCCGGCCGAGCCCGACCACTTCGTCGCCGGGCACAGTCGGCAGTACGCCGACATCGTCGCCGCGATCCGGTCCGGCAGCGAGCCGGGCGTGACCGTCGACGCCGCACTCGTGTCACTCGCCACCGTCCGCGGACTCTACGTCAGCGCGACGCTCGGGCAGGCCGTCCGCATCGACGATGTGATCGAGGGCAGGTACGACGACGTCGTCCCAGTGGTCGGTGCCGCCTCCACCGCGACCGAAGGAGCAGTCCGATGAAGTTCTCCGTGTTCACCGCCTCCACGCCGGAGTGGACCCCGTCGCAGGCGGCGGAGACCCTCGCCGCGCAGGGCTGGGACGGCATCGAGTGGCGCATCGTCGACGACCGCCCGGCTGGCGGCGCGCCGGTGCCGGCGACCCGGTCCTTCTGGGCGGGCAACGAGTCGACGTGGCAGTTCACCGGCATCGAGGACCACGTCGGCGACATCGCACGGATCACCGACGGCGCCGGCCTCGAGTACTCCGGCATCGGTGGCTACCAGCAGGCCTCGAACCGGGACGGGGTCGACACCATGCTCCGCGTCACGAGCGAACTCGGCGCCCGCCAGGTCCGGGTCTCGATGCCGGTGTACCGGGCGGAGAAGGAGCGTACCGGCGAGACCTACGCGCAGATCTTCGACCGCACCCGCGTGGACCTGGAGTGGGCGGTGTCGCGCGCGACCGAGCTCGGCGTGAAGGCCCTCGTCGAGCTGCACCACATGACGATCACGCCCTCGGCGTCGGCGGCGCTGCGGCTCGTCGACGGGCTCGATCCCGAGCACGTCGGGGTCATCCACGACCTCGGCAACCTCGTCATCGAGGGGCAGGAGGACCACCTCGCGGCGTTCGAGCTCCTCGGCCCGTACCTCGCGCACGCCCACGTGAAGAACGCCCGCTGGGTCGACACCGGGGACACCCGTGCCGACGGTTCCTCGATCTGGCAGAACGAGTGGGCACCGCTGCGCACCGGCCAGGCCTCGGTGTCCGAGTACCTCGACGCCCTGCGGCAGGTCGGCTACGACGGCTGGGTCACCGTCGAGGACTTCTCCACCGACCTCCCGCTCGAAGCCCGCACGGCGGACAACCTGGCGTACCTGAAGTCCCTCGTCCCGGTGTCGGCATGAGCGAGCGTCGTCCGGGCATCGTGCACCTCGGGGTGGGGGCGTTCGCGCGCGCGCACCTCGCCTGGTACACGCAGGAGTCGTCCGGTGCGCCGTGGGGGATCACCGCGTTCACCGGCCGTTCCCCTGACATGGCTGAGGCGCTCGCGGCGCAGGACTGTCGGTACACGCTGGTCACCCGCGCCGCTTCCGGCGACGAAGCCGAGGTGCTCGACGTGGTCCTGGCCGCCCACCCGGGCAGCGACGACGGGGCCTGGAGGCGCGTGGTCGCGTCCCCGGCGACGAGCATCGTGACGCTGACGGTCACCGAGAACGGGTACCGGTCCGGCTCCGACGTGGCCGCGCGGTTGGTCGCGGGGCTGGACGCCCGGCGTGCCGCCGGCGCGGGCCGGATCGCGCTCGTCAGCCTCGACAACCTGACGCACAACGGCCAGGTCCTGCGCGAGGCCGTGCTCGGCGCGGTCACCGACGACGAGCTGCGGACGTGGATCGCGTCGAACGTCGCCTTCCCGAGCTCCATGGTCGACCGGATCACGCCGGCCACCACCGAGGCGGACGTCGACGGGCTCGCCGACCTGCCCGGGGCGCTGCCGGAGGACCGCATCCCGGTCGTCACCGAGCCGTTCGCCGAGTGGGTGCTCGAGGACGCGTTCGCCGGGATCGACCGGCCGGCGTGGGAGACCGCAGGCGTCCGGATCGTCGAGGACGTCACCCCGTACGAACAGCGGAAGCTCTGGCTCCTCAACGGCTCCCACTCCCTGCTCGCGTACCTCGGCCTGCAGCTCGGCCACGAGACCGTGGCGTCGGCGATGGCCGACCCGGTGTGCCGCACCGCTGTCGAGCAGCTCTGGGACGAAGCCGCCCTCGAGCTGCCCCTGCCCGAGCCCGAGGTCCGCGAGGCACGGGCCGCGCTCGTCGACCGTTTCGCGAACCCGCGCATCCGGCACACCCTGCGGCAGATCGCCTCGAGCGGGTCCGAGAAGCTGCCCGTCCGCGTCGTCGACGTGCTCCGCCACCGGCTCGACCGCGACCCGGCGGCCGGCATCGGTCCGGGAGCGGCCACCGCGATCGCCGCCTGGTGGTTGCACATCACCGGGCAGCCGGAGCTGGTGAACGACCACGGTGCGCCCGGGCCAGACTCGGACGTGCACGACGTGCTGCGCGTCATCGCGCCCGATCTCGACACCACCCCCGTGGTCGCCGCGATCACCGCAGCGGCCGACCGCATCCGGACGGCCCGCAGCGCCGCGGACCGCACGACCAGCGACGAAGGAGTCCCCGCATGACCGACACCACCACGAACCCCGCGGCCCCGGTGCCCGGCGCCGACGATGCCGGCGCCGCGACCGATCCCACCGCCGGGCGTCCGGACACGTGGGCGTCGGCCGACCGAGGGCAGCTGATCGACCGGGCCGAGGTCATCGTCACGAGCCCGAACCGGAACTTCGTGACGCTGAAGATCACGACCGCCGACGGGGTCACGGGTCTCGGCGACGCGACGCTCAACGGTCGCGAGCTCGCCGTCGCCGCGTACCTGTCCGAGCACGTCGTCCCGCTGCTCGTCGGACGGGACGCGAGCCGGATCGAGGACGCGTGGCAGTTCCTCTACCGGTCGTCGTACTGGCGTCGTGGTCCGGTGACGATGGCTGCGATCGCTGCTGTGGACATGGCGTTGTGGGACATCAAGGGCAAGGTCGCGGGGATGCCGGTGTACCAGCTGCTCGGTGGGGCGTCCCGGACCGGGTTGATGGCGTACGGGCACGCCTCGGGCAAGGAGCTGCCCGAGCTGTTCGACTCGATCCGGCACCACCAGGAGCTCGGCTACAAGTCGATCCGGGTGCAGACCGGTGTGCCGGGGCTGAAGTCGATC
>NZ_JABMCE010000042.1 GCF_013359865.1 Curtobacterium pusillum
AGGCCGCTCCGGTCCCGCCGCCCGCCGCCGCCCCGCCGGCTGCCGTTCCGGCCCCGGCAGCCGCTCCCGCCGCATCGGCGCCCGCGCCCGCGGTGCCGAACCCGACGCAGGACGCATCGGCCTCCGGCTACGTCACGCCGCTCGTCCGCAAGCTCGCGAACGAGCAGGGTGTCGACCTGTCGACCGTCACCGGTTCCGGTGTCGGTGGGCGCATCCGCAAGGAGGACGTGCTCGCGGCCGCCGCGAAGGCCCCGGCCGCCGGTGGCTCCGCCGCCGCCGCTGCCCCGGCCGGTCCGTTCGTCGCCGAGGTCTCCCCGCTCCGTGGCACCCGCGAGAAGATGACCCGCCTCCGCAAGGTCGTCGCCGAGCGTGCCGTGCAGTCGATGACCTCGACCGCGCAGCTCACCAGTGTCGTCGAGGTCGACGTGACGAAGGTCGCGCAGTTCCGTGACGCGCACAAGGCCGAGTTCCTCGAGAAGACCGGTTCGAAGCTCTCCTTCATGCCGTTCTTCGCCCTCGCGGCGTCCGAGGCGCTCAAGGCCCACCCGAAGATCAACTCGACCGTGGAGGGCGAGGAGATCGTCTACCCCGAGACCGAGAACGTCTCCATCGCGGTGGACACGGAGCGCGGCCTGCTCACGCCGGTGATCAAGGACGCGGCGTCGCTGAACCTCGCGCAGTTCTCGCAGTCGATCGCGGACCTCGCCGAGCGCACGCGCAACAACCAGCTGAAGCCCGACGAGCTCGCGGGCGGCACGTTCACGCTGACCAACACCGGTTCGCGCGGCGCGCTGTTCGACACCCCCGTGGTGTTCCTCCCGCAGTCGGCGATCCTCGGCACGGGCATCGTGACGAAGCGTCCGGCGGTCGTGAAGGTCGACGGGCAGGAGGCGATCGCGATCCGTTCGTTCGTCTACCTCGCCCTGTCGTACGATCACCGGATCATCGACGGTGCCGACGCGTCGCGCTACCTCGTCGCGGTGAAGAACCGCCTCGAGGAGGGCAACTTCGGCCCGAACCTCGGGTACTGAGGCCGGCACCCGGTCGACGCGAACGGCCCCGATCCGCAGTGGATCGGGGCCGTTCCCCGTTTCCTGGGCAGGTTCGCTCAGCCGAGGGCGAAGACCGCTGCCGCCGTGGCTCCGGCAGCGACCACGACGCCGACGAGCGCGCGTCGGAGCGGCAGGCGACGATCGCCACCGAGCGGGACCCCGCGTTCGACGGTCTCCCGCAGGACCGCCAGGAGCGAGCCGTCGGAGGTCGCCGCCGCGTCCGGGACGCCGACGAGCAGGTCGTCCGTGGGCGGGTCCCAGCGGACCGGTCTCGGCGCCGCGGTCGCGCGAACGCGAGCGAGTGCGGCACGGACGGCGTCCACGTCGCCGTCGAGGGCCTCGGCGAGGGCTGCGTCCACGACCGGTCGTGCCGGGTCACGGTCGTCGGTGCGCTCCCACACCACCCGCGCCGCCAGCACGAGGACCCGGGCGCCGTCCTGGTCGGACCGCCTGACACCGTCGGAACCGGGGGGTCGATCGCACAGCACGACCGCACCCGCGTCGTCCACGAGGACGTCGTCCAGCCCAGCGGCACCGATCCGGACGGCCCCGCAGCGTTCGGTCGCCGCGAGCTCGAGCAGCGGCACGGTCAGGGTCACGGCGACGCCGGTCGTCGGCGTGCCGAGGGTGTCGAGCGCGGAGGACAACGGGGTACCGGCCGGACGGAGGACGTCGACCGCGAGGCGCCCGCCGGGCAGCCGTCCGACGGCGGCGATCGGGACGAGGTGGCGCCCCGCCGACCCTGCGCCGACCGTCGAGCGGTCGGACACCCAGGCGAGGAGCTGACGCTCGTCGTCTGACGCGCACCAGCGGACGTGATCGGTGACCATCTGCATGCCGGACAGCCTGACGGGCGGCGAGGCGCGCCTCCCGGCTCGGACCGTTCCTGTGGAGAACGCTGTTCGCCCACAGCCGGATCACCGACGGTCCGGAGATGTCGACGCAGGCCGTATCCTGGACGCATGGCACGCAGCAGTTCTCAAGGTACGACGGCGAAGGAGCCGGGTCGTCTCAAGCAGATGTACCAGGTCTTCAACATGACCCGTCGGGCGGACCCGAGCTCCGTCTGGTGGTTCGCCCTGGCGTTCGTGGTCCCCGTGGTGCTGGGCGTCCTGCTCGCGCTGCTCCTGCCGGGCCAGAACTGGCTCGCGATCATCCTCTGGATCGTCGCCGGCGTGCTGCTCGGCGTGCTGCTGTTCCTGATCGTCCTCGGCCGCCTCGCCGAACGTGCCGCCTACTCGCAGATCGAGGGCCAGCCGGGTGCCGTCGGGGCCGTGCTGTCGAACTCGCTCCGTCGTCAGTGGCGCTCGAGCGAGATGCCCGTCGCGGTGCACGGCCGTTCGCAGGCCGCCGTCTACCGTGCGGTCGGTACGCCCGGTGTCGTGCTCATCACCGAGGGGCAGCGCGGGAACCTCAGCCGCCAGGTCGACGAGGAGCGCCGCAAGGTCCAGCGGATCGTCCCGAACGTCCCGGTGCACGTCGTGCACGTGGGCACCGGCAAGGACGGAGACGGTGACGACGCCGTCACGCTGCACAAGCTCCCCCGTGCCATGAACAAGTTCAAGAAGGCGCTCAACCGCAACGAGGTCCTGGCGGTCGCGAACCGTCTCGACTCGCTGACGCAGAGCCCCGCCTCGGCCATCCCGAAGGGCATGGACCCGATGCGCGCGCGGGCCGGACGTCCGCGCTGACAAACGCCACCGGCATCCGCAGAACGCCCCCGACCGTGCCAGGTCGGGGGCGTTCTGCCTTCCGGCGGTGTCGGCGGTGTCGGCGCCCGGGCCGCCCCGCGGCCGCTCAGCGGCGGACGAGGACGGTGCCCGCGATCCGGTCGTGCGCCCCGCGGCTGTCACGGTCGATGATGAGCGCCGGCACGACCAGGCAGAGCAGCAGCGTCCGGACCACGGGCCGCCAGACACCGACGTACCCGCCGCGCATCGGCACGACCCGCAAGCCCACGCAGATGTGCCCGAAGGACCCGGACAGCAGGCAGATGAACAGGATCTGCAGTGCCGCGAAGATCGCGATCTGGATCCACGAGTGGGCGATGTCGCCCGATCCGTTCACGGGCGACCACACGCCGGTCACGTACGCGACGAGGTCGGCCAGCGCACCGTCGATGAGCAGCGCGACGATCCGGCGGCCGATGCGCCCGACACTGCGGGGACCCTCTTCCGGAAGACCGAGGTCCTTGCCGGGCCAACCGTCAGGGTGGGCGGACGACGCGGAGGACGGAGTGGTGCTGCGGGCCATGCTCCAAGCGTAGGCGACCACGGCGACGTAACACGGACGAAACAAGGCAGTCACGTCCGGGAAACTCGGTGTCAATAGCCTCGTCGGAGGGTGCACCCGCGGCACCTCCGACATCACCCAACCCCCAGGAGATCGACACACATGTTCAGCGATTCCTCCGAGGTGCTCGCCTTCATCAAGGACACGGACGTCAAGTTCCTCGACATCCGCTTCACGGACCTGCCCGGTGTCCAGCAGCACTTCAACATCCCGGCGTCGACGGTCGACGAGGACTTCTTCTCGGTCGGACAGCTCTTCGACGGCTCCTCGATCCGCGGCTTCGCGTCGATCCACGAGTCGGACATGCAGCTCATCCCCGACGTGACGACGGCCTACATCGACCAGTTCCGCGCCGAGCGCACGCTGATCATGATCTTCGACATCTACAACCCGCGGAACGGCGAGATCTACGGCCGCGACCCGCGCCAGGTGGCGAAGAAGGCGGAGAAGTACCTCGCGTCGACGGGCATCGCGGACACCGCGTTCTTCGCCCCCGAGGCCGAGTTCTACATCTTCGACGACGTCCGCTACTCGGTCACGCAGAACAAGTCGTTCTACTCGGTCGACTCCGAGGAGGGCGCCTGGAACACCGGCCGCGAGGAAGAGGGCGGCAACCTCGCGAACAAGACCCCGTACAAGGGCGGCTACTTCCCGGTCTCCCCGGTCGACAAGACGGCCGACCTGCGCGACGACATCACCCTCAAGCTGATCGAGGCGGGCTTCGAGCTCGAGCGCTCGCACCACGAGGTGGGCACCGGCGGCCAGCAGGAGATCAACTACAAGTTCGACACGATGGTCCACGCCGCGGACGACATCCTCAAGTTCAAGTACATCGTGAAGAACACGGCCGACCAGTGGGGCAAGGTCGCCACGTTCATGCCGAAGCCGCTCTTCGGTGACAACGGCTCGGGCATGCACACCCACCAGTCGCTCTGGTCGGACGGCAAGCCGCTGTTCTACGACGAGAACGGCTACGGCGGCCTGTCGGACGTCGCGCGCTGGTACATCGGCGGCATCCTCAAGCACGCTCCGGCGCTGCTCGCCTTCACGAACCCGTCGATCAACTCGTACCACCGCCTGGTGAAGGGCTTCGAGGCGCCGGTCAACCTGGTCTACTCGGCCGGTAACCGCTCGGCTGCGATCCGCATCCCGATCACGGGCACGAACCCGAAGGCCAAGCGCATCGAGTTCCGCGCGCCGGACGCCGCGGGCAACCCGTACCTCGCCTTCGCCGCGCAGCTCATGGCCGGCCTCGACGGCATCCAGAACCGCATCGAACCGCACGAGCCGGTCGACAAGGACCTCTACGAGCTCCCGCCCGAGGAGGCGAAGGGCATCCCCCAGGTCCCGGGCTCGCTCGACGAGGCGCTCGAGGCGCTCGAGGCGGACCACGAGTTCCTCACGAAGGGCAACGTCTTCACCGAGGACCTCATCCAGACCTGGATCGACTACAAGCGCGAGAACGAGATCCTCCCGCTCGCGCAGCGCCCGCACCCGTTCGAGTACGAGCTCTACTTCGGGGTCTGATCAGCCGAACGCTCCACAAGGGCCCCGCACCGGTTTCCGGTGCGGGGCCCTTGTCGCGAAAGCGACAGACTGGCGCGGAAGTCGGCTAGCAGACTGTCGCTTCGGCGGGGTCAGGGGTGACCGCCTGGAGGCGCGGCGCCGGCCCGGCGGACGTGCGCCGCGCCTCCAGGCGGTCGCGTCCCACCCCGCGGACCCGTGCCCCCTCCGACCCGCCGAAGCGACAGTCTTCCGCCGTGCCGGTCTGTCCCTGGCGCGAAAGCGACAGTGTGTCGCGGAAGTCCCGCGGGAGACTGTCGCTTTCGCGAAGCCGGCTTCGCCGCCCACGCCACGCCGCCGCCCTGCCGCCGGGCGCCGCCGGGCGCCGCCGGGCGCACGAAAGCGGGGTCCGTGCCGCCCCGGCACGGACCCCGCTCGCTGCGGTGACGTCTAGCGCGCTGTGGCCAGCACGTCGTTCGTCCCCGCAGCGACGCTCACGGGTGCACCCGTGACCGGAGTGGGCCGTCCCAGGGAACGGACGGTCCATCCCGCCTTGACCCAGTCGGCGACCGGGAGGCAGTTGCGCGCGTCGATCACGGTCCGGCGCCCGACGATCGAGGCGAGCGCTGCCGGGTCGGCAGCGACGACGTCGTCCCACTCGGTGAGGACGAGCACGACGTCGGCGTCCTCGATCGCACCCTCCATCGAGGACGAGTAGGTGAGGGTCGGGAAGGAGCGACGTGCGGTCTCCATCGCCTCCGGGTCCCACAGGGTGACCTGGGCGCCGCGGAGGTGCAGCGCGGCCGCGACGTTCAGCGCCGGCGAGTCGCGGACGTCGTCGGTGAGGGGCTTGAACGCGGCCCCGACCACGGCGACGCGGCGGTTCAGCACGGAGCCGTCGAGGGCGTCGATCGTCATGTCGATGACGCGCTCGCGCTGCCCCATGTTGATCTCGTCGACCTGCTGCATCAGCCCGACGACCCGGCCGGCGCCGAGCTCGTTCGCGCGGTGCATGAGCGCCCGGATGTCCTTCGGCAGGCAGCCACCGCCGAACCCGAGACCCGCGTTGAGGAACTTCCGGCCGATGCGGGCGTCGTGCCCGAGGGCGTCAGCCAGGGTCGACACGTCGGCGCCGGTGATCGCGCACATCTCGGAGATCGCGTTGATGAACGAGATCTTCGTGGCGAGGAACGCGTTCGCGCTGACCTTGACGAGCTCGGCGGTGGCGAGGTCGGTCGTGATCACCGGGGTGCCCTCGGCGATCGGTGCCGCGTACACCTCGCGGATGACGGCGTCGGCGGCGGGTGAGGCCCCGCCCCACACCAGACGGTCGGGGTGGAGGGTATCGTCGACGGCCTTGCCCTCGCGGAGGAACTCGGGGTTCCAGATGAGTTCCGCGTCGATGCCGGCGGGTGCGAACTCACGGACGATGCCGCGGAGGCGTGCGGCGGTGCCGACGGGCACGGTCGACTTGCCGACGATGAGCCCCGGGTGGGTGAGGTTCTCGGCGACGCCACGGGTGGCGCTCTCCACGTAGGACAGGTTCGCGGCGTGTGAGCCCGCGCGCTGCGGGGTGCCGACGCACACGAAGTGCACGTCCGCTGCCGCCACTGCTGACGCGATGTCGGCGGTGAAGCGGAGCTTGCCGCTGGCGACGTGCTTCGTGATGAGCTCCGGCAGCCCGGGCTCGTAGAACGGGACCTCGCCGGCGGAGAGCGCCGCGAGCTTCGCCGGGTCGACGTCCACGCCGATGGTCTCGAAGCCCATCTCGGCCATCGCGGCTGCATGGGTGGCACCGAGGTAGCCGGTGCCGATGACGCTGATGACGGGTGCGGGACGGGTGTCGGCCGCTGCGGACGACTTCTTGGACGCGGTCATTGCTTGACCTCCTGCAGGTCGTAGTCGATGTCGGTGCGCTTGATGCCGTCGGCGAAGGCCTGGAGGCTGTCCGATCGGGAGTCGAGGCGCCAGTCGTTGGTGGTGCGCGTGCCGTCGACGATGGTCGTCGCGGTCTCGCTGAAGTACGCGAAGCCGATGATGTCGCGGTTCGCGGGGTCGGCCAGGGCGTCGAAGAGGGAGTTGATCCACTGCGACTTCTGCGAGTTGGACGCGCTCCCCCCGGTCTCGGTGGCACCGATCTCGTTGAGGACGATCCCCTTGCCCGGTGCGACCTGCCGGATCTGCCCGAGCGTGGCACCGAAGGTGTTCTGGAACGTCGGCTCCTCGGTGGTGTCGCGGTAGTAGCCGCTCATGCCGACCCAGTCCACGTACTGCGAACCCGGGTAGTAGTTCCGCAGGTAATCGAGCGTCTGGTACTTCGTGTTGCCGAGCTTGTCGATGCGCGACGGCGACCAGTCCCAGATGGCGTACTGGTTCGCGCCGTTGTCCTGGAAGACCTGCCACACGTGCTTCCACATCGCGGTGTAGGAGCCGGCGGCGTTCTGCTGCTTCGTGGACTCGGACCAGTTGTACCACTGGCCGTTCATCTCGTGGTCGAAGCGGATGACGAGCGGCATGCCGTTCGCCTTGAGCGCCTGCGCGTACTTCGTCAGGTAGGCGTCGAACTTGCCCGAGATGACGTCCTCGTTCGTGTAGCCCTCGACGTACGGTTCGTCGTTGCCGGTCTTGGCGGGCGCGGACTCCCACGTCATCATCGGCAGGCGGCCGTTCGCCCAGGAGCGCTGGACGGCGTTCGCGTTGAAGTCCTGGTCGAAGCCCTGGAAGAACCCGACCATGTTCGTCGCCTTCCCGACCTCCTTGGACACCTGGTCGTACTCGGACCAGTTGAAGGGCGACTGCGCGGTGTAGAGGCCGTACCAGCGGGACTGCTGCCCGAGGATCTGCGCCTTGGTGGGCGTGCTGATCGGCGTCGTCGTCGGGTCGGTCGACGGCCCGGCGTTCGCGTTCGTCACGCCGCCGGAACCGGAGCCGCTCCCCGAGCCGGAGCCGCTGCCCGAGCCGCTGCCGGAGCCGGAGCCGGCCGCGTTCACGGTGGAACCCGACCCGCCGGAGGAGGACGCGCCTCCCGAACCGCTCTCGGCGGCACCGAGCTCGGACTGCAGCGACGCGATCTGCGCCTTGAGCTGGGTGATCTGGTCGGCACGCGAGCCGGCCTGGGCGGTCGAGGAGTCGAGCTTGCCCTCGAGCGACCAGATCTTCTTCTGGGCGGCGGTGAGCTTCGTCTGGAGCTCGGCGGCCGAGACCTTCTTCTTCGGCGGCGTGACGCCGAGCGCCTGGTGGACCGCGGTGGACACGGAACCCGTCGGGGAGACCCAGACGTTCCAGGTGATGAGTCCGAGGACGAGGACGATGGCGGTGGTGCCGACTGCGGTGAGTCGTGCGTGCTTGCTGGACTGGGCCCACCAGGCACCTGAAGAGCGGATGAGGTCAGACAATGAGGAAGGCCTCCAGGGCGAAGATCGCGAAGCCGATGCAGTACGGGATCGCGGCGTACGGGTTGTACCGGCGGACGCGTGCCGGCGCGGGTGCCGACGTCCGGACCGACTGCACCGCAGTGGCTGCCGAACGCCGGGTCGCGAGCACCGTCGCGGTGGAGTTGGTGGTGGCGTCCGCGCCGAACAGTTCGTCGAACGCCCGGTCGGCGGCACGCTGGTCGTCGGCGTACGCCGGGTCCGTGGCGAGGGCCGCCCGAGCGCGGTCGGTGGCGTCCACCGGACCTGCGGGTGCGGCGTCGATCGGGCTGACCGGGGTCTGCGTCGCGATGGCCGGCGGCTGCACGGCGTCGCCCGGGTCCTCCTCCATCGGTCCCCCGGCGTAGGCGCCGGCGCGGGTCCCCCACCCGGACGCGTGCGCCAGGCGGAAGAAGCCGAGGAGTCGGATCGGCATGAGGAAGAACGTCGACACGATGATGAACATCGGCAGGCGGAAGAAGTCGCTCGGCTTCTCGGCCAGGTGGCGCATCTGGCGGATCGCCATGCTCAGCACGCTCGAGACCACCATGAGCCCGGCGACGTAGATGAAGCCGGTGGAGAACCCGTACTGGTGCAGGATGCCCTGGTACAGGTTCTCGCCCTGCCCGGTGAGGCCGCGGTAGACCCAGCCGGCGATCACGCCGAAGAGCATGAACGGCAGGATGATGTCCGTCAGGAAGAACAGCGCGAGGATCGGCGCGTGGCCGAGCATCCACGGGAGCATCCGCAGCGTGTTGTACTGCGAACCACGAGCCCAGCGGAGCTGCTGCTTGAAGAGCTTCTTCACCTGGAGCGGGGCGTCCGTGTAGACCAGCGACGTGTACTGGTAGACGGTGCGGTACCCCTCCTTGAGCGTGAGGTTCGTCAGCGTCCGGTCGTCGGACACCTCGAGGAACACGCCCATGAACTTCTCGTGCATGAAGCGGTCCATGACCCGCACGAGGATGTCCCGGCGGAAGGCGATCGTGCGACCGGGCAGGC
Source organism: Curtobacterium pusillum (assembly GCF_013359865.1). GTDB lineage: Bacteria > Actinomycetota > Actinomycetes > Actinomycetales > Microbacteriaceae > Curtobacterium > Curtobacterium pusillum. Next base: position 9,260 of record NZ_JABMCE010000042.1, read on the forward strand.
AGCCGATCTGGCCCAGGACGCTCTGCGCGGGCATCGAGTACAGCGCGCGGGAGTTCTCCAGCCAGTCCGCCCAGCGGGTAATCCAGGAGCGGGTCGGCTCGAGGATGCGCTGCCGCGTCGTGACGCCGCCGACGGATGCGTCGGCGAACGGCTTGAGCAACTCCGGGAGCGTGCCCGGCGTCCACACCGTGTCCGAGTCGACGAGCACGGTGATGTCGCCGTTGGACATCTCGGTGCCGACCTTGACGGCGTTGCGCTTGCCGGGGATGGGCGTGTGGGTCCAGCGGACGAGCGGGGCGAACTCGTCGCAGACCATCTCGAGCGCCTCGTTCTTCGCGCCGTTGATGACGACGATGATCTCGCCGGGACCCTGTTCGACCATGCGGCCGATCACGTCGCGGAAGAGGTCGATCGGTTCGTCCACGACGGGGACGACGACGCTCGTGGTGCCGGTGTAGGTGCCGGTGTAGGGGCGGTAGCGGGCGGAGAGGACGACCTTGAGCAACCAGAGCAACCAGATCACCGCGGAGTACACGGCGAACAGGTAGAACTCGGGGTGCCCGTCGACCATCTGCCGGATCTGCAGAATGAAGGTGAACATCGATCCCTGCTTCAACGTTCGAGGTGGAGATTCCGCTTCATCGGGGAATCAGGGTCGGTTCGGGTGCTCCCATTGATGCAGAAACGTGATGCTCCTCGCAACACGACCCCCTTCCGGGGGTGTTACGGGGACGTTACGGGGTACACCGTGGTCCCCCACCGGGTGCAGCGGCCTTGTCCGCACTGCTGCTGACAACGCTCCGGCGGACGCCGTTCACCCTGCCGCGCACCCCGCGCGGCGCGGTCGACGGCCTGGAGGCGCGGCGTGCGACGACGAGAAATCCCCGTTCACGACGGGGTGGCCGGGCGCGGCGCGAGGCGTGCGGGATGCGACGTCCCGGACGGCGCGCCCGGTTGGTCACGGTGCGGTAACGGAGCGATGCATCGAACGCCCCGGGGTACACGTGAGCGCCGAACGGGGGACGTCGAAGGTTACGGGGAATTCACTTTCGAGGACATGTCAACTCGCTCCGAAACACGTCGACCCGGGCGTGTCGCGAGCGCTTCCGACCCGTCGACCAGGCGTGTCGCGAGCGCTTCCGACGGCGTCCGTCAGGCGCCGTAGAACTCGCGTTCGAACACCTGACGAGCACGCCGCGTGACACCGAGGTAGTCGTCCTCGAGCTGCGACGCCGACCCGGGCGGGTACTCCATCAGCCGGGCGATGCCCTCGAGCTGCACCCGGTCCACGGGCAGCACGTCGGTGGTCTTGCCGGACCAGAGCACGAGGGCGCTGCGCGTCCGTGAGGCGAAGCGCCACGCCGCCCCCAGCCGTTCCGCGTCCTCGGCGCCAACGAGTCCGGCCTCGGCCGCCGCATCGAGGGCCTCGAGCGTCGACGTGGTGCGGAGCCCGGGGACGGTCAACGCGTGCTGCAGCTGCAGCAGCTGGACGAACCACTCCACGTCGCTGAGGGAGCCCCGGCCGAGCTTGAGGTGGCGTGCGGGGTCGGCACCACGCGGCAGCCGTTCGGACTCGACCCGGGCCTTGATGCGCCGGACCTCCCGCACCTGCTGGTCGTCGATGTGCTCCGGGTAGCGCGTGCGGTCGGCGAGGTGCTCGAAGTCACGGAGCAGCTGCTCGTCCCCGACCGCGCCACGGGCACGGAGCAGGGCCTGGGCCTCCCACGTGAGCGACCAGCGGGCGTAGTAGGCGCCGTAGGACTCGAGCGTGCGCACCACCGGGCCGTTCTTGCCCTCCGGCCGGAGGTCGATGTCGAGCTCGAACGGGTGGATGGCGTCGTCGGTGAGCCGGGCGAGTTCCCGCACGATGGTCTGGGCCGCGCGCGAGGCCTGCTCGGACGGGAGGTCGTCCTCTCGGGCGCGGTGGACGTAGAGGACGTCGGCATCGGAGCCGAAACCGAGCTCCCGCCCACCGAACCGCCCCATCGCGATCACGCCGAACTCGAGGCCGGCCGGGGCGTCCCGGCGCGCCAGCGTCAGTGCCCCCGCGAGGGTCGTCTCGGTGACGTCGCTCAGGGCCGGACCGAGGGCGTCGACGTCGAGGTACCCGAGCACGGCCGCCATGCCGAGGCGGAGGGTCTCACGGCGCCGGGCGGACCGGACGAGGGCGGCAGCACCGTCGACGTCGTCCCCGTGCCGTGCGGTCGTCGCCGTGACCTCGGCCAGCAGGGACTCGATCGGGCGTGGGCGCAGCAGCGTGTCGGGCTCGTCGAGCCACGCCACGGCCTCGGGGAAGCGTTCCAGCAGCCCGGACAGGAAGGCCGACTCGGACAGGACCGTGGTGAGCGAGTGCGCCGCACCCGACGAGTCGCGGAGCATGCGGAGGAACCAGCTGGACTCCCCCAGGGTGTCGCTCAACCGGCGGAAGGCCAGGAGCGCCCGGTCCGGCGCGGGTCCCTCCGCCATCCAGCGCAGGAGCACCGGCAGGAGGTTCCGCTGGATCGCCGCACGCCGACTCGTGCCCTGCGTCAGCGCACGGATGTGACTCAGGGCGCCTGCCGGGTCGGCGAATCCGATCGCCCCGAGGCGGTCGACGGCCTGGTCGCTCGTGAGGACGATGTCGCCGTCGCTCGCGGCCACGGCCGACAGCAGCGGACGGTAGAAGAGGCGCTCGTGCAGGCCGCGGACCTCGAGCTTCACCCCGCGCCAGCGTGCCTCGAGCGCGGAGGCGGACTTCGCGAGGCCGCTCGACCGCGCGAGGACACGCAGTTCCTCCTCGTCGGAGGGCATGAGGTGCGTGCGCTGCAGGCGACGGAGCTGGATGCGGTGCTCGAGCACGCGGAGCAGGGCGTAGTCCGGACCGAAGCGCGCGGCCTCGGGACGACCGACGTAGCCCGCGGCGGTCAGGGCGTCCATGGCCTCGAGCGTCGAGCGGACCCGGACGGACTCGTCGTCCCGGCCGTGCACGAGCTGCAGGAGCTGCACGGTGAACTCGACGTCGCGCAGGCCACCGGGACCGAGCTTGAGCTGTCGGTCGACCTCGGCGTCCGGGATGTGCTCGGTGACCCGCTCCCGCATCCGCTGCACCGACTCGACGAACCCCGGGCGCTTCGCCGAGTTCCACACGAAGGGGGCCACCGCGTCGGCGTAGCGTTCCCCGAGGTCCGACGACCCGGCGATCGGACGCGCCTTGAGCAGCGCCTGGAACTCCCACTCCTTCGCCCAGCGCTCGTAGTACGCCACGTGGGAGTCGAGCGTCCGGACGAGGGCGCCGTCCTTGCCTTCGGGCCGGAGGTTCGCGTCGACCTCCCACAGGGCCGGCTCCGCCGCGAGGTCGGTGATGGCGTGGGTGGCCGCGATGGCCAGGCGCGTCGAGATGAGCACGGCACGGTCGGTACCGACGCCCGTGCCGGACTCCTCGTCGAGTGTCGGCTCCGTGACGAAGATGACGTCGACGTCGCTGACGTAGTTGAGCTCACGGGCCCCGGCCTTGCCCATCGCGAGGACCGCGAGCGGGGTCGCCGCGACGTCCGCGGCGGGGAACGGGACCTCGCGCCGGGCGATGTCCACCGCCGTCTCGAGCGCAGCCCCCGCGAGGTCGGCCAACCCGGCCGCCACCGCGGGGAACGCCTCGGTCGGTGAGGCGTTCAGGACGTCGAACAGCGCGATCTGCGCCAGGTGCCGGCGGTAGCGGACCCGCAGCCGGAGCCGGGCGTCCTCACCGGTGGTGCCGTCGACCGCGGCGCGCAGCGACTCGGTGTACTGCTCCTGCGACCACGGCTCCGTGACGGGCTCGAGCAGCAGTGCGATCTCGGCCGGACGACGGTGCAGGAACTCGCCGAGCCCGACCGACGCGCCGAGCAGGCGGACGAGGCGCTCCGTGGCGGCCTCGTCGTCGAGGACCGGGCGGAGTTCGTCCGGCGCGCGCTCGAGCAGCCGCTCGAGCGCGCGGAGCGCGCCGTCCGGGTCGGCGGTGGCCCCCCAGGACGCATCCGACCCGGAGAACGGGAGCGGCACGTCGGGGCCGAACCGCGCCTCCAGGTCGGTGATGCGTTCCAGGCTCTCCGACAGCTCCGCGAAGCCTAGGCGGGCGAGTTCGGAACGCGACGTCGTCGTCCGACCGGTCATCTGGTGCGCGCTCCCGGAACCGTCAGAGCGCGCCGAGGTTCGTGTCGAGCTCGAACGGCGTGACCTGGTCGCGGTAGCGCTTCCACTCCTGCCGCTTGTTCAGGAGCACGAAGTTGAAGACCTGCTCGCCGAGCGTCTCCGCCACGAGCTCCGAGTCCTCCATGAGGCTCAGGGCGTGGTCGAGGCTCGCCGGGAGCTGGCTGTACCCGAGGGCCTTCCGCTCGGAGTCCGTGAGGCTCCAGACGTTGTCCTCGGCCTCGGGCGGGAGCTCGTAGCCCTCCTCGATGCCCTTGAGGCCCGCGGCGAGCAGGAGCGAGTACGCGAGGTACGGGTTCGCCGCCGAGTCGATGCCGCGGTACTCGATGCGCGAGGACTGGCCCTTGTTCGGCTTGTACAGCGGGACGCGCACGAGCGCCGAACGGTTGTTGTGACCCCACGTCACGAACGACGGGGCCTCGTCGCCGCCCCAGAGGCGCTTGTACGAGTTCACGAACTGGTTCGTGACCGCCGTGATCTCCGGAGCGTGCTTGAGGACGCCCGCGATGAACTGCTTCGCCGTCTCGGACAGCTGGTACTGGCCGCCGGCCTCGTAGAAGGCGTTCTGGTCGCCCTCGAACAGGGAGACGTGCGTGTGCATGCCCGAACCCGGCTGGCCGGAGATCGGCTTCGGCATGAACGTCGCGTACACGCCCTGTTCGATCGCGACCTCCTTCACGACGGTGCGGAAGGTCATGATGTTGTCCGCCATCGTCAGCGCGTCGGCGTACCGGAGGTCGATCTCGTTCTGGCCGGGACCGGCCTCGTGGTGGCTGAACTCCACCGAGATGCCGAGGTCCTCGAGCATCCGGACGGAACGCCGGCGAAAGTCGTGCGCGCTGCCCCCGGGGACGTTGTCGAAGTATCCGGCGCGGTCGACGGGCTGCGGGCCGCCGTCCTTCCACTCGCGGCTCTTCAGCAGGTAGAACTCGATCTCGGGGTGCGTGTAGAAGGTGAAGCCGCGCTCGCTCGCCTTCGCCAGGGTGCGCTTCAGGACGTTCCGCGGGTCGGCCACGGCGGGCTGCCCGTCCGGCGTCGTGATGTCGCAGAACATCCGCGCCGTCGGGTCGATCTCGCCGCGCCACGGCAGGATCTGGAACGTGGAGGGGTCCGGGTGGGCGAGGACGTCCGCCTCGTAGGAGCGGGTCAGCCCCTCGATCGCGGAGCCGTCGAACCCGATGCCCTCGGCGAAGGCGCCCTCGACCTCGGCCGGGGCGATCGCCACCGACTTCAGCGTCCCGATGACGTCCGTGAACCAGAGTCGGATGAACTTGATGCCGCGCTCCTCGATGGTGCGGAGCACGAAGTCCGTCTGCTTGTCCATTGACGCCCTTTCCGTGGTGCAGCTGGGGTGATCAGCCTATTGGTCTTCGTCGTCCCAGCGCTCGTTGTTCGCCTTGATCCGGTCCAGGGCGTGTTGCGCCTCCTCGCGCGTGGCGAACGGGCCGATGCGGTCGCGCTGCGGCGACTGCGGGCCCTGCTCGACGGCGTGCGTCTTCTCGTTGAACCACCACTGGGACTCGATGCGTTCGTCGCTCATACCGCCAACGTACCGACGAGGCGCCCGACCCTCCCCGCAAAACGCAACCTTGACGGTTGCTCGCAGCGGTATGACGCTGCGAGAAGCCGCGCACGTTGCGCTTTGCGGGATGGCGAACGCCTGGAGGCGCGGTGCCCGTCCGACGGACCGGCACCGCGCCTCCAGGCGGTTGCGCTGGGCGCGGTGCGCCGCGGCTAGAGTGGTCGGCATGCCCCGGGACGAACACGGACACCTGACCGCTGGCCGAATCTCCCCGCAGCGGGCCGTCCCGAAGGACATCGAGCGTCCGGAGTACGTCGGCAAGGCCGAGCCGCACGAGCACGGCCTCGGCGACACGTACACCCCGGACGAGGTCGAGCGGATCCGGACCGCCGGGCGCATCGCCTCGCAGGCCATCGACGCCGTGGGCGAGGCCATCCGTCCGGGCGTCACCACCGACGAGCTCGACCGCATCGGTCACGAGTTCGTCGTCTCACACGGCGCCTACCCCTCCACGCTCGGCTACCGCGGTTACCCGAAGTCCCTCTGCTCGAGCGTCAACGAGGTCATCTGCCACGGGATCCCCGACGACACCGTCCTGCAGGAGGGCGACCTCGTCAACATCGACATCACCGCCTACAAGGACGGGATGCACGGCGACACGAACCGCACGTTCATCGTCGGCCAGGCGTCGCAGGAGGTCACCGACCTCGTGGAGCGCACGCGAGTCGCCATGGAGCGCGGCATCAAGGCCGTCGCCCCGGGCCGCCAGGTGAACGTCATCGGCCGCGCGATCGAGGCCTACGCGAAGCGCTTCGGCTACGGCGTCGTCCGCGACTACACCGGCCACGGCGTCGGGCGGGCCTTCCACTCCGGGCTGATCATCCCCCACTACGACGCACCGCGCTTCGACGACGTCATCGAGCCGGGCATGGTGTTCACCATCGAGCCGATGCTCACCCTCGGCGGCATCGAGGCCGACATCTGGGCCGACGACTGGACCGTCTCCACGCGGGACAAGTCCTGGACCGCACAGTTCGAACACACCCTCGTCGTCACCGAGCGTGGCGCCGAGCTCCTCACCGTCTCCTGACCCTTGAAAGGCACAATCATGACCTCCCTCGCAGTCGGCGTCGACATCGGCGGAACGGGCATCAAGGGCGCGATCGTCGACGTCTCCACCGGTGAACTCACCACCGACCGGATCAAGAAGGCCACGCCCGAGGGCGGCAAGCCGCAGGACATCGTCGCCGTTGCCGCGTCGATCCTCGAGGAGCTCGCGCCGGCGGCGGACGTCCCGGTCGGCGTCTGCTTCCCCGCGATCGTCCGCGGCGGCAAGACCATGTCGGCCGCGAACGTCTCCAAGAAGTGGATCGGCTTCGAGGCCGAGGCGCTGTTCGAGAAGGAGCTCGGCCGCTCCATCCACTTCGTCAACGACGCCGACGCCGCCGGGTTCGCCGAGCAGCAGTTCGGCGCGGCGAAGGGCAAGGACGGGCTCGTCATCGTGACGACGCTCGGCACCGGCATCGGCACGGCGCTCATCAACGACGGTGTGCTCATCGTGAACTCGGAGCTCGGACACCTCGAGATCGACGGGCACGACGCCGAGTCGCGGGCCTCGTTCGCCGCCAAGGAGCGGGACGACCTGTCGTGGAAGCACTGGGCGAAGCGGCTGCAGAAGTACTACTCCACGCTCGAGGCGCTGCTGTCCCCGGAGCTCTTCGTCGTCGGTGGTGGCGTGTCGAAGCAGTACGAGGAGTTCCTGCCGCTGCTCGACCTGCAGGCGGACATCATCCCGGCGACGCTCCGCAACAACGCGGGCATCATCGGCGCGGCGACCCTCGCGGCGCGTTCGAAGTCGGATTAGTCAACTAAACTCGATCACGCGAATGGGTCGGTGAGACGGTCGCGTCACTCCCTGCGGGAGTGCCGAGGAACGTCCGGGCTCCACAGAGCAGGGCGGTGGGTAACACCCACCCGGAGCAATCCGCGAGACAGTGCCACAGAAAGCAGACCGCCGGCGGCGACGTCGGTAAGGGTGAAACGGTGGTGTAAGAGACCACCAGGGGTCCGGGTGACCGGATCCGCTCGGTAAACCTCGCCCGGAGCAAGGTCAGACAGAGGACGTCGAGGCTGCTCGCTGAGTCCTCGGGTAGACCGCTGGAGGCCGACGGCAACGTCGGTCCGAGAGAGATGGCCGTCACCGCCGCGCGAGCGGCGGGACAGAACCCGGCGTACGGCCGGCCCATTCGCACCCTCCGCCACCGGCCGAGGTTCGGCGCGCCCGAGACTCGGCGCACGCGAACGCGAACGCGCCCCACGACGGACGGGAGGCGCGGTGCCGGCCCGCACCGCGCCTCCCGTCCGTCAGGCGGTCGCGTCTACAGACTGGACTCGGCCGTGCGCACCAGGATCGCGTCGCTGTCCGGGCAGAGCACCACGTCGTCGGGGGCGGCCTGCCGGATCGCCTGCAGGTCGGAGTTAGTGAGCGTCACACCGGACGCCGTCGACACCCCGCCCTGCAGCAGCGACGCGCCGAACCCGTACCGGGCCCGCTGCCGGTCGTACAGCGCGAGGAGGTCCGCCGGCACCTTCGCTGCGACGGCGGCCCGGCTCTGCGTCGCGGATTCCCGGTCGGACTCGAGCCGGGCGATCTCGGCGTCGCGCTCGGCGACCAGTCCGGCACGGGCGGCCTCGACGTCGGCGAGCTGCGCTTCGACGTCGCCGACGCGGGCGCGGAAGCCGTCGAGGTTCTCCATGACCTCGAGCTCGGCCGTCTCGAGGTCACCGATGCGACGCTGCAGCGACTCGAGCTCGCTCTGCAGGCCGGCGGCGTCCTTCGCGCTGGAGACGTGCTGCAGCATGGTGGTGTCACGCTCGACGCGCGCCTGCGCCGTCGCGGTGTCGGACTCGAGGCGGGCGAGCTCACGCTCGGCGTCCTCGACCTGGCCGGTCGCGGCGGCGAGCTGCGCGCGCAGACCGGCGGCTGTGGTGCCGAGCTCGGTGAGCCGGTCGCCCTTCTGCAGCGCGGTGATGCGGTGCGCGATCCGGGTGACGTCGTTGTCGAGTCGCTGGACGTCGAGGAGGATGACCTGGTCCTCGGGTGCTGCCTTCATGGTCAGACTCCTTCAGTGTCGGTGGTGGGTTCGGCGGCCGGCAGGACGGCGAAGTCCCACGGGTCGGTGCGGAGGTCGCTCACGGTGACGCGGACGCCGGCGGCACGGCGCAGCTGCTCGGCGGCGACGTCGAGCCAGAGCCACTCGGTCGCCCAGTGCGACGTGTCGATCAGCGCCGGCCCGCCGCCGAGCAGCGCCTGCTCGCGGAACTCGGACGCCGGGTGGTGCCGGAGATCGCTCGTGACGTAGACGTCCGCGCCGAGCACGGCGGGGTGGCGGAGGTAAGCGTCGCCCGCGCCGGCGCAGAGCGCGACCGAGCGGACCGGCTGGTCGAAGTCACCGGAGACCCGGACCCCCGTGGCGGTCCCTGGGAGGACGTCGACGAGCGCCCGGGCGAGCGTTCCGAGGGTGGTCGGTTCGGCCAGCGTGCCGACGCGACCGATGCCCGTCGAGGGGTCCGCCCCGGGCTCGAGCGGGCTCTGGTCGGTGAGACCGAGGCGGTCCGCGAGCACGGCCGAGGTGCCGGTCGTGACGACGTCGGCGTTCGTGTGCGCGGCGACGAGTGCCGTGCCACCGCGGACGAGGGTCGTGAGCACGCTGCCCTTGTAGGTCGACTCGGCGATGGTCGTCACGCCACGGAGCAGGAGCGGGTGGTGCGTGAGCAGGAGGTCGGCGCCGAGGTCGACCGCCTCGTGCGCGGTCGCTGGGACCGCGTCGACCGCCAGGTGGACGTGCTCGATCGCCTGGCCGGGATCGCCTGCGACGAGGCCGACGGCGTCCCACGACTCGGCGCCGGCGGCGGGCCACAGGTCCTCGATCACGGCCTGGAGTTCGCGGAGCGTCGGCATCCCGTCAGTCTACCGAGACGACCGGGTCACGGAGGCGCCTGTGGACGGCGGAGAGCCCGGAGCGGGGTTGTGGATCAGCGTCCGAACGCGTGCAGGATGCGGGCGACGAGTCGCGACCACCAGCCGACGGGAGCGGTGTCCTCGCCCTCGTTCGACTTCTCGGTGACGCCGGTCGCCTGGTCCGCCGCGGCAGCCGGGGTGACCGCCTCGGGCAGGACGACCGGCGTGCTCGCGGTCGCGCCGCTGTGTGCCGTGAGCGCGGCGGCGAACGCGGCGCGGTCGATGACCGTCGGCCCGGTGGCGGGCTGGACGAGCGGGGCGGGTCGCGTGTTCGCGGACACCGGCGAGACGACCGGGAGGGACAGCACCGGACGAGCGGGCTCGTCACGGTTCAGGACGGTCGCCTCGTCCCCCACCGGTTCGGGGGCGTCGATCGCGTCGACGACCTCGGTGGCCTCGACGAGCGCGGGCGCGGGCGGCCGGACCGCGACGACGGTGCCGGTGGCGGCGCGGCGTGCGGCTGCGCGGTCACGACGGTCGGCCTCGAGTGCGGCGTCCGCGAGCAGGTCGGCGAAGACGGTGTGGGCGAAAGCACGGGCGGCCTCGACCTCCGGGTCGCTGCTCCCGGCGACGGTGGCCTCCCACGCGGCGAGGCGTGCGAGGTCCTCGTCGCGACGGCGGACCTCGTCCTCGAGGATCACGATGCGCTCGACCGTGGTACGCCCGCTGGAAGCGGACACCTGCACGGCGAGGTCCTCGATGCGGAGGGCGATGCGTTCCGGGGGCTCGGGGAAGGACGGCGCGCAGACCGCGGCGTGCCGTGCACGGTCGCGGCGGCGACGGAAGGCGGAGTCGTCGACCGGCGAGACGACGCCGTCCTCCGACTCGGTGACGGTCGTGGCGGGTTCGACTGCGGCGTCCGACGCTGCGTCCGGTCGCTGCACGGGCCCGGTGACCGGCGGGACCACGAGGTCCGACAGGTACGGGGCGCGCGTCGCCGGGGCGTCACGGAGCCACTCCTCGAGCTCGCGACCGAAGGGGTCGACGAGGGGGGTGCGTGCACCGGACTGCGTTTCCATGCTCGGAGGATAAATATCGCGGGGCTCATCTCCGTGGACATCCGCGGTGTGTCGCCGGAGCCCCTGCCATATCGGGCGGAATGTGAACGGCGTGTCGCGCGGCCCTGCGCGAGGGGTCACAGCGTGCGCTCGAAGTCCTCCAGCAGCGCACGACCCGCCGGCCAGGAACCGATGCCGCTGGCGACGTTGACGTGGCCCAGGGCGCCGACCCGGACGACGTCCGCGCCGAGGGCTCCGGCGAACGCGACGGCCCGGTCGGCCGAGCAGTACGGGTCGTCGTCGCTGACCACCATGCGCAGCGGGGCGACCGGCGACGCGGCCCCGACGGCCCCGGCCCCGGTCGGCGCGACCGGGGCGGCCCCGGTCCCGGTCGGCGCGG
>NZ_JABMCE010000043.1 GCF_013359865.1 Curtobacterium pusillum
CCGCACCGCGCCTCCAGGCCCGCCCCGCGACCGCTGACCCGCGCGCCCGCGCGCCCGCGCGCCCGCCCGCTCGCTCGCTCGCCGCTCCATCCCGGCAGCGCCCGGCTTGTCCCGCGAAGTTGTCCCGTGAAGTTGTCCCGCGAAAGCGACAGTCCCCCGCGGATGTTCCCGCGGGGGACTGTCGCTTTCGCGCGTTGGACCTACTTCTTGACCGAGCCCTGGATGGCGCTCTGGTAGACGGGCTTGTTGTCGCCGTCGAACTTGTAGATGCCGATGTAGGCGCTCGACGGGTCGTTGCCATCGTCGAACGGACCGATGCCCGAGGGTCCCGTGTAGTGGATGTCCTCACCCTTGCCGAGCAGGGCCTTGCAGTCCTTGAACGTCGAGCACTCGGTGCCCCCGTCGGCTCCGGACACCGCGGCCATGTTGGCCTGGATGGTGCCCGAGTCCGTGCCCTTGCCCTTCACGGCGGCGAGGGCTGCGAGGACGGTGGCGTCGTACGACTCCGCCGCGTACGAGTAGTCGGCGAGGTCCTTGCCCGACGACTTCTTGTAGTAGGCCGCGAGCTGCTGCTTGAACTCGGCCTTCGGCGAGGCGCCGGGGATGGTGCCCTGAGCACCGGTGAGGGTGCCCTTGTCGAAGTCCTTCGAGTAGTCGGCCGTGTTGCCGTCCGACATGTAGATCTTCGACATGTCCGCGTTCTGCGACTTCAGCTCCGGGATGATCGACTTCGTCTCGTCGAACGCCAGGATCACGATCGCGTCGGGCTTCGTGGCGAGCGCCGCGGTGACCTCGGACGAGAACGTCGTCTGGCCGGGCGGGAACTCCTGGCCCTTGCCCTTGCCGCCGTACACGACGGATCCACCGGAGTCCTCGATCGCCTTCTGGACCGTGTTGCGCAGGCCGGTGCCGTACGTGTCGTTGAAGACGAGGAACGCGACCTTGGCGTTGCCGTCGCCCGTGACGAGCTGGCCGAGCGCGGAACCCTGCACCGAGTCCGGCGGAGCGGTCCGGTAGTAGTACGACGAGTAGCCGGACAGGTCGGACGCGGTGTTCGCGGGGGAGATCTCCACGATGCAGTTGCTCGTGAGCTGGTCGATGACGTTGAGCGTGACGCTGGAGGACTCGGCGCCGATCGCGACCGGCACCTTCGCGTTCACGAGCTTCGTCGCCGCCGAACTCGAGACGGTCATGTCGTTGCTGTCGCCGGAGTCGGTGGCGGGGTCGATCGAGACGTCCTTGTCGAGCACACCACCGGCGGCGTTGATGTCCTGCACCGCGAGGCCCACCCCGGACTCGGCGGGCGGGTTGAGGTACGCGAGCGAACCGGTGAGCGGGAGGATCGTGCCGATCTTCAGCGCGTCGGTGCTGGGGGTGTCGGGGGCCTTGCAGCTGGCCGCGGGGTCCTTCTTCGCCCCGCTCGACGCGGACGAGGTCTGGGAGGCGCTGCCGGTGGTGGAACAGGCGGCGAGCAGGAGCGCTGCCGCTCCCGCCACTGCCAGTGCCGTGGTGGCACGGGTGGTTCTGATCATCCGTGGAGCCCTTTCTCTGCGCGGAACCTCGGTTCCGCTGGGGATGTGAGAGAACGTAGGGTCCCGGTGTTTCAGCCGCGTGACGGGGCGGTACGCAAAGTGTTTCGTTACCCAGCCGTGACGCTGCCGCGTCTCGGGACCGTCGGGACGTCTCGCGCCCGACGGATGGTCCGGTAGGCCGTCCTGGAGGCGCGGCGTACGTTCCCCCGCATGAGTGACTTCCAGCCCACCAGGGCAATCATCACCGGCTCTGAATCCGGGATCGGCCGCGCCACGGCCGTCGCGCTCGCCAGCGCCGGCATGGACATCGGCATCACCTACCTGTCCGAGCCGGAGCGCGCCGAAGCGACCGCCGCCGAGGTCCGCGAGCTCGGTCGGCAAGCGTACGTCGAGCAGATCGACGTCTCCGACCTGGCGACCGCGGGCGCGGTCATCGACCGGCTCGTGGAGCAGCTCGGCGGCGTCGACGTCATCGTCGCCGACGCCGGGACGGGCGACAACGCACCGTTCCTCGAGATGACCCTCGACCAGTGGCGACACACGGTGTCCACCGACCTCGACGGTGCGTTCGTCACCATCCAGGCGGCGGCGAAGCACATGGTCGCCGCGGGGAACGGCGGGCGGATCATCGGGATCACGAGTGTGCACGAACACCAGCCGCGCTACGGGTCCAGTGCCTACGACGCCGCGAAGCACGGACTCGGCGGCCTGCTGAAGACCGTCGCGATCGAACTCGCGCAGTACGGCATCACCGCCAACGCCGTCGCCCCGGGGGAGATCGCGACCCGGATGACCGGAGCCGAGGACGAGGACCCGCAGACGATCGACCGACCCGGGGTCCCGCTCGGTCGGCCCGGGAACGCGTGGGAGATCGCCGCCGCGGTGGCGTTCCTGGCGTCGCGAGCGTCGTCCTACATCACCGGGGTGTCGCTGCCGGTCGATGGAGGCATGCTGCAGATGGGGCCGCACGGCGGCAGCCACATCACGTCGAACGACTGGCGTTCCGCCTAGCGCGCCCCGGGGGGCGGGGCCGGGATCAGCGGCTGTAGTTCGGCGCCTCGACGACCATCTGGACGTCGTGCGGGTGCGACTCCTTGAGTCCCGCCGGCGTGATCCGGACGAACTTGCCGCGGGCCTTGAGCTCCGGGATCGTCCGTCCGCCCACGTAGAACATCGACTGCCGTAGGCCGCCGACGAGCTGGTAGACGACGTTCGACACGGAGCCGCGGTACGGCACCTGGCCCTCGATGCCCTCGGGCACGAGCTTGTCGTCCGAGGGGACGTCGGCCTGGAAGTAGCGGTCCTTCGAGTACGAGGTCTTCTTGCCACGGGTCTGCAGCGCCCCGAGGGAGCCCATCCCGCGGTAGGCCTTGAACTGCTTGCCGTTCACGAACACGAGGTCCCCGGGGGACTCGTCGGTGCCCGCGAGCAGGGAGCCGAGCATGACGGTGTCGGCGCCGGCCACGAGGGCCTTCGCGATGTCGCCGGAGTACTGCAGACCGCCGTCGGCGATGACCGGGACACCTGCTTCGCGAGCGGCGAGCGACGCCTCGTACACCGCGGTGACCTGCGGCACACCGACGCCGGCGACGACGCGGGTGGTGCAGATCGACCCCGGTCCGACACCCACCTTGACGGCGTCGACGCCCGCGTCGATGAGCGCCTGGGCGCCCTCGCGCGTGGCGGCCTGACCGCCGATGACGTCCACGCCGGCGAACGCCGGGTCTGCCTTGAGTCGTCGGACCATGTCGAGCACGCCCGCGCTGTGGCCGTTGGCGGTGTCGACGACGAGGACGTCCACGCCGGCCTCGAGCAGGGCGGTCGCGCGCTGCCAGGCGTCGCCGAAGAAGCCGATCGCGGCACCCACACGCAGACGACCGGCGTCGTCCTTGGTGGCGTCCGGGTACTTCTCGCTCTTGTCGAAGTCCTTGACGGTGATCAGGCCCTTGAGTCGGCCGGACTCGTCCACCAGGGGGAGCTTCTCGATCTTGTGCTCGGCGAAGATGGCGACGGCGTCGTCCGGGTCGATGCCGACCGGAGCCGTGATGAGCGGCGCCTTCGTCATGACGTCGCGGACGAGGGTCGTCTGGTGCTCGAACGGTGCCACGAAGCGCATGTCGCGGTTCGTGATGATGCCGACGAGGGTGCCGTCGCCCTCGACCACGGGCAGGCCGGAGACGCGGAACTGTCCGCAGAGCGCGTCGACCTCGGCCACGGTCGCATCCGGAGTCGTGGTGACGGGGTTCGTGATCATGCCCGACTCGGACCGCTTGACCTTGTCGACCGCGGCGGCCTGGTCGGCAATCGACATGTTCCGGTGCAGGATGCCGATGCCGCCCTGACGGGCCATGGCGATCGCCATCCGGGACTCCGTCACGGTGTCCATCGCGGCGGAGAGCAGCGGCACGTTGACCGTGATGCGCTTGGTGAGCCGGGAGGCGGTGGACGCCTCGCTCGGGATGACGTCGGTGTACCCCGGCAGGAGCATGACGTCGTCGTACGTGAGTCCGATGAATCCGAACGGATCCGGCTGGTCCATGGGTCCCCTTCGTGGGCGAGGTGAAGTGGTCGAGACACCGGGAACGCTGCGGCGGGTTCCGGATAGACCATGGTAACGCGCACGCGCCCGTCCGCATTCCGTCGGGCGGGCACTCGTGGACCAGCCAGGAGGCGCGGTGCGGCACCGCCGGTCGGCTTCCTGTGGGTCTTCCTCCACAACGTCACGGTTGCGGCACGAATCACACAGGGAACGTGATGGAAACACGGGTGTCACACAATCCCCCTAGCGTCCTCGTCATCCGAACGAGAGGCTCTTCCGTGGGATCCATCACTCCTCCGGGACCTGTGCTGCTGCGCGGGTTCCGCCTCCGCCGGGGGCGCCGGCGAGCGGTCATCCTGGCCGTCCTCGTCGCCGCGTTCCTGGCGACCTTCCTGATCGACTGGGCGGTGACGCTGCCGGCGGTCGGCGCCACCCCGGCCCCGACCGCGAGTGCCTCGGCATCCGCGAGCAGCGCACCCGCCGACACGGCACCCGCCAGCACCCAGCCCTGCACCGTCAGTCCGACCAACGGCTGCATCCAGGGCACCATCACCGACTCCGACCGCGAACCGGTCGAGGGCGTCGACGTCGACGTCACCGGCCCGGACGGGTTCTCGCGGACCGCGACCACGGCCGACACCGGTCGCTGGTCGGTGAGCGTGACCCAGGCGGGCAGCTACACCGTGAGCGTCGACCAGAGCACGCTGCCGAAGGGCCAGTACCTGACGAACGCGGCAGACGCGAAGCGGAAGGTCACCGCGAACCTCAACCAGAACGTCGGGCAGATCTTCCAGCTGTCCGACCAGCGGGGCGTGACGACCACCGACGACGCGACGAGTGTGACGCCCCAGCGGGCCTGGCAGCAGTTCGCGTCCGGCATCCGGCTCGGGCTCCTCATCGCGCTCGCATCGGTGGGCCTCTCGCTCATCTACGGCACGACCGGCCTGTCGAGCTTCTCGCACGGCGAGCAGGTGACCCTCGGCGGTCTCCTCGCCTACCTCTTCGCGAACCAGCTCGGGTGGAACATCTGGCTGACCGGCGTCGTCGTCACGCTCCTGTGCGCGGCGACGGGGTACCTGCAGGACGCCGCGATCTGGCGTCCCCTGCGGCGCAAGCGCATCAGCCTGACGCAGCTCATGATCGTGACGATCGGTCTGTCGATCGCCGCCCAGTACGCGTTCCAGTACTTCTTCGGCGCCTCGACCGTCCGCATCCAGCAGGGCAACCCGGAGACGATCGCCTTCGCCGGGGTCACGCTGACGGTGCAGTCCTACGTGGCGATGGCGATCGCACTCGTCGTGCTCGTCGCCACCGGGCTGTTCCTCGCGAAGACCCGGTTCGGTCGGGCCACCCGGGCGGTGTCGGACAACCCGGCCCTCGCCAGCGCCTCCGGCATCGACGTCGACCGGGTGATCCGGTTCGTGTGGACGCTCGCCGCCGGCCTCGCGGGGCTGTCCGGGGTGATGCTCGGCCTCGTGCTGAACGGCGTGAACTGGCAGACCGGGCTCCAGCTGCTGCTGCTCATGTTCGCCTCGGTCACCCTCGGCGGGCTCGGCACCGCCTACGGGGCACTCGTCGGCTCGATGATCATCGGCATCGTCGTGGAGCTCACGAACCTCGTCCTGCCCGGTGACTTCAAGTACGCCACCGCGCTCGTGATCCTCATCCTCATCCTGCTGTTCCGGCCGCAGGGCATCTTCGGTCGTGCCGAGCGGATCGGCTAAGGGAACGCCGCCATGGACTACATCCTCAACCTGCTCTCCTCGCTCAGCCAGGAGGCGCTCGCCCCGACCACGGCCGCGTTCGCGCTCGCCGCGATCGGCCTCAACGTCCACTTCGGACTCACCGGACTCGTCAACATGGGCCAGGCGGCGTTCCTGCTGCTCGGCGCGTACGGCTTCGCCATCTCGATCACCCACGGCCTGCCGTTCGTGATGGCGGTGCTCGTGGCGCTCCTCGTGGCCATCGTGTTCGCGATCATCCTCGGCATCCCGACCCTGCGGCTCCGCGGCGACTACCTGGCGATCGTGACGATCTCCGGCGCCGAGATCATCCGCATGGTGGGACGCTCGAGCCTGCTCACCACGACGACCGGCGGCTCGAACGGCATCACCGGCTCGAGCTACCGCGACCCGTTCAACGCCCTCAGCCCGCTGCCCGACGGCACGACCACGATCCTGTGGTTCACGTACTCGAACAACGGCGTCAACGGCTGGTGGATCCGCATCGTCGCCTGGGGCCTCGTCGCCCTGTTCACCCTCGTGCTCTTCCTGCTCATGCGGAGCCCGTGGGGTCGTGTCGTGAAGGCCATCCGCGAGGACGAGGACGCCGTCCGGTCCCTCGGCAAGAACGTCTACTCGTACAAGATGCAGGCGCTCGTCTTCGGCGGCGCGCTCGGAGCCCTGGCCGGCATCGTCTACGTCCTGCCGAGCTCGGTCCAACCGGACGCGATGGGCCGTTCGATGACGTTCTTCATCTGGACGGCGCTCATCCTCGGCGGTGCGGCGACGGTCTTCGGCCCGGTACTCGGCTCCGTGCTGTTCTTCGTCGTCCGCCTCGCGATCCGCACGCTCGCGGGCGACTTCATCCCGAACTCGATCATGAACGCGCAGCAGGCGGAGCAGTTCTCGTACGTGCTCGTCGGCGTCGCCCTCATGCTCCTCATCGTGTTCCGCCCGCAGGGCCTGCTCGGCAACAAGAAGGAGCTGACGTTCAGTGTCTGAGACGTACGCCCACACGAAGTCCGACCCGATCCTGGTCGTCGACGACGTCACCCGCCGGTTCGGCGGCATGACCGCGGTCGACGTGGACCACCTCGAGGTCCAGCGCGGCTCGATCACCGCCCTCATCGGGCCGAACGGCGCGGGCAAGACGACCTTCTTCAACCTGCTCACCGGGTTCGACAAGCCGAGCCCCGGGGCGTCGACGACGTTCGACGGCGCCCGACTGCAGAAGACGAGCGCGACGCACATCGCGAACAAGGGCATGGTCCGTACGTTCCAGCTCACCAAGGCGCTCGGCCGGCTGACGGTGATGCAGAACATGCTGCTCGGCGCCCGCGACCAGCCGGGCGAGAACTTCTTCGCCGCCCTGGTCAAGCCGGTGTGGGCGAAGCGCGAGCGGGAGATCACGGCGAAGGCCGAGGAACTCCTCGCCCGCTTCAAGCTCGACACGAAGGCGGACGACTACGCGGGATCCCTGAGCGGCGGGCAGCGCAAGCTCCTCGAGATGGCCCGGGCGCTCATGTCCGACCCGACGATGATCATGCTCGACGAGCCGATGGCCGGCGTGAACCCGGCGCTGACGCAGTCGCTGCTCGGGCACATCCAGTCCCTCCGCGACGACGGCATGACCGTGCTGTTCGTCGAGCACGACATGCACATGGTCCGGCACATCTCGGACTGGGTGGTCGTGATGGCCGAGGGCAAGGTCGTGGCAGAGGGACCCGCCGACACCGTGATGGACGACCGCGCGGTCATCGACGCCTACCTCGGGGCCCACCACGACACCGACCTCGGCGACGACTCGCTCCTCACCGAGGAGACCTACGAGGACCTGGCCGAGGAAGTAGCGGAAGAAGACGAGCAGGAGGCGACCCGATGACCGACGCAAGCGACCCCGTGAGCCCGAGCCGCGCCTCCAGGCCGGAAGCGCCGCAGGCGGGCGCGACCACGCTGGAACGAGAGCCGGTGCTCAGCGCGAAGAACCTCGTCGCCGGCTACCTGCCGGGGGTGAACATCCTCAACGGCTGCGACCTCGACTGCTACCCGGGCGAGCTCATCGGCATCATCGGCCCGAACGGCGCCGGGAAGTCGACGCTCCTCAAGGCCCTGTTCGGCCTCGTGTCCATCCGCGAGGGCTCGGTGACCCTGCAGGGCGACGACATCACCAACCTCAGGGCGAACAAGCTCGTCCAGGCCGGCGTCGGCTTCGTCCCGCAGACGAACAACGTGTTCCCCTCGCTCTCGATCGAGGAGAACCTGCAGATGGGCCTGTACCTGCGGCCACGGAAGTTCGCCGAGCGGCTCGAGGTCATCTACGACCTGTTCCCCGTCCTCGGGCAGCGCCGCAACCAGCGCGCCGGTTCACTGTCCGGCGGCGAACGGCAGTCCGTCGCGATGGCCCGGGCGCTGATGATGGACCCGAAGGTGCTGCTGCTCGACGAGCCCTCCGCAGGACTGTCGCCGGTGCGGCAGGACGAGACGTTCATCCGCACACGCCGGATCAACAAGGCCGGTGTGTCGATCGTCATGGTGGAGCAGAACGCGCGACGCTGTCTGCAGATCTGCGATCGTGGGTACGTGCTCGACCAGGGGAGGAACGCGTACTCGGGCACCGGGAAGGAGCTCGCCGACGACCCGAAGGTCATCGAGCTGTACCTGGGGACGCTCGCCAAGGACGTCGACGCGGCGCGGTAGCGCCCGTCGGCACGCGGGTGCCGCTGTGGGGGCGGTATCCGCACCGAGAGGGGTCGTGCGAAGTCGCTGATGCGCCGCACGGCCCTTCTCCCACTGCGTGCGGGCGCGGGATCGGCTCCCGTCGCGCAGGATCGACGGCCTGGAGGCGCGGCGCACCCCCGCCGGGTCGGTATCGTTCCCCGGGTGCGGACTCCCGGCCCCCTCGTGCTCGACGCCCTCGTCTGGCTGGTCTTCGCCGCGCTCTTCGTCGGGGCAGCCCTGCTCGTGAAGGTCGCCGCCGCGCTCCTCGGCGTCCTGATCGTGCTGGCGCTCCTGCTCGGCCTCGTCCTGCGCACGCTCCGCAACCGCCGCGGGCGACGGACTCGCTGACGACACTCACCGCCGGCGCACCCACCGTGCGATCCCGCTCGCGCGCCGCTGCTGCACCGACCGCCCGGGTCACGCGGACGACGCGACCGGTAGGCTTGCCGGGTGAGTGAAGTCGAGATCGGTGCTGGCAAGCGCGGACGTCGGGCGTACGCGTTCGACGACATCGCGGTGGTCCCCTCGCGGCGGACGCGTGACCCGCGTGACGTGAGCGTGCAGTGGTCGATCGACGCGTTCACGTTCGAGTCGCCGATCCTCTCCGCCCCGATGGACTCCGTCGCCTCCCCGGCCACGGTCATCCAGATGGGCAAGCTCGGCATCCTCGGCGTGCTCGACCTCGAAGGGCTCTGGACCCGGTACGAGGACCCGACGCCGTACTACGACGAGATCAAGACGCTCACCGACGGCAACGTCACGAAGCGCATGCAGGAGATCTACTCCGAGCCGGTCAAGGCCGAGCTGATCTCCGCGCGCCTCGCCGAGATCCGCGCGGCCGGTGTCCCGGTCGCCGGGTCGCTCAGCCCGCAGCGCACGCAGGAGTTCTCGCAGACGGTGGTCGACGCCGGTGTCGACCTGTTCGTCATCCGCGGCACCACGGTCTCGGCGGAGCACGTCTCGCAGAACACCGAGCCGCTCAACCTCAAGAAGTTCATCTACGAACTCGACGTCCCGGTGATCGTCGGCGGTGCCTCCACCTACACGGCGGCGCTGCACCTCATGCGCACCGGTGCCGCGGGCGTGCTCGTCGGCTTCGGCGGCGGTGCGGCCTCGACCACGCGTGCCGCGCTCGGCATCCACGCCCCGATGGCCACGGCCGTGGCGGACATCGCGGGCGCTCGCCGCGACTACATGGACGAGTCGGGCGGCCGCTACGTGCACGTCATCGCCGACGGCGGACTCGACACCGCCGGCGACGTGGTGAAGGCGATCGCGATGGGCGCCGACGCCGTGATGCTCGGCACCGCGCTGGCCCGTGCGACCGAGGCGCCCGGTGGCGGGTTCCACTGGGGCGCCGAGGCCCACCACCCGGAACTGCCGCGCGGCCGCCGGGTCGAGGTCGGCACGATCGCCCCGCTCGAGAACGTCCTGAACGGCCCGACCCCGACGTGGGACGGCCGCGCGAACATCGTCGGCGCCCTGCGTCGGTCGATGGCGACGACCGGATACTCCGACGTCAAGGAGTTCCAGCGAGTAGAAGTGGTCGTGGCGCCGTACCACCAGCAGTGACGGTGGCACCCGGGCGGTTCCGCTCCGGGTGACGCCTCGGCGCTGACCGTGACACGGAGGCGACGATGGCGAAGAGCAGCACCACCAGCACGTCCAGCGCGACCAGGCCGGCTCGCGCGGAGAACGCCGCGCCAGGGGTGGGGTTCGATCCGGCGACGAAGCTCGGCCCGGACGAACGGCTCGCGGCGATCGAGGCCCTGAAGACGAAGGAGCTCGACGTCCTGGTCATCGGCGGCGGGATCGTCGGTGCGGGCAGTGCGCTCGATGCCGTCACCCGTGGCCTGAGCGTCGGCATCGTCGAAGCCCGCGACTGGGGCTCGGGGACGTCGAGCCGCTCGTCGAAGCTCGTGCACGGGGGCATCCGCTACCTCGAGCAGCTCAACTTCGGGCTTGTCCGCGAGGCCCTCATCGAACGCGGCCTCCTGCTGCAGCGGATCGCCCCGCACCTGGTGAAGCCGGTGCGTTTCCTCTACCCGCTCAACCACCGCGTGTGGGAGCGGTTCTACATCGGCATCGGCATGGCGATGTACGACGCGTTCAGCTGGTCGGGCGGGCGTCCGCCGGGGGTCCCGCACCACCGGCACCTCAGCCGCACGCAGGTCCTGCGGTCGATGCCGTCGCTCCGGAAGGACGCGTTCGTTGGCGGCATGACCTACTACGACGCCCAGGTCGACGACGCCCGCTACGTCGCATCGCTCGTGCGGACCGCTGCGTCGTACGGGGCGCACGCCGCCAGCCGGGTCCGGATCGAGGGCTTCATCCGGGTCGGGGAGCGGGTCGTCGGTGCCCACGCGCACGACATCCAGACCGGCGAGAAGTTCGACATCAGGGCGAAGCAGGTCGTCAACGCGACGGGCGTGTGGACCGACGACACCCAGGCGATGATCGGCACCCGCGGCCAGTTCAAGGTGCGGGCGTCGAAGGGCGTGCACCTGGTCATCCCGCGCGACCGGTTCCAGTCGAACATGGGCATGATCCTCCGCACCGAGAAGAGCGTGCTGTTCGTGATCCCGTGGGGCCGGCACTGGCTCGTCGGCACGACGGACACCGACTGGTACCTCGACAAGGCGCACCCCGCGGCGACCGCTGCGGACATCGACTACATCCTCGAGCACGTCAACAAGGTCCTCGCGGTGCCACTCACCCGCGAGGACGTCGAGGGCGTCTACGCCGGGCTCCGGCCGTTGCTCGCGGGGGAGTCCGACCAGACGTCGAAGCTCAGCCGCGAGCACGTCGTCGCGCACACCGTCCCGGGGCTCGTGGTCGTCGCCGGTGGGAAGTGGACGACCTACCGGGTGATGGGCAAGGACGCCATCGACGAGGCCGTCGCCGCGATGGACGGGAAGATCCCGGGCTCCACGACCGAGGACATCCCGCTGCTCGGTGCCGAGGGGTACCCGGCCGCCTGGAACCGACGCGGGCGCACGGCGCGGTCGTTCGGGGTGCACAAGGTCCGCATCGAGCACCTCCTCAACCGGTACGGGACGCTCGCGACCGAGGTCCTGCGCCTCGTGAAGGAGGACCCGTCGCTCGCCGAGCCGCTCCCCGGCGCCGACGACTACATCGGTGCCGAGGTCGTGTACGCCGCCTCGCACGAGGGTGCGCTGCACCTGGAGGACGTCCTCGCCCGTCGCACCCGCATCTCGATCGAGGCCTGGGACCGCGGCGAGTCCGCAGCGCCGGTCGCCGCGAAGCTCATGGCGGACGTGCTCGGCTGGGACCAGGAGACCACCGAGAACGAGGTGTCGAACTACCTCAAGCGGGTCGCCGCCGAGCGGGAGTCGCAGCTCCAGCCCGACGACGAGTCCGCCGACCGGGTGCGACTCGAGGCGCCGGACATCGCGTTCGGTTTCGACGAGGACGACGTCGTCGTCGGTGGTGGCCGGAGCTCCGGCGCCGAGGGCGCGAAGGCGTCGGACGAGCAGGTCATCGGCGAGAAGACGAGCGAGCCGAAGTAGACCCGCTCAGAGCCGGACGGGAGGCGCGCCGCGGGGGCGCCGCGCGCCTCCCGTCCGTCAGACCGCTAGCGTCTCCGACGCGGTGCGGCGCGCCCGCCGGCGCTCGCCGACCACGAGCACGACCGGGATCGCGACCAGCGCGATCACGCTGGTGACGTAGAGGACACCGGCCCAGATGGTGTGGTCCTCGCCGCCGACGCCGTAGCCGTCGGCGACGTCCATCCCGAGTTGGAACCCGGAGCCGAAGACCTGGACCGCTCCCGCCGCGACGATCCCGAGCATCCACGCCGCGACGAAGTGCACGTCGGTGCCCCGGACCAGCGTCACCACCGCGACCGCCACCGCCAGCGCCACGCCGATCCCGGCCGTGACGACCACCGCCACGACGTCCGACCGCACGTCGAACCCCTGCCGCTCGAGGTGCCCGTAGATCGCGCCGAGCGACGTGCCCGGCACCGCGCCGAGCGGATCGAGGACCAGTGCGTTCACGGCGAGCAGCGCCGCGTACGCCGTGACGACCAGTACGCCGACCATCGCGACCACGATCCGTGTCCACCCCATCCGCAGACCATAGCGGGCGGAATGTGCGGGAGCACCCGGTGGTTATCATCGGGGTACTCGAAAAGGGAGCCATCATGGTCGACGTCCATCGCGTCAAACTCCCCGGAGTCGGCGTGCTGCACAGCTTCTACACCGACGACGGTGGCAAGTGCGGTGTCATCACGCACCGGTCGGGTCACTCCGACCTCATCTCCTTCGCCGACATCTCGGACGGCGCCGACAAGTCCGACAAGGTCTCGCTGCGCCTCAGCGAGGACGAAGCGCACACCCTCGCGGAACTCCTCGGCGGCACCCGGATCACCGAGGGCCTCGACAAGCTCGACGAGATCCCGGGCCTCAGCATCGACTGGTTCTCGGTCGACTACGACGACGCCATCGCGGGCAAGCCCCTCGGCGACCTGCACGACTCCGGCTTCATCGGCCTGACCGTCGTGGCGGTCGTGCGCGGCGACAGCGCCAACCCGGCTCCGTCGTCGGACTTCGTCGTGTTCCCGGGCGACACCATCGTCGTCGCGGGCGCCCCCGAGAAGGTCGCCAAGGCGTTCTCCTTCTACCGCAGCGGACAGCTCGCGGCGGCGGCTGCCGAGGCGCCGCCGGGGAGCTAGCGGATGCACCTGGGTGGTGAGCTGCTGACCATCGGCGGCCTGTTCCTCATCGCCTACGTCCTCGGACGACTGGGCAAGACCATCGGTCTGCCCGCGATCCCGATCTACATGATCGTCGGGCTCATCGCGAGCCCGCACACCCCGTGGATCGGGCTGAACGTCGAGTCGCACACGATCGAGCTCATCGCGACGTTCGGGCTCATCCTGCTGCTGTTCAACCTCGGGCTCGAGTTCGACCAGGAGGAGTTCTACGGCAACGCCGGCAAACTCCTCGTGTCGGGTGGCACGTACGTCGCGATCAACATGGGCATCGGGTTCGCCTTCGGGTTCTCCCTCGGCTGGGGCACGCGCGAGGCCCTGATCATCGCCGGCATGACGGCGACCTCGTCGAGCGCGATCGTCACGAAGCTCCTCATCGAGCTGCGACGTCTGGCGAACGACGAGACGCCGATGATCCTCGGTGTCACGGTGATCGAGGACGTCTTCATCGCGATCTACCTCGCGATCGTCTCCGTGGTGCTCTCCGGCGACACGAACGTCTGGGCCGTCGTCGGCAAGCTCGCGCTCGCGTTCGGGTTCCTCGTCGTGATGTTCACCCTCGCCCGGTTCGCGGGCAAGTGGGTGTCGCGGATCTTCGCGACCCGTGACGACGAGCTGTTCACCGTGCTGTTCTTCGGCCTCGCGGTCATGTTCGGCGGCATCGGCGACCTGCTCGGCGTGACGGACGCGATCGGCGCGTTCGTGATCGGCCTGCTCTGCGGGGCCACGCGCTACCGCGATCGCATCGAACAGCTCGCGCTCCCGATGCGTGACGTGTTCGCGGCGTTCTTCTTCGTGAACTTCGGCCTCGGGCTCGACCTGTCGACGTTCGGGGAGGTCCTCTGGCCGGTGCTCGGCGCCATCGGGATGACCGTCGTGCTCAACGCCGTCGCCGGACAGCTCGTCGCACGGATGAACGGCTTCAACGTGCAGCAGGGCATCAACACCGCCGTCATCCTGGTGAACCGCGGCGAGTTCGCGCTGATCCTCGCGACGCTCTCCGCCGCCGCCGGCCTGGAGGCGCGGATCACCGCGTTCGCGGGCCTCTACGTCCTCGTCATGGCCGTCCTCGGACCCGTGCTCGCCGTGAACTCGGATCGCATCGGCCGCCTCGTGGTGCGGCCCGCCCGCCTCGCGCGGCTGCGCGCGCGCCTCGGCGGTCGGCGTGCAACCGCGGCGTCCGCCGCAGCCACCGCCCTGCTCGAGGCCGAGTCGGAGGCGGCAGCGGCGCGGAAGGCCGAGCGGGACCGCCAGTTCGCGGAGGAGTTCGCCCTGGTGGAGGCGGCTGGCAGGGAAGAGCGGGAGAATGGGTCTCCGGAGGCGGTGTCCGAACGCCGGACGTCGTCGGTCGAGATCCCAACCGAGCGCCCCGAACGCCCGGTCCGACAGCGCGATCCGGAGTACTGATACGAATGTGGGCCGTAGCCCGACGACCGAGGTGGATCGCGCTGCTGCTGCTGGCGCTCGTGCTCGCGGCGGTGTTCGCGTTCCTGGGCAAGTGGCAGCTCGAGCGGAGCATCGAGAACGGCAAGCCGCTGCCGTCGACCACCGAGACGCGGAAGTCCCTCGACGACGCGATCTCGCCGATGCGCCCCGTCACCGAGACGCTCGCCGGCCAGAAGGTCCGCGTCAGCGGCACCTTCGTCGGCGGCGACACCACGGTGCTCACCGGCCGCAGCGGGGGTGGGACGTACCAGACCGTGGGACACCTGGTGGTCTCGGGAACCGGTGCGAGCCTCCCGGTCGTCCTCGGGTGGTCCGACGAACGGTCGGCCGCCGTCGCCGGGGGTGACCGTCTGGCGGACGGCGCGACCGTCACGGTCGAAGGACGGCTGTACCCGGAGGAGTCGCCCGACCAGGACACTTACGACAAGGGCGAGTACTCGGCCGTCGCGCCCGCCAGGTTCGTGAACACGTGGAAGGCGTTCGACGACCGGATGTACCTCGGGTACGTGGTCGCCGACGGCACCACCGCGAAGGCCGCCGACCTCGGCACCATCGCCGACCGTGCCCCCACGCGCGAGGTCCAGTTCGACTGGCTGAACCTCTTCTACGCGGTCGAGTGGGTCGTGTTCGCCGGGTTCGCGGTGTTCCTCTGGTACCGATTCGTGAAGGACACCTGGGAGCGCGAGGAAGAGGACCGCCGTGAGGCCGCTCTCAGCGTCGACGGGGCCCTCGCCGACCGACGGTAGGATGGCCCATATGGCTCTGACCGTCCGAACCCGCGACATCCCGAAGATCCCGGGCGCGGTGAAGTGGTACCGCGTCTCGGCGTACATCACCGGCGTGCTGCTGCTCGCCCTCGTGGCCGAGATGATCCTCAAG
The DNA here is from genome assembly GCF_013359865.1 of Curtobacterium pusillum. GTDB lineage: Bacteria > Actinomycetota > Actinomycetes > Actinomycetales > Microbacteriaceae > Curtobacterium > Curtobacterium pusillum. The sequence goes on from NZ_JABMCE010000043.1 coordinate 15,571, forward strand.
TACACGCCGCTGCACCTCGAGATGCAGCTCGGCGGCGGGGCGTTCTTCGTGCCGGAGGGCACCGCGGGCAAGGAGTCCGGCACCTTCAACCTGTCGATCGGCATCCTCATCGCCCACGGCTGGCTGTACGTGCTCTACCTCTTCACCGACTTCCGTCTGTGGAGCATCATGCGCTGGAAGCCGATCCGCTTCCTGCTCATCGCCCTCGGGGGCGTCATCCCGTTCATGTCGTTCGTGGTCGAGCACCGCATGCAGAAGATCGCCATGGACACCCACCACGAGCTGACCGCTGCCCAGCAGCGTGAGAAGGAGGCCGCTCGGTGAGCGAGACCGAACAGCGTCCCGTCCTCGTCGTCGACTTCGGAGCCCAGTACGCGCAGCTGATCGCGCGTCGGGTCCGAGAGGCGAACGTCTACAGCGAGATCGTCCCGCACTCGATCACGGCTGACGAGATCCGCGCGAAGGACCCGGCGGCCATCGTGCTGTCCGGTGGGCCCTCGTCCGTGTACGAACCGGGAGCCCCCTCGCTCGACGGTGACATCCTCGACCTCGGCGTCCCCGTGCTGGGCATCTGCTACGGCTTTCAGGCCATGGCCTCTGCGCTCGGCGGCGAGGTCGCGAACACCGGCCTGCGCGAGTACGGCGCCACGTCCGTCGACGTCTCGGGCACGGACAGCGTCCTGCTCGGCGACCAGCCGGCGTCCCAGGTCACCTGGATGTCGCATGGCGACTCCGTGGCGAAGGCGCCCGAGGGCTTCGACGTCCTCGCGTCGAGCGCCTCGACCCCCGTCGCGGCGTTCGCGTCCGACGAGCGCAAGCTCTACGGGGTGCAGTGGCACCCGGAGGTGAAGCACTCGGTGTACGGCCAGGCCGTGCTCGAGAACTTCCTGCACCGTGCCGCGGGCCTCCCGGGCGACTGGAACTCGAGCAACGTCATCGAGGAGCAGGTCGCCCGCATCCGCGCGCAGGTCGGGGACGCCCGCGTGATCTGCGGGCTCTCCGGCGGTGTCGACTCCGCCGTCGCCGCAGCGCTCGTGCAGAAGGCCGTCGGTGACCAGCTCACGTGCGTCTTCGTCGACCACGGGCTCCTCCGCGCCGACGAGCGCAAGCAGGTGGAAGAGGACTACGTCGCCTCCACAGGCGTCCGGCTCGTCACGATCGACGCCCAGCAGCAGTTCCTCGACGCCCTCGCCGGCGTCAGCGACCCGGAGCAGAAGCGCAAGATCATCGGGCGCGAGTTCATCCGGACGTTCGAGGCCGCGGCCGAGGCGCTCGTGCTCGAGGCCCGCGCCGAGTCGGCCGAGGGGTCGGCTTCCGGCGAGGTCAAGTTCCTCGTGCAGGGCACGCTCTACCCCGACGTCGTCGAGTCCGGCGGGGGTTCCGGCACGGCGAACATCAAGTCGCACCACAACGTCGGCGGTCTGCCCGACGACATGACGTTCGAACTCGTCGAGCCGCTCCGCACCCTGTTCAAGGACGAGGTCCGCGCTGTCGGTCGCGAGCTCGGGCTGCCCGAGGTCATCGTCGGTCGTCAGCCGTTCCCCGGCCCCGGACTCGGCATCCGGATCGTCGGCGAGGTCACTGCCGAGCGGCTGGAGCTGCTCCGCGCTGCGGACAAGATCGCCCGCGAAGAACTCACCGCCGCCGGCCTCGACCAGGAGATCTGGCAGTGCCCGGTCGTCCTGCTCGCCGACGTCCGGTCCGTGGGGGTCCAGGGCGACGGCCGTACGTACGGGCACCCGATCGTGCTCCGTCCGGTCTCGTCGGAGGACGCCATGACCGCCGATTGGACGCGTCTGCCGTACGACACGCTCGCGAAGATCTCGAACCGCATCACGAACGAGGTCAAGGACGTCAACCGGGTCGTGCTCGACGTCACGTCGAAGCCGCCGGGGACGATCGAGTGGGAGTAGTACTCCTGCGCTGAGGGCCCGGCACGCGTTCTGCGTGCCGGGCCCTCGTGCGTGTGCGGGGACTAGTTGCGGGAGCTGCTCGCGATGATGGCGAGCATGCGCAGGATCTCGAGGTAGAGCCACACGAGGGTGACGATGAGCCCGAAGGCCGCCGTCCACGCGTAGATCCGGGGAGCGCCACGCTGGACGCCCGTCTTGATCTGGTCGAAGTCGAGGACCAGTGAGTACGCCGCCATGATCACCACGAAGATGCCGATCACGACGCCCCACGGGATGCCGAACAAGAAGCTCGGCGCGCTCATGATGCCGAACGTGCCGCTGGTGACACCGGTCCACATGAGGACGAGGTTCACGAGCTGGAACACCATGTAGCCGACGATCGCGACGAGGAAGAACCGGGTGGCCTTTGGCGTCGCACGGACCTTGCCGGATGCGAACAGCGCGAGCGTGATGCCGAAGACGCCGAGCGTCCCGAACACCGCCTGCGGGACGATGCCGCCGAACGCTGCTTGGTAGTAGGCGGAGATACCCCCGACGAACAGACCCTCGAAGAACGCGTACGTCAGCACGAGCGCTGGCGACGGCTTCTTCTTGAAGGTGTTGACCATCGCCAGCACGAAGCCGACGAGCGCCGCGACGATCCAGACGATCGGCGGCAGGTTCCAGCCCGCCACCGCGCCGACGACGAGCACGCCGAACGCCAGCAGCGTCTTGACGATGGTGTCTTCGTACGACATGCGGTCCGTGTCGACCGTGCTGGCCGACGGACGGTCGTACATGTACTGCAGCTGTTCGGGAGTCATCCCGCCCTGCGCCTGCTGCGGCGTCTGACCCCAGCCGGCCTGCTGCTGACCGGCACCGGCGCCCCAGGCGTTCCGGCCGGAGTCGTTGAAGGCGGGGGACTGGTCGAAACCGGGCTTGAAGGCCATGGTGTCCTCTTCCTTGGAGATTCGAGTCCTCTCAGCCTAGGGGCGCTCGATCGCGGAAGGCTGAGGATTCGCGGCGAGCGGACGCAGGTCGTACCGGCCTGGTGAGGAAAGCCTATGGCTGCTCGCTGCACGCCGGGTGGGATCTTCCGAAGGTCGAAGCAGAGGCGACCCGGAAGCGTGGACCGCCGCAGACGCGCCGCGTACAGTCGCGCGCGTGGAGGACCGACGTCCTCGGCGGCGGACGGAGGACGACCGATGAGCGATGTGGACGCACTTCTCGCAGGGCTCGACGAGAGCCGTTCCTGGCGCGAGGACTTCTACCGAGAGCTGCACCGGCACCCGGAGCTGTCGCACTCGGAGACGAACACGGCGAAGCGCATCAGTGACCGTCTGCGCGACTTCGGGTACGCCGTCGTGGCACCGGTGGGTGGAACCGGGGTGGTGGGCGTGCTCGAGAACGGCAGAGGTCGCACGGTCCTGCTGCGAGCGGACATGGACGCGCTCCCCGTCCGGGAAGACACCGGCTTGCCCTACGCGAGCACGGACGAGACCACGGACGACGAGGGAGAGGGGGTGCCGATCTCACACGCTTGCGGGCATGACGTCCACGTCACGTCGCTGCTCGGAGCCGCGGAGCTCTTCGCACGACACACCGACGACTGGAGCGGGACGCTCGTCGCGCTCTTCCAACCGGCCGAAGAGGCGTCCGACGGGGCCCGACAGATGGTCGACGACGGGCTCGGGGACCGTGTTCCGACACCGGACGTCGCGTTGGCGCAGCACGTGCTCCCCTTCCCCGCCGGCCGGGTCGGCACGCGGCCGGGGCCGGTGCTCTCCGCGGCGGACAGCCTGCGCATCACCGTCCACGGACGAGGCGGACACGGGTCGATGCCGCAGGCGACGATCGATCCCGTCGTGCTCGGTGCCCTCATCGTCGTGCGGTTGCAGATGATCGTCTCCCGCGAGATCGCGCCGAGCGAGACCGCGGTCCTCACGGTGGGGAGTCTGCAGGCCGGGACGAAGAGCAACGTCATCGCCGACCACGCCGTGCTCCAACTCAACCTCAGGACCTACAGCACTGCGACTCGCGAACGGATGATCGCCGCCATCCGACGCGTCGTCGCCGCCGAGTGTGCCGCGTCGGGGAGCCCGAAGGAGCCCGAGATCGAGTTCTTCGACCAGTACCCGCTGACCGACAACGACCCGGACACCACGGACTCGGTGGCGCGAGCCTTCCGTGCCCACTTCGGCGAAGCTGCCTTCGAGCTCCCCCAGCAGACCGCGAGCGAGGACTTCAGTGACTTGCCGGACGCGTTCGGGATCCCGTACACGTACTGGGGCATCGGCGGTACCGACCCCGACCAGTACGCGCGAGCGGAGAAGGCCGGCCGGGTCCAGGACGACATCCCGGTCAACCACTCGCCGGCGTTCGCACCGGTGATCCAGCCGACGCTCGACACCGGCACCGCAGCGCTCGTCGTCGCGGCGGCCGAGTTCCTGGGGGTGTGAGCGCGTCGCAGCGGCCGCACGGCCGGGGCGTCGGGCTCCGGTCGCAGCGTTGCGCTACGAGGAGACGTCCGGCGCCTTGGGAGGGCGAGGGGCTCTGAACTGGTAGCGCACCCCGAACACCCGTAGCGCGAAACAGGCGAGCGCTGCCGCCGACACCCAGATCCAGTCGTGCAGCCCGATCGCGAAACAGGTCGCCGTGATCGCTGCGCCGACCGCTGCCGGGATCGCGTAGAAACCACTGCTCAGCACGGATGGCACCTGCCGAACGAGGACGTCGCGGATGGTCCCGCCGCCGACCGCAGTGACGGTGCCGAGGATCACCGATTGGACCACGCCGACATCGGCCTGCATCGCCGTCGCCGCTCCGGTGGCCGCGAACACCGCGAGGCCGACGGCGTCGGCGATGATGACGGAGCGGTTGACGCGCTCGAGGGCGTGCCCCAGGGCGAACGCGACCAGCGCGCCGGCGGCGGCAGCGGCGAGGTACCGCCAATCCCGGAACGTCGCTGGTGGCAGCCGATCGAGGAGGACATCCCGGATCGTCCCTCCCCCGAGCGCCGTGAGCATGCCGAGGACCAGCACGCCGACGATGTCGAGGCGCGCGAACCGCATCGCCGTCAGCGCTCCGTTGAGTCCGAACGCGAATGTGCCGGCGATGTTCAGGACGGTGATGATCAGCGGTTCGGAGTCCATCCCTCGGTCCCATCGGAAGGGGCTGGCGAAACGCCAACGCGTCAAGCCTACGGCCGGGGGTACTGCAGTGCGGTGCCGATTTCCGTTGCACGACCGCCGAGGGTCATTCGGTTCGTGACGCCCGCGGCCGTGGCGCGGCGTGATGCGTCGTTGGCCTGGAGCGCTTCGGTTACCCGCGGCGGTATCCGCCCTTGGTAACGATTCTGTCAATCGGTTGCCAACATCTCGCGGGCTCGACTAGCTTGACCGCTACTACCGGTGCTCAAGTGGCTCTCATGCGACTGGCAATCGGTTTCAACCCGCAGAGCAGCGACGATGCTGCCCGAACCAGGAGCTAGACAATGAAGTTGAGTTCTCGTACAGCAGTCGCGCTCGCCGCCGCGGCCGCGTTGCTCGCCCTTGCCGGCTGCTCGTCAGCGGGCACCGCCAACACGACCGGCACCGGAGGGACGACCAAGGGCGGAACCCTCACGATCGCCGCCGCCGTCGACGTGAAGTCGTTCGACCCAGCCCAAGCCCACATCGGTCACTACCTGCAGTACGACCAGCCGGTGTACGACTCGCTGCTGCGACGCAAGGCGGACGGCACCCTGGTGCCCATGCTGGCGACGAAGTGGAAGTACAACGACGACGACACCGTCCTCACCCTCACGCTCCGCAAGGACGTGAAGTTCAGCGACGGTACGAAGCTCGACGCCCGCGCCGTCAAGACGAACCTGGATCGATTCCGGTCCGGAAACGGCCCGGACGCATCCACGCTCGCGCAGGTGTCCGAGGTCGCGGCAACGGACGCCACGACCGTCGTGATCACCCTGAAGGCGCCGGATCCGTCGCTCCTGGACTACCTCGGCAACGCCGACGGGTTCATCGCGAGCCCGAAGGCCATCGACGCCGGGAACATCGCCACCAAGCCGATCGGCAGTGGCCCGTACACGCTCGACACGTCGAAGACCGTCGCCGGCTCGAGTTACACGTTCGTGAAGCGCGCCGGCTACTGGGATCCGTCCCTGCAGGTGTACGACACGATCGTGATCAAGCCGATCCTGGACAGCACCGCGACGCTGAACGCGCTCATCTCGGGTCAGGTCGACGCCGCGCTGCTGACCGCGAAGACGGAACCGCAGGCCAAGAACGCTGGGTTCACGGAGTACAAGTACGGCACGGACTGGCAGGGTCTCCTGATCTTCGACCGTGACGGCAAGACGGTGCCCGCGCTGGCGGACGAACGCGTGCGTCAGGCGATCAACTACGCCGTCGACAAGAAGACCCTGCTGACCCAGGTCGGAAAGGGGCTCGGCACCGTCACGAACCAGGTCTTCGGACCGACCACGAGCGCGTACGACAAGTCGCTCGACGACACGTACCCGTACGACCCGGAGAAGGCGAAGTCGCTCCTCGCCGAGGCCGGGTACTCGAACGGGTTCACGGTCACCATGCCGACGGTGTCCGGCCTCATCGACCCGGCGCTGCAGGCCGCGATCGGTCAGAACCTCGGCGACGTCGGGATCACCGTGAAGTGGGACAACGTCGCAGCAGCCGACTTCATCGCCGACATCACCCAGGGCAAGTACCCGATGACCTGGTTCTCCCTCTTCCAGGGCTCCCCGTGGGTCGCGTCGAACCAGATCCTCACTCCGAACGCCACCTACAACCCGTTCCACACGACGGATCCGAAGGTCGAGGAGCTGATCGCGAAGGTGCAGTCCGGGTCGGATGCCGACCAGGCCGCGGCCGCGAAGGACCTCAACGAGTACGTCACGGAGCAGGCGTGGTTCGCGCCCTTCTACCGTCCGGACCAGATCTTCTTCACGGACAAGACCACCGTGACGAAGCCGCAGAACCAGCAGGCCGTGCCGTCCATCTACTCGTACGCCCCGAAGGGCTGAGCACCGACTCGGGGATCCCGCTCGCGGGCGGGATCCCCGAACCCTCTCGTCCCATGCGATCGCAACGGAGCGAACATGTTGAACTTCCTCATCCGACGACTGGTCTCGGGCATCATCGTGCTCTTCGTCGTCTCGTCCCTCACCTTCTTCCTGCTGTACTTCTCGGCCACGAGCGTCGCCCGCAACATCCTGGGTGAGTCCGCGACGGCGGCGCAGGTCCACCAGAAGGAGATCGAACTCGGCCTCGATGCACCGCTCGTCGGCCGGTACCTCTCTTGGCTCGGCGGGCTCCTGCGCGGCGACTTCGGCACCTCCTGGTTCACCAGCCAACCCGTCCTCGGCAGCATCCTGTCGCGGCTGCCGGCGACCCTGTCGATCGTCTTCGTCACGATCGTCGTCGTCGCCGTCCTGTCGACGCTGATCGGCGTGGCGGCGGCGGTCCGGCGCGGAAGACTGGACCGCACCCTGCAGATCGTGTCCGTGACGGGTTCGTCGATCCCGCAGTTCGTCGTCGCGATCCTCATCGTCACGGTCTTCGCGATCCGCCTCCACTGGTTCCCGGCGACCGGGTACGTGGACCCGGCCCAGAGCGTGTCCGGATGGGCGGTGTCGATCGTCCTGCCCGTCGCGGCCCTCGCCGTCACAGGTGTCGCGTCGACGGCGCAACAAGTGCGGAGCGCGACGATCGGGGTCCTGCAGAAGGACTACGTCCGCACGCTCAGGAGCCGCGGATTGGCCCCACGGGAGATCCTCTTCAAGCACGTCCTCCGCGGTGCAGCCCCCACCGGGCTGACCGTGCTCTCCCTGCAGTTCATCAACCTGCTCGGCGGCGTGGTCGTCATCGAGCAGATCTTCGCTCTGCCCGGCATGGGGTTCATCGCGCTGCAGTCCACCACCCAGGGCGACATGCCCGTCCTGATGGGAGTGGTCGTGTACGTGGTCCTCATCGTCGTCATCGTCAATCTGCTCGTCGACCTCGCCGTCGGCTGGCTCAACCCGAAGGCGCGTGTCGCATGACCGGAACAACGCTCGCCCAACCGACCGTCACCACATCACCTCGAACCGGTCTGGCTGACCGCATCGTCCGCAACCCGCTGGGTCTCGCCGCGCTGGTCGTCATCGCGATCATCGTGCTCGCCGGGATCGTCGGACCGTTCGTCGTGCCGTTCGACCCGAACCAGTCCGACCTCGGCAACGCCCTGCAGGGGCCGGGCGGGGCGCACCTCCTCGGCACCGACAGCGCTGGTCGTGACATCCTCAGTCGCCTCCTGTTCGGGGCGCGCAGCACCCTCATCGCCGCCGCCGTCGCGGCTGTCGTCGCCCTCGGCATCGGCGTTCCCACCGGGCTCCTCGCCGGGTTCTACGGGCGCTGGTTCGACAGCATCGCCAGCTGGTGCACCAACGTGCTCATGTCGGTCCCGGCCATCATCATCCTGCTCACCGCGAGCGCCGCACTCGGCCGGAGCGTGTGGGTGTCCATGACGATCTTCGGCATCCTCATGTCGCCCGGGTTCTTCCGGATCACGCGCACCTCGGTGCAGGCGGTCCGCAACGAGCTGTACGTCGACGCGGCCCGTGTCGCCGGTGTCAGCGACGTGAGCATCATCGGGCGGCACATCCTGTCGGTGGTCCGGGCACCCGTCATCATCCAGACCTCCATCGTCGCCGGGATCGCGATCTCCATCCAGGCGACCCTGGAGTTCCTCGGACTCGGCGACCCACTGGCCGCCACCTGGGGCGTGATGCTCAGTGAGGGGTTCGTCAACATCTACACGGCCCCGCTGATCGCGTTCTGGCCCGGACTGGTGATCTCGATCACCATCGGCGCGTTCGTCATCCTCGGCAACGCGCTCCGCGACGCGCTCGAGGACGGCCCGCGGGTAGCCCGCCGTCCCGCTGCGCGGAGGGCCCGTCGACGCCCCGTTCGCGACAGCCGCGAGGCCCGGACCCCGTCCCCTGTCACGGAGCCGGAAGAACACCTGCTGACCGTCACGAACCTCGGCGTCGGGTATCCGCAGGCGGACGGGACCGTTCTGGAGGTCGTGCACCGGGTCGACCTGCACGTCGACCGTGGCGAGGTGCTCGGCATCGTCGGCGAGTCCGGGTCCGGCAAGTCCCAGACCGCGTTCTCGATGCTCGGGCTGCTCCCCGCCGAAGCGGAGATCACGCACGGAGCGATCACCTTCGACGGTGCACCCCTGGTCAGGGAGGGGGACGTCCACGCCGACGAAACGCTCCTCTCGCGTCTCCGGGGGAAGAGGATCGCGTACATCCCGCAGGAGCCGATCTCGAACCTCGATCCGAACTTCACCATCGGGCACCAGCTCGTCCGTCCGATGGTCAAACTGCTCGGCATCAGCCGCCCAGAAGCACGGCGACGCGCGCTCGAGCTGCTCCGCACGGTCGGCATCAACGACCCGGATCGGACGTTCGCCGCCTACCCCCACGAGGTCTCCGGCGGCATGGCCCAGCGCGTCCTCATCGCCGGCGCCGTCAGCTGCAACCCGGATCTCCTCATCGCCGACGAGCCGACCACTGCGCTCGACGTCACCGTGCAGGCCGAGGTCCTCGACCTGCTGCGGCGCCTCCAAGCCGAGTACCGGATGGGCGTCGTCGTCGTCACCCACAACTTCGGCGTCGTCGCCGACATCTGCGACCGTGTCGTCGTGATGCAGAACGGCTCCCTCGTGGAAGCCGGTGACGTCCGATCGATCCTCCGCACCCCGAAGGACCCCTACACGGAGAACCTCCTCGGCGCGCTGCTCGAGGGGAAGACGCCGATGACGTTCCTCACGAAGTCCGAGCCTCCGGTCGTGCCTGCGCCGACCCCCGCACAGAAAGCCGCCGCACGATGACGTCACACGCCGCCCCCGAGACGCCGAGCCCCACGGCCCCTCGCACACTCCTCGCCGTCGACGACCTCGTGGTGGAGTACCCGGGGAAGGGATTCAGGAAGCCGTCGTTCCGCGCCCTGCACGGGGTGTCCCTGGACGTCGGCCCCGGCGAGACGGTGGGCCTGGTCGGCGAATCCGGATCCGGGAAGACGACGCTCGGACGCGCGGTGCTCGGACTGGCGCCCGTCACGGCGGGATCCGTGCTGTTCGAAGGGCGCAGCATCGGCCACGCCTCGCGTCGGGAACGTCGCAGCATCAGCGACGAACTGCAGGTGGTGTTCCAGGATCCGTACACGTCACTCAACCCGGCGATGACCGTCGGGAGCATCCTCGCCGAGCCGCTCGTCACCCACGGGACAGCCGCACGGGACGCGCGGCGCCGAATCAGCGAGGTGCTGGACCAGGTGGGCCTGCCCGCCGGTTCGATCGACCGCCGCCCTCGGGAGTTCAGTGGCGGGCAACGTCAGCGGGTCGCCATCGCGCGAGCCATCGCGCTGTCGCCCAAGCTCATCGTCTGCGACGAGCCGGTGAGCGCTCTGGACCTCTCGACCCAGGCCCGCGTGCTCGACCTGTTCCTGCAGATCCAACGGGACACGGGTGTCGCGTACCTGTTCATCTCCCACGACCTCGAGGTGGTCCGTCATCTGAGCCATCGTGTCGCGGTGATGTACCGCGGCGAGATCGTGGAACACGGTCCAGCCGCCCGGGTGACGGAACGACCGACCCACCCGTACACGCAACGTCTGCTCCTGGCTTCCCCGGTCCCCGATCCGGATCGGCAGGCGGAGCGGCGCCGCGAGCGGTTGGAAGCGAGCAAGCGCGCGGCAGCGGCGTAGCGCGACCTCCCCGCAGACGAGAGCGGCCGATCCCGAGGGGATCGGCCGCTCTCGCCGTGCGTCGGGGCCGATCAGAAGAGATCAGCGAAACCCATCGCGACGAGGTTGTCGTGCGAGGTGCGGAGGCAGTCGAGGGGAGTGCGACCGTACTGGTCGTCCTGCTCGACGAGGAGGTACTCGGCGCCCGTCCGGCTCGCGGCGTCGATGATCGAGGGGAAGTCCAGGTTCCCCTCACCGACCTCTGCGAACTGCACGACCCCGGTGAACGCCGCCATGAACGAGGCGAAGTCGCCGGCCGCGAGCGCCTCGAACGCTTCCTCGCCGAGCTGACCGATCCGGTAGTCCTTCAGGTGCACCATCGCCACGCGACCCGCGTACTGGTCGAGGACACGGACGGGATCGAGACCGCCTCGCTGCACCCAGTGGACGTCGATCTCCAGTCCCACCCGCGGTGCACGGTCCGCGATGATGTCGAGCAGGTACGACCCGTCGAACTTCATGAACTCGATGTGGTGGTTGTGGTAGTAGAGGTCGATGCCGTGTTCCGCGAGCTTCTCGGCGTACTCGTTCGCGCGGTCGCAGAACGCGAGGGTCGCCTCGAGGGACTTCATCGACGCGAACGGCAGCATGCCGATGCGTACCATCCCGGCTCCGAGCGTCTTCGCATCGTCGACGATCTTGTCGAAGTCCTCGCTCAGTGCGTCACCGGTGCCGCCGGACGCGTCCAGGGCTGCGGAGAGCGAAGCGATGTCGAAGCCGAGCTCGTCACGGGCGCGTTGCAGCTCGCGGACGTTCTCCGTGGTCATCGGTATCTGGGACACTTCGATCGCGTGGTAGCCGATGTCCGCGACGCTTCGGAGCGTCTCGAGGGGGCCGTTGGCCGCGAAGTCGTCCTTGAGCATCATCGCTTGGACGCCGATCTTGGGCATGGGTTCTCCTTGTGTGGGTCGTCGAGGGTCAGAAGTCCGTGGCGAACGTGCCGCACCAGACGTTGTCGTTGAAGGTCCCCTGGAACTCCGACGCGCCGGTGATCTTGTCGATGGTCGCGGAGATCGCTTCTCGGGAGGGGTTGTGGGCGTGGATCATGGTCTTCACCATCGGCACGTCGATCAGGTGGTTCGGCTGGTTCAGCGAGACGAACACGGTCGGGACCTCGGTCACGTACCAGGGGATCTCCGCCGCCATCGGGGTCGACCAGCGGATCCGGACGGTCGCTTCCTGAGCGAAGCCCGCGACGTTCGCGAACACGATCGCGGCGTCGTACTTGTCGGCGTACGTGCCGTTCGCTTCGTCGGCCATGACCGTGTGGAAGTACACGCCCTCCTCGCCGGCGGCCTGCCGTTCGGCCGCGTTGCGGAAGGTGTGCACTTCGAACCCGCGCCGTTCGAGCTCTTCGCGGGCGATGGTCAGGTACCCGCCGGGGTCGGTGCCGGTGAAGTCGGATCCGCCGGTGACGCCGTACAGCCGGATCCGACGGTGCTCCGCTGGGTTCAGCGGGAGGTTGTGCTCGGTGTCCTTGACGAGGGTGACGGTCTTGTCCGCGATCCGGGCGGCGATCGCGTGGTGCTCGGTCGACCCGACGACGGCCAGTGCGGACGGCGGAGGCACCAGCTCGTCCACGGGCGTGCGGTGCAGCCCGAGCGACGCCTTCAACCCGAGGATGCGCTGCAGCGCCTCGTCCAGGCGTTCGTCGCTGATGACCCCGCTGGCGTACCCGTCGCGCATGTAGCCGAAGTCCTCTTCGGGATCCCGGAAGAACAGGAACATGTCGCAGCCGGCTGCGATCGCGGCGGGTACCAGGTCGCGGCGCGGCATCGCGGAGGTCAAACCGAGCATCAGTGACGCATCGGACACGACGAGCCCGTTGAAGCCGAGCTCTCCGCGGAGCAGACCCTGGATCAGTTCTGGAGCCAGGGTCGCCGGCAGGAGCTCGTCGTCGCGGATCTCGGGGACGAGCCGGCGGGACAGGGCGGGCGCGCCGATGTGCCCGACCATGATCGACTGAACGCCGTGCGCGATCATCTCCCGGTACACCGCGCCGTACGTCGCATCCCACTCGTCGGAGCTCAGCGTGTTCCAGGTCGTCACCACGTGCTGGTCGCGTTCGTCGACCCCGTCGCCGGGGAAGTGCTTCATCGCGCACACGGTCCCCGATTCCGAGATCCCGTCGAAGTACGCCTTGGCGCGCTCGATCACGACGTCCGCCGTGTTGCCGAAGGACCGGGTCCCGACGACAGTGTTCCGCCAGTTGCGGTGGATGTCCACGATCGGCGCGAACGCCCAGTTGCACCCCATCGCGGTGGTCTCGACACCCGCGACGCGCCCCATGTCCCGTGCGATCGAGGCGTCGGGGTTCGAGCCGGCCTGGAGGTGGGTGCTCACCAGGGTGCCGTCGTCGGCGCTGCCTGCGCCGCCCATCTCCGGGTTGGACGCGATGAGCAGCGGAATCCTGGAGCGACCCTGCGCGTAGCGGATGTGTTCCTGGACGGTCGCCGCATCGGCCCCCATGTAGCGCATGCCGCCGACGTGGAAGCGGTCGACGACGCCGTCGAGGTAGGACGGCTCGAAGCTGGTGTTGAGGTTGATGAAGAGCTGGCCGATCTTCTCGTCCAGGGTCATCGAGTCGATCGTCGACCGGACCCAGGCGACGTCCGCCTCGTTCAGGTCGAAGGGGCTGCTCGTCAGATCCACCATCACGTCTTCGTGTCCAATCGCCTACGGAACGGGGTGCGCGCTGCACTCCACCGCAACCATTCCATGCGTCGCTGGCAATTTTGTCAATCGGTTGCCAAGTCGAGGCGCAGTGGCTAGTGTCGTCCTGGCCGGCCCCGCTCCTCACGGTCGGAGGCGGCTCTCAATGACGTGAGCGTATGTGGAGGCTGATCGTAGATCGTGTCAGAACAGCAATCGGTTGCATGGTCCCTTTCGGGATTCGGCGACGAGATCGATCACGACCCTCGCGTGCAGGTCGCCGTGCTCCAGGCACTCGGCGCCGACCACATCGAAGTACGCAGCGCGTGGGCAACCAACGTCGCCGAGATGTCCGACGAGCAGGTCGCGCGGCTGCAGGGCATCCTCGCCGAGAACTCCATGTCGGTCTCGGCCGTCGCATCGCCGATCGGCAAGGTCGACGTCTCCGAGGACGTCGAGCACGAAGTGGCCCGGTTGCGACGGGTGGTCGAGGTCGCGAAGGCGCTGGACACGACCAACATCCGAGTCTTCTCCTTCTTCCACGAAGGGCGCGAGCCCGACGCGGTCCGTGACGATGTGCTCGTCCGGATGGCGGCACTCGCCCGGGTCGCGGAGCGAGCGGGGGTGACACTGCTGCACGAGAACGAGAAGGACATCTTCGGCGACGTCCCGAGCCGGATCGTCGACATGGTCGAGTCGGTCGGCTCGCCGGCGCTGCGGTTGGCGTGGGACAACGCCAACTTCGTCCAGGTCGGAGTCCGACCCATGACCGAGGCGTACGAGACGCTCCGGCCGTACGTGGACTACCTGCAGGTCAAGGACGCGGTGATGGAGACCGGCAAGGTGGTTCCCGCCGGGCACGGGGACGGACAGCTGCCGGAGACCGTCGCGGCGTTCGCCCGATCCGGGTACGCGGGGTTCGCGTCGTTGGAGCCCCACCTCGACGAGGCCTTCACGCTCGGCGGGTTCTCCGGCCCCGTGGCGTTCGGCGACGCTGCTCGTGCGTTCCGATCGCTGACCGACGCGGCCGGGGTGGTGACCGGCAGGTGAGTGCACCGACTCCGCTCCGTGTCGCACTCGTCGGCTGCGGTGACATCTCGGCACTGCACCTCGATGCGATCGCCAGCGCACCGGACTCGGTCCTCGTGGCCGCGTGCGACGTCATCTCCGATCGTGCCGACGCGGTCGCCCGGGCACACGGGGCGCTCCCGTTCGACGACTGGGAGGTCATGCTCGACGAGGTCCGGCCCGACGTCCTGCACGTGTGCACTCCCCACCACCTCCACGCCCCGATCGCCGTCAGGGCCCTGCAGCTCGGGACCAACGTGCTGACCGAGAAGCCGCTCGCGCACAGTGTCGACGCCGGAGCTGCGCTCGTCGCGGCTGCGGCCGAGTCGACGGCGCAGCTGGGGGTCTGCTTCCAGAACCGGTACAACGGCCCCGTCCAGATGCTCCGTTCCAAGCTCGCCGCGGGTGACCTCGGCGTCCCGCAGCACGCTGCCGCCACAGTGCTGTGGCACCGCACCGCCGAGTACTACGCGGCGAGCCCCTGGCGCGGCAGGTGGGACACCGCCGGCGGGGGTCTCCTCATGAACCAGGCGATCCACACGCTCGATCTCGCGCAGTGGCTGCTCGGCGACGTGGTCGGTGTCCAGGGCCACGCCGCCACGAGGCACCTCGGCGGCGCGATCGAGGTGGAGGACACGGCGGAGATGCTCCTCACGCACGAATCCGGAGCGACCACCGCGTTCTACGCCACGCTCGCGCACGGTCGGAACGCGCCGGTCGACATCGAGATCGTCACCGACGAGGCGGTCGTACGGCTCCGCGACGACCTCACGGTCACCTGGCATGACGGCACCACCGAGCTGCTCGCCGAGGCGCCGCCCGTCGTCGGCGAGCGCGGCTACTGGGGTGTGTCCCACTCCGCGCTCATCGCCGACTTCTACCGGTGCGTCCACGAGGGCGTGCCGTTCTGGATCGACGGCGCCGAGGCGGACAAGACCCTCAGGGTCATCCAGTCGGTCTACGACCAGACCTACCCCGACCGTCAGCCGCAGCGCTGACCGCGTCCGAACAGAACGGAAGAGAACGCAGATGAAGAAGGTCCGCCTCGGGATCATCGGGCTCGGTGCCCAGGGATCCATGTACGCGAAGTTCATCACCGACGGCATGGTGCCGAACACGGTCCTCGCCGCAGTCGCCGACGTGGACCCGGAACGCCGCGCCTCGAGTGCCGAGCAGTACCCCGAGGTGCCCACGTTCGAGGACTACCGGGCGATGCTCGAGTCCGGCGACGTCGACGCCGTCGTGACCTGCATCCCGCACTACCTGCACCCCGAGGTCGCGATCGAGGCGCTTCGACACGACATCCACGTGCTCGTCGAGAAGCCGGCCGGCGTGTACAGCGCACAGGTGCGCGAACTGAACGAGTTCGCGGCGTCGAAGCCGGACCTGACCTTCGCGATCATGTTCAACCAGCGGAACAACCCGCTGTACATCGCGCTCAAGGAGATCATCGACGGCGGTCAGATCGGCTCCATCCTCCGGTCGAACTGGATCATCACCAACTGGTGGCGGCCGCAGGGCTACTACGACCAGAGCGACTGGCGCGCCACGTGGGGCGGTGAAGGTGGCGGCGTGCTCGTCAACCAGGCGCCGCACCAGCTCGACCTCTGGCAGTGGCTGTGCGGAGTGCCGAAGTCGGTCTTCGCGAAGGCCGCGTTCGGGTTCCGGCGCGACATCGCGGTGGAGGACGAGGTGAGCGTGCTCGCCGACTTCGGCGACGGTGTCACCGGTGTCTTCGTGACCGCGACCCACGACCTGGTCGGCACCGACCGGCTGGAGATCCTCGGCGACCAGGGCAAGATCGTCGTCGAGGGCAGCAAGACCGCGACCATCACCCGCCTGGCCAAGCCCGAGCGCGAGCTGAGCGAGGGCATGGGGATGGACGACGTGCGACGGCTGTTCACCGGAGAGTTGGACACGGCCGAGCTGTACACGCAGGAGGTGCTCGAGTTCGACTCCGCCTGGGGTGTGCAGCACTCGGGGGTCCTGGAGAACTTCGCCGCCAACATCCTCGACGGCACCCCGCTGCTCGCGCCCGGCGCCGACGGCATCCGCGGCGTGCGCCTCGCCAACGCGATCCACATGTCCAGCTGGACCGGCCAGGAAGTGCCCCTCGACCTCGACGAGGACGCGTACCTCGAGGAGTTGAACAAGCGCATCCGTGCGGAGGGAAAGTTCCCCGAGCGAACCCGCTGAAGCATGATGTGCCGAGCGCTGTGAGACCATGAACGCGGGAGTCGACGGACGTCGACTCCCGCGTTCGGACAGAAGGACCGACGACCGTGACCAGTGAAGTCGAAACGCCGCTGACATCCGAGGAACCCCTCACCGGGACCCGGCGCCCCGGCGCTGCCGCGACGATCTACGACGTCGCGCGGCTCGCGGGGGTGTCTCCTTCGACCGTTTCTCGCGCGCTCGGCAAGCCGGGCCGCATCAACGCCAGAACCCAGGCGAAGGTGCAGGCGGCGGCCGATGAGTTGCACTACCGACTCAACCCGATGGCCAGCGCACTCCCGACGGGCAGGTCGACGACGTTCGGGATGCTGGTCGCGGACTTCACGAACCCGGTGTTCTTCGAGATGGTGCGCGGCGCCGAAGCCGTCGCGGCCGAGCACGGGTACACGCTCATCCTCTCCGAGTCGGAGGAGTCCGGGCAGCGGGAAGCCGAGCGGGGTCGGCGGCTCCTGCCCGCGGTCGGTGGCCTCGTCCTCGCCACCACGCGACTCACCGACGACGAGATCCTCGCGCTCTCCGCCGAGAAGCCGCTGGTCCTGATCAACCGGCGCGTCCCCGGAGTCGACAGCGTCGTCGCCGACGTGGTGCCCGGGATCGACAGCGCACTGTCGCTGCTCCAGGAACTGGGTCACACGTCGATCGCCTACCTGGCCGGTCCCGAACGCTCCTGGATCGGGGCGCGTCGTTGGGACCATCTCCTCGACGCAGCCCCGCCGCGCGGACTGCGCATCGTCGAGATCCCGACTTCCTCGCCGACCATCGACGGTGGGCGAGGGTCGCTCGCCCGTGTTCGGGCGGCCGGTGTCACCGCTGTCGTCGCGTACAACGACCTGCTGGCCATCGGACTGATGAAGGAGGCGGCGGAGTCGGGCATGCGCCTGCCCGACGACCTCAGCATCGTCGGGTTCGACGACATCTTCGGGGCCGATCTCACCGCGCCCGCGCTCACGACGATCAAGACGCCGCTGCGCGCGGTCGGTCAACGCGCCATGCAGAAGCTCCTCGACGCAGCAGGTTCGGAAGACCGTGCGTCCGCGGTCGAGGATGAGCGCCCGCTCGAGACCGAACTCGTCGTTCGGCAGTCGACCGCGGCGCCGCGAGCGCGGGACTGAACGAGCAGCACGAGCGACGCGCGGCCGTGGGGTCGCTGTCGTAGCTGCGCCGCGCCGCCGTGCCCGTCGCGCTGCGGCGCCGCTGCGACGCTGCTGCGTCGCTTTGGCAACCGGTTGACAAAATGGCGCTTTGCGGTTTCACTTGATGCTGTGTCAACGATGCTGCAGAACGACCCTGACCGCCTGTTTCCTGTGGACCAGGCTTCCCGACCCATTGCGCGGGAGCTGTACGAATCGGTTGCCAAACTCCCGATCATCTCCCCGCACGGGCACGTCGATCCCCGGTTGCTGCACGACGACGAGGCCTTCCCGAACCCCGCTGAACTGTTCGTGCGGTACGACCACTACGTCACGCGTCTGCTCCACGCGGCGGGCATTCCCCTGACGACCCTCGGCATCCCCGACACCAGCGGCGCGGTCCCCACCGGCGAGCCCCGTGACGCGTGGCGCGCGCTCTGCTCGAACTGGCGCCTCTACGCCGGAACGGCCTCGGGGTACTGGTTGAGCAACATCTTCGCGGAGCAGTTCGGCATCACCGAGGAACCGAACGCGTCGAACGCCGATGCGCTGTTCGACCGGATCAGCGAGCAGCTGGCGACGCCGGCGTTCCGCCCCAGAGCGTTGTTCGCGCAGTTCGGCATCGACGTCCTCGCGACGACGGACGACCCGCTGGACGACCTCGCGATCCACGATGCGCTGGCCGCGGACCCGACGTTCTCCGGCCGCGTCATCCCGACGTTCCGTCCGGACGCGTACATCAACCCCCGCACCACGGACTGGGCCGGGCGTGTCGAGCGCCTCGCAGCGTGGAGCGGCTCCGCCCCGTCGGACTACCGCGGTTACATCGAGGGTCTCGAGGGGCGTCGGCACTACTTCGTCGAGCACGGCGCCGTCTCGGCGGACCACGGAGTGCTGCAGCCCCTGACGGTGGAGCTCGACACCGCCGAGGCGGAGTCCCTCTTCGCCGCTGCCCTCCGGGGCACGCTCAGCGATGCGGACGCCGCTCGGTTCGAAGCGCACATGCTCTTCCAGATGGCTCGAATGAGCACGGAGGACGGGCTCGTGATGACCGTGCACGCCGGGGTGCACCGGAACCACAGCGCCGACACGTTCCACCGGTTCGGTCCCGACACCGGCCACGACATCCCGGTGGCGACGCAGTGGGTCGAGCCGCTTCGCCCGCTCCTCAACGCGTTCGGCATGGTCGAGGACTTCCACCTGGTCCTCTTCAGCGTCGACGAGACGACGTACTCGCGCGAGATCGCACCGCTCGCGGGCTTCTACCCCAGCGTCTACATCGGCGCCCCGTGGTGGTTCCTCGATGCCCCCGACGCGGTCCTCCGGTTCCGCGCCGCCGTCACCGAGACGGCCGGGTTCTCCCGCGGCTCCGGTTTCATCGACGACACCCGGGCCTTCCTGTCGATCCCCGCCAGGCACGACATGTCGCGTCGGCTGGACGCGGCGTTCCTCGCTCGCCTCGTCGCGGAGGGGCGTCTCGGTGTCGACGTCGCCCACGACATCCTCGTCGACCTCGTGTCGACCCAGCCGAAGAAGGTGTTCAAGCTTGACCGCTGAAGCCCCCGTCCGTCGACGGCTCGCGCGCAGCGCGGCACCCGCACCGATCCGCATCGTCCACCTCGGTGTCGGCGCCTTCCACCGGGCGCACCAGGCGTGGTACACGGCCGCGGTCGACGCCGATCACCAGTGGGGGATCGCCGGCTTCACCGGACGGTCCGCCACCGTCGCCGAGCAGCTCGCACCGCAGGGGGGACTCTTCACCCTCATCGAACGCTCGGCGTCCGGGGACACCGCGACGGTGGTCGACAGCATCGTCGAGGTGAACGACGGTGCCGAAACCGACCGGCTGGTCGAGCTGCTCGCTGCCGAACCGACCGCGATCGTCACGCTCACGATCACCGAGAGCGGCTACCGGCTCGGGGCGGACGGCACTCCTGACCTCGGCGACGAGCAGGTCGCGCACGATCTGGAGGTCCTCGGAAGCCGGATCGCGAGCAGCGGTGACGTCCTCGCTGCCGGGGTGCACGAGCCGCTCCGCACCGTGCTCGGTCGGCTCGTACTCGGTCTGGCGGCGCGACGGCGGGCAGGCGCGGCCGGGCTCGCGATCGTGCCGTGCGACAACGTCCCCGACAACGGCGCGTGGGTCGCGACCGGCGTCCGCGCGTTCGCCGCCGCCGTCTCACGTGACCTCGACGAGTGGATCGACGCGAACGTGGCATTCGTGTCGACGTCGGTGGATCGGATCACTCCCCGCACGCGCGACGAGGACCTCGAGACCGCCGCCGCCCTCACCGGGTACCAGGACGCCAGTCCGGTCGTCACCGAGCCCTTCCACGACTGGATCCTCTCGGGCGCGTTCCCGGGTGGCCGACCCGCGTGGGAGAACGCCGGCGCGCGGTTCGTCGCGGACATCGAGCCCTTCGAGCGTCGGAAGCTCTGGCTCCTCAACGGTGCGCACTCCCTGCTGGCGTACCACGGGCAGCTGCGGGGTCACAGCACCGTCGCGGAGGCGGTCGGCGACCCGGAGTGCACCGGCGCGATGACCGCGTTCTGGGACGAGGCCGTTGCGCATCTGGACGCCGACGAGCTGCGTCTCGACGACTACCGGGCAGCGCTCCTCGACCGGTTCGGCAACGCCCGGATCGAGCACCGCCTGGAGCAGATCGCCATGGAGGGCACGGCGAAGCTCCGCGTCCGGCTCGCGCCGGTGTACCTCGCGGAACGCGCGGCCGGCCGGAGTGGTGCCGCCGCGCTGACGGGCATCGCCGCGTGGATCGCGCTGCTCGAGTCGGGTGCGGAGATCCCGGACGCTCAAGCATCCACCGTGCGCGCCGCCCTCGCCGAGAGTGGCCCCCTCCGTGTCGAGCGACTGCTGCAGGCGATCGACGACCGCATCGCCGACACTGACACCGCGGTGCGGACCCAGGCGGCGGTTGATTTGCTGAAAGCATCTGGCAATCGGTTGCCAAATGTGCTCGCCAGTGCTTGACTGAATCTGCTTCGCTTGGCAGCTGCTTGATCCCCACATCGCAGGCTGCATCTCAACCCGGCCGCTTGTCGCGCCGGAACGCATGAACTTCGGGTAAAGGAGCCCAGACATGACCGACCAGACGGACGTTCCCGAGTCGCGGACCACGCGATCTGCGGGAGCGATTGCCAAACTTTCCAAGACGAGCATCATCGGATACGGCGCGGGCGACGCCGCGAACAACCTCGCGTTCACGACGGCCACGATGTTCCTGCTCGTCTACTACACCGACGTCGCCGGGATCTCCGCCGCCGCTGCTGGCACGCTGCTGCTCGTGGTCCGCGTCTTCGACGCCCTCGCGGACGTGTTCGCGGGACGGATCGTCGACCGTACCTACAGCAAGCGGTTCGGCAAGTTCCGTCCGTTCCTCATGTTCGGGTCGGTGCCGCTGCTGCTGCTCACCGTTGCGACGTTCTCCGTGCCGCAGATCGGGGAGTCGGGGATGCTCATCTACGCGTACCTGACCTACGCCGCCCTCGGCCTGGCGTACAGCCTGGTCAACATCCCCTACGGCTCCCTCGCCGGCGCGATGACGCAGGTCGGAACGGAACGGGCCAAGCTCGCCAGCGCCCGCTCCATCGGCGCGGCCGTCACCGGTGCCGGCCTCGGCATCTTCCTCGCGCCGCACATCGTGCCCGGCGCCGACCTGCAGACGCTGTTCACGATCGTCACACTGTGCTTCGTCGTCGTCGGTACAGCCATGTACTTCTTCACCGCGCTGACCGCCAAGGAGCGGGTGCAGCGCACGGTGGCGCACGTCACCATGCGACAGAGCTTCCGCACCCTGAAGAGCAACAAGCCGCTCCTGTTGCTCTGCCTCAGCTCGTTCGTGTTCCTCACCGGCATGCTGGCACTGTCGACTGTCCAGCTGTACTACCTGCGGGACGTCCTCGGCGCGGTGTCGCTGTACCCGCTGATCTCACTCATCCAGCTCGCCTTGACGTTCGGGCTCGCGGCGTTCATGCCCAAGGTGGTTCGCGCCTTCGGGAAGAAGACCGCGTACATCGCCGGCGGCGCTGTCATGGTCATCGGCGGAATCGTCATCATGGTCGCGCCGCAGTCGATGCCCGCAATCGGCTTCACCGGCCTCGTCGTCGCGTACGTGGGCCTCGTGTCGGTCAACATGCTGGTCTGGGCTCTCGAAGCCGACACCGTCGAGTACGGCGAGTGGAAGACCGGGGTCCGCACCGAGGGCATCACGTACGCGCTGTTCTCATTCACCCGCAAGACCGGGCAGGCCGTCGGTGGCGCGCTTGCCGCCTACGCCCTCGCCTGGGGTGGCTACTCCGCCGGCGCCGCCACGCAGAGTGCCCATGCCGAGTTCGGGATCCGCGCCGCCACCGGGCTCATCCCCGCTGTCGGAGCGCTCGTCGCGATCGCGATCATGCTGCTCTACCCGTTGACGGACAAGCGGCACGCGCAGATCGTCGCCGAAGTCGCCGCGCGCCGCGCCGCGAACGGAGAGGGTGCGGTCATCGACCCCGAGCTGTCGACTGCGGCCTTCCGCGCCCAGCGTGGCCCGGTCCCGCCGCCCACCGAATAGCTCGACCGCGGCCGCCGACCCACATCAGCCGAACCACAAGAACCAGGAGCAAGAGCAATGAAGATCGAGAAGGCCGAAGTCGTCGTCACCAGCCCGGACCGGAACTTCGTCACGCTGAAGCTGACGACTTCCGACGGGGTCACGGGTCTCGGCGACGGCACGCTGAACGGCCGCGAGCTCGCCGTGGTCTCGTACCTCCGGGACCACGTCGCACCGCTGCTGATCGGTCTCGACCCGGCACGCATCGAGGACACCTGGCAGTTCCTGTACCGGGGTGGGTACTGGCGTCGTGGTCCGGTGACGATGGCTGCGATCGCTGCTGTGGACATGGCGTTGTGGGACATCAAGGGCAAGGTCGCGGGGATGCCCGTGTACCAGCTGCTCGGGGGAGCGTCCCGGACCGGGTTGATGGCGTACGGGCACGCCTCGGGCAAGGAGCTGCCCGAGCTGTTCGACTCGATCCGGCACCACCAGGAGCTCGGCTACAAGTCGATCCGGGTGCAGACCGGTGTGCCGGGGCTGAAGTCGATC
>NZ_JABMCE010000044.1 GCF_013359865.1 Curtobacterium pusillum
CCCTGTGGGCGCCCGGGCCGGTGGCGCGACGGGCGACCGGACGCCCGACGACCCGGCCGCGACGAGCACGGGAGTGACCGCATGACCGACGCGACGAACCCCGGCGCGACGGCCCCCGGGACGCCGGGCGCACCGGACGGAACCCGCGCAGCGCCGCCCCCGGACCGGACCGGAGCCTCCGGACTCGAGGTGCGCGGCCTGACGGTCCGCATCGACCGCCGGACGATCCTCGACGACGTGACGTTCACCGTGCCTCCAGGCCATCGGGTGGGCGTCATCGGCGCGTCCGGATCCGGGAAGTCCATGACCTCGCTCGCCCTGATGGGGCTGGAACCGGCGGGGGCGAGCGTCGAGGGGAGCATCCGCCTCGACGGGACCGAACTCGTCGGCCTGCCCGACCGGGAGCGTGCCCGCCACCGTGGCTCCGGCATCGCCATGGTCTTCCAGGAGCCCGGTACCGCCCTCGACCCGCTCCGCCGCGTCGGTGCGCAGATCGCCGAGCCCCTCCGCCTGCACCGCGGCCTCGATCGGCGGGCGGCGTCAGCGGCTGCCGTCGACCTCGCCGTCTCCGTGGGGCTCCCCGACCCGGAGTCGCTGCTGCGGCAGTACCCCCACCAGCTGTCCGGTGGGCAGCGGCAGCGGATCTGCATCGCGATGGCCATGGCCGGCGAGCCGTCCTACCTCGTCGCCGACGAGCCGACCACCGCGCTCGACGTCACGACCGAGGCGCGCATCCTCGAGCTCTTCGAGCAGCTCACCGCGGGCATGGTCTTCGTGACGCACGACCTCGCGGTGCTCGCCCTGATCGCCGACACCGCGGTCGTGCTCGACGGCGGCCGGGTCGTCGAGCAGGGGTCCGTCGCAGGACTCCTCGCCGCCCCGCAGCACCCGGCGACGGCCGCGCTCGTCGACGCCGCCCGCGCCACCGCCAGGAGGACCGCGTGACCGACGTCCTGCACGCCGACGGCCTGCACCGCAGCTACCGGCTCCCCCGCCGCGGCCCGTTCGAACCCGGCCCCGTCCGCACCGCCGTCGACGGCGTGGACCTGACGGTCGCACCGGGCGCCCGGCTCGGCATCGTGGGCGAGTCCGGGTCCGGCAAGTCGACCCTGGTGCGGCTGCTCGCCGGCCTGGAGGCGCCTTCCGCCGGCACGGTGACCGCCTCCGGTCGTCCGGTGGTGGCGTCCGGTTCCGCGGCCGCGATGCGCTGGTTCCGTCGCGAGACCGGCGTGGTGTTCCAGGACCCGTACGCCTCGCTGGACCCGCGCATGCGCGTCGGGTCGATCGTGGCGGAGCCGCTGCGGGCGCTGCGCATCGGGGGCTCGGCGGCGGCCCGTGCGTCGCTCGTGCGGGACGTGCTGGAGCGCGTGGACCTGCCCGCCGACGCCGTCGACCGGTACCCGCACGAGTTCTCCGGCGGCCAGCGGCAGCGCATCGCGATCGCCCGCGCCGTCGTGCACTCGCCGCGGATCCTGTTCGGGGACGAGCCGATGAGCGCCCTCGACGTGGTGGTGCGCGCCCGCGTGATCGACCTGTTCCGCTCGCTCGCCGACGACCTCGGGCTGACCCTCGTGCTCGTGTCGCACGACATCGGCGTGGTGCAGCGGCTGTGCGACACCGTGGCGGTGATGTCGGCGGGGCGGATCGTCGAGCACGGGCCGGTGTCCCTGCTCGACGCGCCTCAGCACCCGGTGACGCGGGCCCTGGTGGAGGCGGCGCCGACGCTGCCCTGACGCGCGCGGCGCTCGCGGCCGGCGCTGGCGGGCGCGCTCGCGACACGGCACGAGTCGATCGACGCGCGCACTGTCGAACCATGCACCGGCAACGAGTGCGTGCGCATGCTCCGACACCGCACGAGTCGATCGACGCGCGCACTGTCGAACGGACGCGCATCACCGCTTGCCCGGCACGCGCCTCCAGGCCGCCAGCCGCTCACCACTGCGGCGGATGCCGCCGCTGCCAGCGCAGCCGCCGCTCGAGCTGTGCGCCGATCGCGAGCAGCACACGCTCCCCACCCGGCCGCCCGATCAGCTGCACGCCCATCGGCAGGCCCCCGCCGTCCGGGTGGTCGTCGCCCGTGACACCGACGGGCAGTGTGATCGCCGGGAGGCCCGCGACGTTCGCCATCGACGTCCACGGCGAGTAGGCGCACTGGCGGCGGAAGTCCTCCTCGGGGTCGTCGCCGTACCAGCCGAGCGGCCGCGGTGTCAGCGCGAGCGTCGGCGTGAGGATGGCGTCGAACCGGTCGAACGCGCCGATCAGCTCCGCCGAGAACGTGTCGAGCGCCGTCATCGCGTCGAGCACCTGCGTCCCGGTGAGGCGTTTCCCCCGCGCCACGAGCCACGCCACGAGCGGCGTCAGCGCCGACAGGTCGATACCGGGGACCATCGGCAGACGGGCGGCGCTCGACTCCCACGCCACCCGGAACGCGTCGGCGTAGGGCGCACGGGGCATCGCGACCTCCTCGACGCCGTGTCCGACCTCGCCGAGCACCCGCACCGCGGTCTCGACGGCGGCCCGGGCGGCGGGGTCGATGACCACGTCGACGGTGTCGTCCCACGGCGAGCCGTCCAGGAGCCCCACCACGAAGCGCCCTTCACCGCGGACGGCAGCGGCGGTGAACGGCCCGTCGCCGATCTCGGGCGTGACGAGCGCGTACGGGTGCGGTTCGGGCGACCCGGTCGGTGCCACGAGGGCGTCGAGGAGCATGCCCGCGTCGGCGACGTTCCGGGTGAGCGGTCCGGCGACGGACAGCCCGCCGACGCCGGAACGCCCGGGCATCGACGGCACCCGGCCGCGGCTCGGCTTGAGTCCGACGAGCCCGGTCGCCGCGGCGGGGATGCGCACGGAGCCGCCGCCGTCCGACCCCACCGCCGCGGGCAGGAGTCCCGCGGCCACGGCGACCGCGGCGCCGCTCGAGGACCCGCCGGGCGCCCTCGTCGGGTCGTACGGGTTCCGGGTCGTGCCGAACCGGGTCTCCGACGACGAGGACATCCCGAACTCGGGACTCGCCGTCTTGCCGAGGCTCACCGCGCCCGCGGCGTCGAGGGCGGCGACGAGCGGGTGGTCGGCAGCGGCGGCTCGGTCCGGCAGTGACGTCGTCCCGTTGCGGGTCGGCACGCCGGCGCGGTCGTACAGGTCCTTGTCGCCGGACGGGAGGCCCCACAGCGGCCTCGACGTCGGCACGCGCTGGCCGAGGTGGTCGGCCCGGTCGCGTGCGGCCTCCGCCGTGACGGTCACGAAGGCGCCCAGGTCCGGGTCGAGCCGGGCGATGCGGTCCAGGTAGTGGTCGGTCACCTCGAGCGCGGTGACCTCGCCACGGCGGATCCAGTCCCAGAGTTCCTGCGCGGCGAGGTGGTGGAGTTCGAACACGGTTCCCGAGCCTATGCCGCCGCGCGCGGCCTGCATCCTTCGATGGAACTCCCCCGGGTGCGTCCGTTCGCCGGTCGTCCCGTGTCGCCGCGGTTCCTAGCGTCGAGGGCATGACGATCACCGCCGAAGACCGGCACACCACCGGCACCGTCCCCGCCGATCGGACGGGGGTGCGCGGGCTCGTCGCCCGGCACCCCCTGCTCGCGTTCGCCGCCCTCGCGCTCGGCCTCAGCTGGGCCGCCTGGGTCCCGTACATCCTGTCCCCGCACGGCCTCGGCGTCTGGGACCTCCACTTCCCCGAGCTCCTCGGCACCGCGCAGTTCACGGGCGTCCTGCCGGGCGCGCTCCTCGGGCCGCTCGGCAGCGCGTTCCTGGTCACCGCGCTCGCGGACGGGCGCCCGGGGCTGCGTCGCTGGGTCGGACGGCTCTGGCGCTGGCGCGTGGCCTGGTACTGGTACGCCCTCGCCCTCGTCGGTGTGCCGGCACTCATCGTCGTCTCCGGGCTGCCGTTCGCCGGCGGTCAGGTGCAGGCACCGAGCCTGCTCGCCCTGGTCGCCCTCGTGCCCGGGCTCGTCGTGCAGCTGTTCACCACCGGTCTTTCCGAGGAGCCCGGCTGGCGCGACTTCGCCCTGCCGCGCCTCCAGGAACGGTTCGGCCCGCTCGGAGCCGCCGCCGTGCTCGGTCCCCTGTGGGCGCTCTGGCACATGCCGCTCTACCTCAGCGACTGGGGCGGGTGGCCGGACGCGCACTGGACGGAGCCGCTCGTGTTCGCCCTCTTCACGATCACGTTCAACGTCGTGATGACGTGGGTGTTCAACCGCACCGGTGAGAGCCTGCCGGTCGCACTGCTCCTGCACGTCGGCGTCAACAACACGATCTCGACGCTCTGGGCCGACATGTACCCGGGGATGACGGCGGGCACGATGATGGTCGGGTTGGCGATCGTGTCGACCGTCGCGGCCGCCGTGCTGCTCGTCGCGACCCGCGGGCGCCTCGGCCACCGCGGTCCCACGCCGACCCCGCCGACCCCGGCGACCACGGCGACCACGCCCGCAGCCCGCACGCGCCTCGTAGGATCGGACGATGGCACCCGCTGACGCGCGCGACCGGCGCACCGACGTCCTCGTCGCCGTCGGCACCGCGGTCGTCTCCCTCGGGCTCCTGCTCGGCCTGCCGCCACTGGACTCGGCCGACCCAGACGGCACGGGCACCGTGTACCCGGTGGTCGGGGGCCTCCCGTGGACGGTCCTGGCGGTCGCGCTGCTCGTCCAGTCCGCGGTCCTCCTCGCCGCTCGACGAGCACCCCGCTCCGCGTTGGTCCTGGTCGCCGCGCTCCCCGTCGTGGTGGCCGTGGTGTCGACGAACACCGCGTTCGGGCTGACCGCGCTGCCCGTCGTCGTCGCGGTCGTCCTCGCGGCGCTGCGGCTCCCACTCGCCCGGCTCTGGCCACCCGTCGTCGCCGCCGGCGCACTGGTCGCCCTCGGCACGGCCGTCGAGTGGGCCCGGACGTCCGGAGCGTTCCGCAGCGGGCTCGCGCAGGGCCTCGGCGCGTCCCTCGGTCAGGGCGTCCTGCAGGCGGTCGGCGCCGTGGGACTCCCGCTCGTCGTCGCACTCGTCGTCCGGTCGCGTCGGGAACTCCGGGCAGCCCGGACGGCCGAAGCCGCCGCACGCACGGCGGAGGCCGACGCACGCACCGCCGAGACGGACGCCCGCACCGCCGAGGCCGCCGCCGTCAGCCGTGAGCAGGACGCCCGAGTCGAGGCCGCCGTCTCCCGGGAGCGAGCCGCCATGGCCCGCGAACTGCACGACATCGCCGCCCACCACCTGTCCGGCATCGCCCTGATGTCCGCGGTCGTCGATCGCCAGATCGACACCGATCCGGAGCGCGCCCACGAGGGCGTCCGGCAGGTGCGCGAGCAGAGCACCGCCGTGCTCGAGGACCTCCGCCGCCTGGTCGGTCTCCTCCGCGACGACGCCCCCGCCGAGCGCGCAGTCGAGACGGTCGCCGGGATCGTCGACCTGGTCGAGGCGGCTCGTACGCGGACGGACGTCGTGCTCGACGTCCGGCCCGGCGACCACCCGCTCGCCGACGGCATCGGACCGCTCACCCAGCTCGTCGCCTACCGCACGGTCCAGGAGGCCCTCGCCAACGTCGCGCTCCACGCGACCGGCGCCGCCTGCACGGTCACCGTCGACGACAGCGGGCCCGGCCACCTGACGGTCCGCGTCGAGAACGGGGCGCCCACCGCACCGTCCGTCGGCAGCACGCCGGCGGGTGGGAACGGACTGCGCGGCATGCGCGAGCGGGCAGAACTGGTCGGGGCGCGCCTCCAGGTCGGTCCCACCGGTCCCGGCGGCTGGACGGTCGAGCTGGTACTGGGCCGGGAGGCGCGACCCGCGTCCGACGCGACGGCGCCCGATCAGGAGGTGGCAGGGTGATCCGCGTGCTGGTGGCGGACGACCAGCCGCTCGTCCGCGCGGGCGTCTCTGCCCTGCTGTCCGCCGAACCCGACATCGAGGTCGTCGGCGTCGCCGCCGACGGCGGCGAGGCCCTCGCCCTCGCGCGGAGCACCCGACCGGACGTCGCGTGCCTCGACATCCGGATGCCCGTCCGGAACGGGATCGAGGTCGCCCGGGAACTCTGCGCCCCGGACGCCGATCCCGCCGTCCCGGTGCTCATGCTCACCACGTTCGACATGGACGACCTCGTGTTCGGCGCGCTCGAGGCGGGGGCGTCCGGGTTCCTCCTCAAGGACGCCGAGCCGGACGTCATCGTCGACGCCGTCCGACAGGTCGCCGCGGGCAACGGCACGATCGACCAGGCGCTGACCCGACGGGTGCTGCGCGAGTTCGTCTCCCGCCGGAGCCTGCGACCCGTGTCGGGCGACCGCGCCGACGACGTGCTGACCGCGCGTGAGCGGGACGTCCTGCTGCTCCTCGCCGAGGGCATGTCGAACGAGGAGATCGCCGCGGCGCTCGTCGTCGAGGTCTCGACCGTGAAGTCGCACCTGGCGCGGATGCTGCCGAAGCTCGGCGTGCGGTCGCGTCTGCAGGCCGTGGTCTGGGCCTACCAGAACCGCATCGTCAGGGTGCCCGACGCGGATGGTTAGGCACAACGGGCGTCAGCGGCTCCGGCGGTAGCGGATGTGCGTCGTCAGCGGGGAGTGCAGCACCTCGACCGGCTCGAAGTCGAACGTCTCGGAGCCGTCCTCGAAGATCCGCTCCCCGGAACCGAGCAACACCGGGGCGATGTCGAGCGTGAGTTCGTCGACCACTCCGGCGGCGAGCGCCTGTCGCACCGTCGAGGCGCCGCCGGCGATGTCGACCCCGTTGTCGCCCGCGACGTCGACCGCCTGCGCGTAGGCGGCGTCGAACCCGTCGGTGACGAAGTGGAAGGTCGTACCGCCCTCGAGCTCGATCGGCTCGTGCGGGTGGTGGGTGAGCACGAACACCGGCGCGTGGTACGGCGGCTCGTTCCCCCACCAGCCCTGCCAGTCCTCGTCCCACTCACCGCGGACCGGTCCGAACATGTTGCGGCCCATCACGTAGGCGCCGCGGGGGCGCATGAGCCAGCCGGCGGCCGTGCGGTCGGCCTCCCCCACGTCGGCGCCGGGCATGTGCCACGTGTGCAGCTCGCCGCCGCGCCGGCCGAGGGGCTGGTCGAGGCTCTGGTCGGGGCCCGCGACGAAACCGTCGAGCGAGATGGACATGTGGCAGGTGGTGTCGGCCATCGGCTGGCTGCTCCTTCGGTGTGGTCGTTCCCTCAGGTGCCGAGGTGCGCCGCGAGCACGTCGCGCACCGTCGTCCAGTGCTGGACACCGTAGCGCGCGTTGTCGACGTGGCGCAGTTCGGCCTCCCCACTGAACATGCTGACGAAGTACTGCATACCCTGCCACGCGGGGAACGGCTCGTCGTCGCCGGCCCGCGACAGGCGACGGCCGACCCGGGCCATCGCGGAGAGCGTGCCGGCGGTCCCGGCCCACTGCAGGCGGAAGGGCGTGCCCGTGAGGCGGGACATCGCGTCGGCGATGCTCCGTGCGGTCACCCGGTCCCCGGCGACCTCGACGACCCGGGGTGGTGCCGGGTCGAGGGCCACGAGTGCGGTGGTACGGGCGACGTCGTCCTTCGTGGTGAAGTCGAGCACCTGGTCGGCGGAGGACCAGTAGAGCACGCGCTGTCGGTCGAACAGGATGAGGGGCGCCTGCCCGGTGAGCATGTCGGTGAACGCGCCGTTCAGCACCGAGGTCGCCCGGATCGGAGCGGCGTCGACGTCGGCGGCGAACTCGCGGCGGAGCTCGAAGTTCCGGTTCGTCCCTGGGGTTATCGACCGGTAGTCGGCCGCGTAGTCCGAGGGGATGAACCGCTGCACCCCGGCCTCGACCGCGGCGGCGAGCAGGGCGCGCTGGGCGTCGCCGATGACCGGGCGGGTGCCGCTCACGGCGGAGACGACGACCTCGGCGCCGTCGAGCGCCGTGGTGAGTGACGCGTGGTCCGTGTAGTCCGCGGTGACGACCTCGACGCCGGGGTACGTTGCGGCGAGGCGCTCGGCCGACGGGCTGCTGCGGGACCGGGTGAGCAGGCGAACGTGGGTGTCGTGCTCGCGGAGGGCGCGGACGATCCGCCCGCCGAGATCGCCGGTGGCACCGGCGACGACGACGGTGGTGGTCACGCCTTCTCGACGTCGGAGAACAGGCCGGTGAAGGTCGCCCCGGTGGCACCGAGCCGACCGAACAGTGCGCCTGCTTCCTCACCGGCGACGGCGGCGGACGCGTCGTCGTACGAGTCGAAGTACAGGTCGAGGGTGCGGTGCGCCGGGGTGGGCGTGCCGTCCTCCTTCGGCCAGACCTTGCCGGCCTCGAGGCGGCGGAGTTTCGGGAGCGCAGCCGCTGCTTCCTCGAGCGCGGGGTAGGCGTCCTCGAAGGCGGCGGGGTCGCTCGGGTTGTCGATGATGAGGGTGATCTTCGTCGTCATGGCGCCAGTGTTCTCCCCGGCGGCTGGGTTCGCTCGTCCCCCAGTCGCCGGACCGAGGTGCTGGCCCCAGCGGGCTCTCGTCGCGGCCAGCGACCCCTCACCGATCGCCCGCGTCAGGCGCCCCCTGCGGTCCCTGGCCACCGGTTGAACGGCCGGCGTACCGACCACGGCCGTGTCGGTGGTCCGAGAGTGACACCACCAGCAACGTGACACCGAGGGCGAGCCAGGCCACCCCGACGATCAAGCGCCACAGCTGCCGGTCGCCCGTCACGACGAGCCCGAGCCAGAAGAGTCCGAGGACAGCCAAACCGACGCCCTGCCATCGGTACGGGTAGCCGACGATCGACCGCCAGGTGTCCCGTGTGTTCTGGGTCTCAGCCATGGCGGCAGGCTACGCGCCACCGTGAGTGGCTGGAAGGCCCCCCAGAGACGCCGACAGAAGCGCCCGGCCTGCTCAGTAGTCGGGGTCCTGACGGTCCTGGTCCTGCCAAGGGAGCATCCGGCCGGCAACGAGCGATAAGGCGCCTCCGAAGAAGAACACGAGAGCGACTGCCCACCACGGGTTGCGCCGCTCGTGCTGCTCCTGGTCGCTCATGCGCTCAAGCTAGCGGTTCCCGCCAGCGTCCGGTAGCCGATCGGGCGCTCCGCTTGTCGCTTCGTCGTCGCCATTCGGGAGGCGTCCACCCAGCGGGCGCGGGATCTCATCATCAGAGCCGCAGTCGGAGCAAGAGCGAGTCACCGTGCTCGACGTCGCGTTCCCGTTCACCGGTGTCGGTGAAGCCCAGCTTGGAGAGCACGTGGAGCGATGCAGTGTTCCATTCGCGAACGGTAGAGGCCAGGTACTCGTACCCCATCGTTGCTGCTCGATCGACGATCAGTCGTGACGCCTCGGTGGCGAATCCCCGCCCCCAAAACTCCTGCAGGAACTCGAACGCCAGCTCGGGCTCCTCCGGCCGCCCGACGCTGTTCTCGACGAGTCCGCAGTACCCCGTCGCCACTCCGGTCTCAACCTGCTCAACAACGAAAAGGCCGGGTGGTGGCGTCGGCTCGTAGGCGCGAAGCCACTCCTGCAACTCTGCAAGGGTGGGGTGGCCGTCGGCTGTGATGCGCCGCCGAGCCGGAACGCGTCCATCCCGTTCCTCCCACAGCCGCCGATGGAAAGCTGCATCAGCGACGCGCCACGAGCGCAACCGCAGTCGCTCCGAGCGGAAGTCGTCCTTCCCCCGAGGCCCGCTCTGATGCGTCACCTGGACAGCATGCCCCATGCCCCTTCCGCGCCCCAAGACCGTCTCGATCCACGATCGGAGCGGGGATGGGCCTTGCCATCCCGAGACGTTGAACCTCTCGCGTTCAGAGGTGACAGGATCGCTTCAGACGAAGACCGACATCGACAGACGGATGAGGCGCTCATGCCCGAGACGCGACCGACTCCGAGCGGATCAAGTCCTGGTGGCCGCCGACCGTTTCGCGGTCTGCTTCGCCGGGCCGTCGTCCGAGTGGCCGAGAACTGGATTTCGACATGGCCCGCCGCTTACCTGATCGTTGTCATCTGGCTGGCCATCGCCGCGAGCCGTCACGCTCGGTCGGGATCGTTCGCTCCCCTGGACTTCGTGGTCATCAGCCTGTGGTTCGCGATCGGCACGGCTGGCCTGATCGGAAGGCTCCGACGGAACCGCCGGAAGCGATGAGGCGGCGATGGACAGACACTCCGCCCGGCTCCTTGCTCCGTCTCGTGAGGCGAGCGAGTGATGACGCTGCCGAATCGTGCCCCGCCCGCCGACGGGCACGGGCCCGGCTAGGACCTCTCGTCGACGAGGGCGATGAACCGGCTGCCCACGCCTTCGACCTCGCGCCGGGTGAGCCCCGCGGTGGGACGTGGTGCCTGGTACGACTCGTGGTAGTCGCACATCAGGTAGTCCCAGTCGGGCCACCACTTCTTCGGCCGCGCCGTTTCGGTGAAACCGCAGACCACGCACTCGAGGTGCACCCAGACCTTCCTGGCGCCCGTTCGGTTGGCCCGGGACTGCACGAGCCATGCGGGCGGATCCTGCTCGATCGCCTCGAGCTCGGCTTCGCTGAGGCGCGGAGGGATGCCGTGGTGGGCCGCCATCTCGAGCGGGATGTCGAGCCGGACGGCGGCGTCGCGTCGGGAGAGCATCCCGTCAGCTTAGGTTCTGTCTGTGCGCGCGCTGCTGCTCGATCCGCCCGGCACCGACCGGCAGCAGCCCGGACCGGTAGACGAAGCGCGCGCCGGCGTCGGCGGTCGTCACCGAGCGCGACGCCGCCCCGAAGCGCCAGGCCCGGTTGTACAGGTACACCCCGATGACCGCGCCGCCGTCGTCGGGCACCGCCCACGTGCCGGTCCCCCACTGCGCCGGGTGCCCGACGCCGTCGATCGTGACGGTCGGCCGGGCGAACCAGGTCAGCATCGGGCGGGTGATCCGGAGTTCCACGCGGCGCTTCGTCGTGCCGGAGGGCTGTGTCGCTTCCACTGCCGCAGGATACGGGGTCGCGGTCGGTGGCCCGGCCGGTAGGTTGGCGGCGTGACGACGATCGACCTCAACAGCGACCTGGGCGAGGGCTTCGGCGCGTGGAGCATGGGTGACGACGGGGCGATGCTCGACGTGGTGTCCTCGGCGAACGTCGCGTGCG
This sequence comes from Curtobacterium pusillum, assembly GCF_013359865.1. Taxonomy (GTDB): domain Bacteria; phylum Actinomycetota; class Actinomycetes; order Actinomycetales; family Microbacteriaceae; genus Curtobacterium; species Curtobacterium pusillum. The sequence goes on from NZ_JABMCE010000044.1 coordinate 10,996, forward strand.
GGTTCCACGCCGGTGACCCCACGATCATGCTCACGACCTGCCGTTCCGCTGCCGAGCGGGGCGTCGCCGTCGGGGCCCACGTCGCCTACCGCGACCTCGTCGGGTTCGGCCGTCGTCCGGTGCACGTCACCCCCGACGAGCTGTACGCCGACGTCGTCCACCAGCTCGGCGCCCTGATCGCCACCGCCCGGGTGGCCGGCACCGCCGTGACGTACGTGAAGCCCCACGGCGCGCTCTACAACACGGCCTGTGCCGACCCGGTGCAGGCCGAGGCCGTCACCCGTGCGGTCGCCGACATCGACCCGACGCTCGCCGTCCTCGCCCTGCCCGGCTCCGAGCTGCTGCTCGCGGCAGAGCGCCACGGACTCCGCGCCGTCGGCGAGGCGTTCGCCGACCGCGCCTACGAGCCCGACGGGTCGCTCGTGCCCCGGAGCCGACCGGGCTCGGTCCTCCACGACCCGGACGCGGTCGCGGAGCGCGTGTTGCGGATGGTGACCGAGGGCGTCGTGACGTCCGTCGACGGATCCGACATCTCGGTCCGGGCGGACTCCGTCTGCGTGCACGGCGACTCCCCCGACGCGGTCGCGATGGCCCGGGCGATCCGCGCGCTGCTCACCGGGCACGGGGTCGACATCGCGCCGTTCGCCCCACCGGCACCGTGACCCTCGACGTCCGGGCGGCAGGCCGGTCCGCGCTCCTCGTGACCGTCGACAGCCTCGACGAGGTCGTGGCGTTCCGCGCGGGGCTGGAGGCCACGCCCGTCGCCGGCGTGACCGAACTCGTGTCGGGTGCCCGCACGCTCCTCGTCCGCTTCGATCCGGGCCGGACCGATCCTGCGCGACTCGGGCCGTGCCTCCAGTCCGTCGAGCCCGTCCCGACGACGCGGGCCGATCTCGGCGAGCCCGTCACGATCCCGGTCACGTACGACGGAGCGGACCTCGACACCGTCGCCGCCACCACCGGCATGACCCGCGCGGAACTCGTCGCCTGGCACACCGGCCAGTTCTGGACGAGCGCTTTCTGCGGCTTCGCTCCCGGCTTCAGCTACCTCACGGGCTCGGCCCCGTCGCTCGACCTCCCTCGCCGCGAGAGCGCCCGCACGGCCGTCCCGGCGGGCAGTGTCGCCCTCGCCGGCGAGTTCAGCGCCGTCTACCCGCGCACCTCGCCCGGCGGCTGGCAGCTCATCGGCCGGACCGACGTGCCGATGTGGTCGCTCGACCGCGACCCGCCCGCACTCGCACCGGCCGGCACCCGGATCCGCTTCGTCGAGGCCGGGAAGGCATGAGCACGCTCACCGTCCTGCAGGCCGGCCCCGGCACCTCGACCCAGGACCTCGGCCGACCCGGGTTCAGCGACACGGGCCTCGGTGCGGCGGGCGCCGCCGACCGCGGTGCAGCGGCACTCGCCAACCGGCTCGTCGGCAACCGTCCCGATGCGGCCGTCCTGGAGGCGCTGCTCGGCTCCGTCACCCTGCGCTCGGACGCGCACGTGGTCACCGCCCTCACCGGCGCACCCTGCCCGGTCGAGGTCGAGCGGGCGGACGGGCGGGTCCGCGGCGCGGCCCCGTACGAGGTGCTCACGCTCGCTCCCGGCGACGTGGTCCGCGTCGGTACCGCGACCACGGGGCTGCGGGCGTACCTCGCGGTCCGCGGCGGTTTCGCCGTCGAGCCGGTGCTCGGCAGCCGGTCCTGGGACTCCCTCGCGCACCTCGGTCCGGCACCCGTCGCGGTCGGGGACGTCCTGCCGATCGGCGACGCCGCCGATGCCTGGCCGCTCGTCGATGCGGTCGCGCCGCCGCCCGTCCCCGCGCCCGGCGAGCCGGTCGTGCTCGACGTCGTCGCCGGTCCCCGCGACGACTGGTTCAGCCCGGATTGGCGCGCGCTCCTCACCGACCAGGACCACCACGTCACGCCGGACAGCGACCGCGTCGGCGTCCGGACGACCGCGGCCCGTCCGCTCGTCCGCCTGATCTCCCACGAGCTGCCGAGCGAGGGCGTCGAGACCGGGTCGCTCCAGGTCCCGCCGGAAGGCCACCCGGTCCTGTTCCTCGCCGACCACCCGGTCACGGGCGGCTACCCCGTCGTCGCCGTGCTCACCCCGGCGTCGGTGGACCGGGCCGCTCAGCTTCGCCCGGGCGACGCGATCCGGTTCCGCATCGTCGCCTGAGGGCCCCAGTCGACGGCTTCTCTCACTCGAACATCTCGGCGAGGGCCGCGTGCGGGTCCCCCTCGACCACGTGTGCCGACGGCGGCTCCGGCCAGTGCACGGTGCCGTCGTCCGACCAGCACGGCACGACGTGGACGTGCAGGTGCCGGACGCTCTGCCCGGCGTCCTCGCCGGACGCCTGGAGCAGGACGGTGCCGGTGGCGCCCAGCGCCCCGCGCATCGCACGCGCGACCCGCTGCGCCAGCGCGAACGTGGCGGCCAGACCGACGGGCCCGGCACTGAGCAGGTCGTCCGTGTGCTCGACCGGGACCACGAGCGTGTGCCCCGGTGCGAGCGCCGAGTCGGGAAGCGGCGCGAAGGCGACGGCGTGCTCCTCCCGCTCGACCCACGTGGCCGGAGCGTCCCCGGCGATGATGCGGCAGAAGGTGCACGGTTCCATGCGGCCATCCTGCCGTCCTGGAGGCGCGTGGCGGGCCCGCACCGCGCCTCCAGTCCGGCACGCCACTGCGAGATGGGACGATTGGTGCATGACCGCCACGCTCGTCGCCAAGGGCCTCTCCGGCGGGTACGCCGCTCGCACGCTGTTCGACTCGCTCGACCTCACCGTCGCTCCCGGGGACGTGATCGGCGTCGTCGGCGTCAACGGCGCGGGCAAGTCCACGCTGCTCCGACTCCTCGCCGGGGTCGACGAACCCCTGGCGGGCACGGTGTCGCTCGCGCCGACGGACGCCTTCGTCGGGTGGCTCCCCCAGGAGCACGAGCGCGTCGAGGGTGAGACCGTCGCCGGCTACATCGGGCGTCGGACGGGCTGCGCCGAGGCGACGGCGACGATGGACGCCGCGGCGGCCGCGCTCGGCGACCCCGACGCGGGAGACGCTGCGGCGGACGCGTACTCGACCGCCCTCGACCGGTGGCTGGCAGCGGGAGCGGCCGACCTCGACGAGCGCATCCCGGTCGTGCTCGCCGAACTCGGCCTGGCCGTGGGACCGGACGAGGACGGCGTCGGCCCGGACTCACTGATGACGGGGCTGTCCGGCGGGCAGGCCGCCCGGGTCGGACTCGCGGCGCTGCTGCTGTCCCGGTTCGACATCGTCCTGCTCGACGAACCCACGAACGACCTCGACCTCGACGGCCTCGACCGTCTGGAGGGCTTCGTGCGGAGCCTCCGCGGCGGTGTCGTGCTCGTCAGCCACGACCGCGAGTTCCTGGCGCGCTCCGTGACCGCCGTCCTCGAACTCGACCTGGCACAGTCCTCGAACCGGTTGTTCGGCGGCGGCTACGACTCCTACCTCGAGGAGCGCGAGATCGCCCGGCAGCACAAGCGCGACGCGTACGAGGAGTACGCCTCGACCAAGGCCGACCTGGTCTCCCGGGCCCGCACGCAGCGGGAGTGGTCGAGCCAGGGCGTGCGCAACGCGATGCGGAAGAACCCCGACAACGACAAGATCCGCCGCCGCGCCGCATCGGAGTCGAGCGAGAAGCAGGCGCAGAAGGTCCGCCAGATGGAGTCCCGCATCGCCCGGCTCGACGAGGTCGAGGAGCCGCGCAAGGAGTGGCAGCTCGAGTTCACGATCGGCAGCGCGCCCCGGTCCTCCGCGGTCGTCGCGACCCTGTCCGACGCCACGTTCACCCAGGGCGACTTCACCCTCGGCCCGGTCTCGCTGCAGGTCGACGGCGGCGACCGGATCGGGATCACCGGCCCGAACGGCGCCGGCAAGTCCACCCTCCTGCGGGCGCTGCTCGGCAAGCAGGCGCCGACGACCGGCACGGCGTCGCTGGGGTCGAGCGTCGCCGTCGGCGAGATCGACCAGGCCCGCGCGGCCTTCACCGGCGACCAGCCGCTCGCGGCGGCGTTCGAGGCGGTCGTCCCCGAGTACACGACGGCGGACGTGCGGACGCTGCTCGCCAAGTTCGGACTGAAGGCGGACCACGTCGGCCGTCCGGCGAGCGCGCTCTCGCCCGGCGAACGCACCCGTGCCGGCCTCGCCCTGCTGCAGGCCCGCGGCGTGAACGTGCTCGTGCTCGACGAGCCCACGAACCACCTCGACCTCGCGGCGATCGAGCAGCTCGAACAGGCGCTCGAGTCGTACGACGGCACGCTGCTGCTCGTGACCCACGACCGCCGCATGCTCGAGACCGTCCGGCTCGACCGGCAGTGGCGGGTCGAGGCGGGGCACGTCACCGAGCAGTGAGGGCTCCGCGGCCGCCGCTCAGTGGAACGGGCAGCCGCCGCGGACGCGTCCGCCCGATGCAGGCTTCGTGGGCAGTCGTCGCCGGTCGACCTCGAGGCCTTCGTCGAGGATCGTGACGCGCGGGTCGCTCAGGGCGGCGACCCCTGTGGCGAGGGCAGTGATCGCGACCTTCTCGCCCGGGCACCGGTGCCCCGTCGCGACGTCGGCGCCGCCGTGCGGGACGAACGTCGGGATCGCCTCGTAGTCGTCGACGCCGAGGAAGCGGGACGGGTCGAACTGTTCGGCGCGGTCCCAGGAGCGGTCGTCGGTGTCCGTCCCGAGGATGTCGAGCAGCACGCGGCCGCCGGCCGGGAGCCGTTCGCCGTCGAGTTCGACGTCGGTCGTCGCCCAGGCCGGCAGCATCGGCACGAACGGTGCCGTGCGACGGATCTCCTGCGCGAACGCCACGGCGAGCGGCCCGTCGACGAGCGTTCCGCGCGCGGCGGTCTCCTCCGCGATGCGCCGGCGCCACTCCGGGTGGTCGTGCAGCTCCTTGGCGGCGAAGGCGACGAAGCGTGCGACCGCGATCGCCGGTCGGAAGCTGTTCTGCAGCTCGATCCCGGCGAGCCGCGGACGCAGGAGCGCACCGGCGGGGTCCCGGTGCCACGCCCACTCGTACAGCGCCGTCCCGGGGTCCGGGGTGAGCAGGCCGCTCCGGACGGCTTCGACGAGTCGTCGGGCGTGTCGGTCCGACCAGTGCCGGTTCCGGACGGCCAACAGGTACTCCGGCGAGTACGGCACGCCGAACCCGTCGACGATCTGCGCGAGCCGGGCGGCCCATCGGGTCTTCGCGGCCGCCGTGCCGGGCAGTCCGGCCCAGCGCATCACGGCACGGCCGATCGCGCCGACGCCGGCGTCGTACGCCGAGCGTCGCCCGCCGCCGATCCACGCGTCCAGTTCGCTCGCCCACTCGGCATCGAGCAGGGGTGCGAGCCGCCGGACCTGCTCGTCCTCGTACGCGACGTCGACGAACGTCGCCTTGCGGTGCCGTTGCGCTTCACCGTCGAGGGAGTGCACCGACCCGACACCGAACAGGGTGCGCTGGACGATCGCCGGCATCGCGCCGTGTCTGGCCGTCCGGGCCCCGTCGTAGAAGAGTTCGACGCCCGGTGCCCCGCGCACGAGCAGCGCGGGCTTCCCGAGGAGCCGAAGTGGGACGGCACGCGCCCCGGGACGGGTCCGGCGCCAGAGGTGCGCGCCGAACCCGTACCCGCGGGTCAGGAGCGAGAGGGAGTCGTCGATCGCCATACGGCCATGCTGCCGGTGGCCGCCCGATCAGCCTCTCGGGATGGCCTGCAGGGCGAGCCGTTCGACGACCTCCGCGCTCTCCTGCTCCGGCGTGCGGTCCGCCGCGATCGTGACGTGCGCCTCGTCGGGCTGCGGCGGTTCGAGCGTCGCCAGCTGGGACGCGAGCAGCGACGTCGGCATGTAGTGGCCCGTCCGCTGCGACATCCGGTCCTCGATCAGGTCGCCGGAGCCCGCGACGTGCACGAACACGACGCCGGGTGCACGGAGCACGTCGCGGTAGGACCGCTTGAGCGCCGAGCAGGTGACGACCCCGGGCGTCCCGGCGTCGAGGTGCGAGCGGATCCACGCCGCGATCACGTCGAGCCACGGCCAGCGGTCCTCGTCGGTCAGCGGGGTACCGGCGTGCATCTTGTCGACGTTCGCCTGCGGGTGCATGGCGTCACCCTCCGCGAAGTCCCACCCGAGCTGCTCGGCGACCATCGCGGCGACGGTGGACTTGCCCGAGCCGGAGACGCCCATCACGACGAGGACGCGGGCGTCCGACGGATCACCGGCACTCAATGGATGAACACCCCCGCGAGCAGGACGCCGAGCAGACCGATCACCGAGATGAGGCACTCGAGCACCGTCCACGTCTTGAAGGTCTGCCCCACCGTGGTGTTGAGGTACCCCTTGACCAGCCAGAACCCGGCGTCGTTGACGTGCGACAGGAACACGGACCCGGCGCCGATCGCGAGCACGAGCAGCGAGGTCATCGGCGAGGACAGGTCGTGCGCGATCGGGGCCATGATGCCCGCCGCGGTGACGGTGGCGACCGTCGCCGAGCCGGTGGCCACGCGGACGAGCGCCGAGACGACCCAGGCCACGAGCAGCACCGAGACGCCGGAGTCCTTCACGGCGTCCGCGATCACCCCGCCGATCCCGGTGTCGATGAGCACCTGCTTGAACCCGCCGCCGGCACCGACGATGAGCAGCACGCCGGCGACCGGCGGCAACGCGCTCTCGAGCGACTTCGAGACCGCGGAACGGTCCATCCCGCCGCCGATCGCGAAGAAGACCATCGCGTAGACGGCCGCGATGCCGATGGCGATCATCGGCGTCCCGAGGAAGTCGAGCACGCTGACCCACGAGCCGGAGGCGTCGGGGACGGTGGCCTCACGGACCGCCTGGGCGAGCATGAGCACGACGGGCAGCAGGATGCCGACGAGCGCGACGGCGAAGGACGGGCTGCGCGGTTCGCTGATGACGCGGGTGAAGTCGCTCTTGCCGTGGGGCAGGGACGCGGTGTCCTGCGTGGCGGGGCCGCGCCGCGCCTCCCGTCCGGCGGATGCCGGGTCGTCGGCACCGGACGCGGACCCGGCGCCGGAACCACGCGAGCCGAAGATGTCGGGGGCGGGGATGTCGACCCAGCGGGCCGCGAAGCGGGCGAACACCGGGCCGGCGAGCACGATGACGGGGATCGCGAGCACGATGCCGAAGGCGAGGGTCGTGCCGAGGTTCGCGCCGACCGTCGAGATCGCGACGAGCGGACCGGGGTGCGGCGGGACGAACGCGTGCATCGTGGACAGACCGACGAGCGCGGGGACGGCGATCTTCATGACCGGGACGGAGCTGCGCTTCGCGACGAGGACGATGATCGGGATGAGGAGGACGAGGCCGACCTCGAAGAACATCGGCAGGCCGATCAGCGCACCGATGAGGGCCATCGTCCACGGCAGGGCGGCCTTCGACGACCTCCGCACGAGGGTGTCCACGACGCGGTCGGCGGCGCCCGAGTCGACGAGCATCTTGCCGAACATCGACCCGAGACTGACCAGGATGCCGACGCTCGTCATGGTCGCGCCGAACCCGTTGCCGAAGCTCGTGACCGCCTTGTCCGGGGCGAGACCGGCACCGATGCCGACGCCGAGCGCCCCGATCGTGAGCGCGATGAAGGGGTGCACCTTGAGCCAGGTGATGAGCGCGATGATCACGACGATGCCGATGATCGCCGCGATGATCAGCTGCGCGACCGGGCCGGACGGGTCGACGGTCTGGGTACCGCCACTGTCCGCCGCGAGGACCGTGGCCACGTGGGCCGGGAGAGCGTGAGGCATCAGGGCCCCTTCCTGGAGCCGCTGCTGTGCGGCTCCGTCGCCTTCGTGTCGAGTGCGGTCTGGTGCCGCTCGCCTCGACCATCAATAATCTGATTAATAAGACTATACGACGATCCACCGCGCGGCATCCGCCCTCTCGGGCAGTCTGCCGATTCGATGGACATCGCGTCACATCCGCCACGTGACCCGTACTGCATGGAGGAACGATGCCCACCGGCCGCGGACTGCACGCCCAGGTGCTCGACACCCTCGGCCAGCGCATCGTCGACGGCCTGCTGGCCCCCGGCTCCGTGCTCCGGCCGGAGCACGTCGCGGACGAGTTCGGCGTGTCGCGGTCCGTCGTCCGCGAGGCACTGCGCGTCCTGCAGTCGCTCGGGCTCGTCGAACCCCGGCAGCGCGTCGGCACCCAGGTGCTCGGCATCGGGTCGTGGGAACTCCTCGCGCCGACGGTCATCCGGTGGCGCGGTGCCTCGCCGTCGTACTTCGTCCAGCAGCGGGAACTCCTCGAGCTGCGGCTCGGCGTCGAGCCCGTCGCCGCCACGCTGGCCGCAGGGACCCCGGGCGCGGCACCGGTGCTCGACGCGGCATCGGACATGCTCGACGCCTGCGTGCGGGAGGACAGCCGCGCCTACCTCGAGGCCGACGTCCGGTTCCACCGCGCGCTCCTCGAGGCATCCGGCAACGCGGTGTTCGCGCACTTCGCCGGGACCGTCGAGGCGCTGCTGCGGACCCGGACGTCGGAGTCGCGCGACACGATCACGCGGTGGACGCGGGACGCGGCGGCCCGGCACGAGGCGGTGGGCCGGGCGTTGCTCGCCGGTGACGGTGCGGCCGCGTCGGCGGCGGCCGCCGAGCTGGTGCGCGTCACGCGCGACGAGTTCATCGCGGAGGCGCCGTCCGCCTGATCCGCGGCGCGCGTCGCGCTGGTCGCGCGACACGCTGCGCGGGTGTCGCCGAGGTCGCGCAACGCGCCGCGCGGGTGTCGCCGAGATCGCACGACACGCCGCGCGGGCGCGTCGAGAGCGGCAGATCATGCGACCTCGCGGCGCGCGCGCCGAGAGCGGCAGATCGTGCGATCTCGCGGCGAAGGATGCGGGGACCTGCGCGCGCCTGGTCGGACGGGAGGCGCGGGACGGGCCGGCACCGCGCCTCCCGTCCGGTACGTGCCGAGATCGCACGACACGCCGCGCGCAGTCCGCCGAGGTCGCGAGACACGCCGCGCGGTCGCGCCGAGAGCGGCAGATCGTGCGACCTCGCGGCAGGCGCGCGCGTCAGGGACGCGGCTCGCGCTGCGCGCGCCCCCTCGCGAACAGTCGCGGCCCGCGGAGCCGCAACCGCATCGTCACCGTGCCGAGCCACCGGTCGTACTTGTAGCCGACCTTCCCCATCCGCCCGATCTCCTCGAAGCCGAGCCGCTCGTGCAGGCGGATCGAGGCCTCGGCCTGGCGGTCGGCGATGACCGCGACGACCTCGCGGACACCCGCCGCCCGGCACTCGTCGAGCAGCGCCTCCATGAGCGCCCGCCCGAGCCCCTTGCCGCCGGACGCCGCCCCGAGGTAGATGGAGTCCTCGACCACGTGGTTGGACCGGTCCCGCGGGTTCCACGCGTCCACCAGGGCGTACCCGAGGACCTGTCCCGAGGGGTTCACCGCGACCAGGAAGGGCAGCTTGCGCTTCCGGATGTCGTCGTAGCGACGTTTCCACGCCGCGAACGTGAAGGCCGACGGATCGAAGGTCACCGACGAGTTGCGGACGTAGTGCGTGTGGATCTCGCGGACGTCCGGCAGGTCCGTGGGTTCGGCCGCGCGGATCGTGTACGTGAATGCCGCCTCGGCCGGCACGGGAGCGCGCAGGTGGCGCGGCAGGACCCGCCGTCGCTGGTATTCCTCCTCGAGCACGCGTCCGAGCCTATGCCGCGGAGGACGCCTCGGGTTCGACGGGGAGCGCCCAGTCCACCGGCTCCGCGCCCTGACCCACGAGCAGGTCGTTCACCCGCGAGAACGGTCGGCTGCCGAAGAACCCGCGGGAGGCGCTGAGCGGGCTCGGGTGCGCGGACGCCACCACCGGGGTGTCGCCGAGGAACGGGCGGACCGACGCCGCCTGCGCACCCCAGAGCACCGCGACGAGGGGTCTCCCCCGCTCCACGAGTGCCCGGACGGCCTGGTCGGTGACGGCTTCCCAGCCCTTGCCGCGGTGGCTGCCGGCGGCGCCCGCTCCGACCGTGAGCACCCGGTTGAGCAGCAGGACGCCCTGCGCCGACCACGCGCGCAGATCACCGTGCGCGGGCGGGGTCACGCCGAGGTCGGAGTGGAGCTCGCGGTAGATGTTCGCCAGGCTGCGCGGGACCGGCCGAACGTGCGGGTCCACCGCGAAGGACAGTCCGATCGGGTGCCCCGGCGTCGGGTACGGGTCCTGCCCGATGACGAGGACCTTCACGTCCTCGAACGGGTCCGCGAAGGCGCGGAGGACGTGGTCGCCGGCGGGCAGGTAGCGTCGGCCGGCGGCGACCTCGGCGCGGAGCCAGTCGCCCATGCGGTGGACCTCGCCCTCGACGGGGGCCAACGCCCGGGCCCACCCCGGGTCGACGAGGTCGGCGAGCGGGTGGGGCTGCACGGTCCTACGCGCCCATCGTCGCGACCGCGACCGACTCCTCGCCGGCGACGACACGCCAGACGCTGCCGGTGCCGCGGACCTCGAGCGCGCCCTCGCCCACGACCAGCGTGGTGTCCTCGTCGATCGCGAGCCCGGCGGTGACGAACTCGGCCTCGGCGCTCGCGATGAGCCGGGCGAGCGTGCCGGCCTGGACGGCGTGGACGTCGATGGTCAGGTCGACGAGCCCGAGCCCCTCGCGGAGTTCGACCTCGTCGAGGCCCTCGGAGGCCGCTTCGGGGCAGATCTCGACGCCGCCGATGCGCCAGCCGCCGACCAGCGCCCGGTCCGAGGCGATCATCGCGCCGGCCGAGTAGCCGAGGTACGGCAGGCCGTCGGACACGAGCAGGCGGATCTGGTCGACGAGCGGGCCCACCGCGTCGAGGTAGTGCGGGGTGACGCCACCGCCGACGACGAGGGCGTCGACGTCGCTCAGGACGGCGGTGCTGAAGACCTCGCCCGGGGCGATCTCGGTCACGAGCACCTCGGCCGCCCGGGCGCCCCCGAGGACCTCGGCGATGTCGGCGGTGGAGTCCGGGCTCCCGGACGCCCCGGAGACGGACAGCACACCGATGCGGGGCACCGTGCGGCCGACGGCTGCGGAACGCGCGGTGGCCTCGGCGAGGAACGGCGCGGCGGCGTCCGAGGCGGCGAAGAGCCCGCCGCCGACGAGGTGGATGCTCACGACTCGGCCGTCACCGGGGCGAGGGCGCTCCACGGGAAGGTGATCCACCCGTCGACACGACGCCAGACGTGGTCCGGCTCGAGCACTGTGCCGGGCTTCGAGTAGAGGCAGGCGCTGCGGACGTCGGCGCCGGCGTTCCGGATGATGTCGACCACCAGGCGGAGCGTGCGGCCGGAGTCGGACACGTCGTCGACGACGAGCACGCGCTTGCCGGCGAGGCTCGGGGCGTCGAGGGCCGGCGACAGGATGACCGGCTCGTCGAGGCGCTGCTCGACGTCGGTGTAGAACTCGACGTTGATCGAGCCGCACTCCTTCGTGCCGAGCGCGTAGGCCACGGCACCGGCGATGATGAGCCCGCCGCGGGCCACGGCGACGACGACCTCGGGCTCGAAGCCGGAGGACAGGACGTCCTTGGCGAGCAGACGCGCCGCGTCACCGAACTCCAGCCACCCGAGCACCTCGGGCCCGCTCGTCACGGTCACGGTCGAGGGAGCCGGGGCGGGTGACCCGGATTCGCTGCTGATCGGCATCCGACCACGGTACCGGCACCGACCCCGCGCCCGCGACCCGCTCGCACGCCCGGGCGCGTGCACGGCCGCGTGACGCGGACGCGGCCCGGGGCAGGTGCAGGGGCAGGGGCAGGGGCCGCGGCTACGCCCGCGGGGTCAGGGGCCCGCGGGCGAGCTTGTGCTGCGCCGACTGCGCCACCGGACGGATCGTCACCAGGTCGAGGTTCACGTGCGCCGGCAGCTCGACGGAGTGCACGATCGCCTCGGCGACGTCCTCGGCGACGAGCGGCTCGGGCACGTTGTCGTACACCGCCGCCGCCTTGTCCGCGTCGCCCCGGAACCGCGTCAGCGCGAACTCGTCGGTCTTCACCAGGCCGGGGGCGATCTCGACGACGCGGATCGGCTCGCCGTTCAGCTCGAGCCGGAGCGCGGCGACGAGAGCGTGCTCGGCGAACTTCGCGGCGTTGTACCCGCCGCCGTTCTCGTACGCCACGAAGCCGGCCGTCGACGTCACGGTGACGATGTCTGCGCTCCCGGCCGCCGCCGCACACCGACGGAGGTGCGGGAGCAGGGCCGCGACGACCCGCTTCGTGCCGATCACGTTCACCTCGAACATGGCACGCCAGTCCTCGACGTCGGACTCCTCGACGCTCGCCGACCCGAAGGCGCCGCCCGCGTTGTTCACGAGCACGTCCGCTCCCCCGAGCTCCTCGACGCGGGCGGCGAGCGCCTCGACATCGTCGGGGTCGGTGATGTCGGCGACGAGCACGTCCGCCCCGGTCGAATCCGCGAGCGCCGACAGCTTCGACTCCCGCCGGGCCACGGCGAGGACGTCCCACCCGCGGTCGCGGAACAGCCGGACGGTGGCCGCCCCGATGCCCGAGCTCGCTCCGGTGACGACTGCGCGACGTGCCATGTGCTTCCTCCAGTGGTGGGGACGGGATGTCAGGACAACCGTACCGATCGGCCGAGGTCACGATCCGGTAACGTGACCGAGGATGACGACGGATGCCGCCCCTCCAGCGCCCTCGGCGCCCGCCACGCAGCTCGAACCCGGTCGTGCGAAGCGTCGTATCCCGATGTGGGACACGGCGCGGTTCCTCGCGGTCACCCTCGTGGTGATCGGTCACGCCATCCAGCGCCAGACGACCGCGAGCGAGCACGCGCTCGCGCTGTACACCTTCATCTACGCGTTCCACATGCCGGCGTTCGGCGTGATCAGCGGGTACTTCTCCTCCGCGGACACCCCGACCGCCACGCGGATGAAGCGGACCATCACGGACATCGTGGTGCCGTACATCATCATGCAGACGATCTGGACCGTCGTGCAGGCCCTGGTCGAGGGCGGGAAGAAGTTCAACCCGACCCAGCCGACCTGGACGCTCTGGTTCCTGCTCGCCCTCGGCATCTTCCGGCTGATCCTGCCGTACCTGGCGCAGCTGCGGTGGCCGCTGTTCTGGGCGGTCGTCTTCAGCATCGGCGTGGGGTACTTCGACAACGTCGACTCCACGCTGTCGCTGTCGCGCGCGATCAGCCTGCTCCCGTTCTTCCTGGTCGGCTGGCAGGTGAAGCAGTGGGGCGTCTTCGACCGGTGGTACGAGGCGCCGCGGCGGATCGTGGTCCGGGTCCGCGTCGCGGCCGCGGCGGTGTTCGTGGCGTGGGCCGTCGCGTGTGCGATCTGGATCCCGCAGTTCAAGGAGTTCGACCTGCACCACTGGTTCTTCTACGACGACTCGTACTCGGGTCTCGGCGAGGACGCGTGGTGGGCCGGTGCCGTCCGCTTCGGCCTGCTGCTGCTCGCGGCGCTGCTGACCGCGTCGTTCCTGCTGCTCGTGCCGCGGCGGCACGTCTGGATCACGCAGTTCGGCGCAGCGACGATGTACGTCTACCTGCTGCACACGTTCGTGCTCTACCCGATCCGGGAGTCGGGCGTACTGGCCGGGCAGCACTCGGCCTGGCCGTACGTGCTGCTCATGGTCGCGATCGCGTGCGCGGTGAGCCTGTTCCTCGCGCAGCCGTTCGTGCGGCGCGGGATGCGCTGGCTGCTGGAACCGAACGTCGGCTGGCTGTTCCGTCGCGATCCGGCGTAGCGCTGCGCGCCGGTGACGGTCGGGAGGCGCGGATCACCCGACCGCGTCCGTTACGTCCCGTGGCGGGTGCGCTGGTACCCGGCCCGCGACCTGCGTACCGTGACGTGCGACGCAAGGGTGCGCCGTTCCTCCCGGCCGGCGCACGGCGACCCGACGACCGACAGCACCCGACAGGAGCACCGATGAGCACGAACGACGCAGCCGCCTGGCAGTTCGAGACCACGCAGGTCCACGCCGGCGCACAGCCGGACCCCACCACCGGAGCCCGCGCGACGCCGATCTACAAGACGACCTCGTACGTGTTCGAGAACTCGGACCACGCGCGCGACCTGTTCGCGCTCGCGCAGCCGGGCAACATCTACTCGCGCATCATGAACCCGACGAACGACGTCGTCGAGCAGCGCATCGCCGCGCTCGAGGGCGGGTCCGGCGCGCTCCTGGTGTCGAGCGGCCAGGCCGCGGAGACCTACGCGGTGCTCAACATCGCGGGTGCCGGGGACCACATCGTGTCCTCGTCCTCGATCTACGGCGGCACGTACAACCTGTTCAAGTACACGCTGGCGAAGCTCGGCATCGAGACCACCTTCGTCGAGGACCAGGACGACCTCGACGAGTGGCGCCGCGCGGTCCGTCCGAACACGAAGCTGTTCTTCGCCGAGACGATCGGCAACCCGAAGATCAACGTCCTGGACATCACCGGGGTCAGCGACGTCGCGCACGAGTCCGGCGTGCCGCTCATCGTCGACAACACCATCGCCACGCCGTACCTCATCCGCCCGTTCGAGCACGGGGCGGACATCGTCGTGCACTCCGCGACGAAGTTCCTCGGCGGCCACGGCACCGTCATCGGCGGCATCATCGTGGACGGCGGCAAGTTCGCCTGGTCGCAGCACCCGGACAAGTTCCCGGAGTTCAACACGCCCGACCCCTCGTACCACGGGGCCGTCTTCGCCGAGGCGGTCGGCAACGAGCTCGCCTACATCGTCAAGGCCCGGGTGCAGCTCCTCCGCGACCTCGGGGCGTCGAACTCGGCGGACACCGCGTTCGCGCTCCTGCAGGGCATCGAGACGCTGTCGCTGCGCATCGAGCGGCACGTGTCGAACGCGCAGGAGATCGCCGAGTGGCTGGACCAGCACCCGGACGTGGCGACGGTGGCGTACGCCGGCCTGCCGACGTCCCCGTGGTACGCCGCGGCGAACCGGTACGCACCGAAGGGCGTCGGCGCGGTGCTGTCGTTCGAGCTGAAGGGCGGCGTGCCCGCGGGCAAGGCGTTCGTGGACAACCTGCAGCTGTTCTCGCACCTGGCCAACATCGGCGACGTGCGATCGCTCGTGATCCACCCGGCCTCGACCACGCACTCGCAGCTCACGCCCGAGCAGCAGCTGACGACCGGCGTGACGCCCGGGCTGGTGCGCCTGTCGGTCGGGATCGAGAACATCGAGGACCTCAAGGCCGACCTCGAGGCCGGGCTCGCGGCCGCGCGTGCCGTCTCGCAGGAGGGGCTGCGCGCGTAGCGTCCTGCTCGGCGCCGCCCTCGTTGCAGGCGCATGTTCCGACGTCCCACGTGTCGATCAACACGTGGGACGTCGAACGTTGCGGGTGCATCCGATCCGCGTGCATGCGTCGACGTTGCACGCGTCGAACAACCGGCACCGTGTCGGAACGTGCATGCGCGCGCGCCGCGACCCGACGCCGTGGAGCGGCGACGCGCCGGACGTGACGTAACACGGCGGCCCCGCACCGCGCCTACCGGCAGACTGGACCCGATGGACTGGCAGACGACTCCCGAGGACTCCGTGCCGTCCACCCTCGTGCCCGGCACCGAACTCGGCACGCTCGGGAAGCCGCCCGTCACCGGAGCCTGGCGTCCCGGCGACCACCCCGGCTCCCGGCACTTCGAGGCCCTCGGCGAGCAGTGGGTGCGCGGCGGGCGGATCCCCGCGGTCCGCGTCGCCTACGAGACGTGGGGGTCGCTGAACGAGGCCCGCGACAACGCCGTCCTCGTCTTCCACGCCCTCACCGGCGACTCGCACGTGGCGGGTCTCCCCGGTCCCGGTCACCGCACGGCGGGCTGGTGGGGCGACGTCGTCGGTTCCGGGCGCGCGATAGACACCGACCGGTGGTTCGTCATCGCCCCGAACATGCTCGGCGGCTGCCAGGGCACGACCGGACCGTCGTCGGTGGCGCCGGACGGTCTGGAATGGGGCTCCCGGTTCCCGTTCGTCACCGTGCGCGACCAGGTCTCCGTGCAGGCGCAGCTCGCCGACCGGCTCGGCATCGACACGTTCGCCGCGGTCGTCGGCGGGTCGATGGGCGGCATGCACGCGCTCGAGTTCGCGATCGCGCACCCGTCGCGCGTGACGCGGCTGGCCGTCCTCGCGTCGACCGCGCAGACCACGGCGGACCAGATCGCGGCGAACTCGCTGCAGCGTGCGGCGATCCAGATGGACCCGGCGTTCGCGGGCGGCGACTACTACGAGGCCGACCCCGGCGAGGGACCGCACCGCGGGCTCGCGCTGGCCCGGCGGATGGCCCTGATGACCTACCGCGCCTCGGACGAGCTGAACGGCCGGTTCGCCCGGTCGTGGCAGAGCGACGTCTCACCGCTCGGCGACGACGGTCGGTTCTCGGTCGAGAGCTACCTCGACTTCCACGGCAACAAGTTCACGCGGCGCTTCGACGCGTCCTCGTACACGACGCTCACGCACGCGATGGACTCGCACGACGTCGGCGCCGGACGGGGCGGGGTCGCGGCGGCGCTCGGTCAGGTGACGGCGCGGACGCTCGTGGTCGGCGTGTCGAGCGACCGGTTGTTCCCCATCGAGGACCAGCACCGGATCGCGGCCGGTGTACCGGACACCCTCGACGGCGACCGTGCGGCCGTGATCGAGAGCGAGTTCGGGCACGACGGGTTCCTCATCGAGCACGAGGCGGTCGGGGCGCATCTGCGGCGTCTGCTCGACTGAGCCCCGGTTGCGGTTGCTGTAACGATCCCGTAGCCATCCGAGACGGCAGGGCGCGCCGAACACCCCCCAACGGGTGGCGCGCGTGGAATGATGGCGTGGTGCCGCGGGTGACCGAGGCTCGGTTTCCCTTCATTCCACACAGTCACCAACCAGGACATCGATGGACTTCATCGCACAGGAACGCGACCGCTTGCTCCGGTCGACGACCCGTGTCGTGGGCATCGTCTGCGCGCTGGTCTCGGTCATCGGCATCGTCTGCGCGCTCGCCGTCCCCGTCGTCCCGCTGCTGGGCGGTCTGGCGTGCATCGCGATCATGATCGGCGGCTTCCTGGTCTTCGGCTGGAACGGGTCGATCTGGTGGACGGCACTCATCCTCGTGTCCGGGCTCGCCGCGCTCGCGCTCCTGCTCCTCGGCGTCGACGACGCCGTGCGGCCGGTCGTCGCCAGCGCGGTGGTGCCCCTGGCCGCCGGCAGCGTGTCCGCACCGCTCATGGCGCAGCGCGGTCACCCCGTCGGACTCGGCCTCACCATCGCCGCCGGCGCCGCCGTCGTCGTCGCGATGGTCTGGGCCAGCGGCGGCATCCTCACCATGCCCGTCACCGGTGCGCTGCTCGGATGGGTGCTCATCGCGGTGGTGACGATCTGGATCTCCCGGAGCATCCCCCGCGTCGCCCGTCGGATCTACAGCATCGGCACCGCGCACCGCGCCGAACGGCAGGCCAGCGAGACCGAGGCGCAGCGACGCCAGGGCGCACGCCTCCTGCACGACACCGTGCTCGCGACGCTGACCCTCCTCGCGCACTCCGGAGTCGGTGTCTCCGAGCAGGCGATGCGCGAGCAGGCCGCCGAGGACGCACGACTCCTCCGCCACCTCCGGCTCGGTGCGACCCCGCAGCCGCAGCAGTCCGGCGACTACTCGCTCACGCGCGAGGAGGAATCCCCCCTCGGCCAGACCCTCGAGTCGGTCAAGCAGCGCTTCGGACGCATGGGCCTCGAGGTCAGCTGGCACGGCACCGGTCAGGTCCTCCTGCCGTCGAACGTGCTCGACGCGTTCCTGCTCGCGCTCGGCGAGTGCCTCGAGAACGTGCGGCGCCACGCCGGCGTCGGCGAGGCGCACGTCACGATCGTGCACGACAACGAGATGGTCCGGGCCATGGTCACCGACTCCGGTGTCGGGTTCGACCTCACCCACGTCAGCGCCGAGCGTCTCGGCTTCAAGGAGAGCGTCGTGAACCGCCTCCGCGAGGTCGGCGGGGACGCGAAGCTCTTCTCGGCGCCGGGTTCCGGCACGACCGTCGTGCTGGAGGCGCCGCGATGACCCGCATCCCCGAGGACACCATCAGCCGCGGACTGCCCGGCGAGACGGTGCAGGCCGCTCCGCGGACCCGACGGGAGGCGCGGGAACGCTACCGGGGCAGCGAACGTCGACAGGCGCGCGGCCTCCCCTCGACGTCGACCGGGGCGCGGTCGCTGCGGCAGGCAGCCAAGCCGGGGGCGTCCCTGGGCGCGGGTTACCTCGGCCTCGGCGCCGCCGTCCTCACCGGGATCGAGGCGATCGCCGGCATCGTCTTCTTCCTCATCCGGTGGACCGACTTCGCCGACCCGTGGCTGCCGGCCGCGGCCTGGGGCCTGTACACGATCGCGGCGGTCGGGGTGGGGCTCAGCCTGCTCACCTACGGGGAGCGGCTCACCGGACTCGCGTTCGCGCTCATCTGCGTGGTGCTCGCCTGCGTCGTCACGCTCGACTTCGTCGGGATCTGGCCCGAGCACGACATCGCGCACACCGCGTCGGCGTCCGTGGCCGCCGGGTTCGCCCTGCTGCCCGTCGCCACCCTCCGCCCCGCCCGAGAGGTCGGCGCGGCCATCGCCGTGCTCGGGCTCGCGTTCGTGGCCATGGCCGTCGCCTCGACCCCGATCACGAGCGACACCCTGCCCGGGATCGTGTCCACGGTGGCCCTCGTGACCGTCCCGCCGTCGATCGCGATCTTCGTCGTGCACCGCTTCCGGCAGCTCGTGCAGCGCGAACTCGACCGCGTGCTCGTGCAGAGCAACGTCCAGGCGCCGCAGTTCGCGGTCGGCATGCTCGCCTCCGACGAACTCGCCCGACTCGACCTCGCCGCCGAGAAGCTCCTGGACGCCGTCGCGAACGGGAGCGACCCGCTCCCGCTGTCCGACGCCTCCGCCTCGGTCGCCGCGTCCCTCGCGACCGAACTCCGCCTGCACCTCATCGAGGGCCGCCGGGAGACGTGGCTGTACCACGCGATCACGGAGTCGGACAACCTCGGCCGCTCCGTCAGCGTCGCCGATCCCCAGTCCCTCGCGGGCCACCTCACCCCCGCGCAGCGCGACGGCCTGCTGCAGGCGCTCTGGCAGATGGTCGGCGACGGGAAGACCACGCAGGCCGGATCGCCGGTCGTGTCCGTCACACTCGGCCCCGTCGGCTCCGACGGCCACCCCGTCACCGACGAGACCATGGACGTCCCCATCGTCTTCGAGTCGCGCGGTGTCCCCCGTCGCAGACTCGGCCCGACCGCCTGGAGCGCACTCCAGCGCATCGGCCCGTACACCGACTCCGTCCGGGACGGCGCACTCCACGTCGTCGCGCACTGCGTCGTCGATCGGCATCCGTCGATGTAGCCGTCGCACGCGACCGGCTGGCCCGACCTGGGACACCCCGAACTGCCGGACACCCTGACCAGCCTGCCCGTGCCACATGGTCCGTCCCCCTAGGATCGGCCACGACCGCCCCCGAGAAAGGACGCCACCATGGCGACTCCAGAGGAACCGATCCGACTCGCACTCGTCGACGACCACAGGATGCTCCTCGGCGCGCTCACCGAGTGGATCCGGAACGCAGCCGACGACATCACCCTCGTCGCCGCCGTCACGACCTGGCCCGAGCTGCTCACCAGCCCGGCGTTCCCGGTCGACGTCGTGCTGCTCGACCTCGACCTCAAGGACTCGATCCCGGTCTCGCTGAAGATCTCGACGCTCAAGACCGCCGGCGTGAAGACCGTCGTCATGAGCACCTACTCGGAGCCGAACGTCGTCCGGGAGGCCCTCGCCTCCGGCGCCCTCGGCTACCTCGTGAAGAGCGAGGACGCGGAGATGATCGTCGAGGCCATCCGCTCCGCCCAGCGCGGCGAGCAGTACGTCTCGGCGGAGCTCGACCTCGCGATCAACAGCGGCGACGTGGGCGGCGTGCCGAAGCTCAGCGCGCAGGAGCGTCGCGTCATGGCGCTGTACGGCGGCGGCGAGCCCGTGAAGAGCGTCGCGTACCAGCTCGGCATCTCGGAGGAGACCGCGAAGAGCTACCTCAAGCGCATCCGTGAGAAGTACCGCGTGGCCGGCTTCGACGTCGGCACGAAGGTCGCACTGCGGAAGCGGGCGATCCAGGACGGCATCATCGTGCAGGACGGCAGTCCGCTCGGCCTGTAGCGGGTCGCGAAGGGCCGTCCGTCGGACTGGAGGCGCGCTGCGGCCTGGCACCGCGCCTCCAGTCCGGTCGGCGGTCGCGCTCGACATCCCCGCCAAAGCGACAGGTGCACGCGGGGCCCCGCCGTCCGTTCCGCGAAAGCGACAGAGTGCCGCCGGAGTTCCGCGGCACCCTGTCGCTTTCGCGGGGGCGGGCGCCGGGCCGCCGCGTGGGGCCGCGCAGCCGCGCCGCGCCGGCC
>NZ_JABMCE010000045.1 GCF_013359865.1 Curtobacterium pusillum
ACAGCGCCGCCGTCGGAGCTACCACCGCCCAGCGCGCCCCGGCCGCGAGGCCCGACCACGCGCCGACCGCCCCGGTCGTCGCGACGACCACCGGCGCGGCCGCGACGCCGTCGGACGCGACCCGGGGAAGCAGCGCCCAGACCGGCCACGGGACGGACCGGGGGACGAGCGGCCAGGGCGATCCGGGCCTCCAGTCCGTCACCGCCCCGCGCGGCGGCGAGACGCCCTTCGCTCTCCCGACCGCGACGCCCACCGCCGCGCCGGTGCCGACGTCGGGGGCGACCACCGCGAACGCGCCCGCCCCCCTCGCGCAGCAGCTGAGCCGTCCCGTGTTCACGCTCGCGCAGGCCGGACCGGGCGAGCACGTCGTCACCGTCCAGGTGACGCCGGACGCCCTCGGGCCGGTCACCGTCCGCGCGCACGTCACGACGCACGGGATGCACGTCGAGCTGTTCGCCGCCTCCGACGCGGGGCGCGACGCCGTGCGGCAGGTCCTGCCGGACCTCCGCCGCGACGCGGCCGGCACCGGGCTGTCGACGACGCTCGACCTGTCCTCGCAGAACCACCCGGACAGCCGCTCCGGGCCGGACGAACGGTCCGCCCCGGCCGTCCCGCTCGTCGACACCGGCCTGGAGGCGCTCCCCGCCCCGCGCGCACCCGGCACCGCCCACACGCCCACCGTCCGCACCGCCGGACTCGACGTCCTCGCCTGAGCGACGACCGCCTCACCAGCGCAACCGAAGGGAACGACCATGCCGATCGACGGCATCACCGGCACCGTGGACCAGGCCGCGCAGGCCGCCGCCCTCGCCGCGAACCAGTCCAGCTCGCGGTCGCAGACGATGGACTCCGACGTCTTCATGAAGCTGCTCGTCACGCAGCTGCAGAACCAGGACCCGTCCTCGCCGATGGACACCAACGACATGATCAGCCAGCAGACGCAGCTCGCGATGATGGAGCAGATCACCAACCAGACCACGACGGCGAACGAGAACTTCTCGCTGCAGATGCGGATCGCCGCCGCCAACCTCGTCGGGAAGCAGGTCAGCTACACCGACGCGACCTCGGGCCAGGACGTCACGGGGACGGCGACCGCGGTGTCGTACGCCGCGAGCGTGCCGACCGTGACCGTGAACGGGAAGGAGGTCAACCTCGACGTGATCTCCGGCATCAGCACCACCACCTCCTCCTGACCCCCTCCTCCTCCTTCTTCCTCGTCGTCGTTCCACGAAAGGACGCACCATGCTCCGCTCGCTCTACTCCGGGATCTCCGGCCTCCGTTCGCACCAGGAGATGCTCGACGTCACGGGCAACAACATCGCCAACGTCAACACGGTCGGCTTCAAGTCGTCGTCGACGGTCTTCCAGGACACCCTGTCGCAGATGACCCAGGGCGCCGGCGGGCCGCAGACCGGCGTCGGCGGCACGAACCCCGCGCAGATCGGCCTCGGCGTGCAGGTCGCGGGCGTCTCGACGAACTTCGCGCAGGGCTCCGCCCAGGCCACCGGCAAGGCCACCGACCTCATGATCTCGGGCGACGGCTTCTTCGTCACCCGCCTCGGCAACGACACCGTGTACACCCGTGCCGGCGCCTTCGACTTCGACGCCGACGGCCGCCTGGTCAGCTCCGACGGCAAGATCGTCCAGGGCTACCCGGCCACGAACGGCGTCGTCAACGAGAACGGCGCACTGTCGGACATCGTGCTGCCGCTCGACGCCGCAGCGCCGGCCGTCCGCACCAGCACGGCCGACGTCACCGGGAACCTGCCGTCCGAGACCGCGGTCGGCACGACGCTCACGCGTGACGCCACCGTCTACGACGCCTCGGGCGCCAAGCACACCATGTCGCTCGCCTACACCCGCACCGCCGCGGGCTGGGACGTCGCGGCGACCGACGGGCAGGGCACCTCGGCGACGACGTCGCTCACGTTCGGCGCCGACGGTGCACTCACGAGCGGCGGCTCCGTCGCGGTCGGCGGCATCGCGGTCGACATGTCACAGCTGACCGGGTTCGCGTCGCTCGACACGGCGTCGATCTCGTCGCAGAACGGGCACGAGGCGGGGTCGCTCCAGGGCTACTCGATCTCGAAGGACGGCACCGTCGTCGGCACGTTCTCGAACGGCGCCTCGCTCGCCATCGGCCGGATCGCGCTCGCGACCTTCGCCAACCCGGCCGGACTCGAGAAGACCGGTGCCTCGGGCTACCGCGCCACGGCGAACTCGGGCAACGCGTCCGTCGGCGCGCCGGGGTCGCCCGGTGTCGGGCAGCTCGCGTCGGGCACGCTCGAGATGTCGAACGTCGACCTGTCGCAGGAGTTCACGAACCTCATCGTGGCCCAGCGCGGGTTCCAGGCGAACGCGCGCATCATCACCACGTCGGACGAAGTGCTGCAGGAGCTGACGAACCTGAAGCGGTAGGCACCGGCGTAGCGCCCACTGCCCCGGTGCCGTGGCCGTCGCGGCCGCTGCGCCGCGGCGGTCGCGCCACCCCCGCGGACAGCACGAGGGTCCGCGGGATAGCGTCACGGCATGAGCGATCCACGAGACGACGACGCCCTCGACGGATTCCGCGAGGCGCAGGACACCGACTACGAACCGACCCCCGCCGTGCACGACCCGGACGACCTCCCCGTGGCCGACGACGGCGACGAGGAGCTGCTCCCCGACGACGACCGGCCGGTGCCGCTCGACGGCGACGACGCGGACGACGCGGACGACGACGAGCTCGGCTGACCGGCACGGGCGAGCACACCGGTCCGCCGGACGACGACGCGGGGCCGCAAGCTGAGGTTGCGGCCCCGCAACGTCGGGCTGCTGGCGCCGCCACCGAGCCGTGCGGCACGATCGCATCGTGTTCGTGAATCCCCAGTCCCTCCGGTCCGCCGTCCCTGGCGTCGCGGTCGCCGTCGCGGTCGGTCTCGTCGCCACCCTGGTCGGGATGGCGGTCCCGGTGGTCGGTGGTCCGGTCCCTGCCGTCGTGATGGGTGCGGTGGTGGGCTGGCTGGTGCGGCGCCGTCGGCAGCGGGACGGCGGGACCGGGGGTCTGGGCGTGTTGCAGCCCGGGGTGAGGTTCGCGTCGAGCCGGGTGCTGCAGGTCGCGGTCGTGCTGCTCGGCGCGCAGTTGTCGATCCGGTCCGTGCTGCGGATCGGCGCGGAGACCCTCCCGGTGATGCTGACCACGCTGGTGGTGTGCCTGACCGCCGCGTGGGGGATCGGCCGGCTGTTGCGGGTGTCGGGCGCGCTCCGCACGCTGATCGGTGTCGGCACGGGCATCTGCGGGGCATCGGCGATCGCGGCCGTCACGCCGGTGATCGGTGCGGTGAGCGCGGACGTCGCGTACGCGATGTCGACGATCTTCCTGTGCAACATCGCGGCCGTGTTCGTCTTCCCCCTCGTCGGCCACGCGCTCGGGCTGAGCCAGCATGCGTTCGGGGTGTTCGCGGGCACCGCGGTGAACGACACGTCGTCGGTGGTCGCGACGGCGACGGTGTACGGCCGCCAGGCGACCGACACCGCCGTGGTCGTGAAGCTGGTCCGGACGTTGATGATCATCCCGATCGTGGTCGGGCTGGCCGGTCTGGAGGCGCGGCGGGCGTCCCGTGAGCAGCTCGCCTCCGCAGTCGGGCCGGGTCGCGCCGGCGGCGTGGGCGTGTTCCGGTTGGTGCCGTGGTTCCTGATCGGGTTCCTCGTGGTGGTGCTGCTCCGGACTGTCGGGGTGGTGCCGGCTGCGGCGGCTCCGGGGTTCGCGACGGCGGCGACGTTCCTGATCACGGTGGCGCTCGCGGCGATCGGGGTGTCGACGGACTTCGGTGCGCTGCGGCGGGCGGGGTTCCGGCCGATGCTGCTCGGGATCGTGCTGTGGGTGCTCGTCGCCGGGACGAGCCTCGGCGCGCAGGCCGCGTTCGGACTGCTCTGACCCTCCGAACCACTATCAGCGTCCCGGGGCGCTCGTCCGCAGTGCCACGTCGAGGAAGTCCCGTGCGAGGCCGGTCAGCGTGCTGCCGCTGCGCCAGACGGCGCTGAGCGGCCGCACGAGTCGGACGTCCTCGACGCGCACCTGCGTCACGCGTCCCAGGGCGATGTCATCCCGGACGGCGAGGACCGACAGCACCGCCGGGCCGGTGCCGGCGATCACGGCGGCCCGCACCCCGGCGGACGTCGGGACGACGTGCAGCGGAGGGGCCGTCCGGGCGATGCCGTGCTCCGCGCAGAGCCGTTCGAACGAGGTCCGCGTGCCCGAACCGGCTTCGCGAGCGATGAGCGGCATCGCGGCGAGATCCGCGAGCCGGACGCCGCCGGTACGAGCGAGCTCGTGTCCAGGCGGCACGACGAGGACGAGCTCGTCGCGTGCGACGACCCGGCTCTCGAGGTCCGTCGGGACGTCCGTCGTCTCCACGAAACCCAGGTCGACGGTGCCGTTCCGGACACGTTCGACGACCTCCGAAGAGTTCACCACCGCGAGGTCCACGACGTCCCCGGTCGCCGCCGACTCGACCATCCACGACGGGACGAGGTGTTCGGCGACCGTCAGACTCGCCGCGACCCGGATCCGCCGCCCCGGTCCGGGGGTGAGCGAGTCGAGGCGATCCGCGAAGACCGCCGCCGCCGCGAGGAGCTCGTCGGCCCACGCCGTGACGCGTCGGCCGTCGTCCGTCGGGCTCATGCCCGACGTCGTCCGGTCGAAGAGCCTGACCCCGACCCGCCGCTCGACGGCTCGCACCCGCGCCGACACCGCCTGCGGGCTGACGCCGAGCCGAGCGGACGCCGCGGCGACGCTCCCGGAGTCGGCGACGGCCGAGAGGACGTGCAGGGCATCGAGCGGGAGTTCGGGCACCCCTCGACTCTACGAACTCTCCGCGGAGCCTGGTTTGCTGGTCCCATGCGCCGATCTGCTCCGTCGACCCCGCCGCACCCCGCCGGGCCGTACGATCGCGACCTCGCCGGCCGTCGCGGGTCGGTGTGACGTGGCGACCATCCTGGTGGTCGAGGACGACCCCGCGATGGGGGACCTCGTCGAGCGTGGCCTCACCGGTGAGGGGCACGCGGTGACCGTCGTCACGGACGGCGTCGCCGCGCTGGTGCAGGCCCGGTCGCAGCCGTTCGACGCCGCGGCGATCGACGTGATGCTGCCGGAGATGAGCGGGTTCGAGGTCTGCCGTCGGCTCCGCGAGATGGGTCAGGACCTCCCGGTGATCCTCATCACCGCACGGGACGCCGTCGACGACCGCGTGTTCGGTCTGGACTCGGGTGCGGACGACTACCTGACGAAGCCGTTCGCGATCGCGGAGCTCAACGCACGGCTGCGCGCGCAGCTCCGCCGACGCGCGGCCGGTGGGACGACGGTCGTGACCGCGGGGACGGTGCGACTCGACACCGTGGCGGTCCGAGCGTCGGTCCGGGGGCGGGACCTCCCGCTCAGCGTCAAGGAGTTCTCGCTCCTGCGGTACCTCATCCAGGGCACGCCGGCGGCGCGGACACGTGCCGAGGTGCTCGAGGAGGTCTGGGGGAGCGCCGAGCACTTCGACCCGACCATCGTCGACCAGTACGTCAGCTACGTGCGGAAGAAGCTGCAGGCGGCGGACGCCGACGTCGTGATCCGGACCGTGCGCGGTGTCGGGTACGCGCTCGAGGTCGTGCCGGCGTCGTGAGGTTCCTGCGTCGGCTGTCGATCCGGGCGCGGATCACCCTCGGGAGCCTCCTCGTCGGCGCGGTCGTGCTCACCGGGGTCGCCGTGGTGCTGCACGTGCAGATCGAGCGCGCCACGCTCGCGACCGACCAGTCGCTCGCGTCCGGGG
Organism: Curtobacterium pusillum; assembly: GCF_013359865.1. GTDB lineage: Bacteria > Actinomycetota > Actinomycetes > Actinomycetales > Microbacteriaceae > Curtobacterium > Curtobacterium pusillum. Next base: position 5,796 of record NZ_JABMCE010000045.1, read on the forward strand.
ACGCCGCGCCGTTCGTGTCCGACCTGCGGCACAACCCCGACGAGCCGCCGGACCGGCCGGCCGAGGACGTCCTGGTGGGCATCCGGTCGTCCACGACGGGCTGGGTCGTCGATTCCCTTCCGCGCGACGTCCGTGCCGTCCTGCCGTCGTCGGTGCCGGACGAGGGGGTCACGCTCCGGCTGCACACCGACCGTCGTGTCGCGACGGTCGTCGGGATCCCGGTGCGCAACCACGACGGCTCCTTCGTCGTGTGGGCCGCTCACGACGGCCGAGCCGGTCAGGAGACGGTCTCCCGGGTCGACCGGTCGCTCGTGATCGGCACGGTCCTCGCACTGGCCGCCTTCGCGGCGGCGGCCTGGTTGCTGTCCACGCTCGCGCTCCGCCCGGTGGCCAGGATGCGCCGGACGGCGGAGGCGCTCAGCTCCGGGACGGCCGAGGGACACCTCCCGGTCGGCACGTCGGACGACGAGCTGGCGGCGCTCGCGCGGACGCTCAACTCGTTCATCGACCGACAGCGCGAGAACGCCGAGCGGGAGCGACGGATGGTGTCCGACGCGAGTCACGAGCTCCGCACCCCCCTCGCTGCGCTCACCGCGCGTCTCGAGCTCGCCCACGGAGCGTCCGGGGACGCCGTCGCACTGGAACGCGAGCTCGACGCCGCGGAGGCCGACGCCGCACGCCTGGTCGCACTCGCGAACACCCTCCTCGAGCTCAGCCGACTCGACGAGGCGGGACCGGTGCCGTCCACGGCCACCGCGGAGCTGGTGACCGAGCTCATGGGGTCGATCGACCGTGCACGCGCCCTGGGCGGCACCGGCTCGCGGGACATCGACTTCACGGTGGGACTGGACGCGCCGGACGAGCGGTACGCGCTCGAACCGGCGGCCTTCGCCCGGATCGTCGACAACCTCGTCGCGAACGCGATCGCCGCGGGCGAGGACGGCGGCGTGGTCCGCGTGGCCCTCGCTCAGGACGGCGCGCACGATCTCGAGCTGCGCGTCGTCGATGACGGGCCCGGCGTCCCGGAAACGTTCCTGCCGCAGGCGTTCGACCGGTTCACCCGTGCCGACAGCGCGCGTCGAGCGGTCCTCGGCGGCAGCGGACTCGGCCTGGCCCTCGTGCGCGGCATCGCCGAACGGGCCGGGGGCACGGCCACCCTCGAGAACCTCCCCGGCGGTGGCGCCGTGGCGGTCGTCCGGCTCCCCGCCCGCTGACGACGAACACCGCCGTCCCGATCACTCGAAGTCTCGAACGAACGGAACCGCCGGCTCCGGGTTGCCGCATAGGCCCGGTGCCGATGCTGTGTGTCACCCGATCACACGCTGGAGGACCGAGACGATGATCGACACCGCTCGCCCCACCCCGAGAGCCGCCGACCGCGCGCAGCTGCGAACGGCCGCCCCACCACCGGAGCCGCTCGACGTCGCGGCGCGACGACGCGGTCGAGCCGGACGCCGCCGTGCACTCACCACCGACCTCCTCGGCATCGCTGCATGGGCGTCCGCAGCGGTCGCGGTCGCACTCTGGCTCGCTTCGCCCGGGTCGCACACGGTCGTCGGCATCGGCGGCTGGCTGACGGACGCGGGGATCGTCGCCGGTCTGGTCGCGACGGACCTCGTCCTCGTGATGCTGGTCCTCGCCGCCCGTGTCCCGCTCATCGACCGCACCTTCGGGCAGGACAACGCCATCGCGGTGCACCGGTCGCTCGGCAAGCCGGTGCTGTACCTGCTGCTCGCGCACGGCGCGCTCCTGACGCTCGGGTACGGCGCGTCGGCGGGGACGGGTCCGGTCGCCGAGACGGTCGCACTGTTCTCGACCCCGGACATGCCCCTCGCCTACCTCGGACTCGGCCTCTTCGTCGCCGTGGTCGTGTCGTCGCTGGTCGCCGTCCGCCGTCGGCTGCCCTACGAGGCCTGGCACGTGATCCACCTGCTCAGCTACGCCGCCGTGCTCGTGGCGCTGCCGCACATGCTCAGCGTCGGGAGCGCCCTCGCGCACGGGACCTGGCAGCGCGCGTACTGGATCGGCCTGTACGTCGTGGCGCTCGGCCTCATCGCCGTCTACCGGTTCGCCCTGCCGATCGTCGTGACGCTGCGGCACCGGATCCGCGTGGTCGGCGTCGAGCCGATCGCGCCGGGGGTCGTCTCGATCCACCTCGCCGGACGGGACCTCGACCGACTCGGAGCCCGCGGCGGCCAGTACGGGGTGTGGCGGTTCTGGACGGCGAAGACGTGGTGGCACGCGCACCCGGTGTCGTTCTCCGCGGTCCCCGGCCACGACCGGGCCCGGATCACCGTCCGGGACCTCGGAGCGGGATCGGCCCGCCTCGGGCGCATCCGGCCCGGTGCGTTCGTGTCCTTGGAGGGCCCGTACGGACTGTTCACCACCCGTGCCCGTACGGCGCCGTACCTCGCGCTCGTGGCGTCCGGCATCGGGGTCACGCCCGTCCGCGCGCTGCTCGAGGACACCGACCTCCGCCCGGGCGAGGCGACCGTGCTGCTGCGCGGTGCGGACGCCGACCACCAGTACCTCTGGCGCGAGACCGCGGCCATCGCGGCGTCGACCGGCAGCACGCTCTACGCCATGGTCGGTCACCGCGCATGGTCCCGGGAGAGCTGGATGACCGAGGAGGACGTCCGGCGCGGCGTCACCCTCCGGTCCGTGTTCCCCCGTCTGCTCGACTCCGATCTGTACGTCTGCGGGCCACGGGCGTGGTCCGACCTGGTCGTGCGTGAAGCACGGCTGGCCGGTGTCCCCGAACACCGCATCCACCAGGAGAGGTTCGAGTCGTGAGGGCGCGGGTGATCGTCGGCGGGATCGTGTCGTCCGCGGCGGTGCTGGTCATCGGCTGGCAGCTCGGCGGGCAGCCCTCGATCACGGCCCAGCAGGGCACGGCGTCCGGGAGCGGCAGCAGCAGCGCGTCGGGGAGCGGCAGCAGCAGCGCGTCGGGAAGCGACAGCAGCGGCGGTGCGAGCACCGGCTCCAGCGGTGGTGCGAGCACCGGTTCGAGCGGCACCTCCGGCAGCGGGTCGACCGTGTCGGGGACCTTCGCCGGGGACACGACCCAGACGCGCTTCGGCCCCGTGCAGGTGCAGATCACCGTGTCGAACGGGAAGATCACCGACGTCACCGCGCTGCAGCTCACGAACAGCGACGGCCGGTCGATCCAGATCAGTCAGCAGGCCGCGCCGATCCTCCGCCAGGAGGCGCTCCAGGCCCAGTCCGCCCAGATCCAGTCCGTGAGCGGCGCGACGTTCACGAGCGAGGGCTACACGACGTCGCTCCAGTCCGCGATCGACAAGGCCGGGTTGTGAGCAGCGTCCTGACGTTCGAGACGATGGGCACCGTCGTGAGCCTGCGGGGTGCGACGCCGGAGGCCGCGTCCGAGGTGCGCGCCGTGTTCGCCGGCTACGACCACCGGTACAGCCTGTACGACCCGTCGTCGGTCCTCAGCCGGGTCGCCGCCGGGGCGCTCCGCCTCGCCGACGCCCCCGAGGAGGTGCGCGACGTCTACTCCCTCGCGCTCGACTGGCGGGAGCGGACCGGCGGCGCGTTCACCCCGCACCGCCCGGACGGCGTCATCGACCTCTCCGGTGTCGTGAAGGCCCTCGCGATCCGGGACGCGGGGGTCGTGCTCGACGCCGTCGCCGATGACTGGATGATCAGCGCCGGCGGCGACGTCCTCGCCCGCGGACACCTCCGCGACGACGAACCGTGGAGCGTCGGCGTGGTCGACCCGTCGCGTCGGGACACGATCGTCGGGGTCATCCGGCTGGACGCGCCCCGTCGCGCGGTCGCGACCTCGGGGACGGCGGAACGCGGCGAGCACATCTGGCGACGGGCCGCCCCGACCTTCGTCCAGGCGACCGTCATCGCGGACGACATCGTGACGGCCGACGTGCTCGCCACCGCCGTCGTCGCCGGAGACGAGGACGACCTGCGCCGGATCACGAGTGACGGCGGCGTGGACGTGCTCGCCTTCGGTGCCGACGGCCGCGTGTGGGCGACACCGGGCGCCTCGCACAGCGTCGGGCGCGCCTCCGTGCGCTGATCCCGAGCCGACCGGATCGGCCGACGGCTGCTCGCTCAGGCCGGCGTCGAACCGTTGAGCCGCGCTTCCTCCGCGTCGTACCCGGACCGCACCTGACGCAGCACGAGGTCGTCGATCTCGTCCGCGTCACGGAGCCGCAGGAGCGTGGCGGCCTTGTGCCGGACCAGTGCGAGCTCGAGCGCGACGGCCGTGTCGTGGCGTTGGAGCGCCGGATGGTCGTCGTCCTCCTCCTCGCGCGCCTGGATGACGTCGAGGTGCGCCTCGTACTCCTTGCGCAAGCGCTCCACCGTGGCCCGGTCCGCGCCGGTGGAGCGGGCCAGGCGGGGGAGTGCGTCGAGCGCCTCCTCGATGGCGGTCCGTTCGGCGTAGCGGCGCTCCTCGCCGACGGACTCGTCCTCGGGCAGTGCGGCACGGCGCAGGACGGCCGGGAGCACGAGCGCCTGGCCGACGATCGTGACCACGACCACCCCGGCGGTCACGAACACGATGACGTCGCGGTCGGGGAACGCGGATCCCGACTCCAGCGTCCGCGGCACGGCGACGGCCATGGCCAGCGACACCGCCCCGCGGAACCCGGCGAAGCCGCTGACGAGTCGGTCCCGGTGCCCCTCGCGCGGTGTCCCACCGGTCCGACGGGTGACCAACCACACGCTCCCGCCCGCGACGTAGAGGAACGCGAAGCGCACCAGCACGAGTGCGACGGCGACCGCGGCGATCACGCCGGTGGCGCGGAGGAGTTCGGCCGGCTCGAGCGCCCGGGCGGCGACCATCGCCTCGATGCCGACCAGCACGAACAGCGCGCCGTTGAGCAGGAACGTCAGGAACGACCAGAACGCGCGGACCTGCTGCCGGGTCTCGGCGCGGTCCAGCTTCGGTCCGACCTGGCTCACGACGATCCCGGCGGCCACCACGGCGAGGACCCCGGACGCGCCGATCGCCTCCGCGGCGAGGAAGGCGACGAACGGCACGAGGAGCGTCACGAGGTTCTCGAGCACGACGGTGTCCACGCGCCGCAGGACCAGCGTGCCGAGCCACGCGGCGACGAGGCCCGCCGCGACCCCGCCGAGGTACGAGAGCGCCAGCATGGCGGAGACGCCCCAGACCGTCAGCTCCTCGGTGCCGACCGTGACCGCGACGGCGATGCCGTAGACCACGAGCGTGGTCCCGTCGTTCACGAGGCTCTCGGCACGCAGCACCGTGACGTTCCGGCGGGGCAGCATCTTCGTGAGCACGCCCACGGCGGTCGCGTCCGTCGGCGCCACGGCGGCTCCGAGCACCCAGGCCGGCCCCCACGGCATCCCGAGCAGGTGGAGGAGGACCGCGACGGCGCCCGCGGTGACCACGACGAGCAGGGTGCCCATCAGGACGATGCCGCGGAGGTTCTTCCGGATCTCCCGGAGCGACGTGGTGAGGCTCTCCCAGTAGAGCAGCGCCGGCAGGAAGAGCAGCAGGACGGCGTCGGCGGGGAGCTGCACGTGGGTGAACTCCGGCACGAGCGCGAGTGCAGCACCGAACAGCAGCAGGAGGACGGGCGGTGCGACGCGGATCCGGTCGGCGATGCCCGACGTCAGCGCGATGGCGAGACCGAGCACGACCACCAGTTCAGGTCCCAGCACGCGCGCTCCTTCTCCTCGACCGACACCACAGTCAACGCGTCGGGCGCTGACAGCGCTCGCGTCGGTGCGGTGGTCGGTCGCGACCGCGAGCGGGCGGGAGGCGCGGGACGGGCCCGAACCGCGCCTCCCGTCCGACGCGTCGGCGTCAGACCGCCGGGGCCGGGCGGGTCCGCACCGGCGCGAGCATGCGCGTCAACGAGGTCGCGACGAGGGCGCCTGCCGCGATGATCGCCGCCAGGACGACGATCTGGAAACGACCGGCCTCGAGCGGGGAGATCCCGCCGAAGATCGCCCCGACGAACGCGCCCGGCAGGGTGACGAGTCCCGTCGTCCGGGTCTGGTCGGTGCTCGGGACCATGGCCGCGTGGATCGCTCGCCGAACGAGCTCCGCGGTCGACTGCCGGGGCGTCGCCCCGAGCGCGAGCCACCCCTCGACGTCCTCCCAGCGGTCGTCGACGAGTTCGACGAAGCGGCGTCCGGAGAGCGTCGCGCTCGTCATCGCGTTGCCGATCACGATCCCGCCGACGGCGAGGACGTACCGCGGGGTGAACGCGATCGCACCGGTCAGGAAGACGACGCCGAGGGCGCCGACGACCCCCGCGGCCATGGCGAGCACCACGGGGACGAACCGCGACCGCAGCGTGCCGAGCCGCCGTGCCGCTGTCGTGGTCGCGACGCCGAACATCACCACGAGGGCAGCCGCGATCCACAGCGGGTCCCGGATGACGCCGCTCAGGACGAGGCTGATGAGCGCCAGCTGGACGGTCCCGCGCAGGACCGCGAGCGCCGGTGCCCACGGCGACGGAGCCCGCGAGAGCAGCAGCACGGTGGTGGCGAGGGCGACCAGGGCGGCGACCCCGACGAGCGTCCAGGTGATGGTGCCCGCGTCGATCACGTCTCGACTCTGCCACGCGCTCGACGAACGAGTGCCGCGGCGGGTCAGTCGTGGAACGTCTCGATGGAGGCGCCGAGGGAGTTGAGGCGTTCCTGCAGCTGCTCGTAGCCGCGGGCGATGATCCCGACGTTGCGGAGGACGCTCTCGCCCTTCGCCGCCAGCATCGCCAGCAGGATCACGACCGCGGGACGGAGCGCCGGCGGGCAGCTCACCTCGGCTCCCGAGAAGTGGGTCGGGCCGGTGACGTCGAGACGGTGCGGGTCGCGGAGTGTGACGCTCGCGCCGAGGCGGGTGAGGTCGAGCAGGTGGATCGCCCGGCCCTCGTACACCCAGTCGTGGACGAGCGTGGTGCCCTCGGCCATCGCGGCGATGACCACGAAGAACGGCAGGTTGTCGATGTTGAGCCCGGGGAAGGGCATCGCGTGGATCTTGTCGATCGGGGCGTGCAGGTCGGACGGGTGCACCGTGATGTCGACCAGACGCGTGCGGCCGTTCGCGGCGGCGTACTCCTCGGAGACGTCGAACCGCAGGCCCATCTCGGCGAGGGTGGCGAGCTCGATCTCGAGGAACTCGATCGGTGCCCGCGTGACCGTGAGTGTCGACTCGGTGACGATGCCCGCGGTGAGCAGGCTCATCGCCTCCACCGGGTCCTCGCTCGGCCAGTAGTCCACGACCTCGTCGATGCGGCTCTTGCCCGTGATGCGGAGGGTCGTCGTGCCGATGCCCTCGACGCGCACCCCGAGCAGCTCGAGGAAGAAGCAGAGGTCCTGCACCATGTAGTTGGGGCTGGCGTTGCGGATCACGGTCTCGCCGTCCCGGGCCGCGGCGGCGAGGATCGCGTTCTCGGTCACGGTGTCGCCGCGCTCGGTGAGGACGATCGACTTCGTCGGGACATCGGTGTTCGCCACGTCGACCTCGTACCAGCCGGAGGTCGCCTCGACGTCGACGCCGAAGGGGCGGAGCGCGATCAGGTGCGGCTCGACCGTGCGCGTACCGAGGTCGCAGCCGCCGGCGTACGGCAGGCGGAAGGACTCGTACCGGCCGCTGAGCGGACCGAGGAACATGAGGACGCTGCGGGTGCGGCGGGCCGCGTCCGCGTCGATCGCGTCGAGGCGCAGGTCGGACGGTGCGACGATCTCCAGGACCTCGCCGTCGTCCGACCACGCGACGGTCGCGCCGAGGCTGCGGAGCACGTCGATGATGCGGTCGACCTCGACGATGCGGGCCACCCGGTGCAGGCGCGTGACGCCGCGGTTGAGGAGCGAGGCGCAGAGGAGCGCGACGGCGGCGTTCTTGCTCGAGTTCACGGCGATGGAGCCGCTGAGCTTCCGGCCGCCCTGCACACGGAGGTGGGCTCGCTGCGGTGCGCCGCCGATCGAGACGATCTGCTGGTCGAGCGCGTCGCTGATGCGGGTGAGCATCTCGAGGGACAGGTTCTGCCCGCCCTGCTCGATGCGGTTGATCGCGCTCTGGCTGGTGCCGACGCGTTCGGCGAGCTGGGCCTGGGTCATGCTGCGGCCCTTGCGGGCGCCCCGGATCAGGGCACCGACTTCGCGGAGCGGTGCCGGCGTGGCGGTGGTGGCCGGCGTGACGACGGTGGTGGTGTCGGACATGGCGCCAACGTAACACGCTCATGAGATAAAGCAGGGGGCGGAACACTCAGGCTTCTCAGATTCGGCTCGCGAATACGTCGTATCTGAGAAGTCCGGCCTGTTGCGCGGGCACCGCACTAACGCGCGAGCAGGCGGGGTCGATAGTCCTCGGTGCAGGCCCACGGACGGGCCGCATCCCGCCCCACGGACGGCGGCGGGACGATCGAGAACCAGGACGGGCCATGATCGTCGTCACACGACTCAACGGCAGCGGATTCGCTGTCAACCCCGACCTCGTGGAGCGCATCCAGGAGACGCCGGACACGACGCTCATCATGGTCGACGGCGCCAAGTACATCGTGCGCGAGTCCATGGCGGAGGTCATCGAACTGATCGCCGCGTACCGCGCGCGCATCGTCGGCATGGCGTACGGCACCGACACCGCGGCTCGGAACGCGACGGGTCCGCAGCCGAGCCTCGCCCCGGTCGCCGCGATCCACCCGCAGCGCGCGCAGGACGGGGGTCGCTGACGTGGACATCGCGACGATCATCGGCATCCTCGTCGCCTTCGGCGCACTGTTCGGCATGGTCGAGATGGAGCACGTCGAGGTCGCCGGCCTGTTCCTGCCCGCACCGATGCTGCTCGTGTTCGGTGCGACGATCGGCTGCGGCATCGCGAGCACGACGCTGAAGGACGCCATCGCCAGCTTCAGGGCCGTGCCGAAGGCGTTCACGGGCAAGGTCACGCCGCCGCAGTCGGTCATCGACGACGTGGTCGGCCTCGCCGAGACGGCCCGTGCGAACGGCCTCCTCGCGCTCGAGCAGGAGGCCGACAAGCACGACGACCCGTTCATGAAGAAGGCGCTGCAGAACATCGCGGACGGCACCGACGGCGACGAGCTGCGGATCCTGCTCGAGGACGAGATCGAGTCGAACGCGGCGCCGGTCCGGAGCGCGAGCGCGTTCTTCATGGGCCTCGGCGGGTTCGCGCCCACCGTCGGCATCATCGGCACCGTCGTCTCGCTGACCCACGTCCTCGCCAACCTCGGTAAGCCGGACGAACTCGGTCCGCTCATCGCGAGCGCGTTCGTCGCGACGCTCTGGGGCCTCCTCACCGCGAACTTCCTGTGGCTGCCGATCGGCGGCAAGCTCCGCAAGCTCGCGCAGCTCGAGGCCGACCGGCAGACCCTCCTGATGGAGGGACTGCTGGCGGTGCAGGCCGGCAGCCAGCCCCGACTCCTCGGCGAGCGGCTGACGGCGATGGTGCCCCCGGCTTCCCGAGGTGGCGACGCCAAGGCGGGCAAGGGCGGGAAGCCGAAAGCGGGCAAGGCCGACGACGCCGACGACCAGCAGCTGGCGGCCTGACCATGAGCGCGAACCCCCGCGGGCGCGGGCGTGGCCGTGGCGGCCGGAAGCAGGGAGGGCACGACGAGGCCGAACACCCGGACGAGCGCTGGATGGCGTCGTACATGGACATGATCACCGTGCTGATGTGCATGTTCCTCGTGCTGTTCGCCATGTCGACCGTCGACCAGCAGAAGTACATCCAGCTGAAGAACTCGCTCGCGACGGGCTTTGGCGAGGTCCGGTCGCAGAAGGTCGACACCGCGTCCGGGACCGTCGTGACGAAGGACCAGGTCGAGGACGGCTCCGGGTACTCGGTCGACAAGTCGCAGGCCGACCACTCCAGCGCGTCGAGCGGCGAGGAGAACAGCAACGCCGAGGCCGGCGCGGCCACGACCGCGACCGCCGACCCGACGAACACCGCCGTTCCCACGACCGCGACGAAGGCGGACGTCGCCGCGGCGAAGCGGGAGCTCGACGACCTCCGGGCGATCGAGAGCGCGATCAAGGCGAACCTGGCGAAGTCCGGTCAGACCTCGAACGTGCAGTTCACGGTCGACGCACGCGGCCTCACCGTCCGCCTGGTCGGCAGCGAGACCTACTTCACGACGAACAGCGCCGACCTGTCCGACCAGGCGAAGCGGATCATGGACGCCATCGCGCCGGTGCTCAGGACGAGCAGCCACGACGTCAGCGTCGAGGGGCACGCCGACCAGCGGAACTCGACCGCACCGTACGCGACGAACTGGGAGCTGAGCGCGGCCCGGGCGACCGGGGTGCTGCGCGACCTCGTCGAGCGCGGTGGGATGCCGGCGGAACACATCCAGAGCGTCGGCTTCGGGTCGAGCCGCCCGCTCGCGAAGGGCGGCACGGACGCCGACCTCACGCTGAACCGCCGCGTCGACATCGTGGTGCTGTCGAACCAGGACCAGGACGTCAGCGCCCTGATGCCCGCGCTCGCCAAGGCACAGGACGGAGCACGCCAGGGCTAGCACCCACGGAACGACAGCACACGACCCACCGCCCCAGTACGGGGTACAGCGCTGACGGGAGTCGCACAGCGGACCGATAGACGCACCCGTGACCGAGACCCTGCCAACGCCCGAGGTGTACGACTTCGCGCGCCCGTCGACGCTCGCCCGCGAGCACGCCCGGGTCCTCGAACTCGCCTTCGAGACCTTCGCGCGCCAGTGGGGCACCCAGCTCACGGCGAAGGTCCGTGCCGTGAGCCAGGTCACGTGCGAGCAGGTGCAGATGACGACGTACGACGAGTACGCCGCGTCGCTGCCGGCGCTCACCGGCATGGTGCTGCTCCCGATCGCGGAGGTCCTGCCGAAGGGCGTGCTGCAGGTGCCGCTCGACGCCGCGTTGACCTGGGTCTCGCACGCGCTCGGCGCTTCGAAGCCGCTGCCCGCACCCGACCGCACGTTCACCCCGATCGAGCAGGCCCTCGTGCGCAAGATCGTCGAGGACGCCCTCGACGACCTCCGCTACTCGTTCGGCGGCCTCCTCGCGCACGACGTCACCGTGGGCGGGTTCCAGTTCAACTCGCAGTTCGCGCAGGCCGCCCAGAAGGGTGACCTCATGATCGTCGCCTCGTTCACGATCCGCGTGGGGGACCGGGTCGCACCGGGCACCCTCGCGCTGCCCGCCGAGGCCGTCCTGCCCCAGCTCGGCGAGGCCGCCGCGCACGTCAGCCCGGCCGACGCACGCGCCCTCGTCGACGCGCAGCTCGCGGGCGTCCCGGTCGGCGTCAGCCTGCGCTTCGCGCCCGCGACGGTCCTGCCGTCGCAGGTCCTCCGGCTCGCCGTCGGCGACGTCCTCCCGCTGCCGCACCCGCAGCACCGCCCCCTCACCATCGCGGTCGACGGGGAGCCCGTCGGCACCGCCGCCGTCGGCGCGAACGGCTCGCGCCTCGCCGGCATCGTCGTCACCACCACAACCGCCGCAACGAGCACGGAGCAGCACGCATGACCGTCACCACCACCCTCCACACGCAGGCGGCCGAGGCACTCGTCGCGCAGCTCCCGACGGCGATCCCGCTGGCAGCGGTGGCCCAGCCCGGAGGCGCGACCCCCGTCGCCCTCGAAGCGGCCGGTGACGCCGTGGTCGCGTCGTTCGTCGGCGGCCTGTCGGCCGATCTGGTGCTCGTGCTCACCGACCTCGAGGCCGTCACGGCCGCGGGTGGCACCGATCACGGGATCGTCGACGTCACCGACGTCCTGCGTCCGTCCCTCGAGGCGGCCGCGACCGTCCTCGGCGTCGGCGTCCTCGGGGATGCCCGGCGCGAGTCGGCCTCGGCGCTCCTGGCCGACCCGGATGCGGTGGTGTTCGAGCTCACCGCCGGCGGTGTCCCCGGCGGCTGGTTCGCCCTGCGCGTCCGAGAGAACGGCACCGTGTCCGCATCGGCAGCGCCCGCGACGAGGGCGCCCGCCGGGAACCTCGGCCGGATCAACAACGTCGAGATGACCCTCACGGTCGAGATCGGGCGCACCCGGATGTCCGTCCGCGACGTCCTCGGCATGGAGCCCGGCGCCGTCGTCGAACTCGACCGCAGCGCCGGCGCCCCCGCGGACGTCCTGCTCAACGGGCGGCTCATCGCGCACGGCGAGGTCGTCGTCGTGGACCAGGACTACGCCGTCCGCATCACGAAGATCCTCGACGTCGCCGAGAGCGTCTGAGTCCCGCGACCGTGGACACGCTCGTCATCACCCTCCGCGTCGCGCTCTCGCTCGGCGTCGTGCTCGCCCTCATGTGGGTGCTGCACCGACGCATGGCGAAGAGCGGCCTCGGCGGCGGCAAGGCCAAGGGTCGCCGCTCGGCGACGGTCGACGTCGTCGCGCGCCAGGGCATCGGCGGCAAGGCGAGCGTCGTCGTCGTGGACGTCGAGGGGGAGCGCCTCGTGCTGGGCGTGTCCGAACACGGCGTGAACCTGCTCACCAGCGGGCAGGCACCCACGCCCGAACTGACCATCGTGACCGCACCCGTCCAGTTGCCCGTGCGACCGACCCCGTCGGCCGACGCGTTCCGTCAGGAACTGGAGCAGCAGACCGGAGCCGAGCCGTCCCTCCCGTCCGACGCGGCGGAGGCGCTGCCCATGCGCCCCCGCAACCGCCGAACGCAGCGCGCCACGCTGCCGTCGGCGCAGCAGCTGCAGGGGTCGATCCTGTCCGCCGACACCTGGCGGCAGGCCGCCGCCGCGCTCCGGAACCGGCGGGTCGGGTGACCGCGGCGCGCGCCGGACGCCTCACCGCCCTCGTCGTCCTCGGCCTGGCGATGGTCGCCGGCTTCCTCATGCTCACCGCCACGGGCGCGCACGCGGCCGGCGTCGTCGAGCCGACCGCGCCCACCACGCCGACCGCGCCCTCGACGGGCGACTTCAGCGTCAGCGTGAACGGGCCGGACGGCACGCCGTCCTCGGCGGTCGTGACGCTCATCGGCATCACGCTGCTCAGCGTCGCACCGGCACTCATGCTCATGATGACGTCGTTCACGAAGATCTTCGTGGTCCTCGCGATGACGCGGAACGCCCTCGCGCTGCAGTCGATCCCGCCGAACCAGGTGCTCGCCGGTCTCGCGCTGTTCCTGTCGCTCTTCGTGATGGCGCCGGTCCTCGGGCACATCAACGACGACGCCCTCCAGCCGTACCTGGCCGGGCACCTCGACTTCAACCAGGCCGTCGACATCGGCACGAAGCCGCTCCGGACGTTCATGCTGCACCAGACGCGCGAGGAGGACGTCGCGCTCATCACCCGTGCCGCCGGTCAGGACAACCCGAAGTCGATGGCCGACGTGCCGATGACGACGGTGATCCCGGCGTTCGTGATCTCCGAGCTGCGGAGCGCGTTCATCATCGGGTTCGTCATCTTCATCCCGTTCCTGGTCATCGACCTCGTCGTCTCGGCGGCGCTCATGTCGATGGGCATGATGATGCTCCCGCCGGTGATGATCTCGCTGCCCTTCAAGATCCTGCTGTTCGTCCTCGTCGACGGGTGGGGGCTCATCATCAAGTCGTTGATCGAGTCGTATCAAGGGATGAGTTGATGGACCAGCAAGCCGTCATCGACCTGACGCTGCAGGCGCTCCTGGTGTCGGCGAAGCTCGCCGCGCCCGTCCTGGTGACGTCGCTCGTCGTGGGCTTCGCGATCTCGCTCTTCCAGTCCGTCACGCAGATCCAGGAGGTCACGCTCTCCTTCGTGCCGAAGGCCGTCGCCGTGGCGATCGCCCTCGTCGTCTGCGGCAACTGGATGATCTCCGAGATGGTGGCGTTCACCCACGTCGCGTTCGACATGATCCCGAAGCTCCTCGGGACGTAGCCGGTGGAACTCGTCATCAACGGGGACCGCCTCGAGGCGACCATGCTCGCGGGCGTCCGGCTCGTGGCGTTCTTCGTCATCGCGCCGCCGTTCTCGTACCGGGCGTTCCCGGCGACCGTGAAGGTCATCCTCGGCATCGGACTCGCGATCGGCGTCGCCCCTCGCGTCGCCCAGGGCTACGAGTCGCTCGACACCGGCCCCTTCCTGCTCGCCCTCCTCACCCAGCTCGTCGTCGGGCTCGCCCTCGGGTTCCTCGTGTTCCTGGTCTTCGCGGCCGTGCAGTCCGCCGGTGCCCTCATCGACCTGTTCGGCGGCTTCACGCTGGCGCAGGCGTTCGATCCGCAGTCCCAGGTGAACGGCGCACAGTTCACCCGGCTGTTCCAGATGGCGGCGCTCGCGCTCCTGTTCGCCTCCGGCGGCTACCAGCTCATCGTCGCCGGCCTCGTCCGGTCGTTCGACGCGGTGCCGCTCACCGGCACGTTCGAGCTCGGCGGACTGGCGTCGCTCCTGGTCACCGCGCTCACGCAGATGTTCCTCTCGTCGCTGCAGATCGCCGGTCCGCTCGTCGCCGTGCTGTTCCTCGCCGACGTGGGCCTCGGTCTCCTCACCCGTGTGGCACCGGCGCTCAACGCGTTCCAGATGGGCTTCCCGATCAAGATCGGGCTGACCGTCGTCTTCGCCGGTGCGCTCTTCATGGCGCTGCCGTCCGTCGTGTCGTCCCTCACCGGCGACGCGGTGAACGCGATCACGGGACGGGGGTGACCGGTATGTCCGACAGCGGAGCGCGGTCCGAGCAGGCGACCCAGAAGCGGATGCGCGAGGTCCACCAGAAGGGCCAGATCGGCCGGTCGCAGGACCTCGGCGCGTGGATCGGCATCGGGGCGGCCGCGCTCATGATGCCGGCGGCGATCGGGAACGCCGCCGCGGCCGGGTCGGACCAGCTGCGCGCGGTGCAGCGGGTCATCGCCGACCCCTCGATCGGGACCATGAACGCAGTCTTCCACGACGCCCTCGGCTCGATCGCCGGCACGCTCGGTCCGATGCTCGGGGTGGTCCTGGTCGCCGTGGTCGCCGCCGCGGTGGCGCAGGGCGGGGTGCACTTCCGGAGGATGACGCCGCAGCCGGACCACTTCGACCCGATCGCCGGCCTCAAGCGCGTGTTCGGCACGCAGGCCATGTGGAACGGCCTCAAGGCGCTGCTGAAGACCGCCGTCGTCGGACTCGTGCTCTGGTTCGCGGTGCAGGCGCTCGTCCCGGTCCTCATGACGAGCGGCTCGCTGCCACTCTCCGCCGTGCTCGACGCCGCGGCCGGTGGCGCGGGAACGCTGCTGCGCGCCGCGATCGCCGCCGGGCTCGTCCTCGCCGGGCTCGACGTGTTCGTGGTGATCCGCCGGAACCGCAAGCGCACGATGATGACCAAGCGCGAGGTTAAGGACGAGAACAAGCACAGCGAGGGCGACCCGCTCGTGAAGTCCCAGCGGCGCTCCCGGCAGCTCGCGATGAGCCGGAACCGGATGGTGCAGGCCATCGGCACCGCGGACGTCGTGATGACGAACCCGACGCACTACGCCGTCGCGCTCAAGTACGAGCCGGGTAAGTCCGCACCACGCGTGGTGGCGAAGGGCGCGGGTCCCGTCGCTTCCGTCATCAGGGACAGGGCGCTCGAAGCCCGTGTCCCGATCGTGCAGGACGTCCCGCTCACCCGGGCGCTGCACGCCGCGTGCGAGCTCGGGCAGGAGGTCCCCGTCGACCTCTACACGCCCGTCGCCCGCGTCCTGTCCTTCGTCATGGCGCTCAAGGCGCGGGGAGCCGCGGCAGGCACGCACGCACCGCCGCGGCCGACCACGCCCGACGAGGTCGCCACGGTCATCGACCCGGCCACGCTCACCGGAGACCTCCGGCCGCGCAAGCTCCGCCGGCCCCGCACATCAGCACCAGAACCGACCAACCAGGGAGTCCCCGCATGAACCGCAAGGACCTGCCGAAGCTCGCCGTCCCGGTCTTCATCGTCGGGATCATCCTGCTGCTGATCCTGCCGGTGCCGTCGTTCCTGCTCGACTTCCTGATCATCTGCAACATCCTGCTGGCGCTGGTGATCCTCCTCACGACGCTGTTCGTGAAGAAGCCGCTCGACTTCTCGGTGTTCCCCTCGCTGCTGCTCGTCGCGACGCTGTTCCGGCTCGGCCTCAACGTCGCGTCGACCCGGCTCGTGCTCGGCGAGGGCTTCGCCGGTGACGTCATCCAGGCGTTCGGCCACGTCGCCGTCTCCGGTTCGATCATCATCGGCGCGGTGATCTTCCTCATCCTCGTCGTGATCCAGTTCGTCGTCGTGACGAAGGGCGCCGAGCGCGTCGCCGAGGTCGGGGCCCGGTTCACCCTCGACGCGATGCCCGGCAAGCAGATGGCGATCGACGCGGACCTCAACGCCGGACTCATCACGGACGCCCAGGCGAAGGAACGGCGTGCGGCGGTCTCCGCCGAGGCCGACTTCTACGGCGCGATGGACGGCGCGTCGAAGTTCGTCAAGGGCGACGCCATCGCCGGCATCCTCATCATCGTCATCAACCTGATCGGCGGCATCGCGATCGGCATGCTGCAGAACGGGCTGTCCGTGACCGACGCCCTGTCGAAGTACGGCATCCTGACGATCGGCGACGGTCTCGTCACGCAGATCCCGGCGCTCCTCATGGCAGTCTCGACGGGCATGATCGTCACCCGCTCCGGCGCGGAGACGGAGATCGGATCGTCCGCCACCACGCAGCTCACCCAGTCGCGGAACGCCCTCGCGATCGCGGGCGTCGCGGCGATCGCCATGGGGTTCATCCCCGGCATGCCGATCATCCCCTTCCTGCTCATCGGGGCGACGCTGCTGATCGTCAGCTGGCGGCTCGGTCAGCAGAGCAAGCGCGCCGAGCAGGATGCCGCCCGCCAGGAGGCCCTCCAGGCCGCCGCCCCGTCCGCCGACACCCCCGAGGACCTCATCGAGCAGATGCGCGTGCACGCCCTCGAGATCCTGCTCGCCCCGGACCTCGTCGACATGGTGTCCGGCGCCTCCGACGACCTACTCGGCCGTGTCCGCGCGCTCCGCCGCAAGATCGCGATCGACATGGGGATCGTCGTGCCGCCGGTCCGCACGCGGGACAGCATCGAACTCCCGCCCTCGACGTACGCGATCCGGATCGCCGGTGTCGAGGCGGGTCGGGGCACCGCCCCCTCCCGCAGCGTCCTCGCGCTCGGCGACCACCTCGAGGGGCTGCCGGGGGAGACGACCGTCGAGCCGGTGTTCGGTCTCGCCGGCAAGTGGGTCCCCGCCGAGCTCCGGCACGCCGCCGAGATGACCGGAGCCACCGTGATCGACCGCGTGTCGGTGCTCGTCACCCACCTGCAGGCCATCATCGGCGACAACGCGGCGCGGCTCCTCACCCGCGAGGACGTCAAGGTCCTCACCGAGGGCGTCAAGCAGGTCAACCCGGCCGCCGTCGAGGAGCTCGTGCCCGGGATGCTCTCCCTCGCCGAACTCCAGCGCGTCCTGCAGGGCCTGCTCGCCGAACGGGTGCCGATCAACGACCTCGGCCGGATCTGCGAGGCGCTGACCCTCCGCGCGAAGGTGTCCACCGACCCCGAGGGACTCGTGGAGGCCGCCCGAGCGTCGCTCGGCCCAGCGCTGCCCGCCCGCTACCTCGACGCCGGCACCCTCCGGGTCATCATGATCGACCCGCTGCTCGAACAGTCGATGCTCGAGGGGCTGCGGCCCTCCGAACAGGGCACCCAGATCGTGCTCGACGCGCACCGCATCGAGCAGGTCCTCGGATCCCTCCGCGACGCCGTCCGCTCCGTCGAGGACCAGGGGATCTCCGCCGTCCTCGTCTGCGCCCCGCAACTCCGACCGGCCGTGCACCGCATGGTGTCCGCACAGTCGAACGGCCTGCCCGTGCTCTCCTACCAGGAGGCCACCGCCGCGGGCTCCACCATCGAGACCGTGGGAGTGGTCCGTGCCGCCGACCCGATTGCAGCGTAACGGCGCCACGCTCGACGACGTCCGGGCCGCCGTCCGCGCCGAGTTCGGCGCCGGTGCCCGGATCGTCGCCGCCGAACGCGTCACCACGCCCGGCATCGGCGGGCTGTTCCGGAAGGCGCACGTCGAAGCCACCGTCGAGGTGCCGTCGCCCGACGAGGTCCCGACCGCCCGCGTGGCCATCGCGGACGGCGCGGACAAGCGCGTCGGGATCGCGGCGCTCCTGGCCGACGCCGAGGAGGCCGAAGCGCGCATCGCCGGCGGCGACGGCACCGCGTCCACGCGGGCCGACGCGTTCGCGTCGGTGCTCGACGGGTTCGTGGCGGACGGGATCACGACCGGCGCCCCGCGCCCGACGTCCGCACCGCCGGACGCGGGGTCGACCGAGCAGGGCGGGTCGCGCCTCCAGGCCGCCGCTCCTCGGACTGGAGGCGCGGCTCGGCCCGTTCCCCCGGCCGTGCGTTCTGCGGACGGCGACCTGGTGCTGCTCGTCGGCCGGCCGAACGACGTGGACGCCGTCGCCGGGATCTTCGCAGCCCGGTACGCGCTGCGCCCCACCGACGCCGCGGACCGGCGGAGCGGCATCCTCGCGCGGGCCGAGGGCGTGCGCGACCGGCACGCCCTGCTCGGCGTCGCCGCGTGGGACGACGTCGCCACCGTCCACGGCCTGGCACCCGACCAGCTGTGGGTCGTCGTGGACGTCGGCCGGAAGCCCGCCGACTCGGAGGCGATGCTCGCCGCGGTGGCAGGCCGAGCGAGCGTGGCCGGCGTCGTGGCGATCGGCGCGGGGGAGACCGCCACGCCGGAGTCGGTGCACCTGCTGGGGGTGCCCGTCCTGTCGCTAGGCTGATCGGGTGCTGGTACTCACGCGGAAGGTCGGCGAGCGGATCCTCGTCGGTGACGACATCGTCATCACGGTGCTCGACAGCCGCGGGGACGGCGTGCGGATCGGCATCGATGCTCCCCGCGGGGTGAAGATCCAGCGCGAAGAGGTGGTGCGGGCCGTGACCGAGGCGAACGCCGAGGCCGCTGCTGCCGCTGCCGGATCGGGCGACGACGCCGAGGCGCGGTTGCGTCGGGCGCTCGGAGACCTCCCGGCCCGCGAGACGCCCGACGCCTGACGCTCGTCGCCGCTACGGGCGGGGCTTCTTCTCCTGCTCGGGCAGCCGACCGGCGGCGGCTTCGGCAGCGAACCAGGCGCGTGCCTCGTCCTGACGCGCCTGCTCCGCGCCGAGGGCGATGGGTGCGCGGACGTGGCCGGGCTCGTACCCGAACGAGTCGAGCAGCTGCGGGACGATCGGGCGGACACGTGCCACGAGCCGGTCGATGTACGCGGACACCGCCCGGGCACGCTGGGCGGTGATCCGCCCGTGCATGAGGTACCAGTCGAGGTGCTGCTCGAGGAGCCCGAGCGCGAACAGGTCGCGGAGCCACACGAGCACGCGGCGGGTGTCGCCCTCGGGTACCTCGTCGATCGCCTCGGTGAAGGCTTCCCACTGCATCAGCTCGGCATGGGCCTTCGCGGCCTCGATGAGTTCGTGCTGCGACCGGTTCAGGAGCAGCGCACCTCGAGCACGGTCCTTGCCGGCCGAGGCCAGGCGCATGCCGATCTCGGTGACCATCGTGTCGACGCGGCCGGCGAGCAGGTCGTGCTGCGTCTTCGCGTCCTGCAGGTCGGTCACGGACGCCGCGAGCGAGCCGCGGTCGGCGACCGCCTGCCCGATCCGCCGGATGCCCGTCGCGTCGGCGAGCTTCGTGGCTGCCTGGGACGCGACGAACTTCGCCGTCGAGGCGGTGTCCTTCGGGGCCTTCGCGCGGAAGTCGGTGAGCAGACGCTTCCCGACGAGCTGGAGCAGGACGGTGTTGTCGCCCTCGAACGTGACGTAGACGTCGAGGTCGGCGCGCAGGCCGGTGAGGCGGTTCTCCGCGAGGAAGCCGGCGCCGCCGCAGGCCTCACGGCACTCCTGCAGGGTGTCGAGGGCCGACCAGGTGGACATCGACTTGAAGGCCGCGGCCTGGGTCTCGAGGTCCTCTCGGCGCTGCGGGGTGTCCTCGCGTCCGCTGAACACGTCGTCGAAGGTGCGGAGGAGCTTCTCGTGCGCGAAGGACTGGGCGAAGACGGTCGCGAGCCGGGGGACGAGTCGGCGCTGGTGGCGGCCGTAGTCGAGCAGGACGCCCTCGGTGCCGTCGCCGGTGGGGAACTGCCGGCGCTGGGCGGCGTACGTCAGGGCGATCTGCAGACCGATCTTCTGGGCGACCACCGCGGCCCCGTCGAGGGACACCCGCCCCTGCACCAGCGTGCCGAGCATGGTGAAGAACCGACGGCCGGGGGAGGCGATCGGCGAGGAGTAGGTGCCGTCCTCGGCGACGTCGCCGTAGCGGTTGAGGAGGTTCGTGCGGGGCACCCGGACGTGGTCGAAGTGCAGACGCCCGTTGTCGACCCCGTTGAGGCCGCCCTTGTACCCGTCGTCCTCGCCGCCGACACCGGGCAGGAAGGCGCCCTCGTCGTCGCGGAGCGGGACGTAGAACGCGTGCACCCCGTGGTCGACGCCGTGCGTCACGAGCTTGGCGAACACGACGGCGGCCTTGCCGTGCAGGGCGGCGTTGCCGATGTAGTCCTTCCAGGCCCCGCGGAAGGGCGTGTGGATCTCGAACTCCTCGGTCGCGGGGTCGTACGTCGCCGTGGTGGCGATGCTCTGGACGTCGGACCCGTGGCCGGTCTCGGTCATCGCGAAGCAACCGGGAACGTCGAACGAGACGATGCCGGGCAGGAACTCGCGGTGGTTCCGTTCGGTGCCGAGGTGGTGCACGGCGGAACCGAACAGGCCCCACTGCACGCCGGCCTTGATCTGCATCGACGGGTCGGCGGTGGCCAGCTCCTCGAACGCGGCGAGGTTGCCACCGTGGTTGCTCTGGCCGCCGATCTCCTCCGGGTAGGGGCGTTGGATGGCACCGGCCTCGACGAGCAGACGGAGCTGGTCGAGCGTCCGGGCGCGGTGCTCGGCGGAGGGCATGCCCTCGATCTTGTGCATCGCCGGGTCGAGCGCCAGGCGACGGGAGGCGCGTCGGTCCTCCGCCCAGCGGCCGAGCAGGTGCTCGGCGAGCAGGTCCACGTCGATGCGGACGCCGGTGTCCGTCCCGCCCGCCGGCGTACCCGCGGCGGGGTCGCCCGAGGCGTCGGCCTTGGGGGTGTTCGTGCTGGGGACGGGTGCGGTGTCGACCATGGTCGGGAGTCCTCCTGAACTGCTCTGTCCGGTGTTGCAGAGACCACGCTATTGACCGTGCCCGTGGATCGCGTGAACGCCGTCCGGGCCGCACAACCGGGCGCCGCCGGGCGGCCGGGACCGTCGTGGGAACCCTCCAAAAGCGCTCGCGCGCAATACGTGAGCAGGGCTAGACGATTGGGCGCGCCCCGTACGCGCGGGGCAGACTGTCCGGCATGTCAGGTACCACCGCACCGGAACGCACGCCGGAGCACAAGCGCACCTTCTTCGGACAGCCCTTCGAGCTGTCGACGCCGTTCGCGGTCGAGCTCTGGGAGCGGTTCTCCTTCTACGGGATGCAGGGCATCGTCCTCATCTACATGTACTACACGCTCTCGCAGGGCGGCCTGGGGATCGACAAGGGCATCGCCAGCGGGATCATGGGGGCCTACGGCGGCGCCGTGTACCTCTTCACGATCATCGGCGCGTGGATCGCCGACCGGCTGCTCGGCGCCGACCGGACCCTGTTCGGCAGCGCGATCGTGGTCATGCTCGGACACATCGCCCTCGCGCTCATCCCGGGGGTGGCCGGCGTCGGCGTCGGCCTCGTGCTCATCGCGCTCGGCTCCGGCGGGCTCAAGGCGACGGCGACCACGATCGTCGGCGGGCTCTACAGTCGAGACGACCCGCGCCGTGACGCCGGGTTTTCGCTGTACTACCTCGGCGTGAACCTCGGAGCGTTCTTCGGTCCGCTCCTGACCGGGCTGCTGCAGTCCTCGCTGGGGTTCCACTACGGCTTCGGGTTGGCGGCCGTCGGCATGGCGGCCGGCCTGGTGCAGTACGCGATCCGGCGCCGCAAGCTGCCGGACTCGGTGCGGCGCGTCACGAACCCGGTCGATCGCCGCCGGCTGCCACTCATCGGCGTGCTCGTCGTCGTCGGCCTGATCATCATCGTCGTCGCGGTCCTCACCGGCCTGCTGAACGTGGAGAACCTGCCCACCGTCGTGGTCGCGATCGTCGTGCTCGCCACCGTCGGCTACTTCGTGGTGATCCTGACGAGCGGCATCACCGCGCAGGAGCGGTCCCGCGTGCTCGCGTTCATCCCGCTGTTCATCGGCAGCGCCGTCTTCTGGTCGCTCTACCAGCAGCAGTTCACGGTCGTGACCGTCTACTCCGACGAACGCCTCGACCGTTCGCTCTTCGGCTGGGAGATGCCCGTGTCGTGGGTGCAGTCGATCAACCCGGTGTTCATCATCGTCCTGTCCGGCGTCTTCGCCGCGATCTGGACCAAGCTCGGCGACCGCCAGCCCTCCACGCCGACGAAGTTCGCGATGGGCACCGGCATCATGGGCGTCGCGTTCCTGCTGTTCCTGCCGTTCGTCGGCACCGGGGAGAACGGCACGCCGCTGCTCGCCCTCGTCGGGATCCTGCTCGTCTTCACGATCGCCGAGCTCCTGCTCTCGCCGGTCGGGCAGTCGGTGGCGACGAAGCTCGCCCCGCCGAAGTTCCAGACGCAGATGGTCGCGCTGTTCTTCCTGTCGGTGTCGCTCGGCACAGCGGTCACCGGTGTCCTCTCGCAGTACTACGACCCGAAGAACGAGGCGCCGTACTTCGCCGTCCTCGGTCTCGCGGCGGTGGTCGTCGGCGTCGTGCTGCTCGCCCTGGCCAAGCCGGTCCTGAAGCTCATGCGCGGCATCCGCTAACCTGAGAACAGCCACACCGGCCCCGGAACCAAGGAGTCCCCAATGCTCGAACTCATCGCAGGCTTCATCATCGGCATCGGCGTGCTCGGCGGCGTAGGGGTCTGCATGGCCTTGGCCGCCATGATGAAGAGCGGTTCCGAGGAGTACTAGGCCTCGGTGTCCGGTGCCGGCTGGATCGGCACCAGCTGACGACTCAGGACGGTCGCGCGCTCGAACGGGCCGCGGCCGTCCTTCGTGTACACGGCGTCGTCGAACGCGACCGTCCACGACAAGGGTTCACCGACGCCCGGGAGACCGACGTGCTGGTTCCCGCCGGGCGCCACGATGACGCCGATCGGCTCGCCAGCCCAGCGCTCCCCGCCGCGGTCGGTGTCGACGACCTGCACGAGGGCTCCGATGCCGAGGCCAGGGTGGTCGCTCGGCTCGGGGCTGGGGGAGCGGCGGCGTCCGAACACGCGCCAACCGTACCGTGCCCGGCCGGCGCCCGCCCGTCGGCAGCGGGTCTCAGGCGCCGGGGGCGGCGACGCGCGCGATCTCGGTGATCGACGAGTGCCCGGTCTCCGGGTGCTTCCGCATCGACAGCAGGCGTTCCATCGACGGCTCGAGCGCGGTCACCTTGTCGAGCGGCGCGCTCACCACGAGCTGGAACCCGAGCCGGAGCCACGCCGTCACGGCACGCCCGGCGAACTCCGAGTCCGCCTTGATGAACGCCTCGTCGAGGAACACCGGTGCGAACCGCGGTCGGGGCCGGGTCTCGTCGCCGAGCTGGTAGCGCAACGCGGCTCCGACGATGAACGCCACGAGCTCCTGCGTCTCGCCGCCGGACTTGTCGCCGAGTGACGAGTACACGCCGAGGTCGTTGCCGTCGGTGTCGTACCGGACGGCGGTGATCTCCATGTGGCGCCGGACGTCGAGCACGGCGTCCCGCTGCGTGGTCCGACCGCGCGGCGAATCGCTGTCGGGACGGATGACGGCCATGAAGCGCCGGAGTCGGCGGAACCGGGTCTCCAGCACGTCGTCGGTCAGCTCCGTGTCCACCGACGCGGAGAGTGCCCGTAACTCGCGGCGGAAGGCGGTGACGTCCTCACGGGTCACCCGGCGGATCTGGATCTTCAAGCGGTCCCGGTTCGCGCCGAACGGCAGCTCGCGCAGGATCTCGTTGACCGGTTCGAGGCGCTCCTCGATCTCCACGACGGCGCGGTCGAACGCGCCCGCGAGCGGCACGAGGTCCTCGCCGCTCCACTGCGACAGCCGCCGGCGCCACTCGCTGCGCCGCGCGTGCAGGCCGGTCGCGAGGATCTGGTCGAGGATGGCCCGGTAGTCGGGGTACGAGGCGACACCGGTGCCGAGGTTCGGATCGGGCCAGGCGTCCTGGTACCGCTGGAACGTCAGGGTGAGGGCGTTCGAGGCCGAGGCCGCGCCGTCGAGCGCCTGCGACAGCCGCTCCTCGAGCCGGCGCCGGAGCCGCCTGGTCGCGTCGTCGAAGCCGTCGACGCCGTCGGGCGCCCCGACCTCCTCGAAGGTCTCGGCGAGCAGCTGCTCCTGCCGCTCGTCCGGCACGCTGTCCGGGGAGGACTCGAACCGCTCGAGGATCTCGGCGGCGGCGTCCTGCCCGTCGACGAGCACGGCGTGGCGCTCCTCGAGCCGGGCGACGGAGTGCCGTGCGGCGGCGCGGCGGTCGGCGGCCTCGTCGAGGGACTTCCGGAGCCGCGCCACGGACTCGCGCAGGGTCCGGAGCCCGTCGTCGGCGGCGAGCAGCGCGTGGCGCTCCTCGTCGAGTCGTGCCAGCGACGCCTCGAGCCCCTCCACGTCGACGGCGTCCCAGGTGACGTCGACCACGTGCTGGTGCGCCGCCCGGAGGGTGTCGAGCGCAGCGATGTCCTGCGCGACGTCGGTGCGCCGGGCTTCGAGCGCGGCGAGGTCCTGTGCGATGGACTCCAGTTCGTCCGAGACCGAGGCCATCCGCGCCTCGTTCGTGAAGCCGATGACGTTCGACTGCCGCCGGTCCCCGTGCGCACCTCGACGGCCGTCGCGGAGCTGACCGGAGAGCGTCACGCGACGACCGGCACCGCCGAGTTCGTCCGCGGAGTCCACGCAGCGGGCGTCGGTGCGGTCGGACTCGATGCGCTCCCGGACCCAGGTGCTGAACGGCGACGACTTGATCGCGAGCTTGCCGGAGACCATCGAGGGGTCGCCGTCGAGATCGAGGTGCGGCCCGGTCGGGACGCCCTCGAACTGCACGCGGACCGGCAGCCGCACGCCGTCGATCGCCCTGCTGAACGACTCGAGGCGGTCCTGGTCGACCAGCAGCGTCCGGGCGAGGGGTGCCAGGACCGACTCGATCGCGGTGCGCCAAGGCTCCTCGCCGGGCAGGACGTCGAGCAGTTCCGCGACGAACGGCAGTTCCGACGGGTCGATGCCGGCCGCTCGCGCCATGGCGAGCCGGGCCTCGTGCATCGGCAGTGGCATGGCGCCCTGCCGGTGCTCGAGCGACTGCCGCTCCTGGCGGAGGGATCGTTCCCGGTCGAGGAGCGGGTACTCCTCGCGCGTCAGGGCGTCCCGGCGTTCGTCGAGTGCGGTGCGCTGCGTGGTGTAGGTGCCGAGGAACTCGTGGGCGGTGCGCTGCGCCGCGGTGAAGTCGGACTCGGAGGACACGGACACGCCGAGCACGGCCGTCCGCTCGTCGAAGGTCGCGCGGGTCCGCACGACGGCGTCGCGTTCCCGGGTCCGGCGCTCGATGCGGTCCTCGAGCTGTGCGAGGGCGTTGCCGCCCTGGTCGCGGAGGCGGGCCTCGGCGTCGCGGAGTTCGACCTCGACCGCCGCGTGACGCGCTGACGCGGCCTCGACCTCGGCGCGCGATGCCGTCCGCTCGCGGCCGTTGCGCTCCACCTCGGCGTCCAACAGGGCGCGCTTGCGGGTCGCCGTCCAGTGCGCGAACGGCGAGACCTCGGCGCCGGTGGCGATGCCGTCGAGCGCCTCCGCCGCGGCGCGCGAGCGCTCGATCTCCTCGTGCAGCTCGGTGATGGGGGAGAGGATGCGGACCTTCCGCTCCTCGGTGTCCATCGCCTCGTACGCCTCGTCGAGGGCGGAGAAGTGCGCGAGGGCACGGTCGGCCGCCTCGTACGTCCCCGGTGTCTCGAGGACGAGCGACTTGTACAGCGCGTCGACGGTCGGCAGGTGCTGCCCGGCCTGGATGCGCGCGAGGAGGCGCATCGCCCGGTTGCCGCCACCGGAGTCCCCGATGCCGAGCCTGGTCTGCAGCGTGTACGCGAGTTCCTGGTACGTGTCGCGGATGACGAGCCCGGGCACACGTCCGGTGAGCTCGAGGTGGTGGAACCGCGTCGGCACGAACTCCTCGAGCCGGCGCAGGTCGAAGGTGTCGTCCACCGTCGCCATCGTCATCTGGATGTCGCCGACGCCACGCGCACGCCGCGGCACGATGTAGGCGCGCAGCACCGTGAAGCGGCGCTCGTCGTCGTTCCGGAACGTGACCGCGACGGCGCCCCACGTGGTCTGGTCGTCACCGCGGAGGGTGACGTCGCGAAGCGCCCCGGACTCCGGGTCGCGACGGGTGTCGACCTTGCCGCGGAGGTACGTCAGCAGGTTGCGCTGGTCCGCGCTCCGTGCGCGCCCGGTCGTCGCGTCGTTCGAGGCCCCGTTGAACGGCACGTCGGACGGCATCATGACGGCGAGGTACGCGTCCATGAGCGTCGACTTGCCGGTGCCGGAAGCACCGGAGATGAGCGTCGCCGTGCCGGACAGCTCGACCTGTCGGTGTCCGTGGAAGCCGCCCCAGTTCACGACCTGCATGGACTCGGCGCGCCACTGCGCCACCGTGTCGAACAGGGCCGTCATCCCGAAGGCGTCGGTCGCGGTGTCGGTCATGCTTCCGTCTCGCCTTCGTCGTCGGTGTCGGTGTCGCTGTCGCTGTCGTCGCTCGGGAGGGACGGATCGTCCCCGTCGGTGTCCTCGCCGTTCGGGGTGGTCGCGTCATCGTTCGTGGTCGCCTCCGCCTGCGCGGCGGCGTTCCGCAGCCACGCGTCGAGTTCGAGCAGACGCTCGAGCGGGAGCAGCACCTCGACGACGCTCGCGACCCGGAAGCGGTCCGGGTCTGTCGTCCTCAGCAGGATGCGGGCGGTCACGAGGCGCTCGATGGCCTTCGCCACGCGGCCCTCGTCTCGCGTGCGGTCGGTCGCCGTCGCGGGCCGGAAGCCGGCGACGTGCCCGAGGATCTCGGAGCGGTCGACCACGACCTGGTCCGGACCGGGACGGGTGTCCGCGCGCAGGCGCATCCGGAGGTAGACGAGGACGATGGTCTCCTCGCGCGTGTACGGGACGTCGCGCAGCAGCGTCGGGAAGCCGCGGCGCTGGCTCTCCGAACGGGCCTGGCGCTTCCAGGCGACCTCGCGGTCGCGGTCGACGTGCAGTTCGAGGAACAGGTCGTTGAGGCGCGAGCGCAGCTGGTACTCGGCGTCGAGCACCGCCCGCCACTCGTCGGGGTGCGTGCGCGCGCTCACGTACGGGTTGCGGAGCAGCGCGACGAGCGCGCGGCGCTGGCGGTCGTCGAGCCGGCCCTCGTCGCCCTCGAAGAGGGCGAAGCTCGTCTCGTCGCGCTCGTCGCGCTCGTCGTCCTGCGGGACGGCTGCGGGGTCGTCGTAGGGGACCGTCTCGTCGACCGGTGCCGGTGTCGTGTCGCTCACCGCGCCTCCTGTGCGTGTTCGTCGTGCGTCGTGTCGGGCGTGACCGGACGGTGCTCGTCGGTGAGCGCCGCGGTCGGCATGTGGAAGGCGACCGGACTGCCGTCAGGGCGTACCGTGCGGTGCTCGGCCACGTGCGCTGCGGACTCGAAGTCCTCGTGCCCGGTGAGCAGGTGGGCCAGACCGAACAGCTCGACCGGGCGGCGCTGCGAGGGCGGGAGCTCGTGGAAGGCGTCCACGCTCGAGTCCCCGGCGGCGAAACGCAGGGCGGCGCGGAGCTCGGTGAGCAGGGGACCGCCGTGGCGCCGGAGCGTCTCGACGTCGAGCTCGTCGAAGACCTCGTCGTCGGGCTCCTCGATCGGCGGCGGGACGGACTCGGCGTCCGGGTCGTAGAAGCGTTCGCGGAGCGTGCCGACCTCGGCCGTCGCGGGGAGCAGCCCGAGCGGCAGGCGGTCCCGCGCTGAGCCCCGGTCCATCCACGTCGCGAGGCCCCGGTTGATCGACCGGATGACGGCGTCGAGCTCGCGGTCGCGGACGACGTCGTGAGCGACGATCTGGTCGCGGAGCGTCGCGGTGAGCTGCCGGCGCTGCGCGAGCACGTCCTCGATGCCCTGGCGGAGGATGCTCACCGTGTTCCGGAAGGCCCGGCGCTCGCCCGCCCCGAGGGACTCGGCGAACGGGTGGGCCAGGATCGTCGCGATGTCGTCCCGGAGCCGCAGGAGCAGGGCGTCGTCACGGAGGAGCTCGAAGGCCCCCTCGAAGGCGCGGCCCTCGGGCGTGGCCTCCATCAGGTTGTCCGTGCGCGCGAGGTAGTCGTCGAGGATCTCGCCGATCGGACGGACCTCTTGTCGGAAGTCCTCGACGATGGAGCGGTGCATCGTCGCCACCGCTTCCTCGACGCGCTTGAAGTCGCTCGGGAGCTGCCGGATCAGGTCGGAGATGTTCGTGTAACCGTCGCGCATCCGGGCGTCGTCCACGGTGTCGACCCCGCCGTGTTCGAGTCGCTCGCGCTCGGCCTGCAGCTCGGCGATCTGCGCGTCGATGCGGCGGATCTGCACGTCGGGGTCCGGCTCCGCTCGGGCGGCCCAGCGGTGGACGGCGTCGACGATCATCGCGAGGCGGCTCTCGCTGATGAGGGCGCGGTCGGCCGAGAGGGCGTCGACGAGGGACAGGGCCTCGAGCGCGTGGCTCGTGAGGGAGTACTGCTCGTCGCCGTCCGGCGAGTTCGAACGGACGAGCCACTGGGCGCCGACCCACTCGCGGCAGAGGGCACGGCCGTTCGGTCGGCTGTCGTCCGCGCCGGCCTCGCCGTTCTGTTCGCTCGCCGGCACGCGCGCACCGGTGGCCTGCAGCCGGGCGACGTGCTCCTCGACCTGCAGGTGCATGCGGTCCGCGGGGACGTACTGCACGTCACGGTCGAACACCGTGCGGAACACGGCGAGCACGGTGGCGCTGGTCGGGCGGGACATGAGCCGCAGGGTCGGACGGTCGAGGACCGCCCGGACCCGGGCGAACTCGAGGTCGACGTCGGTCATGTGCCCCTTCGTCCGGTCCGGTGACTGTTGCGCGCGGTGGCTGCCGCACGAGATGCGAAGAGCCCGACGCTGTTGCGCCGGGCTCTTCGTGGTGGGTGGGCGATACCAGACTCGAACTGATGACCTCTTCGGTGTGAACGAAGCGCGCTACCAACTGCGCCAATCGCCCCTGCACTGTGCGTGCCAGTCGATAGTAGCGGAAGTCTCGTGGTCCCACGAACACGAGCCGCGCCCCGGGTGTGGCGTGCCCCGATCGGTGCGTTCCGCGGCGCCGTGGACCCCACGCGATCGGCATGAACACGGGGGACACGCCCGGTGAACGAGAAGGATTTTGGTGGAAGCCCCCGGGTTCGTATAGAGTTTACGTCGTCGCCGCGACAGCGGGTCTGACAAATGCGGATGTGGCGCAGTGGTAGCGCATCACCTTGCCAAGGTGAGGGTCGCGAGTTCGAATCTCGTCATCCGCTCGAGTGTGGGTCTCTCCGGAGTCCTACGACTCACCAGAGGGTATCCCACCGTTCGGGTACTCACGGAGACGTGAACCTCGATGGTGGGGTGGCCGAGAGGCTAGGCAGCGGCCTGCAAAGCCGTCCACGCGGGTTCGAATCCCGTCCCCACCTCAAGACTCTGCACGGACCTCGGTCCACGCAGGGACGCTCTGGGCGATTGGCGCAGCGGTAGCGCGCTTCCCTGACACGGAAGAGGTCACTGGTTCGATCCCAGTATCGCCCACCACGAAGAAGTCCCCGGGCCGGCCCATCTGGGCCGCCGGGGGCTTTCGTCGTTCCCGATGCGAGGAACCCGAGCCCTCAGCAGGCCGGCGCGGGCTCGGCACGATGCCGATCACTTCTCCCGACTCCGGATCCGTCGGAGGCGCCGGTGGGCTCCTTGTGCCAGGAGGAGTGCACCACCCGCCACCAGCGCGAGCGATCCGCTGATGACGAGCGGGACCAGGTTGGCTCCTGTGAAGGCCAGACCAGCGGCCGCGGGGCCGGTTCCGGAGTCTCCCGCGGTGGCGCCTGACGCAGAGCTGCCGTCGTCCGTTGAGCTGCTGGTCGTGTGGCGGTTGGTGATGGTGCAGGTGACCTCGTCGCCGTTGTGGAGCGCGAGCGTGTCGCCGATCGGCGTTGCGCCGACGCACCGCCAGCCCTCAGAGGTGTATCCGGTGGTGGCCTGGCCGTCCACCGGAGCTTCAGCGAGCGTGTAGCGACCGGGCTGGAGCGGAGCATTGGTGATGTCCGCATCGCCGCTGGTGCCGGAGATCGTGGTGGGTCCGGTGGCGGAGAGCCGCCACGAGGTGGGACGGGCGGTTCCTCCGACGACGCGTTTGATGAGGGTGAGTTGTGCCGGGTCGAACGTGTTGGTGATCTCGCAGCGCACGTCCGCGCCGCGGGGCACGGTCACCGCTTCGCCCTCGAGGTTCCCGCCGGTGCAGTTCCAGTTTCCGGCGGTGTACTCGTCGAGCGGCGCTCCTGATCGGTTCGCGGTCTCCTTGAGCGTGTAGCTGCCAGCGAGCACGGCGGCCTGGGTGACGGAGCGCTGACCGCTGGTGCCGCTGATCCGCGTTCCGCCGTCGTCGGGGGTGGCGGAGAGCGTCCAGTCGCTCGGCGCGGCGGTGCCGCCGACGACGTTCTTGGTGAGGGTCAGTGAGCCACCGGTCCAGTCGTT
The DNA here is from genome assembly GCF_013359865.1 of Curtobacterium pusillum. Classification (GTDB taxonomy): domain Bacteria; phylum Actinomycetota; class Actinomycetes; order Actinomycetales; family Microbacteriaceae; genus Curtobacterium; species Curtobacterium pusillum. Next base: position 36,431 of record NZ_JABMCE010000045.1, read on the forward strand.
CGTGATGGTGCAGACCACGTCGAGGTCGGCGGGGTCGAGCTGGATGCGGGCCTGACCCGAGCCCGTCTGGACCGGCGTGTTCGCGGAGCCGGTGCACGTCCACTCGCCGGCGGCGTAGCCGGTGGTGTCGGCTCCGGCGTCGGTCGGCGCCTCGGAGAGGTTGTACGTGCCCTCGCCGACGGCGACGTCAGTGACGCTCGGGTCCCGGGTGACGCCGAGTCCGGCGGGTCGCCCTGCAGAACCCTGGAACCGGAGTGTCCAGTCGTCCGTCGAGGGGAGGGGACCTCCATCCACGATTTTGCGCAGTGTCAGGTGCGGCGGATCGAAGAGGTTGCTGAGGGTGCATGTCACGTCGGCGCCGGAGTCGAGGGTGATCGTTCCGGTTCCAGGAGTACCGCCGACGAATCTGAAGGAGCCGACGGGGGAACCCGTGCAGGACCAGTGTCCGGCCTTGTAGCCGGGGTCGACGGCGGTGTTCGGGGCCTCGGAGAGGCCGTAGCTGCCGCTTCCGACGTAGCCATTTCCGGTACCGGACACATCGAGTCGATCGTTCGTGTCCTTCACGGCCGAGAGCGTCCAGTCGGATGCTGTGCCCGGGGTCGCGGGCTCGAGTCCACCGTTGTCGACGTCCTTGACCAGGGTGAGGTGGGCGCCGGTCCAGGTGTTCGTGATCGTGCAGGTGACGTCCGTGTCCGCCGAGGTGAGCAGGAGGGTCGCAGTGCCGTCAGCGGTTCGGTCGGGCTCCTCGGTCGCGCCGGTGCAGCGCCACGTTCCCGCCCGGTAGTCGGCTCGAGTCGTCTCGCTGAGCGTGACGGTGCCGGTCCCGGCCGCGGCATCGGTGACGGCGGCAGCACCGGTCACGCCGGATCCGGAACGGCCGGTTCCGGGGTTGGTGAAGCGGAGGGGCCAATCCGTGGACGTGGGGTACGGGCCACCGCCGATCACGGTCTTCTTCAGTGTGATGTGCGGTGGGAGGAAACGGTTGACGATGGTGCAGGTGATGTCCGCGTCTGCGCCGGCGGAGACCGTCAGCCGAGCATCCGTGGGGTCGAACGTCGTGCCGGACGGGGTCGTGCACGACCAGTCGCCGGCCACGTAGTCGGGGTTCACGGTGCTGCCTTCGGCCACTGCTTCGGACAGCACGTAGTCCCCGGGCGGCACCGTTCGACGGACGAGCGCGGTGCTGTCGCCGGGGCCGGTGACGATGGTCCCTGCGGCGGTACCGCTCCCGGTCGCCGTCAGGGTCCAGTCGTGCGTTGTACCCGGCTCGCTCGGGGCGGGTCCGCCGTCGTCGACGACCTTGACGAGTGTCAGCGCGCTGCCGACCCAGGTGTTCGTGATCGTGCAGTGGACGTCGGCGTCGGAGCGCGTCAGGTCGACGGTGGCGACCCCTTCGGCGGCCTGCGCGACCGGAATCGTCCCTGTTGCACCTGTGCAGGCCCAGTCGCCGGAGCGGTAGCCGGGTCGTGGTGTCTCGCCGAGCTGCACCGTGCCGCTCCCGACGGCCGCATCGGTGACCGAGGCCGTGCCGGTCACCCCGGTGCCGGAACGGCCGGTGCCCGGGTTCGTGAAGCTCAGCGGCCAGTTCGCCGGGGCTGCCTCCGGGCCGCCACCGCTGACGATCTTCGTGAGCGTGAGATGTGGGGGGAGGAACCGGTTGACGACCGTGCAGGTCACGTCCGCATTCGCGCCGGTCGCGAATCGCAGCGTGCTGTCGGACGGGTCGAAGCTGACACCCGCTGGCGTCGTGCAGACCCAGTCGCCGTTCACGTAGTCGGCGTTGACGGTGCTTCCCGCGGTGAGGACCTCGGAGAGCGCGTAGCTCCCCGGGGGTACCTGCTGCCGCACGATGCTCTGACTGTCACCGGGTCCGGTCACGGTGGTGTCGTCGCCGGTCGCCGTGAGCGTCCAGTCGTGGGACGTTCCCGGCTCTGTGGGAGCGGGGCCACCGTTGTCGACGGTCTTGACGAGGGTGAGCGTGCTCCCGGTCCAGGTGTTGGTCACGGTGCAGACGACGTCGAGATCGGAGGAGGTGAGGGCCAGGTCAGCGGTGCCGTCACCGTGATCGCGCACCGTGCCACCGGAGCACTCCCACGCTCCCGTCTGGTACCCCTTCGTCGAGGCCGTCGGGTCGGCGGTCGCCTCGCTCAGTGTGTAGTCGCCCGAGCCCACGGCGACGCCCGTGATGTTCGCGTCCCCGGTGACCCCGGTGGCGTCCTTCGTCGCACCCTGGAAGGACAGGTCCCAGTCCGCAGAACGGCCGAGGGGGCCGCCACCCTTGACGACCTTGCGCAGCGTGAGGTGCGGTGGGGCGAACAGGTTGACGAGGGTGCAGGTCACGTCCGCGCCGGGATCGATCTGCACGGTGCCCGTGCCGGGTGAGCCGGTGTCCAGGGTGAAGCCGTTGCCGCTACAGGTCCATTCCGCGGCGTGGTAGTCCCCGGAGACGGGGCCGCCGGTGAGGGCTTCGGAGAGGTCGTAGCTGCCGGACGGCACGAAGGACGGGCCGGACCCGCCGGCGCCGGACAGCGTCACCGGCCCTGCGGCGGTCAGGGTCCAGTCCTCGGGCGTGCCGGGAGGCGTCGGCGTCCCACCCCCGTCGGAGACCTGCTTGACGAGTGTCAAGGTGCCGCCGGCCCACGTGTTCGTGATCGTGCACGTCGCGTCCTGACCTCCGGACAGCGTCAGAGAAGACCCGTCGAGCGTGCCGTCGGTGCATGACCAGGACCCGGCGGCGTACCCGCGTGTGGCGTCCGAGGAACCGCTGACCGCGGCCTCGCTGAGCTCGTAGCTGCCGGCGTCGACGGAGACGTCGGTGATCGAACGGTCACCGGTCACCCCCGTGACCGGTGCTCCGGGCCCATCGGCCGACAGGCGCCAGTCGTTCGCCGACGCGGGACCGCCGTCGACGTGCTTCACGAGCGTCAACGTCGGACGTACGAAGGTGTTCGTGGCGGTGCAGACCATGTCCTGGCCCACGTCGAGCACGGCGACCGTCCCGTTCCAGCTCGTGCCACCCACGCAACTCCAGCTGGACTCGTACCCGGTCGGGCCGTCCTCGGTGAAGACGTAGTCGCCGGGCGCGGTCGTCACGTCGGTGACGGCGGGGTCACCGCTGGGTCCGGACAGCGCCGCATCGCCCGGTCCGCGGGCCTTGAGCGTGAAGTCGGAGACCTCGGCGGTGCCGCCACCGCTGTTGTCCAGGTCCTTCACCAGGGTGAGGGTCGGTGGGATCGCACGGTTGGTCACCGTACAGGTGACGTCGGTGCTCGCCGGGACGGAGATCCGGTCGCCGGTGACCGTTGCGCCGACGCACTGGTAGCCCGCGAGCCGGTACCCGGATGGCCCGTCGGTCTCACTGAGGATGTAGTCGCCGGGTGCGATGGGCACGTCGCTGATCCCGTCCTGTCCGTTGCCGCTGAGCGCCTCCGGGCCGTCCGGCGTCGCTGCGGGCGTCACGGCGAGCGTCCACTCGGACGGCGTGTGCGAGCCGAACGGGCTGTTGACCACCTGCTTGTGGAACGTCATCTCCGAGCCGGTCCACTTGTTGCTCACCGTGCAGATGACCTGCATGCCCTCCGTGATGGCCACGACATCGGGATGCCCCGCGGCATCCGCTCCCGTCAGCGCCAGCGTCCCGCTGTTCGCGTCGGTGCAGGACCAGCCCTCGGACCGGTACCTGGCGAAGTACCCGTCGGGATCGGCTCGGCCCGGCCCCTCACCGAGTGTGTAGCTACCCGGACGTACGAATGCGTACGTCACGGTGCTGATGCCGGTCCGGCCGGCGATCGTCACGGGGCCGACGGCGGAGAGCCCCCATGCGGTTCTCGTGAACGGCCCACCGCCCGTGTTGTCGACCTGTTTCACCAACGTCAGCTGCGTCGCCGTCGGCTCGCGGCTGTTCGTGATCGTGCAGGTGACGTTCGCGGCGGCGCCGACAGACACCGAACGGACCGGGGCGTCACTTCCCGTGCAGACGTAGCCGTCGCTCGTGTACCCCTCGGACGGACCCGACTCGCTGAGCCCGTAATCACCGGTGGGGACCGGAACGGTCGTGACGGCGCTCGACCCGGTCGTGCCTGAGACGGAGGTGCCCGACGCGATCCCGCTGCCCGTCGCGGTGAGCGTCCACGAGCTCGCCGCCTGGCTGCTGTTCTCGACCTTCTTGACGAGGGTGAGCCAACCGCCGGTGAACGTGTTCGTGATCGTGCACGTGACGTCAGCGCCTGCGGCCAGGTTCACATGCGTGGCGTCCGTGCTGTTGATGGTCCCCGACGACGCCGCGCATGACCAGCCGGAGTTCGAGTACCCGGCCGGGCCGTTCTCACTGAGCGCGTAGTCCACGTCCGGCTGCGCCAGCACGTTGGACACCTGGTTCGAACCCGTCGCGCCGGAGATCGGCGTCCCGGTCGGCGGTGCGGCCGTGAGGGTGAAGTCGGATGCGGAGGCAACCGCGGGATTGCCGGTTCCTGGTGATCGCACGACCTTCACCAGCGTCAGATGCGCATCCGTCGCCGTCGCCGTGTTCGTGATCGTGCACGTCACCGCCTGGCCGAGTGCGATCGTCACCTGGTTGCTCCCGCTGACGGGCAGACTCCCGCTGCCGCCGGAACCGTCCGTGTACGTGCACGTCCACGGACTCGCGGTGTAACCGCCTCCGCCCGCGGGCCCCCCACTCTCGGACAACGTGTACGGTCCCGAGTTCACCCGGACCGGCTGGTTCGTCACCTGCCCTGAGTTCCCGGGTCCGCTGATGTTGGACGGTCCCTGTGCTGTCAGCGTCCACATCGCCGCGGAAGCGCTGCCACCTTCGACGACCTTGCGCAGCGTGAGCGTGGAGGTCACGGCCACGTTCGTGATCGTGCAGGTGAGGTTCTGCCCCTCCGCAAGCGAGATGGTGGGCGTCGGATCGGTGTACACGGTGCCGCCGCAGTTCCAGTCCCGGAACCGGTAGCCCGCCGGCGTGTTCGCTTTGGACACTTCGGAGATGCGATAGCTGCCGGTGGGGATCGTCCGGGTCTGGAATCCGTTCAGTCCGTCTCCCTGGAAGGCCTGCCCGGTCGCGACGTCGACGGCTCGGACGTCCCACTTGCTCCGGTCGCCCTCGCTCGATCCCGTGTTCAGGTTCTCGATCGCCTTGTACAGCGACAACGTTCCTGTACCCGCGGCATCAGCCGGCGCGGCCGTCGCCAGGCTGAGAGCGGCGAGCAGTCCGGCGACCAGGGACGCCGCGCACGCTGTGGCCATCCAGCGTCGAAGAGAGCGGCGAGACATCGGGAAGCACTCCCTTGAACCCGTGCCGCCCGGATACCCGACAACTGTCGAGCCGCAGTGGTCCGTGAGCGACCGCGACCGAATGAATCGAAAGGATGATTCGCGCTCAGACTAAGTCGAGGCATAGTCGATGGCAAGGCGTCGGTTCACCGTACGGCACTCGTCGCGGCCTTCCGAGCGGCCGCGGAGAAGCAACCGGGCGCAGATGGCACGTACGCCGTCACGAACGGTCGGATGACACGGTCAGCCAGCGCACCCAGGCCTGGAGCTGCGCCTGCGCGCTCTCCAGGCTCGTGTGGAACCCGCTCACGTCGTGGTCCGCCGACCGGACGACGTACCGCGACCCGAACTCGACCGTGCCGATCACGACGGACCCCCACCGTGCCTCCCAGTTCCGGGTGTCGACGACCACCCACCGGACCTGCTCGGTCTCGGACTGGTCAACTCGGAGGAGGGACGTCATGGTGCTTCCGTCGGCTTCGGACGATGAGATCGTTCCGGCGGCCGGGGACTCGGGTCACCGCGCTCGACGGTAGTCCGGGTCGGCTGGACACGCACGGACACCCAGGTGCACCTCGGGCGCTGGTCACGGCCCGGTGGTGGTCCCGGGCTCGGCCACCGGCCGGTAGACGGCGATCGGGGGCGCCTGGTCGTCCCCGTCGTGGGCCTCTCCGGACGCGAGCCAGGTGCGGCCCTCGTACTCGATCGTCGTCGGGAGGTCGCCGTGCACGAGGATGCGCACCGCGGGGTCGTCGCCGTCGACGAGGTCGACGCCGTGGGCCTCCGTGCCGCCGGGGGAGTCGTGGACGTAGCTCATGGTCCGATCGAACGCCCCCGGCCTGGTAGAGTTCCCCCGTACGCGGATGTGGCGCAGTGGTAGCGCATCACCTTGCCAAGGTGAGGGTCGCGAGTTCGAATCTCGTCATCCGCTCGGAACAAGGCGGCGAGCCCCGGTCATCACGACCGGGGCTCGCGTCGTTCCACAGAGCCGGTGCAGTGCTCTTGTGATGAGGTAAGGCTTGCCTTACCGTTGCCGTATGGCACGGACCCGTCGACAGCCCAGCGCACGCATCCTCCTCGCCGGCGGCGTCGACGACCTCCCCGAGATCACGCGGATGCTCGAGGAGCTGCCCGAGAACGCCTACGGCCAGGTCTTCGTCGAGGCCGCGCTCGAGGAGCAGGTCCGCCTGCTGCCGGCGCCGCCGCGCGTGACGGTCACGTGGCTGCTCAGGAGCGCCCGGGCGTCGGCCGTCTCGCCGCTCGTGTTCGCCGACCACGGCGAAGCGCTCGCACATGCCGTGACGGGGTGGGCGGCGGAGTGGTGCGTCGCCGGCTGCGAGCCGCGCACGACCGTCTGGATCGGCTGCGCGGACAGCCCCTGGGTGGAGCGCGCGCGTTCCGCCGTGCAGATCGAACTCGCCGACGCCGGCCAGCAGGTCCAGGTCGAGTACGGCGGGTAAGGTCAGCCTCCGCTTCCTTGCGGCATGCAAAAGAAGCGGGCATGGTTGGGGTCATCGGATGCACCGAGCAGGTCAGGACAGGCCCAGCGGAGCGGTGTAGCCACGAGGTAGGAGGAAGCACATGACCACGCAGAGCACCACGCAGAGCAGCACCACGACCACCACGTCCCCGTTCTCGACGACGCCGGAGCTCGCCGCCGGGGTGGCGCAGTTCCTCGCCCCCGTCGTGATCGACCTCGAAGCCCTCGTCGTCAACGGCAAGCAGGCGCACTGGCACGTCCGCGGCCGCAACTTCGTCGGTGTCCACGAGCTCCTCGACACCATCGTCGAGCACGCTCAGGAGTGGGCCGACCTCGCCGCGGAGCGCATCGTCGCCCTCGGGTTGCCGGTCGACTCGCGCATCTCGACCGTGGCCGCGAACACCACGATCCCGCCGCTGTCGGAGGGCTTCCAGAACTCGGACGTGACGATCACCGAGGTCATCGCCGAGATCGATGCCGCCCTGCTGCAGGTCCGCCGGGCGGTCGAGGGGCTCGACGAGGTCGACCTCAACAGCCAGGACATCGTCATCGAGATCGAGCGCGGCCTCACGAAGGACCGCTGGTTCCTGCAGGCGCACCTCGCCGCCTGACGCGACCATCCGCTGACCGGAGGCGCGGTGCCAGTCGGCACCGCGCCTCCAGTCCGTCTGCGGTCCGGTCCACGGCGTGGCGCCGCAGCTCCCGTGCGTGCATTCCGACGTCGCACCGGTCGATCGACGCGTGTGGTGTCGAGCGATGCCCGCGCAACGACCCCGGCGTTCACCCACTCGCCCCGGCTCGTTCACCCGCCTGTACCCACGCACAGGTCATCCTCGGATGGCACCCGTTCGGGGCACAGACGAGGGGAACACGCAATGCAGCACACTCCGCAGCGCCGCCACCGCGCAGCGCTCGCACTCGGCGCCGCGCTCATCGCCGGCGCCATCGCACTGCCGGGCACGGCCGAGGCCGTCGGGCAGCTCGCACTGAACCAGCACGGCGGCGCACAGCGTCACCAGGGCGACCAGACCCGGTCGATCCAGCAGGCGATCGAGAAGGCCGGCGCGAAGAACGTCATCCTGCTCATAGGCGACGGGATGGGCGACTCCGAGATCACCATCGCACGCAACTACCAGTACGGCGCTGCCGGGCGACTCCCCGGACTCGACGCGCTCCCGCTCACCGGGTCGTACACGACGTACTCGCTCTACAAGGACGGCGCCGACAAGGGCAAGCCCGACTACGTCACCGACTCCGCCGCGTCCGGGAGCGCCTGGGCCACCGGCACGAAGACGTACGACGGTGCGATCTCCGTCGACATCGACGGGAAGCCGCAGCAGACGCTCCTCGAACTCGCGAAGGCGAACGGACTGCGCACGGGCGACGTCTCGACCGCCGAGATCCAGGACGCCACCCCGGCGGTCCAGGTCGCCCACGTCGGCGCCCGCTCCTGCTACGGCCCGGACACCGCGTCCTGCGGCACGGACGCGCTGCAGAACGGCGGTCTCGGATCGATCAGCGAGCAGCTCCTCAACACCCGTCCGGACGTCACCCTCGGCGGCGGCTCGGCGAGCTTCGAGCAGACCGCGAAGGCCGGCCAGTGGCAGGGTTCGACGCTGTTCGACCAGGCCGAGCAGCGTGGCTACCAGGTGGTCTCCGACGCCGACGGCCTCGCCGCGGTGCGCCGAGCGGACCAGACGAAACCGGTCCTCGGCCTGTTCACCCCGGGCAACTTCCCGACCCGCTACGCACCCACCACGGCGACCGTCGGCGGGGCCGACGAGGCACCGGTGCAGTGCACGCCGAACCCCGCACGCCTGTCGACCGGTCTGTCGCTGCGGTCACTCACGGACAAGTCCATCGACCTGCTGAACCGCGACCGGGGCAAGTCCGGCAAGGGCTTCTTCCTCCAGGTGGAGGGCGCGAGCATCGACAAGCAGGACCACGCCGCCGACGCCTGCGGCCAGATCGGCGAGACGATCGACTTCGACGAGGCGGTGCAGTCCGCGCTCGCGTTCGCGAAGAAGGACGGCAACACGCTCGTCATCGCGACGGCCGACCACGCCCACTCGAGCCAGATCGTGGACAGCACGCCGCCGACCTCCCTGTCGACCGCGCTCCGCACCGCCGACGGCACCACGATGAAGGTCTCCTACGGCACCGCGGCGGCCGGTGGCTCGCAACAGCACACCGGCACGCAGGTCCGCATCGCGGCGTACGGCCCGGGTGCAGCGAACGTCGTCGGACTCTCCGACCAGTCGGACACGTTCTTCACGATCCGCGATGGTCTGCAGCTCGACGAGGACCTCGCCGCACTGTCCCGCGGCGCACGCATCGACCTCTCCGTCGGGGCGCCGCGTCCGAACCAGCGCGTCACGCTCACCGGTTCGCGCTTCGCCGGTGACCGCCAGGTCCGCGTGCAGGTCGGTTCGACGGACCTCGGAACGGTCGACGTGATCGACGGCGCCGCCACGGTGCAGTGGCGGGCCGTGCAGGGCAGCACGACGGTGTCCTTCACCGGCGTGCAGTCCGGTCAGCAGGCGTCGAAGCAGGTCCGCGTCCGCTAGTCACGATCGTGCGGTGTGTCGCACGGCCCGGCCGCCAGCCGCCGCCGTGCGGCACACCGTCGGTGTTCCGGGCGTCAGCCCGCCGGGGTCACCAGGCCGATCTCGTACGCCAGCACCACCGCGTGCACCCGGTCCCGAAGCTGCAGCTTCGCCAGGATCCGGCCGACGTGCGTCTTCACGGTCTGCTCCGCGATGAAGAGGTCACCGGCGATCTCGACGTTCGAGCGACCCCGGGCGACGAGCAGGAACACGTCGCGCTCGCGCTCGGTCAGGACGTCGAGCACCTCCGTCCGCGGTGCGGCCGGCGGCGGACCGGAGACGAACGCCTCCACCAGGTGCCGGGTCACGCGCGGCGCGAGGAGCGAATCGCCCTCCGCCACCGTCCGGACCGCCTGCACGAGCTCGTCGGCGCTGGCGTCCTTGAGCAGGAAGCCGCTCGCCCCGGCGCGCAGCGCGTCGAACACGTAGTCGTCGATGTCGAACGTCGTCAGCATCACCACCCGCACGGGGTGGTCGGCTGGCGCGGCCGTGATGCGCCGGGTCGCCTCGATGCCGTCGAGCTCCGGCATGCGCACGTCCATCAGGATGACGTCCGGTCGCAGGCGCAGGGCCTCGACGACGGCGTCGGCGCCGTTCACGGCTTCGCCCACGACCTCGACGTCGTCCTGGGCCTGGAGGATCGCCCGCAGTCCCACGCGGAACATCTGCTGGTCGTCCACCACCATCACACGCGTCATCGGCTTCCTCCGTCGGCCGCCGGTCCCCGGGTGGGCATCGCCGGCTGGGTGGGCAGGGTGACGGCGACACGGAAGCCGCCGTCCAGGGCCGGCCCGTGGTCGATCGTGCCGCCGAGCGCAGCGACCCGTTCGCGCATGCCCGCGAGGCCGAAGCCGCCGTCGTCCGGGGGAGCGGCAGGGACGGTGCCGGCCGGTGACGCGCCGTTGACGACCTCGACCGCGAGGGCCGGCCCGCTCGTGGCGACCGTCACGACGGTGGACGCACCGGGCGCGTGCCGGGCCACGTTGCCGAGCGCCTCCTGCACGATCCGGTAGACGGTGAGCTGCGCGAGCCGATCGACGTCGTCGTCCGCGTCGAGCCGGAGCTCCACCGGGATGCCGGCGGCGCGCGTGGCCTCGACGAGTGCGGACAGGTCGGCGAGCCGGGGCTGCGGCGCACGCTCCGCACCGTCGTCACCGCGGAGGGTGCCGAGCAGCTGCCGCATCTCGCGGAGCGCCGTGCGGGACGTCTCCGCGATCGCCGCGAACTCGGCCCGGGCCGCGGGCGGGAGGTCGGTGACGCGGTACGGCGCGGACTCGGCCTGCATGTGCACGACGGACATGCTGTGCGCGACGACGTCGTGCAGCTCGCGGGCGATCCGGGAGCGCTCCTCGACCGAGCGGCGGCGGGCCTGCTCGAGTTCGGCGTCACGGCGGGCCTCGGCGAGCTCCTCGCGGATCGAGCCACGCTGCCCGATCACGATCGCGGCCGCGGCGAGGATGAGGGTGTCGCCCGCGGTCACCACGAAGCTCGTCGCCCAGACGTCCGCCTGACCCCAGCGGCCGGGCGTCACCGCGACGAGCACGAGGGTGAGGACGGCCGCGGCGGCCCAGACACCCGCGGTCGTGCGCCAGGTCGAGCGCACACCGAGGACGACGAGCAGGACACTCAGGCCGATGACGCCGGTGACGGGCACGGGCCACGGGCCGGTGGTGCTCGGTGCGGTCGCCAGCCCGAGAGCGGCGAGACCGGCGAGGTGTGCGATCGACGACGACCGGGGGAACAGCGGGGCGAGGCCGATGCTCAGCGAGAGCACCGCGGACACGAGCATGGCGAGGGGGACCGGAACCTCGTAGAGGACCGCGGTCACGGGGGCGGCGACCGTGAAGAGCGTCACCGCGACGACGACGAGGCCGATCCGGACGGCGAGGAGCATCCAGGACGGCCGCGGCGGCGTCGGCGTGCTGGTCACGGTCGGGCGGTCTCTCCGGTGGGGACGATGCGGGGCGCGGGACGGGGTGCGGTCGCGGTGTCCGCGACCGCCGCGGCGCGGGCTGCCGCGCGGGCGTCCCGCCTGCGGTTGACTCTACCGATGACCCGGTCGACGACGACTCCGAGGCCGGCGGCGACCACCATCGAGACGAGCGCTGCCACGACCGGCTCGTGCAGGACGCTCGACGCCGCGAGTGCGATGCCGATCGAGGTCGCCGCCCACGCCAGACCGGCGAGCGAGCTGATCGCGAGGAACCGACGGTAGGGCAGGCGCGTCGCGCCCGCGGTCGTGTTCACCGCGACCCGCCCGACCGGGACGTACCGGCCGACGAGGATGAGGCTCGCGGACCGGCGGCGCATCTGGCGCTCGGCGAACGCGAACGCCGCGGCGATCCGCGGGCGCTTCGACCCGGCCAGCCGGTCGAGGCCGGTGCGCCGCCCGATCCAGTAGGCGACCGAGTCGCCCGCGATCGCTCCGAGTGCGGCGGCGACGAGCACCCCGGCGACGACCGGCTCGCCGGAGGTCGCGGCGACCGCGGCGATCGCCACCAGGGCGGACTCGCTCGGCACCGGCGGGAAGAAGCCGTCGACGAAGCACAGGGCGAAGAGCACGACGAACACGAGCGGGCTCGCGGCCAGCTCGACGACGAACGGGGTGATCTGCTCGAACACGGGTGGCTCCCTCCGCCGACGGACCTCGTCGACCGTGACGACGCTACGGAGCCGTCCGGACGCTGCCATCCCGCCCGGGTCTCGACCACCCCCTACCGCGGTATGACTTCCTCCTGCCCGAAGACCACGTCCGGGGCGTCCACGCGGCGGTCGGTCACCGTCGTGGGCGCCTCGAGGTGCACGGCTCCGGAGGGCAGGATGCCCGTTCCACCGAACCGTTCCATCACCCGCCACTGGGCGACGACGTCCTCGCCCGCGTGCTCGGGCGGGAGCGTCGGCCAGAAGCCGAAGCCGCCGACGGCCTCGAGCGCCTCGCGGTCGTACAGCACGCAGGCACCGACCCAGGCGATGCGGTACGGCACCCACCCGCCGGGTTCGACGTCGAGTTCGGCGGCGAGGTGCGTCGGGTTCGCGGCGTTGTGGAGCGACCACCGGTCGAACGCGGGGACCCCGCGGCGCACCACCTCGGGGACGACCGGACCCTCCCACCGCTCGAACACCGCCGTCTCGTGCGGCCGCCGGTCCGCCAGGAAGGACAGTCCCTGCACGGGGCTCCCGACGAAGCCGCACCCCGTGCTGCGGAGGGCGTCGAGCATCCGGCCGATCGATCCCGGTTCGAGCCAGACGTCGTCGTCGAGGAACAGGACCGCCGGGGCCGCCGCGTTCTCGAGCAGGAACTGCCGGTGCTCGGCCAGCCCGCGGCGCTCCGGGTGCGTGAGCAGTGTGACCGGGCGGCCCTGCGCCTCGAGGACCCGGAGCATGGCGGCGACCGCCGGTTCGGCAGCGGCGTCGCCGTCCGCCGACTGGTCGCTGAGCACGAGCCCGAAGTCGACGTCGACCTGCGCGGCGAGGCCTGCCAGGGTCGTCGCGAGCGCCGCCGGACGACCGACGGTGGGGATGAGCACGTCGACGTCGACGGCGCGTGCGGAGTCCGCCGGTTCGGGGGTCTTCGCCCACGACCCGGACCAGCGGGCGGTCACGGTGCCGGGTCCGGTTCCGGTCGCGCGGCGGCTTCCCGGATGCGTCGGACGACCGCCGTGGTCGAGTGCTCGGGCACGTAGTCGACCATGACGACCTCGCCGCCGTAGCCACGGACGACCTCGGTCTCGCGGAGCATCTCGGGGGAGTAGTCGCCGCCCTTCACGTAGACCTCCGGGCGGAGCCGTTCGATGAGCGGGATCGGGGTGTCCGTCGCGAAGACCGTGACCAGGTCGACGCAGGCCAGTGCGGCGAGGACGCCGGCACGGTCCTCGGCGGGGTTGATCGGCCGCTCCGGGCCCTTCAACCGTCGCACCGAGTCGTCGTCGTTCAGGGCGACGACGAGCAGGTCGCCGAGGTCCCGGGCCTGCCGCAGGTACGTCGTGTGCCCGCGGTGGACGACGTCGAAGCACCCGTTCGTGAAGACGACCCGTCGTCCGGCCTGCCGGGCACGCTCGACGGCCTCGGCGAGCTCGTCGTGGTCGACCACGGTCGCGGCGGGGGCGGTCACGGACTCGAGGAGCGCCGCGGCGGTGCAGACGGACGTGCCGGCCTCGCGGACGACCACGTCGGCGGCGGCCTGCGCGACCGACACGGCGTCACGGAGCGGGGCACGGACCGCCAGGGCGACCGTCGCCGCGGCGCAGAACGTGTCGCCGGCGCCGGACGCCTGCTGCTCCGACGCGGGGGTGGCACGGGTGCGGAAGCCCAGGTCCGCACCCGGAGCGACCAGCACCGTGCCGTCGCGGTCGAGCGTGACCACCGCTGCCCGGGCACCCGTCCGGGCGAGGACCTCCGTGCCGGCGTCCACGATCGCGGGCACCCGGTCGGGACCGACGCCGAGCGCGCGGCCGAGCAGAGCGGCCGCCTCGCCCGCGTTCGGCGTGACGAGGTCGGGGTGCAGGGGTGCCCAGCGCGTGAGGTCGTGCGCGTCGACGACGACGGCCCCGGGCCGGTCGCGGTCGAGCATGGGGACGACGTCCTCGGCGCGGACGCCGAGGCCGTAGTCGCAGACCACCGCGGCGTCGGCGCAGCGGATCGCGCGGGCGACGGCCTCCGCGAGGCGGGTGCCGTGCTCGGCGGTGGGGGTCTCGGCGAGTTCGTCCACGCGGACGACGACGCGGTCGCCGCCGACCACTCGGGACTTCGTGGTGGTGCGGGTCCCCGCGACCTCGACCAGGAACGACGTGTCGACCCCGGCGGCCTCCAGGCGCTGGCGGAGCACCGCGCCGGCCTCGTCGTCCCCGATCAGTCCGACCATGCGGACGCGAGCGCCGAGGGCACGGGCGTTCACGGCGGTGTTGGCCGCGCCACCGGGCACGGCCACGGTCTCGGTGACCCGGACGACCGGTGCCGGGGCTTCTCGCGAGACCCGCTCGGCCTCGCCCACGGTCCAGCGGTCGAGGATGCAGTCGCCGATCACGACCACGAGCGGTTCGCGGTCGTCGACGGTGGCGACGAGGTCCCGGACGAGCCGGACGTCGGCGGTCATTCCGCGGCCTCCGTGTCCCGTGCCGACACCGGTGCGGGTGCCGCTTCGAGGTGGACGACGGTCGTGGTGGTCATCTCGTCGAGCAGGTGCGGGCCGTAGCCGAAGCCCGCGCCCGACGCACCGCGGGGCTGCGCGCTGCCGCCGGGCGCTCCGCCGAACACGGCGTTCACCTTCACGGTGCCGACCGGCAGCGACGCCGCGGCGTGCAGCGCGTGCCCGGTGTCGTTCGTCAGGACGGTCGCCGCCAGGCCGTACCGATCGGCGGCGGCCAGCCGGAGCCCCTCGTCGAAGTCATCGACGACACGCACCGGTGCGATCGGACCGAACGTCTCCTCGGTCATGACGAGCATGTCGTCCGTGACCCCGGTGAGGACGGTGGCGGGGTAGAACGCCCCGAGCCCGCCCGGCGTGACACCACCGGTCCGGGCCGACGCGCCGCGCTGCAGGGCGTCGTCGACGTGCTGCTGCACCGTCCGGCGGAGTCGCTCGTCCACGAGTGGGCCGTAGGACGCCGCGGGGGAGGCCGTCCGCTGCTCGGCCTCCGCGATGAGCGCGGCCACGAACGGCTCGGCGACGTCGCGGTGGACGTACACGCGCTCGACGCTCGTGCAGATCTGGCCGGTGTTCGCGAACGCGCCGAGGGCGACCTGAGCCGCCGCCCAGTCCGGGTCCACGCCGGCGTCCACGACGACCGCGTCGTTCCCGCCGTTCTCGCGGATGACGTGCGCGCGCGTCCGCGCCGCGACCTCGGCGAGGCGGTCCCCGGTGGCGGTCGAGCCGACGTGGGCGTACACGTCGATGCCGTCCTGGGCGAGCAGGAGTTCACCGGTCGCGGCGTCGCCGTCGACCCCGAGGAGCACCCCGTCGGGCAGGACCTCGGCGAGCAGCGCGTTGAGGCGGGCGATCGTGCCGGGGGAGCGTTCGCTGCCCTTGTGGACGACGGTGTTGCCCGTGACGATCGCGGCGCCGAGGATCCCGCACGCGACCGCGACCGGGTCGTTCCACGGCGTCAGCGCGAGGACCACGCCGCGGGGGTGCGGCACCGACCAGTCGGCCGCGCCGAACTGCCCGCGGAGGGCCTCGCCGCGGTGCACCGGACCCAGTTCGGCGTACTGCACGAGGGTGCCGACGCCGGCCTCGACACCGCCGAGCGCGTCGCCCGGGACCTTGCCGGTCTCCCGCGTGTTGAGCTCGGCGAGCTCCTGCGCGTGCGCCCGGACGTGCTCGGCCGCGGCGTGCAACAGCGCACCGCGCTCGGCCGGTGCGGTCCGCGCCCAGGCGGGTGCCGCGGCGCGTGCACGGGCGACCGCGTTCCGGACGTCGTCCTCCGTCGCCCGGCGCACGGTGGACGCGATCGAACCGTCGACCGGGTTCGTCACCACCAGGTCGCCGTCGAGGTCGGCTTCGGTCGAGAGCGGGGCTTCGAGCGTCATGGGGTCCTTCCGGGGAGCGGGCGGGAGTCGAACGCTGCTCGCCGGTGCCTGGGAGCGCTCCCGGGATCCGCGCTGCGCGTCCTCCGCCCAGGAGCGCGGAGGAGTGCTGGACGTCCGACCGGCAGCCGCCCGGTAGACGGGAGGGGTGCAGCAGATCGGCAACGGCGGAGAACGGTTCGAGGACGTCCGGGACATCGCGGTGCTCCGCGGCGGGGGACTGGGGGACCTGATGTTCGCCGTGCCGGCCATGGAGGCCCTGGCCGCCGCCTACCCCGAGGCCCGCATCACCCTGCTCGGCAGCCCGTCGGCGCCGTCGGTGCTCCGCGGCCGGACCGACGCCGTGCACGCGTTCGAGGAGCTCCCGGTCGTCCCGGGCGTCCGCGACTCCGGCGACGGCGCGCCCACCCCCGAGGACTTCTTCGGCCGCCTGGCCGGCCGGTTCGACCTGGCGGTGCAGGTGCACGGCGGCGGCCGCAACTCGAACCCGTTCCTGCTCCGCCTCGGCGCACGGCACACCGTGGGCACCGCGACCGAGGACGCCGAGGTGCTCGAGCGCTGGGTCCGGTACGTGTACTACCAGCACGAGGTGGTCCGGGCACTCGAGGTCGTGTCCCTCGCCGGCGCGGAACCCGTCACACTCGACCCCCGAGTCCGGGTGACGGACGAGGAACGAGCCGCCATGCGGGAGCGACTCGGCGTGACCGGTCACCTGGTGGCGATCCACCCGGGCGCCACGGATCCGCGTCGTCGCTGGAGCCCGGACCGGTTCGCCGCCGTGGCGCGCGCCCGGCTCGAGACCGGGGACCACGTCGTGCTCGTCGGCGACCGGTCCGACGTCCCGGCCTCGTCCGCGATCGTCGCCGCACTGCCCGCGGACCTCGTCGGACGCGTGCACGACCTCACCGGGTCCCTGCCGCTCGGCGAGCTGCCGGCGGTCCTCGCCGCGGCCGACGTCATGGTCGGGGACGACTCCGGCCCGAGGCACCTCGCGGTCGCGGTCGGTACGCCGACGGTGGGCGTGTTCTGGTTCGGCAACGTCGTCAACGCCGGACCGTTCGACCGTGGCCGGCACCGCGTGCACCTCTCGTTCGTGACGCGGTGCCCGGTCTGCGGGGTCGACGTGACGCAGGTCGGCTGGTCCGCGGAACGGTGCGAGCACGACCCGTCCTACGTCGACGAGGTGGAACCGCAGGCGGTCCTGGCGGACGTCGCCGACCTCCTCGCCACCACCTGACGGACGGGACGGTCCGGCCCTGAGCCCTTCCCCGTCACGGACTGGAGGCGCGGCACCAGCCGGTGCCGCGCCTCCAGTCCGTCAAGCGGTCGCGTCTACGGCCAGCTCGGCTCCGTCGCCGGCATGATCGACAGCTCGCGGATCTCGCAGCCCGCCGGCTGCGACAGCGCGAACAGGATCGCGTTCGCGACGTACTCCGGCTCGATGAGCTGCGCGTCCGGGCCCGGCTTGTACTGCTCGGTGCGGTCGGCGAAGAAGTTCGTGCGCATGCCGGCGGGGATGACGTTCGTGACCCCGACCGTGCCGCCCGTCTCCGCGGCGAGTGCCTGCGAGAACCCGCGGACGCCGAACTTCGACGCCGAGTACGCGGTGCCGTCGCCGACGCCGCGCAGCGCGAGCGACGACGAGACCGTGACGACCCGCCCGTGCGTCGCCTCGAGCGCGGGGAGCGCGGCGCGCACGACGGCGGCGGTGCCGAGCAGGTTGACGGCGACGATGCGCTCCCAGTCGCCGGACGAGATGCCGCCGATCGGGGCCGGCTTGTCGATCCCCGCCGCGGTCACGACGGCGTCGAGCCCGCCGTGGCGCTCGGCCGCTTCGCGGACGGCCCGCTCGGTCGCCTCGGTGTCCGTGACGTCGACCGCGACGGCGTCGAAGCCCTCGGGGACGGCGTCGACCTTCAGGTCGAGGACGATCGGGGTGCCGCCGGCCTCGGTGACGGCGGCGACGACCGCCGCTCCGAGTCCCGAGGCGCCGCCGGTGACGAGGACGCGGCCGATGGGGGTGGTGGGGACGGGCATGGACTTCCTTCCGTGGAGGGCGTGGTGCTGGTTCGTGGACGAGCGGTGGGCGGGTCGCCCGGCTCAGCCGACGTGTTCGAGTGCTGCGGCGAGTCGGGTGGTGGACCGTCCCGGGTGGAACGGCACCGTGACGACACGGCCACCCCACTCGGCGAGCGTCGCGGTCTCGGGCAGTTCGCTCGCGGTGTAGTCGCCGCCCTTCGCCCAGACGTCCGGGCGGAAGCGGCGGAGGGCTTCGTCAGGGGTGTGCTCGTCGAACACGACGACGGCGTCGACGCAGTCCAGTGCGAGCAGGAGTTCGACGCGGTCCTCCTGGCTCATGATCGGCCGGTCGGGGCCCTTGAGCGCGCGGACAGAGGCGTCCGAGTTCAGGCAGACCACCAGGCAGTCGCCGAGTGCGCGCGCCGCCGAGAGCGTGCGCGCGTGGCCGGCGTGCAGCAGATCGAAGCAGCCGCCGGTCGCGACGACCGTCCCGCCGGCGCTCCGGACGTCGTGCACGATGCGCATGGCGTCGCGGTCGGCGCCGGGCACCCGGACCGGTGCGGGACCGTCGTCGGCGAAGAGGGCGCCGACGCCCCCGGCGGCGAGGTACTCGGACGCAGCGGTGACGCCGGCGGTGACGGCCTCGGTCACGTCGGCGCCGGC
>NZ_JABMCE010000046.1 GCF_013359865.1 Curtobacterium pusillum
AGCATCACAGGCCGCCGTGCGTCCGAGACCCTGTCTCAATAGCTCCCAGAACCGCGCCTCTCGGGCACGGTGGTCCAGCCTCGATCCCATCTGCAACACTCCAATTCACGGTGGTGTTGCAACGACCGGCTGAACCCACGATCGGCTAGTGAGACGGTCCGCCGCCTGTCGTGCGACTGCTTAGAACGCCCTCGACGATCCAGCACACCAGGCCGATCACGATCAGCGCACTACCGATCCAGATCGGGGTGGGGCGGCCACACTCCCGTGGGCTTCTAGGCAGATCAGCGGCTGCCATTTCCGCCGCCGGCCGACAGCACTCGCCAAGTCGCGGAAGCCTTGGCGGCAGACAAACAAGGAGCGGAACAGACAGTTTGAGGCACTTCGAGACACTTTCGCTCCCCTCTTCACAACAACAACCCTGCCTGCTGCCGCAAGCCGACGAACCGCGAGAACATCCCGTGGAACGCCATCGCGATGGTGTGGGTTGGGCCGACGGATCGCTCTGCCCGCAGCCGATTCGGGTAGCCGCTCCCCCGCTGCCGGCTGGTTGCAAGCCTCGCCGTCGCTCACGACGTGCCCGGTGCTGACACGTTGAGGCGAACGAGTAGTGGGGCTGCGGTCGACGGCGCAGCTAGCGGGTCTCCGCGCTGCGCGGGGTCCGCTTCCGTCCGGTGGTCGTCCCTGCCGGGCGGTTCCGCCACTGGCCTTCCTCTGACTTCTTCTTTGACCGCGGTGCCGAGCGGTGAGATGTGAGGGCGCAGTTGGGGCAGCCGGTCGCGTATTTGCAGGTGTGGTTGTCTGGCCGGACTGAGAATGCTCCGTGTTCGCTACAGTTCACGGTCACGTCGGTTCGCGCGTCCAAGTACACGACATCGGTGTAGTCGTACCGGTCGCCGTGCGTGGCCAGAGCCTTCGCAACGAATCGCTCGCGACGAATCTTCGCCTGAGCGTTGAACCCTCTGCAGTCTCGGCAACCCTGGCCACGCTGTGGGCCCCAGGGCGTTTCGCGGACTCGGCGGTGCTCGCGCGGGGTCTGCTCGAAGGGCCCATGGTCGGGGCAGATGATGGTGACCTTGGTGTCGCCGTTGACGTAGCCGAGTGGAACGTGCGCGTAGTCGTATCGGCCGTCGTGCAGCTTCGTCGCGAAGTCGATGAACTCGGCGGCTCGTTCTTCCCGGGTAGCGGTGCGGTAGTCCAAGGGGTCCTCCAGGAGTCGTTGTCCTGGAGCTATGCCGGCACGTCCGAACCAGCCGGGGAAGTCGGCTCGGACTCGTCCTTCGGGGTCGGGTTGCTCGACTTTTTGACGTTCTTCACGTCAAGGCGCGGCCGTCAGGCATAGCCGTGGCATGCCTTCGCTCCCTTCCGCCGTTCGAGCGGCGCTCCGCTCACCGAGTTCAACCGAGCACCTCGTCGTGCCGAACCAGGAGACCATCACGTCCGCGACCGCCCTGGGGCGGCCGATGGGCGCCGCGTTCGGCCGTCCGTTCCCACGTCAAGGTCCCGTCGAGCACTGCTCGCACGTCCAATGTTGGGAACCCGAGCCGCTCATCCTCGGGGACTCAACGCTCGGTGCCCGAAGCTCAAACCCAGACAACGGGACTCTTATCGCGCAGCTTCGCCCAGAGCCCCTCCACGCGATGCGGAAGTACCGGAACCAGTCGGTTCCCACCGACCGGTGGGCCAACATCGAGCCGTTCGTGCTGGACGCTGTCGCGCTCGTCGCGCCCGCGTGTGCCTACCTCGCTGAGCGGCTGATGGTCGCGGTAACGCCGTACGTTGACTGGGTCGTCCACATCAACGGGATGCAGAAGGTCGCGAACGTGTTCCACCCGGTGCTAATCCGCCGGTACATCTCCCGCGACGACCTAAACCTCAAGGACAAGACGCTCCGCGACTACCGCTCCTTCCTGCTCCGGATCTCGGAGGTCGTCCTCCCCGACGAGGGACCGATCGAGTTTGCGCCGTTGAACGGGCAGTCCGTTACCGCCCCGTACACCGACCTCGAAATGAACCTGCTCGAGACCTGGGCGCTTGGGCAGTCGACGGCACTGCGACGTCGAGGTGCTGGCGCAGTCCTCGCCCTGGGAGCAGGTGCTGGGCTTGACCCGTGGGAGATGCAGCACCTCCGGCGGAGCGACGTGCGCGTTGACCGTGACGGAGCGCTCGTCGACGTCCAGGGCGGAAGGCCGAGGTCGGTACCTGTGCTCGAACGATGGGAACAGCTCCTCATCGACTCCCTCGCGGACGTGCCGGACGACGCATGGGTGCTTGGCGGGGAGGACAGAAAGGCGACCTACAACTTCGTCACGCCGTTCATCAACCACACCGACTTCGGCAACGAGCCGAAGCCAGTCCCCACGCGAATGCGCGCTACGTGGATCACTACGCAGCTCGCTGGCGGCACGCACGTCGGGGAGCTCATGGCTGCCGGCGGACTGCGCAAGCCGGAGCACTTGGTCACGTCCCTGCGGCACATTCCGACGATGGACGCTTCCGAGCACCGTCGACGGATCCTCGCTGAGGCTCGCGAAGTTCGGTAACGCCGTCAGAGGACCCGGAACCGTGCTGCCCGGAGCTGCTGTTCGCGTTCGGGCAGCAGGCGGCCGCGGGCGTGCTGGGCGCGTTGCTGGGCAACCCACCGTCCGATCGTCACCTCGGCAGGGTCGGTCGCGCGACGACGCGGCGGTCGCTGATGATCAACCCAGAACTGCTGGTGCGCGGCGAGCATCGACGACCACTGCGCGTCACGGGGGTTCCAGGCGAAGCCCGGCACCGCTTCAAGTCGTCGAACCTGGTACGAGCAGTAGCCGCCCGCAGCGCCGACCTGCCGGAAGTACGTAAGGGTGTCAACGAGGGTCTGTTCGGCGGTCGCAGGGCGAGGACGGGTCGAGTCGGCGCGGGGCATCCGTCCGTGCTTGTCGACGAAGTCGTCGAGGTCGTGCACTCGGTCGGTCCAGCGTCGTACGAAGGATTCAACCTCGACGGAGTCATCGGTGTCGGCGAGGTAGAACGCGACGCCGCGCCGTTGGTCGAGGGTGAGCGTCAGGGCTGACTGCGTTGCGTGGTCGGAGTACTCGGCGTGGAGCGCTGCGAGCGCCGTGGTCGGGGCGGGCATGTGGTCCTCTCCGAGGCCGGCGGTCGGCCTCGGAGGGGGTATGCGCGGAACGGGCGTGATCTTGGAGGACGCGCGGGTCGCGGACGAGCGGGGTCCGCAAACAGGACCAATCCGGACGCGAAGATCACTACGTTTTCTGAGTCCCCGAA
Source organism: Curtobacterium pusillum (assembly GCF_013359865.1). GTDB lineage: Bacteria > Actinomycetota > Actinomycetes > Actinomycetales > Microbacteriaceae > Curtobacterium > Curtobacterium pusillum. The sequence continues at coordinate 3,268 of NZ_JABMCE010000046.1, forward strand.
GCAGAGAGCCGCCCGGATCGCATGCACATCGCGAGCGTCACGCGTACGACGCCGACGTCACCGTCGCGTGCGCAAGCAAGCGGCGACACGCCCGGCAGGGCGCGTCCGTTCGCATCGGCGGCGGTACCCGCCGATCCGTGCGGGCACGCGGATCGGCAGGCAACGAGATCAGAATCTGGAGCGCTTTCCCACAGCTCATCTCACTGCGCCTGCATAGGCCGGGCATGCCTAGCCAGATCCTCCGCTCGTTGCGTCAGTACATCGCCGCGATGCTGCGCGCCCTCTTGTCGTTCCTCGCACGCGGAGGAACACTGGTGAAGTACGTCGCGACGTTCGCGGACGACCGATGGAGCGTTGTCCGGGACTTCGTAGTCAGCGCAGTGGCCGACGCGGCAGCATCCATTGCTCAGCCCGCCGACCGGCTCATCGTCGTTGCGGCACCGTTCGTCGACTGGGTCATCAACGTCAACGGATACCCGGCGAAGACCGCCGTCGTCTTCCACCCCGTCATCATCCGGCGCTACATCACCCGGACCGACGTCACCTGGTCGGACACCACGCGTCGCACGTACCGGTCCGCTCTGATGCGCATGTCCGAGGTCCTCGTCGGCGAGGTGCCGCTGGAGTTCGCGCCGACGGCTCCGCAGAACACCGCAGCACCCTACGACGACCTCGACCTGCACCTCCTCGAGAGCTGGGCGACGGGCCAGTCGACCGCGGCACGACGGCGCAGCGCCGGCGTCGTCCTCGCGCTCTGCGCTGGAGCGGGGCTCAAAGCGAACGAGCTCCTCCAGGTCCGCCGCCGCGACATCGTCGCTGACGCCGAGGGTGTCCTCGTCACCGTCACGGCGGGAGCCCGGACCGTTCCGCTCCTGGCCCGATTTGAGACGCTCCTGCTCAACTCCATTGCCGAGGTCGAGCCGGAGCACTGGGTATTCGGGTCGCCGAAGCGGGTCAAGCACGGCATCAGTACGCTCACCACGTTCCTCTACGACACCGACCGCGGCAACGAACCAGGTCCCGTCACCACCCGCATGCGGAACACCTGGCTCATCACCCACCTCATCGCCCGCACCGACATGCGCGCTCTCATGACCGCCGCCGGCGTCACGAAGTTCGAACACCTCGACCAACTCGTCGCCCATGTCCCGGCACTGGACACCGACTCCTACCGCAGCCAGCTCCGCGCGGAGGTGGCACGATGACCGCGCCGCTTCCCAAGCACCACGACTACGAAGATGCTGAGCGATTCATGCTCGAAGCCTTCGGTGTGCCTATGGGGAAGTACATGCGCGTCGGCGAAGTGGTTCCACTCGAACTCGCTGTCCACGAGGCGGTTCTCCTGTTCAGCCGCGCAGCGATTGAAGAACGAGTGATGGAGTGGCGGCGTGAGGAACGTCGCTCGAATCGAGGACGTCGCGCACTCTTCTCAGAAGCAAGCCTTCTGAAGTTGATGTTCGTGACGATGCGAGCTCGACGAAGCGTCAGCATCAAGAAGATGACCGAAGTCGCGATGTCCTTGACCGTTCGGCAACGCGAAGCCGTTGGCATCCTTCATTTCTCTCCGCACCAGGCTACGCAGTACCGCCGCCTCTGGGAGGCGATCCAGCGCCTGCGAACCCTCACTGACCGACACCCCGGCAAGCGGGGCGAGCGAATGCTGAAGAAGGACTACGACCTCCTCGTCGCGAGTCGAGAGCGTAAGCAGATGGCCAAACGGCACGCGCGAATGCTCGAGCTCACGAACCTCCTCATTAACGGCTCGGTCAACTTCCTGCCGAGGGACGTCCGCCGACGGTTCAAGGGCGCTGTCGCCATCGACGCCACCTTTGCGGAGGTCTCCGGCAGCCAGAAGGGTGACAAGACAATCGGCCCGAACGATACGGTTTCGGTGAACTTCGACTGCGGGTGGTACACGCGCGATGGCGATCACGACGGGTCCGGAGTCAAGAAGAGCAAGCGCAAGTTCGGCTGGGAGGTCGAGTTCGCGGTCATGACTCGCGACCCTGCTGAAAGCGACTTCACATACCCGCTCCTGTTCCTCGCGACCAGCGGGCACAAGCCGGGCAAGACTCGCGGACACGGGCTGCACCTCTACAACTCGATGCGCTCGCGCGGAATCGACGTCAAGACACTCATCGGCGACCGCGCGTACTTCCCCGGCGCCCGAGTTCAGGACCTCCAAGGGCCGCTCGCGAAAGCTGGCGTCAAGGTCGTTATGGACTACAAGACGACCGAACTCGGCATCCAGGCGTCCTACAACAGCAAAGACGGCCGTCACAAGCTCATCATGGTGGGCGGCAACTGGTACATGGCATGCATGCCCTCAACCCTCGTCTTCCTCGAACAAACTCACCAGGCACGACTTGCCGCCATTGAAGAGTTACCGGAAGAAGCGCAAAGCGCCGCTCGCGCTGAGGCCGAGGCACTCGCGACGAAGCGTCGAAACTCGCGCAGCAAGTACCATCTGAAGCCGCGCAGCAACTTCGACCAGACGGGCGCCCGGCAGTACACCTATCCCACGTTCAAGAGCGATGAGGTCGAGTTCGATCCCGAATCCGGCGAAGTCGTGGAACTCAAAGTGCCTGGGAAGACCGTCAAGGTCCCGGGCAACCTCAGCAATCGCCCGGGTGTGTTGAATCAGCGCCACCTGAAGTACCACCAGGAGTTCGAGTACGGTTCCGACGAGCAGCGTGCCTGGTTCGGCCAGCGCAACAATGTCGAGAACGGCAACTCGCGCCTCAAAGACGCCGATCGCGAAGCCCTCGGAGTGGCTATGAAGCGTCGCGTCCGCGGACCCTGGTTTGTCGAGCTCGCTGCCGCTTTTGCAGCTGCAAGCGCAAACCTCGCTCGCATCATCGAGTGGCTGAAGGAGCGACTGAGCCTCGCGCCCATCAACCGCATGAACAACACCAGCCCCGCCCTGTTCGAGGCCGGCCTGAGCACCCTGACCCTCGACGAGCACGACTCTCGAAACGGCTTCAACGCAATCGCGCAGCTACCAGAGTTCCAACTACTGGACTGACGAGCCCGCGCCTCCAAACTTCATAGACCCTGAACTCCCCCTCGCCACGTCCGGCAGGGGGTATTCGTCGTTCCTCGAAGCGAACGCAGACCAAGGCACGCGTCGCGGTACGCTCCCCAGCGGTCGTCGGGACAGGACGAGCGACCCTGGGAGCGGAGCTGAACGCGGTTTTCCACCTCGGCCTGCTGTCACGCCCGAATATTCCGACTGAGATCGCCGAAAACTCCGAACACCCCCGGGCTCCGCCTCCAGGATTCGAACCCGGACCTAACGGCACCAAAGGCCGTCGTGCTGCCATTACACCAAGGCGGAACGCGCCCGGAGGCGCCCGACCATCCTCCCATGACCGCGAGGCTGGCAGTGCAGCCCCCGGTTCCGCCAAGATGGTGGGATGCCGCAGGAGGACGAGGTCGATCGCATCGTCGCGGCGTGGGGACGCGAGCGCGCCGATCTGGACTTCGGACCGCTCGAGGTGCTGTCCCGCGTGGACCGGTTGGCCCGGCACCTCGACCGTGCCCGCCGTGCCGCGTTCGACGAGAGCGATGTGGAGCCGTGGGAGTTCGACGTCCTGTCGGCGCTCCGGCGGGCGGGTGAGCCGTACGAGCTGAGCCCAAAGTCGCTCCTGCAGCAGACCCTGGTGTCGAGCGGCACGATGACGAACCGGGTGGACCGGCTGGCCGCGCGCGGCCTCGTCGCACGCCGGACCGACCCGAGGGACGGCCGGGGCATCCTCGTCTCGCTGACGACCGCGGGGCGGTCCTCGGTGGACGCCGCGATCGCCGACCTGCTGGCGGCGGAGCGCGGCATCCTGGCGGGGGTGTCCGACACCGAGCAGGATCAGTTGTCGGGCCTGCTCCGTCGACTCATCCTGGGACTCGGGGACTAGTCTCCGGCGCATGCACGCGATCACCCTGGCGGTCGCCGACGTCGCACGTTCGGCGGAGTTCTACCGTGCCCTGCTCGGCGTCGACGGCAGCGGGGTGATCGGTACCGAGTACCCCGCGACGGCCACTGAGGCGGGCGGCACCACGGCGATGTTCACGCTCGACGACGGGCTCATCGTGAGCGTCTACGGCCGCGACGACATGGCGAAGGACTCCGGCGTCGAGCTCGCCGTGGGACCGAGCGCCACGATCGGGCACTTCGTCGACTCGCAGACGGACGCGAACGCGTTCCTCGAGCGGGCACGGGCAGCGGGGGCGACGATGCTCGCGCCGCCGTACACACGGCCGTGGGGCATGTACTCCGGGTTCTTCCAGGACCCGGACGGCCACCTGTGGGAGGTCGTCGCGAATCCCGGTGGCGGCGACCCCGCCGACGCGTCCCCCGCAGGGTAGGTCCGCTACACCCCGAGCAGTTCCGCGACCTCGAGCCAGCGCTCCTCGAGCTGCTCGACCTCGGCCTCGAGCGACCCGAGCTGCGTCTGGAGTGCACCGAGTCCCTCGTAGTCGGACTGGTCGTGTGCCGCGAACGCGTCGAGCAGCTTCTTCCGGTCCTCACCCACGCGAGCGATCCGGCGGTCGAGCGCCGACATCTCCTTCTCCGCCGCGCGCCGCTCCGCACCGGTCAAGCCGGACGCGGGCGCACCGGCCGCACCGGCCGCACCGGCCCCGCCGGACGCGCCGACGGCCGTGGACCCGGCCGCGGAACCGGCCGAGCCTGTCCCGGAAGCCGTGTCGGGCCTCCCGGCGGACGCGGCGGCAGCGGCCGAAGCGGTCCCGCCACCGGTGCCGGACGCGCGGAGCCGCATGTACTCGTCGACGCCGCCCGGCAGGTGCCGGAGGTGCCCGCCGAGCACGGCGTACTGCTGGTCGGTGACGCGTTCGAGCAGGTAGCGGTCGTGCGAGACGACCAGGAGCGTGCCCGGCCAGGTGTCGAGGAGGTCCTCCATCGCCGCGAGCATGTCGGTGTCGAGGTCGTTCGTCGGCTCGTCGAGGATGAGCACGTTCGGTTCGTCGAGCAGGATGAGCATGAGCTGCAGGCGACGCTTCTGGCCGCCACTCAGGTCCTTCACCGGCGTGGAGAGCTGCGCCGACGTGAAGCCGAGCCGCTCGAGCAGCTGCGACGGCGTCATCTCCTTGCCGTCGGCGACGTAGCTCGTCTTCTTCCGGGCGACGACCTCGCGGACGCGGTCGTCCGCGAACTGGTGCAGGTCGGCGAGCTGCTGGTCGAGCACGGCGACCTGCACGGTCTTGCCGGTCTTCACCCGGCCGGAGGTCGGCTGCAGGCGCCCCGACACCAGGTTCAGCAGCGTCGACTTGCCGGCGCCGTTCGGCCCGAGGATGCCGGTCCGCTCCCCCGGCGCGATGCGCCATTCGATGTCCCGCAGGATGAGGTCGTCGTCGAACGCGACGCTGACGTCGAGCAGGTCCACCACGTCCTTGCCGAGTCGCGCGGTCGCCGTCCGGGACAGCGCCACGGTGTCACGGATCGGCGGCACGTCGTCGATGAGCGCGTTCGCCGCGTCGATGCGGAACTTCGGCTTGCTCGTGCGGGCGGGGGCACCACGGCGGAGCCACGCGAGCTCCTTGCGGGCGAGGTTCTGACGGCGCTGCTCGGATGCCGCGGCCTGCCGGTCCCGCTCGACGCGCTGCAGGATGTACGCCGCGTAGCCACCCTCGAACGGATCGACGACGCCGTCGTGGACCTCCCACGTGTCGGTGGACACCGCGTCGAGGAACCACCGGTCGTGCGTCACGACGACGAGGCCGCCCTGGTTCGCCGACCACCGCCGGTTGATGTGCTCGGCGAGCCACTGGATGCCCTCGACGTCGAGGTGGTTCGTGGGCTCGTCGAGGAACAGGACGTCCCAGTCGCCGACGAGCAGACGGGCCAGGGCCACGCGACGACGTTGCCCGCCGGACAGCTCGTCCACGCTGACGTCCCAGGGGATGTCCGAGACGAGGCCGCCGATGATGTCCCGGATCTTCGGGTCGCCGGCCCACTCGTGCTCGGCCAGGTCACCGACGACGACGCTGCCGACGCTCGCGCCCTCGGGCAGGATGTCGCGCTGATCGAGGTACCCGACCGTCAGACCACGACGGTGCGTGACACGGCCCCCGTCCGGTTCGAGGCGCTGGGACAGCAGGGCGAGCAGCGTCGACTTGCCGTCGCCGTTCCGGCCGACGACGCCGATCCGGTCCCCCTCGTCGATGCCGAGGGTGACGCTGTCGAAGACGACACGGGTGGGGAACTCGAGATGCAGGTTCTCGGCGCCGAGGAGATGAGCCACGCGTCAAGGGTAGGCGGCGCACGGGGGTGGGTGGTGCCGTCGACGGCCGGGAGGCGCGGGTCAGCTCCCCGGGGTCGGCTCGCCCTCGCCGGCGGCCTCCTTCGCGCGGCGCAGTCGCGCCTGGGCCTCCCAGTACTCGATCTCGCGCTCGAGCTCGGCGAGCTCCTGCTCCGTGCCGCTCACACGCTTGTCGCCGTGGGCCGTGCGGGCGTCGCCGAGGGTGGCGTACCGGTCCTCGTGACGTTTCGGCTCGATGTACCGGCCATGGTTCCGGTCGGTCGGGCTCCAGTCGTGCCCGACGGCGAACCACACGATGCTGCCGACCACGGGCAGGAAGATGCAGATCAGGATCCACGCGAACTTCGGCAGGCCGCGGACCTGGTCGTCGCTCTTCGTGATGATGTCGATCAGGGCGAAGACCAGCAGGACGATCGAGGCCCCGGACAGCAGCACGCTCATGAGCACGGAGTCTATGGATCAGCTTGGAGCGTTGCCACGCCCCGAACGCGCGCCGAGGTTGCGATCCGACAACGGTCCGCTCCGATGCCCCAGACGCTCAGAGGGCGGCGACCCACTCGTCGGACCCGTCGGTGAAGCGCTGGTGCTTCCAGATCGGTACGCGTTCCTTCACGAGGTCGACCAGCGCGCCGCACGCGGTGAAGGCCTCGGCCCGGTGCGGCGACGACACGGCCGCGGCGAGCGCCACGTCACCGACGCGGAGGGCACCGACCCGGTGCAGGACCGCGATGCGGACCTCGGGGTGGGCATCGGCGATCGTGCGGGCCACCTCGGCGATGACCTCGTCGGCGCTCGGGTGCCGTTCGTACTCGAGCGCGGTCACGCCCTTGCCGCCGTCGTGGTCGCGGACGACGCCGGCGAAGGTGACCACGGCGCCGTCCTGATCCGTCGCGACGACAGCCGAGACCTCGTCGGCCGTGATCGACCGGTCGACGACGTCGGCGAGCACGACACGGTCGTCGGCGACGGACGATCCGGTTGCGGCAGCCCCGGTCACGAGGCGCTCCGCGGCGCGTGGCCCGCTCCCGAGAGCTGCGCGAGCACGTGGTCGAGCAGCCCGTCGAGCACCGCCAGGCCGTCGGCCACGCCCCCGCGGGAACCGGGCAGCGTGACGATGAGCGCACCCCCACCGGCGATGCCGGCGACGCCCCGGGTGAGGAGCGCGGTCGGCCCGGCACCGCTCAGTCCGCGCCGACGGATCTCCTCGGTGATGCCCGGCAGCTCGAGGTCGATGAGCGGCGCGACCGCCTCGGGCGTGCGGTCGGTGGGGGTGACGCCGGTGCCGCCCGTGGTGATGACGACTCGGACGTCGGTGAGGAGCTCGGCGGAGACGGTCTCGGCGATGGGGCCGCCGTCGGGCACGATGATCGGCTCCGCCACGGTGAAGTCGTGCTCGCGGAGCCAGCCCGCGATGACCGGTCCGGTGCGGTCGAGCGCGGCATCGGTGGACGCCTGCGTCGACACCACGACGACGGCCGCCCGACCCCTGGTCGTCTGGGAGGTCATCGGTTGCTCCAGTCCCCGGAGCGACCGCCGTGCTTCTCGAGCACCCGGACCTCCGTGATCGTGGCCGTCCGGTCGACGGCCTTCACCATGTCGTACACGGTCAGGGCCGCGACGCTCGCGCCGGTCAGTGCCTCCATCTCGACGCCCGTGCGTGACGTCGTGCGCACCGACACGTCGACGACCACGCGGTCGCCGTCGCCGGTGATGTCGACCTCGACCCCGGCGATCGGCAGCGGGTGGCAGAGCGGGATGAGGTCGGAGGTCTTCTTCACCGCCATGATCGCGGCGATGCGGGCGGTGCCGATGACCTCGCCCTTGGGCAGGGATCCGTCGAGGATGCGGGCGACGACGTCCGGCCGGGTGATGAGTGTGGCCGTGGCGGTGGCCGAGCGGGCGGTGACGTCCTTCGCGGAGACGTCGACCATGTGCGCGGTGCCGTCGGCCCGGACGTGCGAGAGCTCGTGGTCGGTCATCGGATGCTCCAGACGGTCAGCGGGTCCCCGGGTTCGACGTCGGCGGTGCCGACCGGGACGTGGACGAGGTGTGTCGCGGCGGCGTAGTGGGCGAGCAGGTGCGAACTCGACCCGCCGACGAAGTGCACCGCTCCGGCCTCCACCCTGCCGCGTCGAACCTGGTGCTTGCCCGCGGGCGAGCCGTCGGCGGCGGCTGCGGGCAGGACCGCGACGGGCCGGTCGTCCGGCACCCCGGCGTCGGCGGCGAGCAGCGGACGCAGGAACACCTCGAACGAGACGAGCGCGGACACCGGGTTGCCCGGGAAGGACACCACCGGCACGGGACGCCCCGCGAGCGTGACCGTGCCGAACGCCTGCGGCCCGCCCGGCTGCATCGCGACCGGCGCCACGACGAGCCCGCGCGGCTCGAGTGCCTGCCGGACGACCTCGTACGCGCCGGCGCTGATCCCGCCCGTGGTGAGGACGAGATCGGCCCAGTCCCCCACCCCGTCGTCGAGCGCGCCGGTGAACGCGTGGACGTCGTCCGGGACACGGATCGACCGGGACTCGACGCCGACCTCGGCGAGCGCCGCCCGGAGCGCGATGCCGTTCGCGTCGCCGACGGTCGCCGCGCCCGCGCCTCGGAGTTCGGACCCCGTGGAGACGACGAGGACCCGGAGCCGGCGCACGACGTCGACCGAGGTGACCCCGGCGGCGGCGAGCGCTCCGAGCAGGGCGGGGGTCACCGGGGCGCCGGCGGGGGCGAGCGCACCGCCCGCGGCGAGGTCGGAACCGGTCGCACGGACGAACGTGCCCGGAGTGAGGTCGGCCGGCACGTCCACCGACGACAGCGCGAGCGCGGCGGGGAACGAGCCCGGCGGTGTCGCCTCGACCGGGAACACGGCGTCGGCGCCGTCGGGGATCCGCGCCCCGGTCATGATCGGCGCCGCGGTGCCGACCTCGAGCGCCGGCGGGACGACCCCGGCGGGGATCGGTTCGACCACGCGGAGCGCGCTCCCTGCGTCAGCGGCACGGACGGCGAAGCCGTCCATCTGGCTGTTGTCGAACGGCGGCAGCGGCACCGGTGCGACGACGGCACGAGCGAGCAGGCGGTGCCCCCGTCCGGCGCCGGCATCGGTCGCGAGGTCGTCGATGTCCCGCGTCTCCGGGTCGGCCCGCCGTCTGCCGGACAGGACCGGCGCGACCAGGGCCGCGATCTCGTCGCGGTGCTGACCGATCGTTCGCACGTGTGCCTCCGAACAGGTGAGAAGGGTGCCCGCTCCCGGTTCATCCGGGGGCGGTTTCAGTAGCGTAACCAGCGCGCAGTACGCGCCGAGGACCATTCGGAGGACCTGTGGAGAACGACGTGACCACGACCGGAGCTGTGGACGAGACGCACGCGGGCATCGGGGTGATCGGCGGCTCCGGCCTCTACGAGCTGTTCGAACCCGGCACCGCGGACGAGGTCGACGTCGACACTCCCTTCGGCCCCACGTCGAGCCCCATCAGCATCGGGACGATGGCCGGCAAGCGCGTCGCGTTCCTCACCCGGCACGGCCGTGCGCACTCCGTCGCCCCGCACCGCATCAACCACCGCGCGAACCTGTGGGCGCTGCGCTCGCTCGGCGTGCGCGCGGTCGTGTCGTCGAGCGCGGTCGGCGGCCTGCACCCCGACTACGCACCGGGCACGTTCGTGGTGACGGACCAGCTCGTCGACCGCACCTGGGGCCGCGCGGACACCTTCTTCGAGGACGCCGTCCAGCACCTCTCGTTCGCCGACCCGTTCGACCCCGCGCTCCGACGGGTCGCGATCGGTGCGCTCGAGCGGCTCGACGTACCGTTCCGGCCGACGGGGACGTGCGTCGTGGTCCAGGGGCCGCGGTTCTCCACGCGTGCGGAGTCGGTGTGGATGCGCGAGGCGGGCGGGCACACGATCAACATGACGATGTCGCCGGAGGTGCCCCTCGCGGCGGAGCTCGGGATCGGCACCGTGAACCTCTCGTTCGTGACGGATGCCGACGCCGGACTGGCCCCCACCGAGGACGAGGCCGCGGCAGCACGGCACGCCGGTGAGGCCCCGGTCACGCACGCCCTCGTGATGGAACGCCTGGCCCGCGCGAACGAGGTGATCGTCCGCGCCATCGGCTCCATCGTCGCGGCGATCCCCGACCACTACACCCCGCGCGAGCTCGTCCCGGCCGAAGCGAGCGCGAGCGCGATCGCGAACACGAACGCCACCACCGGAGCCACCGCGTGACCCGCCTGCTCGTCACCGGCGGCGCCGGCTTCATCGGCTCCGCGATCGTCCGTCGCGCCCGCACCGAGGGGTACGACGTCCGCGTGCTCGACTCCCTCCGCGACGACGTGCACGGCGACCCCGCCGAGATCGTCACCGCCCACCAGCAGCAGGGCATCGAGTTCGTGCACGGCGACGTCCGTGACCGGGTCGCCCTCGACGCCGCCCTCGACGGGGTGGACGTCGTGTGCCACCAGGCCGCCAAGGTCGGGCTCGGGGTCGACTTCCAGGACGCCCCCGACTACGTCTCGTCGAACGACGCCGGCACGGCGCACGTGCTCGCCGGCATGGACCGGCACGGCATCGGCCGTCTCGTCGTCGCGAGCTCGATGGTGGTCTACGGCGAGGGCGCGTACACGACCGCCGCCGGGGAACCCGTACGGCCGCCGGCCCGTCGTCGCGAGGACCTCGACGCCGGCGAGTTCGACCCGATCGGCCCGGACGGCGAGCCCCTGGTGCCGGGCCTCATCGACGAGTCAGCCGCCCTCGACCCGCGCAACGTGTACGCGCAGACGAAGGTCGCGCAGGAGCACCTCGCGTCCTCCTGGGCGCGGGCCACCGGGGGCCGGGCGATCGCGCTCCGGTACCACAACGTCTACGGGCCGGGGATGCCCGCGAACACGCCGTACGCCGGCGTCGCCTCCCTGTTCCGGTCCGCGCTCGCCCGTGGCGAGGCACCGCGCGTCTTCGAGGACGGCCGGCAGCGCCGCGACTTCGTGCACGTGGACGACGTCGCCGGAGCGAACGCCGCGTCCGTCGCCGCCACCGAGGGGCTGCCGTCCGAGTCGTTCCGCGCGTACAACGTCGGCTCCGGCGTCGTGCACACGATCGGCGAGATGGCGGCGGCGATCGCCGGGCCCGAGGGACCGCAGCCGGTCGTGACGGGCGAGTACCGGCTCGGTGACGTCCGGCACGTCACGGCGTCGTCGGACCGGATCGCGTCCGAGCTGGGATGGCGGGCCGAGGTCGACTTCGAGCGGGGCATGCGCGAGTTCCAGGCCGCCCCGCTGCGCGCCGCCGTGCAGTAGCACGAGCCGGACCGCGCGCCCGCGCAACCCGACACCAGTCGCTCCGGCGCTCCGCGCCGAATGGCTGACATGAACGTCGACGTCATCCTCCCCTGTCTCGACGAGGCCGATGCCCTCCCCGACGTCCTGGGGCGGCTCCCCCGCGGCTACCGCGCGATCGTGGTCGACAACGGTTCCACCGACGGGTCGGCCGACGTCGCCCGGGCGCACGGCGCGCTCGTCGTGACCGAGCCGGTCAAGGGCTTCGGCTCGGCCTGCGCCGCGGGCGTCGCCGCCGCCACCGCCGAGTACGTCGCCTTCTGCGACGCCGACGCGTCGATGGACCCCGCCGAGCTCGTCCCGCTCGTCGCCCGGGTGGCGACGGGCCACACCGACCTCGCGCTCGGCCGACGCGTCCCCACCACGCCGGGCGCCTGGGCGCCACACGCGCGCTTCGCCAACCGGGTGCTCGCCGTCCTCATGCGACGCGCGACCGGGTACCGCCTCCGCGACCTCGGGCCGATGCGCGTGATGCGCCGCGAGGGCCTGGTCGCCCTCGACCTGCAGGACCGCCGAAGCGGCTACCCGCTCGAGATGGTCCTCGCCGCGCACGCTGCGGGCTGGCGCGTCGACGAATCGGACATCGGCTACGCGCAGCGCATCGGCGACAGCAAGGTGACGGGCACGCTGCGCGGCACCCTCAACGCCGTGGGGGACATGTCACGCCTGCTGCGCGAGTACCGACGGGAGGCGCGGCTCACCGTGGTCGCACCGGCTCCCGTCCGGCGATCGGCCGGGTCGATCGAGTCCACGAGTGAGGGGGTCCGCTCATGACGACCGACATCACCGTCGCGGTGGTCGCGAAGGAGTGCCTGCCCGGCAGGGTGAAGACCCGGCTGACGCCGGCGCTCACCCCGGAGGGTGCCGCGCGGGTCGCCGCGGCCAGCCTCGCGGACACGCTCGCGACCGTGCGCGCCCTGCCCGCAGCACGCCGGCTGCTCTTCTTCGACGGCACGGTGCTGCCCGAGGGTACCGAGGGCTTCGACGTCCTGCACCAGACCACCGGCGGACTCGACGAGCGACTCGGCGCCCTGTTCGACGCCGTCGACGGCCCGACCCTGCTCGTCGGGATGGACACGCCGCAGTTCAGCGCCGCGGACGTCGGGCCGGTGTTCGACGATCCGTCTCGCGATGCCTGGTTCGGGCCCGCGGAGGACGGCGGGTTCTGGTCGCTGTACCTCCGCGAACCGGACGGCGCGCACCTGCGCGGCGTCCCGATGTCGCAGGAGGACACGGGCGCGATCCAGTTCGCACGCCTGACCGGTGCCGGCCTCGGCGTGGGCACCCTCGGCGTCCTGCTCGACGTCGACACCGTGTCCGACGCCGAACGCGTCGCAGCCCTCGCGCCGGACTCCGAGTTCGCCGAGGCGCTGCGGACCGAGACCGTGGGGAGCCTCCGATGACCGTGCACGCACCCGTCTCGTTCGGTGCCGGTGGCGGCGAGCCGTACGCCCGCGCACTGCGCAACGACGGTCGGATCCGTCTCACCGACCCCTCACGGCCGGATTCCGCCGTCACGCTCGACGTCGGTCGGTGGAACGCCGCCGCCGACCGGGTCGACCGTTCGCTCCTCGACGGCGCGGACGGCCCCGTGATCGACATCGGCTGCGGTCCGGGCCGGATGCTCGTCGCGGCGCGGACCCTCGGGATCCCGGCGCTCGGCGTCGACGTCTCCGCCGATGCCGTCGCGATCGCCCGGAGCTCCGGAGGGGCGGCGTTGCAGGGTTCGGTGTTCGACCCGGTCCCCGACGAGGGCCACTGGGACACCGCGCTCGTGATCGACGGGAACATCGGCATCGGCGGCGATCCCGCTGCGCTGCTCGCCCGATGCCGCGAGATCGTCCGTGTCGGCGGGCGGATCATCGTCGAGACCCACGTGGACCGGAGTGCCGACCGCGTGTACACCGCACGCGTGGTGGACGCGGACGGTCACCAGAGCGCCGGGTTCCCCTGGGCCGAGGTCGGCGTCGACGCGCTGCTCGACCACGCCGACGCGGTCGGTCTCGTCGCCCGGCAGAGCTGGACCGCGGGCGGCCGGACCTTCTGCGAACTCCTCGTCTGAGCAATCCTTCTTTTGCCTCATGCAAAAGAAGCGAGTAGAGTGGTCGTCATCAGGCCGACGGCGTCGTGGTCGCCGGCCCGGTGACCGACGACCCTCGGCACGACGACGAGGAGCACTCATGCAGAACCGTCAGAACCCCCTGGGCGGCGCGTACGTGACCGGCCTCGCATCCCGCGACGAACTCGGTGCCTACGCGGTGAACGCCGCCTGGCGTCCGGTCGGCAGCTACACGGGTACCGGTGTCGGGCGCCTGCTCGGCCGGTTCGTCGACACGCAGTTCCGTCGGCCCACCACCGCGACGTCCTCGACGCGCACGGTGACCGGTTCGCTGCGCACGGCGACGGGCTCGTTCCGCACCGCCTGACGCACTCCCCCCAAGACCGCGAGCGGTCGTCCACCCGGGTTGTCCCCCCTTCTCCCCGGTCGGGCGGCCGCTCGCTCCACGTGTCCCCTCGAACGCCCGTAGGGCCCGGGTGCCAGGATGGACGCATGAACGACCGCGCCGGCACCCCCGCCACAGCAGACGACCTCGTCGACCTCGACGCCCTCATCGCCGCGTACCACGAGCGCGTGCCGGACGTCTCGATCCCCGAGCAGAAGGTCGTCTTCGGCACGTCGGGCCACCGCGGCTCCTCGCTGGACTCCGCCTTCAACGACACGCACATCGCCGCCATCACCCAGGCGATCGTGGAGTACCGACGCTCGCAGGGCACGGACGGGCCGCTGTTCATCGGCCGCGACACCCACGCACTGTCGGGCCCGGCGGAGCGCACCGCGCTCGAGGTCCTCGCCGCGAACGGAGTGCACGTCCTGGCCGACAGCGAGAACGGGTACGTGCCGACGCCCGCGCTGAGCCACGCGATCATCACCTACAACCGCGCCGGCAACCCGGACACGGCGGACGGCATCGTCATCACGCCGAGCCACAACCCGCCGCGCGACGGCGGCTTCAAGTACAACCCGCCGCACGGCGGCCCCGCGGACAGCGACGCCACGAGCTGGATCGCGGACCGCGCGAACGCGATCATCGAGGGCGGCAACGCCGAGGTGCAGCGCACGGAGCAGGCGACCCCGGACCGCTACGACTTCCTCGGCGCGTACGTCGCCGACCTCGAGAACATCATCGACATCGCCGCGATCAAGCGTGCCGGTGTGAAGATCGGTGCGGACCCGCTCGGTGGCGCGTCGCTGCCGTACTGGAACCGCATCCGCGACCACTACGGACTCGACCTGACGGTCGTGAACCCGGACGTCGACCCGACGTGGTCGTTCATGACCCTGGACTGGGACGGCAAGATCCGGATGGACCCGTCGAGCGCGAGCGCCATGGCGTCCGTGGTCGCCCGGAAGGACGAGTTCGACGTCCTCACGGGCAACGACGCGGACTCCGACCGGCACGGCATCGTCACGCCCGACGGCGGGCTGATGAACCCGAACCACTACCTCGCCGTGGCGATCGAGTACCTGTACGCCCACCGTCCCGCCTGGCGCGAGGACGCGGCGATCGGCAAGACGCTGGTGTCGTCGAGCATCATCGACGAGGTCGCGAAGTCGCTCGGCCGTCGGCTGTGGGAGGTCCCGGTCGGCTTCAAGTGGTTCGTCCCCGGCCTCATCGACGGTTCGGTGGCGTTCGGCGGCGAGGAGTCCGCGGGGGCGTCGTTCCTCCGCAAGGACGGCACCGCGTGGACGACCGACAAGGACGGCATCATCCTGGCGCTCCTCGCGTCCGAGATCATCGCCGTCACGGGCAAGACCCCCTCGCAGCTGTACGACGAGCTGACCGAGCGCTTCGGTGACCCGGTCTACCAGCGGGTCGACGCTGCCGCGAGCAAGGAGCAGAAGGCTCGTCTGTCGAAGCTGGACGGCGACGCGATCACGGCGGAGACCCTCGCGGGCGACCCGATCACGGCGAAGCTGTCGAAGGCACCGGGCAACGACGCCGCCGTCGGCGGCGTGAAGGTCGTCACCGACAGGGCGTGGTTCGCGGCCCGGCCGTCCGGAACCGAGGACGTCTACAAGATCTACGCCGAGAGCTTCGTCGGGCAGGAGCACCTCGAACAGGTGCAGCGCGAGGCCAAGGAGATCGTGGACGCCGCCCTCGGCGCCTGAGTGCGCCGCACGGGCCGCAGCGGCCTGACGGACGCACGTCGCGCCTCCAGGGCGGTGATGCAGGAGGCGCGACCCGCCTAGTCGGTCAGCACCCGCCGGTACCGCAACCAGTTCTCGCAGAGCCGCGTCCACTGCGACGTGTGCGGCTCGCGCACAGCGGTCCCGAGTCCGTGCCGCCCGTGCGGGAACACGTGCACCTCGACGTCGACCTCGTTCCGGACGAGCGCGTCCGCGTACGCGAGCGCGTTCGTCGCACGGACGATCCGGTCGTCCGCCGTCGTCCACACGAACGTGGGCGGCGTCCGCGCGTCGACCCGGGTCTCCATCGAGAGTTCCCGGCGCTCGCGCCACGACGGCGCCTCCCCCAGGAGCCCGACGACCGGTCGCGGCCGGGTCGGCGTCTCCATGCTGATGACGGGGTAGTTCAGGACGCAGAACGCGGGACGGTCGAGCGTCGGGTCGTCGATGCCGTTCGCGAGCGAGGCGGCGAGGTGTCCGCCGGCGCTCGACCCGGCGACGCCGATCCGCTCCGTGTCGACCTGCACCCCGGCGCCGGGAGCGCCGGCGCGCAGCCAGTCGAACACCCGGCGGGTCGCGTCGATCGGCGCGGGGTGGAGCGGCCCGACGGTCTCCGGCGTGCGGAGCGGGTACCGGAAGAGGAACGCGTGCAGACCGAGCCCTGCGAACCAGTCCGCCACCGGTTCCGAACTCGGCCGGCCGTGCTCCTCGTAGCCGCCGCCCGGCAGCACGATCACCGCCGGCCGTGTGCCGCCCACCGTGCTCGGGCGTACTGTGACGGCGTCGGGCGTGCTCATGACGGCGACCCTACTGTTCGGACCCCAGAGCCGGCGTCGTGCTGCCGATCCACTCAGGAACCCTCCCCGACGTGAGCACCCACCTTGCGGCAGATGTAACTTTGCAGCGAGCGCAAAGTTTTTCCAAGCACCCCTGGAGACCCCGCACATGAGCCAGACCGCGACCGCACCCGCGGCACCCACCACGTCGTCGAACGCGGTGATGAACCACCGGCAGATCCTGCTGGTCATCTACGGCCTCATGGCCGGCATGTTCCTCGGCGCCCTCGACCAGACGATCGTCGGCACCGCGATCCGCACGATCGGCGACGACCTGCACGGTCTCGACCAGCAGGCGTGGGTGACGACCGGGTACCTCATCGCCTCGACGATCACGACACCGATCTACGGCAAGCTGTCCGACATCTTCGGCCGGCGCCCGCTGTTCCTCACCGCGATCGGCATCTTCATCGTCGGGTCGTTCGCCGCGTCGTTCTCGACCTCGATGCTCATGCTCGCCGGGTTCCGCGCGCTCCAGGGCCTCGGCGCCGGCGGTCTCATGTCGCTGCCGCTCGCGATCATGGGCGACATGCTCGCTCCACGCGAGCGCGCGAAGTACCAGGGGTACTTCCTCGCCGTGTTCGGCATCTCCAGCGTCATCGGCCCGCTCGTCGGCGGTGTGTTCGCCGGCGCCAGCGAGCTGCTGTTCATCTCGGGCTGGCGATGGGTGTTCCTCATCAACGTGCCGATCGGCATCATCGCGCTGTTCATGGTGCTGACGTTCCTGCACCTGCCGAAGTTCGGCGACCGTGGCAAGCCCCGCATCGACTGGTGGGGCGCCGCACTCGTCATCGTGACCCTCGTCCCGCTGCTGCTCGTCGCCGAGCAGGGCCGGGACTGGGGCTGGTGGTCGGCCGGCTCGATCGCCTGCTACGCGATCGGCGCCGCCGGCCTGATCGCGTTCGTCATCGTCGAACGGGCGATGGGCGACGACGCGATCCTGCCGCTGAAGCTCTTCCACTCGCACGTCTTCTCGATGTCCGCGGTGCTCTCGGTCCTCGTCGGCTTCGGCATGTTCGGCGCGATGCTGACCATCCCGCTGTACCTGCAGATCGTGAAGGGCGTCACGCCGACCGAGTCCGGGTTCGCGATGCTCCCGATGGTCCTCGGCCTGATGATCTCCTCGATCGCCTCCGGGCAGATCATCTCCCGGACCGGCAACTACCAGGTCTTCCCGATCACCGGCACGGCGTTCACCGCGATCGGGTTCACCGTCCTGACGTTCCTGACCGCCGACCGCCCGCTGTGGTTCCTCATGCTCGGCATGTTCGGCATCGGGCTCGGGCTCGGGCAGCTCATGCAGACGCTGACCCTGGCGGCGCAGAACTCGGTCAGTCCACGGGACATCGGCGTCGCGACGAGTGCGGCCACGTTCTTCCGTCAGATCGGCGGCACCATGGGCACCGCCGTGCTGCTGTCCGTCCTGTTCACCCTGATGCCGACGAACATCACGACGGCGATGCAGAACGAGGGCGACCTCAAGAGCGCGCTGAACGCCGCCCTCACCCCGTCGGTCGCGAACGCGTCGGACAACAAGGGCGTGATGGACCAGATCTGGAACAAGATCGTCGGCCCCGTCAAGGACAACGTCCAGGACGGCTTGAACAAGGGCGCCGTGCAGGCGAAGGAGGCCGCCGACGCCGCGGTGACCAAGCAGGTCACGGCCGCCGTGCAGCAGCGTGTCGACGCCGGCCAGGTCCCCGCCGGCTCGGCCGACTCCGTCATCGCCGAGCAGGTCGCCGCGGCGAAGCCCGCCGCCGAGAAGCAGGCGCTCGAGACCGCCGCGTCGAAGGCGAAGGCCGACGTCGTGGACGGCACGCTCCAGGTCGACTACTCGAAGGCCGACCAGCGGAAGAACGTCGTCGACGAGGTGGCGCCGACCCTCATCAAGCAGCTGAAGAAGGGCGACTCGAGCGCGAACTCGTCCACCAGCTCGTCGACGAGCGACACGTCGTTCCTCAACGGCGCGGACAAGCGGCTCAGCCGTCCGTTCCTCGTCGGGTTCAGCGACTCGGCCGTCGCCGTCTACTACGTCGGCCTCGGCGTCATCCTGCTCGCGTTCGTCCTCACCTGGTTCTTCCGGGTCCCGCCGCTCCGCAAGGTGTCGGCGCTGCAGGAGCAGGCGAACACCGACCGGGCGAACACCGACCGGGCGAACTCCGACCGGGCGAACGCCGAGAAGACGAACGCCGCGAACGGGGACCAGGCGGACCCGGACCGTCTGACGGTGGACGCGCAGAACGCGGCCGCCGGCACCGGCTCGCTGGTCTCGCCGGACACCGGGTCCATGGCGGTCGTCCCGACCTCGCCGGACGTCCCGTCGCAGCCCCGCTCGGCCGGGAGCGCTGTCGGCATGGCCGGATCCGGAGGCGGGACCTCCACGGTCCCGTCCGACGCGTCCCCCGCCCCGGCGGCCGGCGGTGCCGACACCCTGCCGAGCGGAGGCACCCGCGCACCGCTGCCGAACGCGACCACCCACGGCGCGCACTCGGCCGCCGCCCCGGTCGACGAGCCGCCGACGACCACGGGGGCGATC
>NZ_JABMCE010000047.1 GCF_013359865.1 Curtobacterium pusillum
ACACCGGTGTTCAGCGAACCCGGCGGCGGCCCGGCGGCGGCCGGCGGCGGCCGGCGCTACATGCGGGACGGGGCCGTCACGCCGAGCAGGCCCAGGCCGTTGCGGACGACCTGGCCGGTGGCGTCGTTCAACCACAGGCGCGTGCGGTGCAGGTCCGTCACGGCCTCGTCGCCGAGGGGCGTCACGCGGCAGGCGTCGTACCAGCGGTGGTACAGGCCGGCGAGCTGCTCGATGTACCGGGCGATGCGGTGCGGCTCGCGGAGTTCAGCCGCCTGGCGGACCACCCGCGGGTACTCCGCCAGGGCGCCGAGCAGAGCACCCTCGGTCTCGTGCGTCAGGAGCGAGGCGTCGAACACCGAACGGTCCACCCCGGAGGCGGCGGCGTTGCGGGCCACCGACTGCGTGCGGGCGTGGGCGTACTGGACGTAGAAGACCGGGTTGTCGTTCGTGCGCTTCACGAGCAGGTCGAGGTCGATGTCGATCGCGGTGTCGCTGGCGAACCTGACGAGCGAGTACCGGCCGGCGTCGACACCCACCGCGTCGACGAGGTCCTCCATCGTCACGATCGTCCCCGCACGCTTCGACATGCGCATCGGCTCGCCGTCCTTGAGCAGGTTCACCATCTGCCCGATGAGGATCTCGAGGTTCTTGCCCGGCTCGTCCCCGAACGCGGCGCACATCGCCATCATCCGGCCGACGTAGCCGTGGTGGTCCGCCCCGAGCATGATCAGGTTTCGCTCGAACCCGCGCTCCCGCTTGTCGAGGTAGTAGGCCAGGTCGCCCGCGATGTACGCCGGCTCACCGTCCGACTTGATGACCACGCGGTCGCGGTCGTCGCCGAAGTCCGTCGTCCGGAGCCACAGCGCGCCGTCCGCCTCGTACATCTTCCCCAGCGACCGGAGCCGCTCGATGGCACGCTCGACGGCCTTCGACTCGTGCAGGGCGTTCTCGTGGAAGTACACGTCGAAGTCGACGCCGAAGTCGTGCAGCGACGACTTGATGTCGGCGAACATGAAGTCGACGCCCTCGCGCCGGAAGAGCTCCTGCGCCTCGTCGCGCGGCATCGCGGTGACGTCCAGCCCGGGCTCCAGCGTCGCGATCACGCGTGCCGCGATGTCCGAGATGTAGGCACCGCCGTAGCCGTCCTCCGGCGTGGGCTCCCCCAGCGCCGACGCCACGAGGGACCGGGCGAACCGGTCGATCTGCGCGCCGTGGTCGTTGAAGTAGTACTCGCGGGTGACGAGACCGCCCTGCGCCTGGAACACCCGGGCGAGGCTGTCGCCCACCGCGGCCCAGCGCACGCCGCCCATGTGGATCGGGCCCGTCGGGTTCGCCGACACGAACTCGAGGTTGATCCGCACGCCGTCGTACAGGTCGCCCCGCCCGAAGGACTCGCCGCCCTCGACGATCGTCCGGGCGATCTCGCCGGCGGCCGCCGCCTCGAGCGTGATGTTGATGAACCCCGGGCCGGCGACGTCGACCGAGTCCACGCCGTCCAACTCGGTCAGCTCGCCCGCGATCTCCGTCGCGAGCTCGCGCGGGTTCGTGCCGAGCCGCTTCGCGAGCTGCATCGCCGCGTTCGAGGCCCAGTCGCCGTGCGCGCGGTTCTTCGGCCGCTCGAGCGCCACGTGGGACTCCCCGATCGTCACGGTGTCGGACGCGCCTCGTCGCTCGACGATCCCGGTCAGGATCGACAGGTACGCGGCGGAGAGTTCGGCAGGAGTCACGAGGATCGAGTCTACCGGGACTCTCAGGAGCTCCCCGGTCGATGCACCATCATGTCGGGATGACCACCCGCAGTCGCGTCCGGGCGATCAGCGTCGCCGTGCTCACCGCCTCCGCGTCCCTCGCGCTCGTGGCGTGCTCCGGCGGCCACTCGGGCACCGCCACGCCCAGCGCGACCGCGGCACCGGTCGGCAAGCGGGTGACGCAGACGTGCACCGAGCTCCTGCCCGCCGGCGCGCTCTCGGTCTACGGCAAGACCTTCGAACTCGACCGGACCTTCGAGCCGGCGAAGGGCTCCCCCGCCGCTCGGATCGCCGAACAGCGGGGCCGGGTGTGCGAGTTCGCGGCGACCGACGACGCCTCGACCACGATCACGCTGGCGGTCGCGGACCTTCCTGAGAAGTCGCTCACGAACCTCAAGGATGCCCTCTACGAACGGGGCGGCTCCGTCCCCACCTACCGCGTCGAGGGGTACTTCTCGCTCACCGACGGCGTCGGCCGCGCCGACGCCTTCGCCGACCCGTACTGGATCACGGCGTCGTCCCCGCTCTTCACCGAACCCGGAGGGGCGCAACCGGTCATGGACGCGGTGCGGAGCGCCGTGCAGCCGACCGCTTCGGCGACGCCGGCCGGCTGACACGACCACCGTCGGACTGGAGGCGCGGGGCGGGCCCGACCCGCGCCTCCAGTCCGACACGCGGTGTGCTGGACGACGTCGCGGACCTGCTACGGTTGATCTCACCCCGGGCCCCCATAGCTCAGGGGATAGAGCACTGCCCTCCGGAGGCAGGGGCGGAGGTTCGAATCCTCCTGGGGGCACTGTGACATTGTCGCGCAAGCAGACGTCTTCGCTGGGGGGCGAGGGCCGCTCCGGGGCGAGCGGTAGCGTCGGGGTATGACGATGACGTTCCCGACGGCCGAGGTCGAACCGCTGCGGGGCGGGCCGCGGCTGCGGTGGGGCGTGATCGGCCCCGGCACGATCGCGAACGACTTCACCGCCACCCTGCACGCCAACTCCGACCAACGCGTCGTCGCCGTCGGCTCCCGCTCCCCCGAACGCGCCGCCGCCTTCGCCGCCCGGCACGGCGTCCCCGCGGTCCACGGCTCGTACGAAGCCCTCGTCGCCGACCCCACCGTCGACGTCGTCTACGTCGCCTCACCGCACCCGCAGCACCTCGGCCACGCCCTGCTCGCGATCGCCGCCGGCAAGCACGTCCTCGTCGAGAAGCCGATGACCACGTCGGAGGCCGACAGCCGCACCCTCGCGGCCGCCGCACGACGAGCCGGGGTCTTCGCGATGGAGGCGATGTGGACCCGGTACCTCCCCGGCACCACCGTCATCGCCCGCCTGCTCGCAGACGGTGCCCTCGGGGACGTGCAGCTCGTGTCCGTCGACGTCGGCTGGCCGCACGAACCCGACCCGGCCGACCGCATGTTCGACCCCGCCGCCGGGGGCGGTGCGCTCCTCGACGCCGGCGTCTACGGGCACTGGTTCGCACGGTTCGCCACCGGCGCCCCGGTGACCAGCCGCACGACGGGAGCGGTCTCGGACCGCGGGGTGGACCTCCAGTCCGTCACCGTGTCCACGTCCGGCGGCGCGCAGGCCGTGGTGACCACGACGATGACGGCGTGGACGCCCGGGCTGGCCGTCATCGCCGGGAGCCGCGCCACCGTCCGCTACACGGACCACTTCGTGTTCCCGGCGTCGTTCGCACTGCACCACGGAGCGGGCGCCACGCACTGGTCGGACGCGAGCGGACTCCGCGGCCGCGAGGGACTCGTCTGGCAGACCGCCGCGCTCGCGCAGTACGTGGCCGACGGCCGGACCGAGTCGCCGCTGCACTCGCTGGACGACTCGATCGGGCTGGCCGCGACGCTCGATGCGGCACGAGCGGCGCTCGGTCCCCGGCCGGACGCACCCGGAGTTTCCGAACGCGACACGTCCACCCCCTAGGATCACGGGCCGGTCGACCCGCACACGGCCGGGAAGAGGACTCGATGACCACCGCCACCGGGAACCCGCAGCACGAACTCGCCCGCGCCGGACACGCGCCCGCCCCGCGGACCCTGCTCGACGTCCTCGCCGCCACGGCGGCCGAGCACCCGGACGCCCTCGCGCTCGAGGACCCGGCCGGCACCGTCGACTACACCTCCCTGATGCAGCTCGTGCAGGAGCAGGCCGACGACCTCGCCCGCCGCGGCGTTCGCCGGGGCGACCGGGTCGGGGTGCGGATCCCCTCCGGCGGACGCGACCTCTACGTGTCGATCCTCGCGGTGCTCGCCGCCGGGGCAGCGTACGTCCCCGTCGACGCGGACGACCCCGAGGAGCGTGCCGCGCTCGTCTTCGGCGAGGCCGCGGTGGTCGGCGTGATCGGTGCGGGCGGCGTGCTGCGCCGATCCGCTGACCCCGACGCCGAGGCGTCGCCCGTCACCGACCCCGCGGCGAGCGCCGACGCCCCGAGGCTCGACGACGACGCCTGGATCATCTTCACGTCCGGGTCGACCGGTGTACCCAAGGGCGTCGCCGTGACCCACCGCTCGGCGGCCGCGTTCGTCGACGCCGAGGCGCGGATGTTCCTGCAACGGGCCCCCATCGGCCCGGGCGACCGGGTGCTGGCGGGGTTGAGCGTCGCGTTCGACGCGTCGTGCGAGGAGATGTGGCTGGCGTGGGGGCACGGCGCGTGCCTCGTGCCGGCGCCGCGGGCGCTCGTGCGGACGGGCGTCGACCTGGGTCCGTGGCTCATCGCGCACACGATCACGATCGTGTCCACGGTCCCGACGCTCGCGGCGCTGTGGCCGGACGACGCGCTCGAGCAGGTGCGGCTCGTGATCTTCGGCGGCGAGGCGTGCCCGCCGGAGCTGGTGGCCCGCATCGCGAGCAGGGACCGGGAGGTGTGGAACACGTACGGACCGACCGAGGCGACCGTCGTGGCGTGCGGGGCGCTGCTGGACGGGAGCACGCCGATCCGGATCGGACTCCCCCTCGACGGCTGGGACCTGGCGGTCGTGGACGCCGCCGGGCTGCGGGTCGAACCGGGTGGTGTCGGTGAGCTCATGATCGGCGGGGTGGGGCTCGGCCGGTACCTGGACCCGGCGAAGGACGCCGAGAAGTACGCGCCGTTCCCGGAGCTCGGGTGGGAGCGGGCGTACCGGAGCGGCGACCTGGTGCGGTACGACCCGGAGGGACTGGTGTTCCAGGGTCGTGCGGACGACCAGGTGAAGCTCGGCGGCCGACGGATCGAGCTCGGGGAGATCGATGCGGCGCTGCAGTCGCTCGACGACGTCGCGGGCGGGGCGGCCGTGGTGCAGCGGACCCCGGCCGGCAACCAGGTGCTCGTCGGCTACGTCGCGCCCGTCGCCGGGGCGACGATCGACACCGCGGCGGCGAACGCCCGGCTGCGCGAGGAGCTCCCGGCCGCCCTGGTGCCGCTGCTCGCGGTGGTGGACTCGCTGCCGACGCGGACCTCCGGCAAGGTCGACCGCGCGGCACTGCCGTGGCCCCTGCCCGGGTCGTCCGAGGCCGCGCTGCTGCCGGACACCGTGGCGTGGATCGCCGAGCGGTGGTCCGCGATCCTCGGTGTGCCGGTGTCGAGCGTGGACGACGACTTCTTCGCGCACGGCGGCGGTTCGCTCACCGCCGCCCAGCTCGTGTCCGCCATCCGGGAGCGCTTCCCGACGACGACAGTGGCGGACGTCTACGACCACCCGCGGATCGGCGCCCTGGCGGACGCGCTCGACGACGCGGGCCCGGTGGTCTCGGTCCCCCGTGACGTGCGGGCGGTGCCGCCGGCGACCGGGCTGGTGTTGACGTTGCTCGGGCTGCCGGTGCAGGTGCTCCGAGGGTTGCGGGTGCTGACCTGGACGGCACTCGTCGCCGCGGTCCTGCACGCGACGACCCTGCCGTTCCTGCCCGTCCTGCCGTGGCCGGCCCTGGTCGTCGCGCTGCTGCTGTTCGTGACGCCGATCGGGAAGATGGCGGTCACCGTCGTGCTCGCCCGGCTGATCCTCGCCGGTGTCCGGCCCGGGGACCACCCGCGCGGCGGCTCGGTGCACGTGCGGGTGTGGCTGGCGGAGCGGATCGCGGAGGCGGTGGACGGCCCGTCGACGGCAGGAGCGCCGTGGATCAGCTACTACGCGCGGGCGCTCGGCGCGCGGATCGGCAAGGACGTGGACCTGCACACGCTGCCGCCGGTGACCGGGATGCTCACCATCGGCAAGCGGGCGTCGATCGAGCCCGAGGTGGACCTCGCGGGGCACTGGGTGGACGGTGACGTGTTCCGGATCGGGCGGGTCCGGGTGGACGCGGACGCCGTGGTGCACAGCCGGACGACCCTGCTGCCCGGTGCGCACGTCGGCGTGGGATCGGAGGTCGAGGCCGGTTCGGCGGTCGCCGACCGGGTTCCGGACGGGGAGCGCTGGGCGGGCTCGCCGGCGGAACGCGTCGGGTCGGCTCGGCACGACCGGGAGGCGCGGCCCCCGTCGCGACGTCGGTGGCTGCTGGCGTACGGGGCCGGTTCGGTGGCCGTGGCCGGGTTGCCGGTGATCGGTGTCGCCGCTGGGGTGGCCGTGGCCGCGCTCCTGGTCGGACCGGCGGCGACGCTCGGTGACGCCGTGGTACGCGCGCTGGTGTGGGTGCCGCTCGCGACGGTGGTGGCGGGCGCGATCTACGCGCTGCTCGTCGTCGCGGCCGTGCGGCTGCTCGGGACCGGTCTGCACGAGGGCCGGCACCCGGTCCGCTCCCGGATCGGTTGGCAGGTGTGGACGACGGAGCGGATCCTCGACGCGGCACGCACGCTGCTGTTCCCGCTGTACGCGAGTCTCGTGACGCCGCTCTGGCTGCGGCTGCTCGGGGCGAGGGTCGGTCGGAACACCGAGATCTCGACGGTCCTGCTCATCCCGGCGCTGACGCAGATCGCGTCCGGCGCCTTCCTCGCCGACGACACGATGGTGGCGACGTACGAACTCGGCGGCGGGCGGGTTCGGATCGGCCGGTCGAAGGTGGGCCGCCGTGCGTTCCTCGGCAACAGCGGCATGACGGGTGCCGGTCGTTCGGTGCCGCGCGAGGCCCTGGTCGCGGTGCTGTCCGCCGTGCCGAAGAAGGCCAAGCGCGGCTCGTCCTGGCTCGGCTCGCCGCCCGTGCGCCTCCGCCGGGCGACCGCCGAGTTCGACGAGGAGCGCACGTTCCGCCCACCGAGGTCGCTCAAGGTCGCGCGCGGGTGCTGGGAGCTGCTGCGCCTCGTCGCCCCGATGGTGTCCGCGGCGATCGCCCTCGGCGTGGCCGCGGCCCTGCTCGCGCTGTGGTCGGCGGTCGGCATCGGCTGGACGGTGCTGCTGGCGGGCCCGGTGCTCATCCTCGCGGGAGCGGTCGCCGCGGTGGTGTCGACGATCGCGAAGTGGGTCTTCGTCGGACGCATCGCCGCACGCGAGCACCCGCTGTGGTCGTCGTTCGTGTGGCGGAACGAGGTGCAGGACACCTTCGTCGAGTCCGTCGCCCGTCCGTGGTTCGCCGAGCAGGCCACCGGCACCCCGGCGCTGGCGGCGTGGCTGCGCAGCCTCGGTGCGACGATCGGCCGCGGGACCTGGCTCGAGACCTACTGGCTTCCCGAGGCCGATCTCGTGTCGATCGGCGCCGGTGCGTCGGTGGCACGCGGGACCGTCGTGCAGACGCACCTGTTCCACGACCGTGTGATGCAGCTCGACGAGGTCCGTCTCGCCGCCGGCGCGACGCTCGGCCCGCACAGCGTGGTCCTGCCCGCGGCGGGGATCGGGGACGGTGCCACGGTGGGACCGGCGTCGCTCGTCATGCGCGGCGAGCAGGTGCCCGGCGGGACCCACTGGTCGGGCAACCCGATCGCTCCGTGGACATCAGCGCCGCCCGTGCCCGCGCGGGAGTCCGCCAAGGCCGTCCCCGTGGCAGACTGATCCGCACCGTGAAGCCGACGATCCGAGACGCCGACCCGTACACCCCGCACAGCGGCGACCGGCGGTGGAGCGCCCGCCACTACGACCTCCGGCTCGAGTACCGCGTCGCGACGAACCGCCTCGACGGCACGGCGACCGTCACCGGGCAGGCGCACGAGGACCTGGACCGCATCGTGCTCGACCTGCACGGCCTCACCGTGGACCGGGTGGACGTCGATGGGAAGCGCGCGAAGAAGGCGTCGACGGCGACCCACAAGCTGACCGTGACCCCGGTCGCGCCCGTCGCCGCCGGCGCCGAGTTCACGGTCCGCGTGCGGTACCGGGGCTCCCCGCACCCGCTCCGCAGCCCGTGGGGGCAGATCGGCTGGGAGGAACTCACCGACGGCGTCATCGTCGCCGCACAGCCCACGGGGGCACCGTCGTGGTTCCCGTGCAACGACCGACCCGACGACAAGGCCACCTACCGGTTCGAGATCACCGCCGAGGCCGCGTACGACGTCGTCGCGAACGGCGATCTCCTCGGCAGGGAACGAGCCCGCGCCGGCACCACGTGGACGTACGCCACGAAGGACCCGATGGCGACGTACCTCGCGACGGTGCAGATCGGGCGCTACCGGACCACGAAGCTCCGCGGTTCGGACGTCCCCGTCACGCTGCACCACCCGGCGGACCTCGCGGCCGCCGCGAAGACCGACTTCGGCCGGGTGCCGGACATGCTCGCCCTGTACGCCGACCGGTTCGGGCCGTACCCGTTCCCGGCGTACGGCGTCGTCGTCACCGACGACGACCTGGAGATCCCGCTCGAGGCGCACGGGCTCGCGGTCTTCGGACGCAACCACGTCGACGGTGCACACGGCACCGACCGGCTCATCGCGCACGAGCTCGCGCACCAGTGGTTCGGCAACTCGGTCACCGTCGCCCGGTGGCGGGACATCTGGCTGCACGAGGGCTTCGCCTGCTACGCCGAGTGGCTCTGGTCCGAGCACCGCGGTGGCGACTCCGCCGACGTCCTCGCCGCACGGTACCGCGACGGGCTGCTGGAGCAGCCGGAGGACCTCGTCGTGGCCGACCCCGGCGCGGAGGACATGTTCGACGACCGGGTCTACAAACGCGGCGCCCTCGCCCTGCACGCGGTCCGCCGGTCCCTGGGCGACGAGGCCTTCTTCGCGGGACTCCGGACGATCACCGAGCGGCACCGGCACGCGTCGGTCGCACCGGAGGACGTCCACGAGGCGTTCGCCGGCGCGGCCGGCACCTCGGTCGAAGCGGTGCACGCGCTGACGGCCCCGTGGATCGACGAGCCCGGCGTCCCGCCCGCGGTCGGGTCGAGGGCCGGGGACTATCGCTAGCCCGAGGTCTGCGGCTCGGCGCGGGCTCGGCCGGACGGGCACGGGCCGACGTCGACCGGCACGCCACCCGCGGCCACGGCGACGACGAGGTCCGCGGCGGGGAACAGCACCGTCACGGGCTGCTCGTCGCCCTCGAACACCGCCACCCCACGGTCGAGGTCGACGTCAACGGAGAGCGGATCGACACGGAGTCCTCGGCCGTCACGCTTGAGGACGGCTTCCTTGACGGCCCAGCACGCTGTGAGGGCCCGGGCGTCACCGGCGGCGCGGGCGCGCTCCCCCGCCGTGAAGGCGTCGAGCGGAGCGGCCGACACCCGTGACACCCGCTCGACGTCGACGCCCAGGTTCCCCGGTCCGACCGCCAGCGCGACGAGGTCCGTGGTCCGGGAGAGGCTCACGCCGACGGCGGAGCCGTCCGCCTCGGCCCAGGGGCGACCGTGGTCCGTCGCGCCGCAGTGGGGGCAGACGCGCCCCGCGCGCACGGCCGGTGTCCCGACCCCGGTGGCGGACGCGACGGCGGCGAGCAGCGCCTCCCGGTCGGTGGCCCGGTCCGCGCCGGACGGCGCGAGGGTCAGGACGACCGACGGGAGGCGCGGGAGACTCACGGGGTGAGCCTACGGTGGGTGGTTCAGGCGTGGGTCAGCGCGATGAGTGCGACGTTCATGGTGCTGTAGAGCCCCTCGGAACGGGTCGCCTGGCGAACCCGACCGCGGAGCACCTCGTACCGGCCGTCGTGCTCGCGCACGAACCCGATGACACCGCTCGCGGGTGTCGACACACGGTGGTAGCCGTCCTCGAGTGGGACGACCTCGGTACTGGTTGTTCGCTCCATTGCAGTTCCCCTGTCTCGTTCGTCGTCGAACGCGCCCTGAGCATACCCCGGTACGGGGGACAACACGCCCACACTCCCGGCCTTCCACGAGGGTTCGCCCGGAGTCTGTCCGAGCGTTGCGCAGCGTGGATAGACTCCGGGCAACAGCGCTCCGTGGCGCGGTTCCGGGGCTGCTCGGGACTGCGATCACGGCGACGGACGGAGGACGGATGCGAGCGGTCCAGGGTGGATCGGCCACGGGCAGCACGAGCACGAAGAGGGGGACACCGGGACTGGTCGGCCGTGTGGCCGCGGCGGTCCTCGCGGTGTTCCTGGTGCTGGCTCCGGCGGCGACGGCCCGCGCGACCGCACCCGTCGACCTCGGCGGCGCGTACGTCCTCGACGATGCCGACGCGCTCAGCTCCTCGCAGCAGTCCCGCATCGAGAGCGCGATCCAGGACCTGTACTCCGAGACGCAGACCCAGGTCTACGTGGTGTTCGTGCCGACCTTCTCGGACCCGTCCGACCACAGCGCGTGGGGTTCGGCCACGATGGCGCGGAACCAGATCGACACCGACGGCATCCTGCTGTCGGTCGCCGTCGACGACCGGGACTACGACGTCCAGCAGACGAACGAGACGAGCATCTCGAGCTCCGACGTCGAGTCCGCCGTGAACGACGACCTGCTGCCGGCCCTCAAGCAGAGCGACTGGTCCGGGGCTGCGCTCGCGTTCGTGAACGGCCTGTCCGCATCCCAGGCACCGGCGGACCTCACCTGGCTGTGGATCCTGCTCCTCGTGGTCGTGGTCGCGGTCATCGTCGTCGTCCTGGTCATCCGCATCCGGAACAAGCGCCGGACCGCCGCCGCCACCAGGGCGCAGGAGGCCTCGCTCGCCGACCTCGAGCGGAAGGCCGGTGGGGCGCTCGTCACGATCGACGACGAGCTGCGCACCGCCGACCAAGAGGTCGGGTTCGCCACCGCGCAGTTCGGCGCCGACGCCGCCAAGCCGTTCGCCGACGCCGTGGCCGCCGCGCAGCAGTCCGTCCGCAAGGCGTTCACGTTCCAGCAGCAGCTCGACGACGAGATCCCGGACACCCCGCAGCAGCGCGCCGACTGGGCGAACCAGATCATCGCGATCTGCGAGCAGGCGCACGCGTCGATCGAGGAGCAGACGGAGTCGTTCGACCGGCTGCGCTCGCTCGAGGACGGGGTCGACGAGGCCGCCGTGGCACTCGCGCAGGCCGTCGCCGCCGCACCGGCCTCGGTGAGCGACGCGGACGCCGCTCTGCAGCGCGTCCGCTCCGCGTACACGGGCCGGACGCTCGCCACCGTCTCCGACAGCGTCGACCAGGCGCGGCAGGTCCTCGCCTACGCCACCGAACGCTCGCAGGCCGCGACGGCCGCGATCGCCGCCGGCGACAAGGGCGAGGCCGTCGTCGCCGTGCGCGACGCACAGCACGCCCTCGCGCAGGTGCAGCAGCTCACGGCGAGTGCCACCGCCGCCGAGTCCTCGTTCGCCGAGGCGACGG
This sequence comes from Curtobacterium pusillum, assembly GCF_013359865.1. Taxonomy (GTDB): domain Bacteria; phylum Actinomycetota; class Actinomycetes; order Actinomycetales; family Microbacteriaceae; genus Curtobacterium; species Curtobacterium pusillum. The sequence continues at coordinate 11,338 of NZ_JABMCE010000047.1, forward strand.
CGCGCGCCGAAGCGATGCGGGTGGACATCGAGGGGGACGTGGCGGCGGCACGCACACTCACCGCCGGCGGACCGGAGCTCGCCGCGGCGGTCACCCGAGCCGAGACCGTCCTGCGCCAGGGGTTCGACCCGAAGGACCCGATCACAGCGGTCGACGCGCTCACCAAGGCGAACACCGAGATCGACCAGGCGATCGCCGCCGCGCGCGGTGCCGAGGAACAGCAGCGTCGCGCTGCCCGAGCGCTCGACGACGCGCTGCGCGACGCTCGCAACCGGATCAGCCAGGCGCGGGAGTTCATCTCCCTCCACCGCGGCGGTGTCGGACCGACCGCGCGGACGCGCCTGTCCGAGGCCGAGCGGGCCCTCGACGACGCGGTGCAGCTCGCCACCACCGACCCTGGTCAGGCGCTCCAGGCGGCGCGCGCGGCGGAACAGTACGCCGCGGCCGCGATGGACTCGGCGAACGACGACATGGGCGGATGGGGTGGCGGCGGCTTCGGCGGCGGCGGCAACGGCAACGGGGCACAGCTCGGCGGCCTCGTCACCGGTCTCGTCCTCGGCGGTCTGCTCGGCGGCCGCGGCGGCAGCTACGGCGGCGGTTCCTTCGGGGGCGGCGGCTTCGGCGGGGGCGGCGGCTTCAGCGGCGGAGGCGGCTTCGGCGGCGGGGGCGGAGGCGGAGGCGGCGGGTTCTCCGGCGGTGGCCGTTTCTGACCCGCACAGCATCCGCACCACGGACACGACTCCAGCACGACGCACCACCAGCACCACGCAGACCTCCAAGAAAGGGAACAGCAATGGCAAAGCAGACGATCTTCGGTCGCATCTCGACCCTCGTCCGGGCGAACATCAACCAGCTCATCGACAACGCCGAGGATCCCCAGAAGATGCTCGACCAGCTCGTGCGGGACTACACGAACAACATCGCCGACGCCAAGACGGCGATCGCGCAGACGATCGGCAACGTCCGCCTGCTCGAGCAGGACCACGAGGAGGACAAGAAGGCCGCGGTGGAGTGGGGCCAGAAGGCCGCGAACGCCTCGGCGGCGGCTGACAAGTACCGCGCGGAGGGCAAGACCGCCGAGGCCGACAAGTTCGACAACCTCGCCAAGATCGCGATCGGCAAGCAGATCGCGGCCGAGCAGGAGGTCAAGGACGCCGAGCCGAACCTCGCCTCGCAGAACGAGGCGGTGGAGAAGCTCAAGACCGGTCTCGCCGGGATGGAGCAGAAGCTCGAGGAACTCCGGACGAAGCGCGACAACCTCGTCGCACGCTCGAAGACCGCCGAGGCGCAGTCCAAGGTGAACGACGCGCTCGGCAACATCGACGTCCTGGACCCGACGAGCGACCTCGGACGCTTCGAGGAGAAGGTGCGTCGCGAAGAGGCGAAGGTACTCGGGCAGCAGGAGCTCCAGTCGTCCAGCCTCGACGCGCAGTTCGAGAGCCTGGAGGACGTGGGCAAGGACGCCGAGGTCGAGGCGCGTCTCGCCGCGCTGAAGTCCGGCGGCTCGTCCAGCTTCTGACCCCTGCCCGGACGACGCCGGACCCCGCCTGACAGACTGGCACGATGCAGTTCCTCGTGGTCGGTCAGTGGCAGGGTTCGGCGTCGTCCCGTGCGATGCGCCTCGGAGACGGAGCCTCGGCCATCGCGGCTGACCTCCCCCGCTCCTCCACCACGGTGATCGAGGTCCCCGCCGGTGCCGGAGACCGGCTCGAGACCGCCGTCGCCCGCTACACCTCGGTGCTCGCGGTCGCCGACCGAGTCGCCGAGGAGACCGGTGTGGCGACCGAACCCGTCCTCGTCGTCGGCGGCGACGGGGCGAGCGTCCTCGGTGCGACCGTCGGGCTCGGACCGGACACCGCGTTGGTGCGGATCGCCGGGTCGAGCGGGTTCCGCTCGCTCAACCGCGCCCAGCCCGTCGCCGCCGAGACCGCCGTGCTGCGGATCCTCGTGGACCGCCCCGACGACCTGTTCCCGGCGCTTCCCGTACTCCCGGCCTCGTCGATCGTCGTCGCGGGCGTCCGCGGGATCGACGACGCCGAGACGAACGCCCTCGACCGTGCGGGCATCGTGCACCTCGACGTCGACGCCGCGACCCCGGACGCGATCGCCGCCGCGGTCGACGCCACCGGCGCGGACGCGGTGTTCGTGCACGTCGACCTCGACGTCCTCGATCCGTCCGAGGTCGACGGGCTGCTCGAGCCCGTGCCGTTCGGGCTGGACGGGGCCGGCCTGGTCGAGCGCATCCAGGCCGCGACCCGCGGACGACGACTGGCGGGTGCGGCGCTCACCGGGTTCGCGCCGGTCGACCCCGACCGTGCCGTCGACGACCTCGGCGTCATCCTGCGGGCGGTCGGCGCGCTGACGAGCGCGTCCCGAGGCGTCTGACGGGCGCGTCCGGCGCGTTCCGGGACCGTTGACGAGCGCGGTCCGGACGGCCGCACCGGTCGACGCCCCGCGTACGCACCGCGTCCGGTATGACCCATGCCGGTCCGCGTACGCTCGGCCGCATGACGGACTACGACCTCATCGTGATCGGCGCCGGCGCAGTCGGCGAGAACGTGGCGGACTACGCCGTGAAGCGCGGCCTGTCGGTCGCCATCGTGGAGGCCGAACTCGTCGGTGGCGAGTGTTCCTACTGGGCGTGCATGCCGTCCAAGGCCCTCCTACGCAGCGGCCACGCCGTCGCCGCGGCGAAGCGGGTCGACGGCGCGAAGCAGGCCGTCACCGGCGACCTCGACGCCGCGCGGGTGCTCGCCCGCCGGAACTCCTTCACGTCCGACTGGAAGGACGACGGGCAGGTGTCGTGGCTCGAGTCCGCCGGCATCGACCTCATCCGCGGGCACGCCCGGATCACCGGTGCGAAGACGCTCGACGTGGACGGGCGGACCTACACGGCCGCCGCCGCGATCGCCGTGGTCACCGGTTCGCTCCACACCCTCCCGGACATCCCGGGGCTGGCCGACGCGAAGCCGTGGGGTACGCGCGAGGCCACCAGCGCGAAGACCGTCCCCGAGAGCCTGCTCGTCATCGGCGGCGGTGTCTCCGGCTCCGAGCTCGCCACCGCGTGGGCGTCCCTCGGCGCGAAGGTGACGCTCGTCGCCCGGAACGGCCTGCTCGGCGGGATGGAGCCCTTCGCGGGCGAACTCGTCGCGGACTCGCTGCGGGAGCTCGGCGTCGACGTCCGTACCGGCGTGAGCCCCACCCGCGTCGACCGCGACGAGCACGGTCTCGTCACCACCACCCTCGACGACGGCACGACCGTGGTGACGAGCGAGGTCCTCGCCGCCACCGGCCGGGCTGCGCACACGAAGGACCTCGGCCTCGAGTCCGTCGGCCTGACCCCCGGCGACTGGCTGCAGGTCGACGACACGATGCTCGTCCAGGGCACCGACTGGCTCTACGCCGTCGGAGACGTCAACCACCGCGCGCTCCTCACCCACCAGGGCAAGTACCAGGCGCGTGCCGCCGGCGAGGCCATCGCCGCGCGGCACCAGGGCACGCCGCTGCACACCGAGCCGTGGGGCGCGCACGTCGCCACCGCCGACCACGCCGCGGTCCCCCAGGTCACCTTCACCGACCCCGAGGTCGCGAGCGTCGGCCTCATCGAGTCGAAGGCCCGCGAGCAGGGCCGCAACGTGCGTGCGGTGGAGTACGAGCTCGGGAACGTCGCCGGCGCCGCGCTGCAGGCCGACGGGTACGCCGGGCGCGCGAAGATGGTCGTCGACGAGGACCGCGGGGTCGTCGTCGGGGTCACCTTCGTCGGACAGGACGTCGCCGAGATGCTGCACGCCGCGACGATCGCCGTCGTCGGCGAGGTCCCGATCGACCGGCTCTGGCACGCCGTCCCCGCCTACCCGACCATGAACGAGGTCTGGCTGCGACTGCTCGAGACGTACGGCCGCCCGGAGTAGCGGTGCGGAACCCGCTGCTCGACTCCCCCGTGTCCCTGGCGGGGTGGGCGTTCGCGACCGCGGTCGGTCTCGCCGTCGGTGTGCCGCTCTCCACCGGGAGGGTGCGCGTCGTCGACGGCCTGATCGTCTGCGCGGGGCTGCCGCGGTGGGTGTTCCGACGCGGCGGCACGTGTGTCGGCTCGGTCTACCTCACGCGTGACAACGACGGCGACCGGGTGCTGCGGCACGAGCGGGTGCACGTCGACCAGTGGCGGCGGTACGGGATGCTGATGCCCGTCGTCTACGCGCTGGCCGGCCGCGATCCACTTCGGAACCGGTTCGAGATCGAGGCCGGTCTCGAGGACGGCAACTACCGCTGACGTCCCGCCCGACCGTGTTCGCCGCGGTTCGACGACACACCGTCCGCGCGGTGTCGAGGTCTCACGGACGGAGCGCAGCGGGCGCGAGGTGACGAGATTTCGGAACCTCGGGGGGCGTCAGGCGGCGCGGCGCCGCGGGACCACGAGGGGCGTCCCGGTCTCGGGGTCGGCGACGACCACGCACGGCAACCCGAACACGTCCTCGACGAGGTCGGCCGTCACGACGGACGACGGCGGGCCGGACGCCACGATCGACCCGGCACGCATCGCGATCACGTGGGTGGCGTACCGCGCTGCCTGGTTGAGGTCGTGCAGCACGGCGACGACGGTGCGGCCGGCGGCGTGCAGCGCGGATGCGAGCTCGAGCACGTCGTACTGGTGGGCGATGTCGAGGAACGTCGTGGGCTCGTCGAGCAGGACGATGTCGGTCTCCTGCGCGAGGACCATCGCGATCCAGACCCGCTGCCGCTGCCCGCCGGACAGCTCGTCGACGCTCCGGTCGGCCAGCGCCACGGTCGACGTCTGTTCGAGGGCCGCCTGCACGGCCGCCCGGTCGGTCCCTGAGGACGGGTGCAGCAGGTCCTGGTGCGGGAACCGTCCGCGGGACACGAGGTCGCGCACCGTGATGCCGTCCGGAGCGATCGGTGTCTGCGGGAGCATGCCGACCCGGCGTGCCACGGCCTTCGGGCGGTAGGAGCCGATCGGGGCGCCGTCGAGGTACACCGTGCCCGCGGTCGGTTTGAGGGTCCGGGCGAACGACTTCAGGAGCGTGGACTTCCCGCACGCGTTCGGGCCGACGATGACGGTCAGTTCGCCGTCCGGGATGTCGACGTCGAGCGAGGACACCACGACCCGGTCGTCGTAGGCGAGGGTGAGCCCGCGCGCGCCCAGCGCCGTCTGCGGGAGCGCCGCCGTGGCGTTCAGTTCTCGGCCTTGCCGTGCCGCCAGTAGCCCATGAAGGCGACCTGCTTGCGGTCCAGTCCGACGCCGCGGACGAGGTGCCGACGGAGTTCCTTCACGCAGCCGGCTTCCCCCGCGATCCAGGCGTAGACGGGACGCTGGTCCGAAGCGGTGGGGATGTCCCACAGCACCTGCTCGTCGACGTCCACGTCGGCGAGTTCGACGGGCTCCGCGCAGGTCGACGGCGCGTCGGACGGGCCGGCCGCGACGGTCGACGCCCACGCGTGCACCTGGTCGGTCATCCGGACGCCGTGCGAGGCGCCGTTCCGGGCGATCCAGCGGACCTCGACCCCGGCGGGCGCGGACACCGGGAGCCGGTCGGCGTCGGTCGGGACCTCGATGAAGACGTGTCCGACAGTGGCGACGTCGAGCGCTTCGAGGATGGCGCAGATGGCGGGCGCGGCGGTCTCGTCACCGGCGAGGAGGATCCGGTTCGCGGCACCGGGGTCGAACTCCGCGGCACCGCTCGGCAGTTCCGCGGGCGACGAGGGGACGGCGGGTCCGACGATGCGGAGCTCGTCACCGACGCGGCACGCGGAGACCCAGCGCGAGGCGGGCCCGGTGTCGCCGTGCGCGACGAAGTCGATGTCGAGCTCGCGGGCGTCCGGCCGGAACGAACGGACCGTGTAGGTGCGCAGCGGGTTCCGCTCCGCGTCCGGCAGGGCACGCCAGGCCCCGTACCAGTCCTCGCCGTCGGGCAGGTCGGTGAACCCGTGACCGGGGATGGGCAGCACGATCTTGATCCGCTGGTCGAGTCCCACCGAGGAGAACTCGGCGAGGGCGTCGCCCGTCAGGGTCACCCGGACGAAGTGCGGGGTGAGCGACGTGACGGCTGCCACGCGGACGGAGAAGACACGGTACCGGGCTGCCACGAGCACCAAGTATGGCATGCCTTACCTAAGACTCCCAAGCGTCGGGACGGTGCGAGGATCGTCCCCGTGCCCGATGCCGCCGACGAATTCGCAGACCTGGCCGACCTCGCCCGCGCGAGCGGTCTGACGGAGCCGCTCCGCGCCTCCAGGCAGGTGGTCCGCACCGCGGACGGACAGGAGATCGCGGCGATCCGGTGGGGCGATGCGGGACGGGAGGCGCGGATCGCCTACCTGCACGGGCTCGGCATCGACGCGCACAGCTTCGACCAGGCCGCGCTCGCCCTCGGTGAGCCGGCGGTCGCCCTCGACCTGCCGGGACACGGACGATCCGGGTGGCGGGACGACGCCGACTACGGCGCTGCCGTGACCGCACCGACGGTGCTGGCCGCGCTCGACGCGCTCGACGTGCCGCCGGGGATCGTGGTCGGGCACTCGCTCGGGGCGATCCTCGCCGCGCGGCTCGCGGCGCTCGCACCGGAACGCGTGACGGGGTTGGTGCTCGTCGACATGTCGCCGGACTTCGCGCAGCGGGCCGTGGACCGGATCGCCCGTGCCCTGGAGGCCGAGGAGCCGTTCGCGTCACTCGAGCAGGTCGTCGACCGAGCGGTCGAGGCCAGGGTCGGGGACGACCGCGCCGTGCTCCTCCGCGAGGCCAGGCACACCACCCGGCTCGGCGCGGACGGCCGGCTGGTGCGGCGCCACCACTTCCCGCACCTGCCCGCTGGACGGACGTCCTCGGTGGGGCGGTTCGTCGATGCGTGGCCGGACCTCGAGGCCCTCGGCGTGCCGATCCTGCTCGTGCGCGGCGACCGCGGCTACGTGTCGCCGAAGCTCCACGCGCAGTTCGCCGAGCGGCTCCCCGACGCCTCGATCGTCACCGTGCCCGCCCGGCACGCGGTGCAGAACCAGGCACCCCTCGAACTCGCTGCCGCGATCCGGGCATGGGCCGGGGACAACGGATTGTTACACCCCGACGAGAAACCGTCGCCGGACGGCACCGGCCGCCGGTAACCTCGTGCGAGCGCAGCGACGACCGTCGCCCTCGCGCCCGGAAGGAACCCACAACCCATGAGTCCGCTCCACAGTGCCGCCGCACGACCTCGCAGCACCTCCCGCATCGGCCGTGCGGCCCTGGCCGCCACCGCGGTCGCCGTCGCCTCGGCGCTCGTGCTGACCGGCTGCTCCGGATCCTCGAACGAGAAGGGCGGCACCGACGCCACCGTGCGCATCGGCCTCGTGCTCGAGCCGACCAGCCTCGACATCCGCACCCAGTCCGGTGCCGCACTCGACCAGGTGCTCATCGACAACGTGTACCAGGGCCTCGTCGGCCGCACGGCAGGCGGGGACATCCGCGACGTGCTCGCCTCGGAGCACGAGGTGTCGTCCGACGGGCTGACGTACACGTTCACGCTCCGCAAGGGCACGACGTTCCAGGACGGCAAGGACGTCACCGCCGCCGACGTCGTGTGGTCGCTGCAGCAGGTGAAGTCGAACGCGTCGTACGTCGACTCCGCCCAGCTCGCCAACGTCTCGTCGATCTCGTCGCCCTCGGCGGACACCGTCGTGCTGAAGCTCGCCAGGCCGGACTCCGACCTGCTCTGGAACCTCACCGGGCGCGCCGGGCTCGTGCTCGAGAAGGCGGCGAAGAACGACCTGTCCGACACCGCCAACGGCACCGGCCCGTACGAGGTCGCTTCGTGGAAGCAGGGGGACTCGCTCACCTTCAAGCGGAACGCCGACTACTGGGGCACGAAGGCGAAGGTCGCGAAGGTCGTCTTCCGGTACATCACCCAGCCGTCGACCGCGGTGAACGCCATGGCGAACGGCGACCTCGACGTGCAGACCGCCGTCGACGGCACCCTCAAGAGCCAGCTGCAGGGCAACTCGGACATCTCGCTCCACACGGGCAAGACGACCGACAAGTACACGCTCGCGTTCAACGACGCCAAGGCCCCCTTCACCGACAAGCGGGTGCGCCAGGCGATCCGGCAGGCGATCGACACGAAGGCGATCATCAAGGCGATCGGCGGCACCGGCGTCCAGCAGGGCGGCCCGATCCCGGAGCTCGACCCCGGCTACGAGGACCTGACCGACATCGACGCGTACGACCCCTCGAACGCGAAGAAGCTGCTGGCCGAGGCCGGTGCGACGAACCTGAAGCTGACCCTGACGTACGCGAACATCTACTCGGCGACCATCGGCGACGTGCTGAAGTCGCAGCTCGCCGACGTCGGCATCACCCTCACGGTCAAGCGGGTCGACTTCGCGACCTGGCTGTCGCAGGTGTTCGAGAAGAAGGACTTCGACCTGTCGATGGTCGACCACGTCGAGTCGCGCGACTTCGGCAACTGGGCGAACCCGGACTACTACTTCGGGTACGACAACGCCGAGGTGCAGTCGCTGTACGCCGACTCGGTCGCCGCGACGAGCGAGGCCGAGAAGGCCGCCGACCTCAAGAAGGCGGCGAAGATCGTCAGCGAGGACGCGGCCGGCGAATGGCTGTACACCGCCACCTCGATCACCGCGGTGCGCAGCGGAGTCACGGGCGTGCCGTACGACGGCACGAACTCGCGTCTCGACCTGTCGAAGCTGGCCGTCAAGTGACGGACCGGGCGACCGCGCCCGTAGCATCGGACCTGTGACCCGGTTCCTCATCGGGCGGGTGCTCCTGCTCGTCGTCGGCCTGTTCGTGGCCAGCGTCATCATCTTCGCGACGCTCCGGGTGCTGCCCGGGGACGTCGCGCAGATCGTCGCCGGCACGCAGGCGTCACCGGCCCAGGTCGAGGAGCTCCGCCAGCAGCTCGGCCTCGACCGCCCCGTCGTGGTGCAGTACCTCGACTGGATCGGCGGGCTGTTCCGAGGCGACCTCGGCCGTTCGCTCGTCACGGACGGCCGGGTCGCACCGCAGATCGCGCAGAAGCTCTCGGTGACGCTGCCGCTCGCGGGCATGTCCCTCGTCGCGGCACTCGTCATCGGGGTGCCGCTCGGGGTGCTCGCCGCGGTGCTCCGGCGCCGCGCGGGCGGAGCGGTCATCGCGTTCGTGGCGCAGGCGGTGGCGGCGATCCCGATCGTCTGGGCCGGCATGCTCCTCGTCGCGCTCTTCGCCGTGACGCTGCACTGGCTGCCGACGCAGGGGTTCCCGCTCGACGGCTGGGACGAGCCCGGCCGGGCGTTCGCCGCGCTCGTGCTGCCCGCGCTGACGATCGGTGCCGTCGAGGGCGCCGTGATCCTCCGCTTCACCCGGTCCGCGACGCTCGGTGTGCTCGACGCCGACCACGTCCGGACCGCGGCGGCGATCGGGCTCACCCGGACGCAGGCGCTCCTGCGGCACGGGCTGCCGTCGGTGGCGCTCACCGTCCTCGCCGTGCTGGGCGTGCAGATCGCCGGGCTCCTCGTCGGGGCCGTCGTCGTCGAGCAGCTGTTCTCGCTCCCCGGCGTCGGACGCATGCTCGTGACCGACGTCGGGCGACGGGACATCACGAAGGTGCAGTCGGAGCTCCTCGTGCTCACCGGGCTCGTGCTGCTCGTGGGCTTCGCGGTCGACGTGGTGCACCGCGCGCTCGACCCCCGGCAGCGGGAGGTGTCCGAGTGATCCGCCGTCTCGTGTCCCGGCCGACCGGCGTGTTCGCGGTGGTCGTCCTCGGCCTGCTCGTGGTCCTGGCGGTGGTGTCGCTGTTCTGGACGCCGCAGGACCCGTTCCGCGCCGACCCGTTCCACCAGTGGGAAGCTCCGGGTCCCGCGCACTGGTTCGGCACCGACGCCTCGGGCCGCGACATCGCGAGCTACCTGCTCGCCGGCACCCGCACCACGGTCCTGGTGGCCGTCGGGTCCGGGGTCATCGCGAGCGCGGTCGGCATCGTGCTCACCGCGATCGGCTCGCTCACCGCCCGCTGGGTCCGGGAGGGCATGGCGGTCCTGCTCGACATCCTCGTCGCGTTCCCGACCCTCCTCACCGCGATGCTCCTCACCGCGATCGCCGGCGGGTCCCTGGGGGTCGTGATCGTCAGCGTCGGCCTGTCGTTCGGCGTCACGATCGCCCGGGTCGCGCGCGGCGAGATCCGTCGCATCGCCCGCAGCGACTACGTGACCGCGGCCCGGGCGTCCGGCGTGGGCGGCGCGGGCGTGCTGTTCCGCCACCTCGTGCCGAACGCGGCGCCGCTGTTCACCGTGCAGCTCTCGCTCGCCATGGCGACGGCGGTCCTCGCCGAGGCGGGACTGTCGTACCTCGGCTACGGCGCCGGTTCGAACACGGCGTCGTGGGGTTCGCTGCTCTCGGACCTGCAGACGTACATCGGCGTGCACCCGTGGAGTGCGACCTGGCCGGGCGCGGCGATCGCGCTCGTCGTGGCGGCGCTGTCCCTGCTCGGCGACGCCGTGCGGGACGCCACCGACCCGCGGCTGACGACGAGCGACCGCGCGGCCGGGGACGCGCCGGTGACCGGCGGCGACCGCCCTGTGGG
>NZ_JABMCE010000004.1 GCF_013359865.1 Curtobacterium pusillum
GAGTGGGGAGTGCGTCTGGTCCTTGAGAACTCAACAGCGTGCACATTGTCAATGCCAATTTATTGACCCCGTGCGTGATCAGCTTCGGCTGTGATCGTCGGAGACAATTCCTTTTGGATTGAAGATTGTCCAGTGGACAGTCAACAGTCAGAATCAACTCGGCCTGGTGCTTCGGTACTGGGTTGGTAATTTTTTTACGGAGAGTTTGATCCTGGCTCAGGACGAACGCTGGCGGCGTGCTTAACACATGCAAGTCGAACGATGATGCCCAGCTTGCTGGGTGGATTAGTGGCGAACGGGTGAGTAACACGTGAGTAACCTGCCCCTGAC
>NZ_JABMCE010000048.1 GCF_013359865.1 Curtobacterium pusillum
CTGGCGTGCAGACCCGAGGCGCGGGCGGCGTCCTCGCCCATCGCCCCGGCGACGGTGAGCAGCTCCGCGTCGGGGTGCGCGGCGGCGAGCGTTCGCAGGGCGAGCGCGGCGCGTTCGCCGGCCCGGGCTCGCCCGCCACGCTGTCGGGCTCGCTGCTGCACGTCGGCGCCGTCGCTTCCCCCGAGGCCGGCGGGACCACCGATGCCGGCGACGGGGTTCACGAGGACGCCGATCGTCACGCGACGACCGCTTCCGACTCCGGCACCGTCGCGAGCTCGGCCACCGGGTACTTCCGACGGTAGGCCCGCCAGGTCACCGCCCAGCGCTCCGGGTCGTCGAGGTCGTCATGGTGCGTGTGGTGCACCGTCTGGTTGTGGGGAGCGGAACGGACCACCTCCGGCGTCTCACGGGCCTCCCGTGCGACCTCGGCGAGCACTGCCGCGTACTCGTCGAGTTCGGCCATCGAGTACGACTCGGTCGGCTCCAAGGTGAAGGGCTGCGGCACGACGTACGGGTGGTGGCTCGTCCAGTAGTGCATCCCGAAGTCCGATGCGCGCACACCGATCTCCTCCGACGTGATGCCGGTGCCTTCGAACAGCTCCTGCCACGAGTAGCGGACCTGTTCGATGCGGCGCCGGCCGGTCGCGTACGGAGCGCTGGCACCCGGGATGTCGAGGACCTTCCGCATCAGGTAGTTGTTGTTGAGGACGGCGGTCTCCGCCACCGCACGGAGGCCCGGCGCCCCCAGCGCCCGGATCCACGCGTAGGTGCGCACGATGTTCGGCACGACGCCGAAGAACGGGGCCACCGAACCGATCGAGTGCGGGCGGTCCGCGTCGACGACGAAACGGCCGTCGACGCGCTCGACGATCGGTCCCGGGAGGAACGGTTCGAGCGCTTCCGAGACCGCGTTCGCGCCGGAGCCGGGACCACCGCAGCCGTGGGGCGTGCCGAACGTCTTGTGCAGGTTGAAGTGGCAGACGTCGAAGCCCGCGTCCCGCGCCCGGGTGATGCCGAGGATGCCGTTGGCGTTCGCCTGGTCGTACGAGGCGAGTGCCCCGACGGAGTGTGCCAGCTCCACCCACTCGCGGATGCGGGGGTTGTAGATGCCCGTGTCCTCCGGGTTGGTCACCATGATGGCAGCCGTCCGCGGCGAGAGTGCCGCGCGGAGAGCCTCCAGATCGGGGTAGCCGTCCTCGTCGGGGTGGATGGTGATGACCTTGTACCCGGCGACCTTCGCCGCCGCTGCGTTGGACGGGTGCGAGAAGATCGTGGTGATCACCTCGTCGCGCTGCTCGTCATCGCCCCGCGAGGCGTGGTACGCCCGGATCATCGAGATGTTCGCCCAGATTGCCTCGGAACCGCCGCCGGTCTGCAGTGACACCTGGTGCATGCCCGAGATCTCGGCGAGCATGCGCTGCGTCCGCCAGATGATCTCGAGGACGCCCTGCGCGGTCGCGGGGTCCTGCAGGGGGTGCATGTCGACGAGGTCCGGGGTGCGGATCAGCGCTTCGTTCACCTTCGGCGCGTACTTCATCGTGCACGTCCCCTGGCCGACGTCGACGTTGAGGTCGGCGCCGAGGTTCTCCTGGCTGAGGCGGAGGAAGTGCTTCAGCACGCGCATCTGCCCGACCTCGGGCAGGTCCGGGGCCGCCCGGCGGCGCAGGTCCGACGGCAGGAGGTCGACGGACTCCCCGACGAGGTCGCGGACGCCGGGCTCCGTCCGGGACGGCTGCACCCCGCGCTCCCCCGGGGCGTGCAGCTCGAAGACGATCGGCTCGTCCCAGCGGGCCTGATGGAACCGTCGGACAGCGGGCTTCGGTGCGATCGGGAGGCTCATGCCTTCACTCCTTCCAGGACCTCGGCGAGCGCCGCGGCGAAGTCATCGATGTCGGTCTGCGTGTTCTGCTCGGTGACGCACACCAGCAGCCGGTCGGCGTCCAGCGTGAGACCGGGCTCGTACCCGCGAGTGCGGAGCTCGCGCACGAGCGTGGCGGCCGGAACACCGGTTCCGCTCACGTCGAGCACGAACTCGCGGAAGTGCGAGGCGTCATCGGTCGCCGTCACGCCGGGGAGCGCCGTCAGCACGGACCGGGCGTAGGCGGTGCGCGACAGGATGGTGTCGCCGATCTCCTCCATGCCGCGCGGGCCCATCAGCGCGAGGTAGACGCCCGCGGCGATGCCCCACAGCGCGGCCGCCGTCCCGACCCATTCCTTGCCCTCTTCCCGGAGCGCGAACGACGTGCGCTCGTACGCGACGTCACCGAATCCGTACTCGCCCGGGACGTCGGTGGACTCCAGGCCGAAGAGCCGGGAGGGCATCTCCATGACGAACCGGGGATCGTCCCGTACCCCGATGAAGCCCGCGTGCGCCCCGCCGAACCAGGGGTGCAGCCCGAGCGACTGGATGTCGCCGTGCACGATGTCGGCGCCGAGGTCGGCGGGCGGCGTGACTGCACCGAGGCTGAGTGGCTCGGTGCCGACCACGAGCAGCGCGTCGACGCGGTGGGCGATCTCGGACAACCCCCGGAGAGCGGGCTCGAGCGCACCGTGGTGGCTGGGGGTCTCGACCCACACCGCGGCGGTGTGCTCGTCGACGAGTGATCCGATCGTGGCGACGTCGGCGATGCCGCCGACCGACGGCACGATGACGACGTCGGCGTACGGACGAACGTAGTCCCGGACCTTGCTGAGTCGGTCGGGGTGGACGTCGCTGACGACGAGGATGCGCCGGCGCCCCGTGATGCGCGTGGCCATGGCGAGGGCGGTCGCCGCTGCCTGGTACCCGTCGTAGGTCGGGACGTTCACGACGTCGAGGTCCAGGAGCGCGCCCATCAGGGACTGGTACTCGAAGAGCGCCTGGAACCGGCCGTGGTCCTCGTACGGCTCGCCGGCGTAGGCGGTGAGGAACTCGCTGCGGTTGATGACCTCGTCGACGATCGCGGGGACGGCGTGGTTGTAGGTGCCCGCCCCGAGGAACAGCTTCCCGGGCTCCACCGCACGGTTCCGCCGGAGGAGCCCGGTGACGTGTCGGGCGAGGTCCTGTTCCGCCACGAGGGGCGCCGGCAGGTCGAGTTCACGGTGCAGACGGAGATCGTCGGGCACGTCGGCGTAGAACTCGTCGACCGTCGCCGCCCCCACCGCCTCCAGCATCGCCTGACGGGCGGCGGGAGCGGTGTTCGGGATGTACGGATGGATGAAGGGCTCGGTCACGGTTGCCTCTCAGTGAACGACGTTGTTCGACGATGTGTATTCAGTATACAGTGAGCGTATCGAGCGAGCGCAACCGGGGTCAAGCCCTAGGCTGACGCTGCTGAGAATCGGAGAGGATCTCATGGCCATCGAGCGAAAGAACCTGCGATCACAGGTGCGGGAAGAACTGCTCACCCGCATGCGCTCCGGCGTCGTGCGCCCAGGTGAGAGCATCAACGAGGTACAGCTCGCCGCTGAGCTGGGCGTCAGCCGCACACCCCTTCGGGAGGCGCTGATCGCGTTGGAGAGCGAGGGCCAGATCGACAGCGAGAACGGCAAGGGCTTCCGCTTCGTCCCCTTGAGCGCCCGCGAGTTCGAGGAGCTCGCCCCGATCATCGTCGCTCTCGAGAGCCTCGCTCTCGAGTTGACTCCGATCGACCGACTCCGAGAGATCGGCGCCGAGCTCGCGGACATGGCGGCGGGCTTCTCCGCCGACGTCGCCGAGCACGCCGTCGTGAACACCAAGGACGACGAATGGCACCATGCGATGCTGCGGGCGTGCCCGAACGAACGACTGCTCGAGCAGATCGAGTCCGTACGCGCCGCGATCCACCGGTACGAGTCCCTGCTCGTCCCGAACGAGGCGCTGGTGCAGCGCTCGGCCGAAGAGCACACGGCGATCGCCCGGTGCCTCGTCGGCGGCGACGTCACGGCGGCGAAGGCTGCGCTGGCCGCGAACTGGACGAACGGTACCCGACGGCTCCTCTCCGAAGCCGGGATCAGCTGGGAACGGCTCTCGTGACGATGCCGGTCACGTGACCGGCTGACTGCTGCCCGCATGCCGGCCTACCGTGAGGAGCCGACCGCGAGGTCGATGTACAGGGCTGCGGACCACGCGAACGCCGTCGTCGCCCTCGACGCCTTCAGGCCCGTCAGCGGGTTGAAGTACTCGTGCGGACCCCCCGCGTGCTGCACCAGCCGCAGCGTCCGTTCGGCGAGTTCTCGGGCCTCCGCAGGGTGCCCGGACGCGCGGAGCCCCTCGACGAGGAGCGCATTGACGTTGATCCACACGGGGCCGCGCCACATCCGCTCGCTCGAGTACGCCGCCGCGTTCCGCGCGACCGTCGGCACCGGCCACGGAGTCGCGAAACGCTCCGGGTCCGAGAGCGCGAGGAGGATCGCCTGCACCCGCGCCGCGGGGAGTCGCCCGGTCAGCAGGGGAAGCAGG
Source organism: Curtobacterium pusillum (assembly GCF_013359865.1). GTDB lineage: Bacteria > Actinomycetota > Actinomycetes > Actinomycetales > Microbacteriaceae > Curtobacterium > Curtobacterium pusillum. Next base: position 4,421 of record NZ_JABMCE010000048.1, read on the forward strand.
CTGACGGCCGTCTCCGCGGGGATCGGCACACCGGCGCCGCGCGACTGGTAGTACCCGCCCTCCTCGTTCCACATGGTCTCGAGGAGCGTCATCGTCCGATCCGCGCGGAGGGAGTACCTGGTCGCACTCGCGGAGTCGCCGAGGGCGCGCGCGCGGGCGGCCAGCAGGTCGTCCTGGACGACGAGGTACGCGGCCAGGTCCGGCGAGCTCACCGGCAGGGCCGCATCGAACACCGGACTGTCGTCGAGGCCGGACGAGTACGGATGCCCGTACTCGGGCATCCCGTCATCGTCCAGGTCGGAGCACCGGAACCACCATTCCTGACTCCGCGCGACCGTCCCCCACGCCGAATCGAACCAGGCGGGGTCATCGACCAGACCCTCCAGACGGGTCAGGGCCCAGGCGGACAGCGGTGGCTTCGTCAGCGGGATCGCCGCGTCCGGATCGGCGATGGCGGAGCCGGCGCGCCTGAGGTTCTCGCGGTCCTGCGGCGGTAGGTCCTCACTGCTCGCGAGCACACCCTCCTCGTGCACGACGTCAGGGAGCTGCCCCTCCGGGGTCGGGTACGCGAACGCGATGTCGAGCTGCTCCCGTGCGAGCTCGGGAGCGCCATGACGGAGACCGGCGGCGATGAAGTAGGCGTCCCACTGCCAGAGTCCGACGTACCCGATCTTCGACGGCACGACGGCTCGAACACCTCGGCCGCGGAGACGGATGGTGTTCGCCCCGAGCACCCACCAGCAGAACGCCGTCATGTCCGCCAGGTCCTCACGCACCCGCGGGATCCGAGCGAACCACTCCCGCCACGACCGGGTCGTCGAGTCCAGGGCGGCGGCATGGGACGTCGGCACTCCGTCGTCGGTGCCGATCCGGATGGACCCGCCTGCGGAGAACCCGACACGGACGACGTCGGAGGATCCGGTGGCGTCCCGGGTCACCCGGACCCCGTGCGCGGCCGACGTGTGCCAGCGAGCTGTCTCCGCAGACGGCAGGCCGATCCGCCATCGTCCCGCATCCGGCGCGCCACCATCGGACGCGGGGATCTCGAACTCGATCTCCCATGCCCCATCGGCCCCGATGCTGATCGCGTCCGGCCCGTCGAAGGTCAGCGACACCCCGGTGGCGCCGAAAGCGATCCGCTCGGGGCGCACGCTCGAGACCGCGGCAGGACGACCGTCGGCGCCGAAGACACGGAATCGTTCGACGACACCACACTCCGACAGCGGCCTCTCGTACTCGGCCGACCTGACGGTGAGCGCCTCGCCGGCACGAAGGACCAGGAGCCGAGATCCCGGCAGCGTGAACGGTGCCGTCACGAGGTCGAGGTACGGCTCGACTCGCGCTGCGACCGCATCGACCGCTGCGCTCGGGCCGGTCAACGGCCACCGAGCCCGGACGCCGCCATGCTCCCGATGATCTTGCGCTGTCCGATGATGAACGCGACGAGCATGGGGATGGTCGCGACAGCCGAGGCCGCCATGATCAACCCGTAGTTCACCGATCCGAACTGCCCACGGAAGCTCTGCAGCAGGAGCGGGACGGTGAACTTGCCCTCGGAGTTGAGGATCACGAGCGGGAGCAGGAAGTTGTTCCACGTGCTGAGCGCGACGATGATCGCCAACGCGCCGAGCCCCGGTCGGAGGTTGGGCAGGATGATGCTCCAGAAGATGCGCCACCGGCCGGCGCCGTCCACCAACGCGGCCTCTTCGAGTTCGCGCGGCAGCGAGAGCACGAACTGCCGCATCAGGAAGACGGCGAAGGGGTTGGCCAACGCCGCCGGCACGATCAGCGCGAGGTGCGAGTCCACCCAACCGAGCTTCGCCATGAGGAAGTAGAAGGGGATGAGCGTGACCTGCATCGGGATCATCTGCGTCGCCAGGAACAGGACGAACAGCGGGCGGGAACCGCGGAACGGTATACGGGCGAACGCGTACCCGGCCATCGCCGCCGTGACCAGGGTTCCGACGACGACCAGGATCGCGATGTAGATGGTGTTCCAGTAGGCGATGCCGAACGGCACGTCGTTCCACGCGTCGACGTAGTTCTGCAACGTGAACGGGTGCGGCCAGACGCTCAGGGGATCGTGCAACAACTGCGGAAGCGACTTGAACGAGGTGATGAGCATCCACAGGAACGGGAAGACCATCACCAGGCCGCCGGCGAGGAGCACGATGTGGAGGACCCCGGCACGGGCCCTCGAGCCGATCCGGCTGTGCGCCGGCGCGGACACGTTCCGGACAGTGGTCGTCATGCTGCATCGTCCTCGTAGTGCACGAACCGCTTCTGCGCGGTGAACTGGATGCCGGTGATCACCAGGGTGATCACGAGCAGGATGATCGACGCCGCGCTCGCCGGGCCGAACTGGAACTTCCCGAAGCCGAGGTCGTAGATGTGGTAGACGATCGTTCGTGTCGCGTTGTCGGGGCCCGCGTTCGCGGTGAGGATGAACACGGTGTCGAACGTCTGCAGCGAGCTGATGAACGCGATGACGGTCGAGAAGAAGACGATCGGCGACAGGAGCGGCAGCCGCACCCGGAAGAACAGTGCGAACGCTCCCGCGCCGTCGAGGCGGGCCGCCTCGATCACCGTCGGCGAGATGTTCTGCAAGCCCGCCAGGAAGATGATCACGTTCAGCCCGACGGACGACCAGATGGTCACGATGCAGACGGCGATCAGTGCGAGGTGCGGATCCTGCAGCCAGTCCGGCGGCGGCACCCGGAAGACCGTCGAGATCAGTCCGCTGAGCACTCCGTCCTTCCGGAACAGCTGCTGCCAGATCATGGCGACCGCGACCGACGAGGTCACCACAGGGGCGAAGAACAGGACGAGGTAGAGGGTCCGGGTGCGCAAGCGTTCCAACGCCACGGCGAGGACCACGGCCAGTCCGAGGCCGATCGGAACGGTGATCACCGAGATCAGCAGCGTGTTCACGATGGACCGTCCGAACAGCGGGTCGGACAGCTCCGCGCGGAAGTTGTCCAGACCGACCCAGCTCGGAGCGGTCAGGCCGTCCCACTGGGCGAACGCGAGGACGATGCTGGCGACGAACGGCAGCACGACGAAGAGCGCCATCCCGACCAGTTGCGGTCCGACGAAGACGTATCCCCAGCGGCGGTCTCGGCGCCGCCAGCCCGCCTCGGGTCGCGGCGCTTCGACCGTCGGAGGGGCTGGCCGTACCTGAGCCGTGGCCGTGGCGTCGTTGATGGCAGTCACCGTCGTCGCCTCACTTGCCGGTCTTCTTCTTGGCGATCAACTGGGCGATGTCGTCCAGGGTGCGCTTCGTGGTCGCCTTGCCCTGGTACAGCGCGAGCATCTTGTCGCTGATGTCGCTCGAGAGACCCGGGACCGACGCTTCGGCCGCGTAGTCCTCGAAGCCGATGTCGCGCATGTCGATCAGCGTCTGCGCGTGCGCCGGGTAGCCGTCGAGCACGACCGAGTCGGCGCCCTTGATGGACGGGACGGCGTTGCCTCCGCTCTTCAGCCGGTCCTGCTGCCCTGCCTTGGAGAGGTACGACGTGAAGAACTCGAACGCTGCGTCCTTGTTCTTGGTCTTCGCGTTGATCGCGAGGTAGCTGGCCGCGACCCCGGTGGGCGCCGCTTTGCCGGTCGGGGTCGGCCAGGGCGCGACGTCGTAGTCCTGAGGATCTCCGGCGGCCTTGACCGTCCCGATCGTGTACCGCCCCTGCACGAAGAAGCCGGCCTTGTGGGAGACGAAGATGCTGTCCGCGCCAGCGCCTTCGGGCAGGGTGTCCGCGACGACGAAGGTCTTGTCCTGGAAGTTCTGCGCAAGGGTGTCGACGGCGTCGATGCTCGTTCGGTCGGTATTCGCCACGAACTTGCCGGACTTCGTGAAGGCCTTCCCGCCCTGCGATGAGATCCAGCTGTAGTGCGTCGACCAGTAGTTCCAGAACATGGTTCCGGTGAGTCCCGCGTCGTGCAGCTTCTTGTTCATCTCCAGGAAGGTCTTCGTCGTCCACTTCCCCTCGGCCGCGAGGGTTGCCGGGTCCTCCGTGATGCCGGCCTGCTTCAACGCGACCTTGTCGTACCAGAACGCGTCGGGATTCGAGTCGTTGGGAGCCGCGTAGATCTTTCCGCCGCTCTTCGCTGCGCCGTAGAGCCCTTCCGCGAAGTCGCTCGGCTTCGTCTTGCTGTCCTTCGACTCCATCAGCTCGGTCAGCGGCATGAGCGCGTTCGAGTTGACGAACTGACCGATCTTGTCGTCCCCGATGTAGAAGAGGTCCGGAGCCGTGCCGGAGGCGAGTTCCGCGAGGAGCTTCGTGTGGTAGTCGCCGTAGTCGGCCACCGGCTGCAGGACGACCTTGATGTCGGGGTGCTCCGTCATGAACTTCTTGTCGAAGGCCTTGAAGCTGGTGAGTTCTTGAGGCGTGCCCCAAGTCGACCAGACGATGGTCTTCGTCGCGGAACCGGAGCTCGATCCCGAGCAGGCGGACATTCCGAGGGCGAGTGCGGCGGTGACGGCGACTGCCAGCACCTTCTTCAACTTCGAGTCGACGCGGGACATCTGTTCCTCTTCTCGTTCCTCAACTCTGAGGGGGGTGTATTCTGTATACAGTCCCGTCGAGGATCGCGCAAGCCCTCGGCACGAATCGTGAACGTCTCGGATCGGGTATCCCGGTGCTGACGCGCGTCGCCCTCGGTCCGTACCGTTCATCTCATGACCGTTCGGGTGAAGCGTGCGTACGAACCGGCCGAGGAAGGCGACGGGTACCGAGTGCTCGTCGACCGCCTCTGGCCGCGCGGTGTCTCCAAGGACGATGCTCGAATCGCCGAATGGAGCAAGGACGTGGCGCCGAGCGCCGACCTCCGGAAGTGGTTCGGCCACGATGCCGACCGGTTCGACTCGTTCCGCGAGCGCTACCGTGCGGAGTTGGACGGTTCCGAGGCGCTCGAGCATCTTCGCCGCGTCGTACACGAGCATCCGATCGTGACGCTCGTGTACGGCGCCAGGGACGAGGAACACAATCAGGCCGTGGTCCTCGCCGAACTCCTGATGCAGCCGAGACCTGGCGCGGGCGGCGAGTAGGGACGACCACGCCGCTGGCGCGAGGAGTGCATGCTCGAACCATGGCAATGGTGCAACGACCTGGCGCGGACGAGTGGGTTCCGGGCTCACGCAGCCTCCCGAGGCTGCGGGAGGCCGCGGAAGCGTGTCGTGGCTGCGAGCTCCACCGCGACGCCACGCAGACCGTCTTCGGCCGGGGACGGGCACGATCCCGGCTCGTGCTCGTCGGCGAACAACCCGGGGATCAGGAGGACCGCACGGGGAAGCCGTTCGTCGGCCCGGCCGGCAAGCTGCTCGACGAGGCCATGGAACAGGCCGGGATCGACCGTCGGGACGCCTACCTGACCAACGCCGTCAAGCACTTCCGCTTCGTGGAGCGCGGGAAACGTCGCCTCCACCAGAAGCCCGCGGTCGGCAACGTCGTCGCATGCCACCCCTGGCTCCGGGCCGAGGTCCAGGCGGTCCGCCCGGAGATCATCATCGCCCTCGGCGCGACAGCAGCCAGGGCGCTGCTCGGTCACCCGGTGACGGTCGGCTCCGTTCGCGGCGAGGTCCTCGACGCGACCGAGGAGACCGGGACCCCGGTGCTCGTGACGACGCATCCGTCCGCCCTGCTCCGTGTTCCGGAGCCCGCTGACCGAGAAGCCGCGTTCCGGGCGCTCGTGGACGATCTCCGGACCGCAGCGAACTGGACGCCGGAGGGCCGCTCGCGACAGCGAGCACGTTGAAGCCCTGATCGGACACCATGTCGGGCGGCCGCGGGTCAGCTCGTGTAGCTGAGGTCGTTGACGCTGTCGACGGTCCACCGCCCGCGCGAGTGGGTGAGCTGGTTGACCGCTCCGTTGCCGATCCCCGCGGCCGGCAGCCGGCTCGCCTGGCCCCACGCGTCGAACAGACAGCTGATGGACAGGCCGCTCGAGACGACGAGGATCGCGGGGCTCGCCACGTTCGACACGTGACTCACGACGTCCTCGAGCGCGGCGAGCATCCGGGCTGCGACGGTCGCCGACTTCTCGGCGATGGTGTCCGCCGGGTACGGGTTGGCGTTCGGGATGGCATCGACGAGGTCGAAGACGGAACGCCCCGCTGCGAGCGCCGCGGCCATCCCCGAGTAGCCGAGCAGCGCCGCTGCGGCGTCCCACATGGTCGTGCCCGCCGAGCCCTCGAACCCGCCGAACGCGACCTCGCGGAGTCGCTCGTCGCGCGTCACCTGCAGCGATGACCGCGCGCCCTGCAGGATGCCGGACGCCGTCTGGAAGTGCCGCACCATGTCGGCGCTGTAGGCCGCCGTGAGTCTGCCGTGACGCTGGGCGATGTTCCGGCCGATCGTCTGGGCCGTCGGCGCCCACGTGGTGGTGAGCGGCGCGTCGCTCCACCCCTGCGCGAGGCCTGCCTTGTTCAGCCAGGTCTGCCCGTGACGGACGAGGTACACGGTGGCGGTCCGGGTGTCCGGGGCGCGGCCGCGGCCGGCGCCGCTCGTCGGGTTCGCGGCGGCCGGTTCGGCGGAGGCGAGGACGGAGGTCCCCACGGCCAGGGCGCCGGTGGTGAGCACGGTGCGGCGGGTCAGGTCGGTCACGTTCATCTCCTTTGATGGGCGGACGGGAGGCGCGGTGCACGACCGGCACAGAGCCTCCCGTCCTGCTCGGGGCGGGGAAGGGTCAGTACCGCAGACCGTGACCGAAGCGGAACGTCGGATCCGCCGTGTCGAACGCCACGTCCGACCGGCTCTCCTCGACCGCCCGCATGGATCGCGGCAGGTCGAACGGCAGGTTGCCCTGGGGCGCGCGCTCCCCGAAGAGCACGGGGAGCACGGCGTCGTCGGACGCGCCGAAGTCCGCCATGAGTGCCGCCGCCGACTCCTCCAGCCCGCCGAGCACGGCCGGCCGGTCGAGGTAGACGTCGATCACGGTCGGCACCTGCTCGGCGATCGCGGTCAGACGTTCCAGCTCCACGGCCGGGAACTCGAGCGAACCGGCGTGGAAGAACGCCTCGAAGCCGCCGGAGCGCTCTTCGAAGGGCGCCTTGATGCGGAGGATCGCGACGTCGGCCTCGTCCGGCGACTCGACCACGGTGGCGTACGCACCCAGCTTGTCGACGTCGATGCCCTCGGCGTACAGCCGGACACCCCGCGAGAGGGGCAGCAGCGAGTCCGTGTTCGTGAGCAGGGTCAACGAGTCGCTCTGGGCGGCGAGCCCCTCGGCGAGGAAGTCCGCCGCGCCCACGACTGCTTCGGCGCGCTCCTCGTCGACGAACGGATCGTCGAAGAGCCCCATCGTGAACTTCTCACGGAGCAGCCGGCGCACCGACTGGTCGAGCCGGTCCTCGGTGACGCGGCCTTCCGCGACGAGGTCCAGCAGGACGTCGGTGCACAGTTCGCCGCCGAACTGGTCGACCCCGGCCTCCAGTGCCTTGAGCATCCGCTCCTCCCGGCTGAGCGACTCGACACCCCACGCGCGTGCCGGCATGGGCGTGCCGAGGATCGTCACGTCGGTGAGGAGGCCCCAGTCGGTGCAGACGATGCCGTCGAAACCCAGCTCCTCACGGAGCAGATCGGTGATGACGCCCTTGTTGAAGCCGAAGCCGACCTCCTCCATGTCGGTACCCACCGGCATGCCGTAGTAGGGCATCATCTGCGTGGCACCGGCCTCGATCGCGGCCCGGAACGGCTTCAGGTGGTAGTCGAACGCGCCGCCCGGGTACACCTGCTCCCGACCGTATGCGAAGTGCGGGTCCTCGCCGTCCTTCTGCGGCCCTCCGCCCGGGAAGTGCTTGACCATCGTCGCCACGGAGTCCGTGCCGAGCTCGTCGCCCTGGAAGCCTCGGATGTACCCGACCACGAGTCGCGAGGTGAGGTCGGCATCCTCGCCGAAGGTGCCGCTGATGCGCGACCAGCGCGGCTCCGTGGCGAGGTCGATCTGGGGATGCAGGGCGATCCGCAGTCCGACGGCCGTGTACTCCTGCCGAGCGACGTCGGCGAAGCGCTCGAGGCGCTCGGGCGATCCGATCGCGGCGAAGCCGAGCGTCTCCGGCCACTGGGAGAACTGACCGGCGAGGATCGACGCACCGGGGTTGTCGGTGAACGCGTGCCGGGGATCGGTCGAGAACGTGAGCGGGATGCCGAGCCCGGTCTCCGCCGCGATCCGCTGCGCCTCGTTGTGCCACGCTGCGAACTCCCGGCCGGAGGGCGCCTCGCCGAGCAGGTTGAAGTGGCTCATCCGGCGGTTGCGCACCATCGCCACGAGCGACGGGATGCCGAAGGCGGAGTTGCCACTCGAGTGCTCTCCGACCGCGACCATCATGTGGAAGAGCATCCCGGCCTTGTCGGCCGGATCCATCCGTGCGATCAGGTCGTCGACGCGCTGGTCGATCGACAGCGTCGCGTCCTGGTAGGGGAACCGTGCGTGCACCTGCGTGCCTGTAGTCGTCACTTCAGTCCTTCTTGTTCGGTCACTTGTTCGGTCACCTGTCCGGTCACTTGTCCGGTCACCTGCTCGACTTGATGAACCAGACGCAGACCGCGCCGAGGATCGCGACCCCGAAGCCGACGGGGAACATCAGCTGGTACCCGCCGATCAGCACGATCGCACCGGCGATGAACGGCGCGAGCACCTGCGGCAGCGTCGCGGCGATGTTCACCACGCCGAGGTCCTTGCCGAACGACTCCGACGACGGCAGCACCTGGCTCATCAGCGCGGTGTCGACGGACTGGAACATGCCGAAGCCGAGTCCCATCACGATCGTGTAGGCGATCCAGCCCGCCACCGTCGGTGCGAAGAACGGGATGATCATCGCCACGGCCATGAGCACGGACGACGCGAATACGAACGGCTTCCGGCGGCCGAACCGGTCGGAGAGCGGGCCCGAGATGGCCGTGGTGAGCAGGATGCACACGAGGATGATGACGCCGGCGAGCGCGATCAGGCCGGCCGCCTCGGTCTCGCTCAGGTGCACGTAGTTCTCGAGGATGAGCAGCTGGTAGCCGCTGATCGCGAAGTACCCGATGTACAGGAGCAGCCGCCCCGTGAACGCCCAGAAGAAGTCCGGGTGCTTGATGGGACTGACCCAGAACGTGTGCAGGAACGCGCGGAGATCGAACGACGGGCGGGGTTCCCCCTTGTTCGAGTGGTCCGGGTTGAAGAGCACGAACAGCAGGATGACGACGCCGACCACGATGGCGAACGCGATGTAGGCAACCGGGATCATGTGGATGAAGACGGCGGCGAAGATGCCGCCGACGGTGGAACCGCCCATCAGGGCGAAGCCGAAGATCGCGGAGAACGTCCCCCGCCGGTTCAGCGGCACCCGATCGGGCAGGATCGCGGACACCGGCCCCTGGACGAAGTTGTACCCGATCTGGACGATGCACCAGGCGATCGTGATGACGACCAGGCTGCCGCTTGCGAACGCGAGCGCGACGAGACCGACGGCGCCGACGACGACGCCACCGATCATCCAGGGCGCACGGCGCCCGAGCCGGGACCGCGTGCGGTCGCTGACCTGACCGGCGATCGGCTGGGCGATCATCGCGCAGACCGCGCCGATGACCGACACGATCATCATGTGCTGGACCGTCAGCTTCGGGTCGATCGCCTGCACCTGGGCGGTGAGCAGGACGCCGGGGATCGCTCCCCACATCGCGAAGATGAAGAAGTTGGCCGGGAAGATCCAGACGAGGAGCCGGTTCAGACCGCCCTTGACCGGTGGCGGCGGGTCCGCCTGGGTGATGAGGTGCTCGACGACGTCCTGCGTGGGCTGGGCGGGGTGGGTGGTCATGTCGTGTCCTTGGATTCATTCGACGGTGAAGAACCATCGCCGCTCCATCGGTGCGGCGCGAGGGAACGCTAACACAGAATACCGACACAAGTGCCGGTTTTGCCCGGAGGGCAGGGCAGTCCCGCTCCTCCCATCGGGCGACGGCAGAATGGAGCCGATGAGCACCACGACCGAGCAGGGGTACGCCACCGGACGAGCGCGCCGCGAACGGATCATCGCTGCAGCGACCGAGCTCTTCGGGCGGGTGGGCTTCAACGGCGCCACGATGCTCGAGGTGGCGTCGGCCTGCTCGATCTCGCGCGCCGGCCTGTCGCATCACTTCCCGACGAAGGAGTCGCTCCTCGAAGCCGTGCTCGAGACGAGGGACAAGGAAGACCTGGAACGGTTCCGACGCAACGGGTCGCAGGGCACCGACGGCCTGGGGATCCTGCGCGGCATGGTGGACCTGGCCGCCCACAACTCTGCGGTACCCGGCATCATCGGGCTCTACGCGGTGCTCTCCGCAGAAGCCGGCTCACCGGACCACCCGGCGCACGCGTACTTCATCTCCCGCTACGAGCGCATCCGACGCGGCACCGCCAGCGCGCTGCGTCGCGCCGCCGACAGGGGCTACCTCCGCGCCGGAGTGGACCAGGACGCGGCGGCCGTCGAGCTCACCGCGATCATGGACGGTCTCCAGGTGCAGTGGCTGCTCGACCCGACCTCCGTCGACATGTCCGCCGCGATCCGCCGCCGCATCGAGGAGCTGCTCACGGTACCGCTGTACGACGCCTGAGGGCGCATCTGTCACATGCGGTGAAGAGCGTCGAGGCGCGCTGCGGAATCCGTGTCCGGATCGGCGGACCACATGACGAGCTGCTGGTCGAGATGGGTGGCCTGCTGGAAACCGTCCCAGTTCAGGGACATCTCACCGACCTGTGGGTGACGGATCCGCTTCACGCCGAAGTTCAGGTGCGCGACGCGGCGCTCCGCCCACCACTGGCGGAACTCAGCACTGCCGATCGAGAGGTCCCCGACGAGCCGGGACAGCTCGGGGTTCGTCGGGTCCTCGGCGGCGTTCATCCGCAGAACGGCGACACACGTCCGCGCGACCTGCTCCCAGTCCGGGTAGCGGCCGCGCATCGTGTCGTCGGTGAAGACGAGCCGGGCGTAGTTCCGGTCGCGGCGCGGGACCGTCGAGAAGTCGATGAGCAGCGCTGATGCCAGGTCGTTCCAGGCGAGGATGTCGAGTTCCGAGCCGAGGACCATGGCTGGGACGTCGTCGAGTCGCGCCAAGAGCCGTCGGAGCTGCGGCCGCACCGCGACCGGTTGGGAACGCCTGCGCCGGGAGGCCGCCGTGGTGTCGACCGTGTTCACCGTCCGCAGGAGGGTGCGGACGTAGTCGCGCTGCTCGTCGCTGAGCCGGAGGGCACGTTCCAGCGCGGGGAGGATCGAGTCCGACGGTGCGAGCCTGCCCTGCTCGATGCGGATGTAATAGTCCGTGCTGATCGACACGAGCTGCGCGACTTCCTCACGCCGGAGCCCGCTCACCCGGCGGCGGCCATCGCCGATCCTGGGGACCAACCCGACGTGGTCCGGTTGCAGTTCTTCACGGCGGGTCCGCAGGAACTGCCCGAGTTCTCGGAGTTCGACCGGACCGGGTGACATGGCACCAACGATAGGAGCGTCGCCGTCGGTTGTCGTGGGAACGAATCTTCCTATGCAGGATCCTGCTCTCCCGCCACCGATCGCATCGGACGAGCATGGACGGCGCGTCCGATCGGGTAGGAGATCCCTACCTCGGCAACAAGGAGGAGCAGACACCATGTCTTTCCAGCAAACCGATGTGCGCTTCCCGAGCGACGGCCTGATGCTCGCAGCGCAGGTCTACGTCCCCGCGACCGGAGAGGCGCCGTTCCCCGCGATCGTCATCGGTCACCAGACCACCGGAGTGAAGGAGCAGTCGCCGGCTGTCTATGCGTCGCGGCTGGTCGAGCAGGGCTTCGTCTGCCTGACGTTCGATGCCGCCTACCAGGGCGCGAGCGAGGGCGACCCCCGCGGCCTCGAGAACCCGTTCCAGCGCGCCGATGACTTCCGCAACGCCGTCTCCTACCTCGCGACTCGCGACGACGTCGACCCGGAGCGGATCGGTGCCCTCGGCATCTGCGGCTCGGGCGCCTACGTCCCCTACGCGGCACAGACCGACCACCGCATGAAAGCCGTCGCCGGTGTCAGCGGAACCGATGTCCCCAGCTTCTTCCGGGACGCCGACCCGAAGGCATGGCACGAACAGGTCGTGGAGTCCGGCAACGCCCGGACCGAGGAGGCGCAGGGCAAGCCCGCCCGGATGGTCCCGGTCCTCCCCGACTCGGTCGACGAGAACACCCCCGCGCCGACCGCCGAGTTCTTCGACTACTACAAGACGCCGCGCGGCCAGCACCCGAACTCGATCGGCGCGTACGTGCTGCGGAGCGCCGACATGCTCGACCAGTTCGACTCGTTCGCAGACGTCGCCAAGATCGCTCCGCGACCCCTCATGATGATCGCCGGAACGGAAGCGGTCACTCGGGGCTTCAGCGAGAAGGCGATCGCGGACGTGGGCGAGACCGGCCAGCTCGTCCTCATCGACGGTGCAACGCACGTCGACCTCTACGACCGCGACCCGTACGTCGCGCAGGCGGTCGAGGAGCTCACGAGCTTCTTCCGCAAGCACCTCGCAGCCTGAGCGAGGAGTGGAGAGGCGCGGGACCCTGCCGGGTCCCGCGCCTCTCACGGCGTGAGCTGCGATCGATCGCAACAGGCGCCGCAGGGGCAGGCCAGCTCACTCCTCGGATCGCCCGGGGTCGTCAGCCCCGTGGCCCTGGGTCTGACCCTGCGCGGCTTCGAGTGACGAGCGGTTGATCTCGCGCGCCAGTCGTCCGAGCGCCGGGACGGCTTCGGCGACGAGCTCACGATCCCTGGAGGGCAGCCCGTCGAGTGCCCGCTCGAGTGCCCGCTCTTGCGTGACGACGCGGCGCTCGAGCGTGTCCGCACCCTTCGCTGTGATCGAGACCACGACTGCCCGACCATCTTCTGGTGCGGCAGCGCGCCCCACGAGACCACTCTTTTCGAGCCGTCCGACCAACTGGGTGGTCGCCGGTTGCGACGCGTTCTCGCGCCTCGCCAGTTCGGTCAGACGCATCGGCCCGTCGTCGGCGAGGCGTCGGAGCGCAGAGGCGGCAGCCGGACTCAGGCCGGTCTCACTGGTTTCTTCACGGAGGCCGCGGACAAGACGGAGGATCACGAGGGCAAGAGCCCTCGGAGTGGCGCTGTCGTTTTCCATAAGGTCGTTATATACTATCGTCGGTGCAGATGAGGGCAAGCCCTCACATCGTCTGACCGAAACCCGCAACCGAGGAGGTGACTCGGTGACCGCATCCGCAGGTCCCAGTCTGTTCAAACAACCCAAAGCCGTCTTCGCCGTGGGGTTCGCCTGCGTCGTGAGCTTCATGGGCATCGGTCTGGTGGACCCGATCCTGCCGGTGCTGTCCGACCAGCTGGACGCATCGCCGAGCCAGGTCAGCCTGCTGTTCACGAGCTACCTGGTGATCACCGCGGTCGCGATGCTCGGCGTGAACTGGGTGTCGAGCCGGATCGGGGCGAAGCGCACCCTCATCGCCGGCCTGGTCGTCATCGTGGTGTTCTCGGCGTTGGCCGGGTTCTCGGGTTCGATCAACGAGATCGTCGGCTTCCGAGCCGGCTGGGGCCTCGGGAACGCGCTCTTCATCTCCACGTCGCTCGCGGTCATCGTCGCGTCCGCCTCCGGCGGGTTCGCGGGCGCCATCGTCCTCTACGAGGCCTCGCTCGGGCTCGGCATCGCGGTCGGGCCACTCATCGGCGGGCTCCTCGGCAACATCAGCTGGCGCGGCCCGTTCTTTGGTGTCGCGGTGCTCATGGCGATCGCGCTCCTCGCGACGATCACGCTGGTCGACAAGACACCGAAGCCGGCTCAGAAGGTCCGCCTGTCGGCCCCGCTGTTCGCGCTGCGACACCGGTCCCTCCTGACGATGAGCATCACCGCCCTGCTCTACAACTGGGGCTTCTTCACCATGCTCGGGTACGCGCCCTACCCGATGAAGCTCAGCGTGATCCAGCTCGGATGGGTCTTCTTCGCCTGGGGCATCCTCGTCGCGATCTTCTCGATCACCGGTGCGCCCCGGCTCCAGCGACGCTTCGGCACCGCGCAGTCCCTCTACGGGGCGCTCGCGTTCTTCGCGATCCTGCTGCTGCTCATCGGCGTCTTCACGGAGACCCGCTGGGTCGTGATCACCTGCGTGATCGCGTCCGGCATCGTCGTTGGCATCAACAACACGCTCACCACCCAGGCAGTCATGCTCGTCTCACCGGTCGAGCGGCCCGTCGCCTCGTCCGCCTACGGCTTCGTGCGGTTCCTCGGCGGTGGCCTCGCGCCGTTCGTCGCGGGGATCCTCGTCAACCACTTCGACATCCACGTGCCCTTCATCCTCGCCGCCGTGACCGTCGCGGTCGGCATCGCCGTACTGGCAACCGGACACCGCATGCTCGCCGCGGCAGACGCCCACGCCGACGATGAACCCGACGCAGTACAAGAGACGGACATCGCGGGCGAGGTCGCCGACGAGTTCGGTGGCGCCGCAGGAGCGATCGACGACGAACTGCGGATCGAGCGCCGAACCGACCGATGAGCCGAGACTGCACGGCGAATCCCGTGCAGCCCGGCAGTCGAGCGTCCACGACGCGCAGCCTGCCGTCCTGGGATGTCCCGCGGGCCGTTCAGGCCGAGCGCTGCGACGATCTCGTCCGCACTGAGCATCCGAGGGGCGCTGTCGATCCACAGGCTCCAGATAGCCCGAAGCTGGAGCACTCCATGTGGGCATCGGTATCGATCCATCGCTATCGCGAGCGCCGATGAGGATCCACAAGGTGCACATCGGGTTGCGCTCCTGCTCGCCCAACCGCACCGGGGCCGCTCAGCCATGGGGTGGTCCCCCGACGCCCTTCCTGCATTTCGGGACGACGACGTGGGCGGTATCCAACGCCTCCCGCTCGGCGCGCCCACTCTCTCTCGAAGATTCAGCGATGAGGTGCCAGCCGGGCCGCCGGCGTGAGTGCGTTCCCGTTCGCGGATCGCTGAACGCGACGAGGGCAGGTGACGAGCGAGTGCCGAAGCGGTCCGAATGAGCAGGGGCACGGAGAGCACGAGCAGAACGAGCTCGCACGGGAATCCTGCTCCGGCGGCGGTTCTGGCTGCATCACTTCCGGGGACGGAGAAGGAGTTCGGCGCCGGCGATCAGGAGTTGCTTCCGAAGGCGTCGTCGAACCGCCGGTCGGGCCGCGACCAGAGCATGGAGCGGACGAACGTAACCGCTTCTGCGGCCCCGTGGAGCCGGTCCATGCCGGCGTCTTCCCACTCGACGCTGATGGGTCCGTCGTACCCGATGGATCGCAGCGCACGGAAGCAGTCTTCCCACGGTACGTCGCCGTGCCCGGTGGACACGAAGTCCCACGCCCGCCGGGGGTCGCCCCACGGCAGATGCGAGGACAGGATCCCGTTCCGGCCGTTCCGAGCGTGCAGCCGGGTGTCCTTGCAGTCGACGTGGAAGATCCGGTCCGCGAAGTCGGTGATGAAACCCACCGGGTCGATACCCTGCCAGAGCATGTGGGACGGGTCCCAGTTGAATCCGAACGCGTCCCGGTGCTCGATCGCGTCGAGGGCACGGACCGCGGTCCAGTGGTCGTACGCGATCTCGGATGGGTGCACCTCGAGCGCGAACCGCACCCCCTCACCGTCGAACACGTTGAGGATCGGGTTCCACCGCGCCGCGAAGTCCTCGTAGCCGGCATCGATGACGCTGTCCGGCACGGGCGGGAACATCGCTACGTACGGCCAGATCCTCGACCCGGTGAACCCGACGACGGTGTCCACCCCGAGCTGCCGGGCGACCTGCGCGGTAAGCCGCAGCTCCTCAGCCGCCCGCTGCCGGACGCCCTCTGCGTCGCCGTCGCCCCACACCCGGTCGCGGACGATGCCGCGGTGCCGGAAGTCGATCGGTTCGTCGCACACCGCCTGCCCTGTGAGATGGTTCGAGATCGCGTGCAGCTGGAGGCCGTGCTCATCGAAGATTCGCTTCCGCCCAGCCAGGTAGGCGGGGTCCTCCACGGCGCGCCAGACGTCGAGGTGCTCACCCGAGCACGCGAGTTCGAGTCCGTCGAACCCCCACGCGGCTGCGCGTCCCGCCACGTCCTCAAGGGGCAGGTCCACCCACTGCCCGGTGAACAGCGTCACGGGGTGCGTGCCCGGCATTCCGGCGGAACTCGCTTTCGCTTGCTTCTCGATGCCGCCGCGGGGCTCGAGCGCCGGCACGCTGCGTGCTTCGACACTGGTCTTGGTCACGGCACCAGCACCTCCCGGCCGGCGATGGCGACCCACTGGTCGGTTGCTGCGGAGGCGACGACTGCTTCCACGATCCTCGCCGACCGCGCCCCGTCGGCGAACGTGGGCAGTCCGTCGGGTCCTCCGCCACCGCAACGGACGGCACGCACGGCGGTGTAGGTGTCGCCGACGAAAGCGGCGAACGCGTCGAGGTAGCCCTGAGGGTGTCCCGCCGGGACGACCCCGAGTCGACGCTGTTCGGTCGCGCCCTGCGACGGGTCCCGGACGACGATCTGCGCACCTCGGTCGGTTCCGAACCATGCCTGTTCAGGGTTCTCCTGGTCGAACGCAGCACTGCCGCGCGACCCGTCGATCTCGAACCAGAGTCGATTCTTCCGCCCTGCGGCTACCTGCGACACCACCACGTTGACCAGTCGCCCGGACTCGGTCCGGAACGAGGCGATCGCGGTGTCCTCGGTGGTCACCGGTGTACGCGGAATCCGATCGCCACCTTTCGGGCGTCGGTGATCGAACGACGAGCCCGACGGCGTCGGCCGGGTCAGGTACACGACGTCCGTCAATGCACGGACGCTGACGAGACGCTCCCCGGTGACGAACTCGACCAGGTCGCACCAATGCGAACCGATGTCTGCGAACGCTCTTGAAGGTCCTCCCGCCGCCGCGTCGACGCGCCAACTCGAGGTGTCCTCGTCGAGCATCCAGTCCTGCAGGTAGGAACCATGCACGGCAAGAACCCGGCCGAGGTCACCGGCGACGACCCGGTCACGGATCTCTCGCACCATCGGGTGGAACCGGTACACGAACGGAACCGTCGCGACGACGCTCGCGCTGATCGCGGCGGCAACGAGCTCGTCGGCGTCCGCCGCTGACGTCGTCAGGGGTTTCTCACACACGACGTTGATGCCGGCGCGGATCATCGCCAGCGCCTGCCCGTGATGCTGGTCGTTGGGCGTGCACACGTGCACGACATCCGGCCGATCCGCGAGGACAGCGTCGAGATCGGCATAGCCCCGGGGCACGCCGAGCTCGGCGGCGACCTGCACCGACCGGTCGGCTGTACGGCCGAGGACCCCGAGGATCTCGGCGCCGGCTGCGCGGGCGGCCCGAACATGCACGGCCGCGATCATCCCGGTGCCGATGACGACTACCCGCAACGGCTTGTCCAACATAGACCCTCGCTTCAGTTACTCAAAAGTGCACCCCGGGCGGGGGCAGTGACTGCCCGAACGCTAACACGACGTGATACTTTTGTCGTGCCCATGCAATAGTAACGAAGGTGTTTTCATGACCGACTTCCCCTCCCAGGCAGACGTGATCATCGTCGGAAGTGGCCCGACAGGGGCTGCTTACGCGCGGATCCTCTCCGAGGAAGCGCCGTACGCTCGCGTGCTCATGTTCGAGGCTGGGCCACGACTGGCGGGTCCGCTCGGTGGCCACGTGAAGAACATCATCGACGCCGATGCGCGGCACACCGCGCAGCAGATGTCGCAGGGCCCCGGCAAAGTGTCTGACCGCACCTTCTCGGCGCCGGCAGGCGAGGTCCGAGCCCGGCCCGGGACCTTCCTGCTGGGCGAAGGATCGATGCTTCCCGGTGAGGACGGCTTGCCTGCTGCAGCGATGTCCGCGAACGTCGGAGGTATGGGAGCGCACTGGACCTGCGCGTGTCCGCGCCCGGGCGACAGCGAGCGCATCGACTTCCTCGCCGACCTCGACGACCTTCTCGAGGATGGAGAGCGCCTCCTCGGCGTCTCGCAGGATCCGTTCCCCGATGCCCCGTTCTCCTCGGAAGTGCGGCGTCGATTGGGTAACGCGCTCGACGACGACCGCGTGCCGGGCAGACAGGTCCAGCCGATGCCTCTCGCGGTCTCGACCATGGAGGGCCGAAGCCGCTGGTCCGGCTCCGAGGTCGTCTTCGGGGACGTGACGTCGGCCAATCCAAACTTCACGATGGTCTCAGAGGCGGCCGTCACCGAAGTCATTCGCGAGCATGGGCGAGTGTCCGGGGTCCGCGTGCGGGTCGGCGGCAGCGGAACTGCCAGGACGGTCGCGGCGCGCTACGTGGTGGTGGCCGCCGACTCGCTGCGGACCCCGCAGCTCCTCTGGGCTTCTGGAGTACGTCCGCAGGCGCTGGGACGATTCCTCAACGATCAGGCCCAGATCGTCTTCGCCGTACGCCTCCGCGACGCACCTGCTGAGTTGCGGGGCGCCGCCTCAGCCGTCCCGGATGACGGCAGTGTCGCCGCCCAGACCGGCGTGAGCTGGGTACCGTTCACCGATGAGCACCCGTTCCACGGCCAAGTGATGCAGCTCGACGCTTCACCGGTGCAGCTGGCGGGGGGCGAACCGGAGCCCGGAAGCATCGTCGGACTCGGCTGGTTCTGCGCGAAGGACATCAACGAGTTCGACCGCGTCGAGTTCTCCGAGACCGAGGTGGACGGCTACGGGCTGCCGAAGATGCGGATCCACTACCGGCTGACGAACGTCGATCTGCAGCGGATCGAGGAAGCGAAGCGCGCGGTGCGGGAGGCCGCTGAGTCGCTCGGCGACGCGATCGGAGACGAACCCGTCCTGCTTCCTCTGGGCAGTTCGCTCCATTACCAAGGCTCGGTTCGTATGGGGGAACGGAACGACGGTCGGAGTGTCTGCGACCCCGATTCACAAGTGTGGGACGTGAACGGTCTCTACGTCGCCGGCAACGGCGTCATCCCCACGGCCACCGCGTGCAACCCGACGCTGACGTCCGTTGCCCTGGCGGTTCGGGGCGCGCGCCACATCGCGGCCAGGGTGTCGCGCGTCTGAGGCGGCTGCACCATCGCTGTGTCGACGGGTGGCCCTAGGCTGCTTCTGGAGGATCCATGCCTGACAACGTGAACACGGTCGCTCTGCTTCTCGCCCTCATTCGATCGTCCGACCAGATGACACGACCGGAGCTGATCCGGCAGACGGATCTGGGTCGGGCAGTCGTCAACCAGCGCATCGAGCAGGCCATCAACGCCGGGCTGGTTGTCGAGACCGATGAGGTGGTGTCCACAGGAGGGCGTCCCTCTCATGTGCTCCGCATCAACGCTGACCGCGGGCTGGTGCTCGCAGCCGTGTTCGGCGTGTCTCGACTGCACGTTGCGATCACCGACCTGCAGGGTCGCATCCTGCGTGACCAGTTGGACGTCTGGGACGTCAACGCCGGTCCGGATTCGTCGATGGACCATCTCCATTGCGTCGTGACCGAGTTGCTCGAGCAGGTGGACGGCACCCTCTGGGCTGCCGGGATCGGCGTTCCGGGCCCGGTGGACTTCGAATCCGGAACCCTTGTTTCCCCGCCGATCATGAGCGGATGGGACAAGTTCCCGGTTCGCAGCCGCCTGGAGCGGTTGTTCGGCGTGCCCGTGTGGGTCGACAACGACGCGAACCTCATGGCTCTGGGCACGTGGAGGGAGACGCGTCTCGCTGCGGGTGACAACGTCATCCTCGTGAAGGCCGGGACCGGAATCGGCGCGGGTCTCATCTCGCGTGGCCGTCTCCACCGGGGTGCGCGCGGAGCAGCTGGCGACTTCGGTCACGGCGCGTTCGTGTCCGGCTCGAGCGTCAGGTGTCGTTGCGGCAAGTTCGGCTGCCTGGAGGCGAATGCCGGCGGGTGGGCACTGGCGCGTGACGCGTCTGCCGCCGCAGCCCTCGATGCAGGCGCCTACCTCGGTCGGATGCTGCAGGACGGTCGCCAGATCCACGTCGAGGACGTGGTCGAAGGAGCGCTCGACGGTGACTCGTTCTGCGCCGAGCTCATCCACCACGCGGGCGAACTCATCGGCGCCCACCTCGCGACGCTGGTGAGTTTCTTCAACCCGTCGACGGTCTTCATCGGGGGGTCTCTGGTTCGCGTGGGCGATGTCTTCATAGACGCGATCCGGTCCGGAGTGACCGCGCGTTCGCTCGCCCTGGCGACCGACGATCTCCTCATCGCCGAGGTGCCGCTCAATCACTTCGAAGGGGTCATCGGAGCCGCGATGCTCGCTCTCGACGAGATCTTCAGCGCCGCCAACCTCGGTAGCTGGTGGGCCGATGGCACGCCGCAACAGCTCCGCGTCCACGGAGCCGCTCTCTTCCGGGAGGTGCTGAGCCCAGCTGCTCGAGCCGAACTGATGTCGTCTGTGACGACCGCCTCCGGCGGCCTGGCACTGCCGCTTCGCCCCTAACTGTGCTGAGCCATCAGGTTGTGACGCTCGGGCTGCGGGCGTGAGCCCTGGCTCGAGCGGATCCGGCCAGTGTTGTAGTGCGCGGTCCAGGGCGCGAGCACGTCGGCGCGGTCTTGGTTACTGATGAAGGGTTGCCGGTAGGCCCACTCGGTCGCGAGAATCCCGTTGAACCGTTCAACCTTGCCGTTCACTGCGACGGGCAGTGCGGCTTGATGAACTTCTGCGTCGCGCCGAGCGCGACCGCGTTCTTGATCGGGACCGAGTGCCGGTAGGTGAATACCTGTCGGAGGCCACTCGTTCGATCTTCGTGATGCCGTGGCCTGCGAATGGTGGACCGCCCTGCGCCTCCAACACCGCTCATTCGCGTTCCGGGCCGGGTTCTCGTCGGTGATCGATGCGGAGACCGCTCGAACGATCCAGCAGACCGCGATCCCCAAGGTCACTGGAAGCGTCGCACCCACCGCCGGGCGCACTGACCGGAGATCCGAGCTCCTTCGCGACGTGCGACGGGGCGGAAACCACCCACGACTCGAGCGACGAGCAATCGCCTCCCGTGCAGCGTTGTTCGGGCGTTGGCGTGGACCATAGCGGGCTCCTGGCGGAGGCAGAACTAGACAACTCCATCAAGCCAGGAGGCCTCGTCACGTCCCAAGACCCGAAGTGCGGACGGCACTCGAGCTGCGGACCAACGCCGCAGCCCGAGTGTCACCAACCGGGCGGCGAGTACACCTCGAAGTGTGACTGGGGCATGAAAGCTAGCTGCCTGTGCCCGACCGACGGGTCGCGATTGAAGCGGTGATCCGAGGCAACTCGCGCTGCAGCTTGTAGAAGGCGATCACGACCGTCTGAAGCACCATCAGCAGTATCGGAATTCCGATGTAGATCCACGAGATGCCGGTGTCGAGGGAACCAGCCTTCGAACTCGCCGTGTACCCGATCGCAGCAAGCCCCCAGGCCAGCACAGCACCGCCGATGGCAGTACCGACCTTCGTGGCGAAGCTGTAACCGGCGTACAGCAGGCCCTCGTTGCGGATGTCCGACTTGTACTCCTGGTACTCGATCGTGTCCGAGATCAGCGCCGGCACGGCAACGAAGCCCATGCCGCCGATGGTCGCCGCGAGGAAGAACACGAGGGTGAAGACAACCAGGTCGTGGCGGAACGGGATCTGCAGGAGGGAGAGCGCGATGCCGATCACGTTCCCGATGATCAGAGCGCGGCGGTGACCGAACCGCTTCAGCATCCACGGCGTGATCAGCGCGCCGCTGAGGGCGGACAGCGAGAAGGCAAGGAGAACGACTGCCACAGCGCCCGCCGACCCGAGCACGTGGATCGCGAAGTACACGGCTCCACCCGTGATCACACCGAGGCGGGCGAACAGCAGCACCGAGAACAGGATCACGATGAGCCAGGGACCGTTCGTGGCCAGCGTCTTCAGCGACGTCCGAAGCGCGTGCTTCTGCTGAGCCAGCGGTACGACGGGGACGCGTTCCTTGGTGCCCCGAGCCGTGATCCAGAACACGACGCAACCGATCGCCGCGAAGAGGACAGCGGTCAGGAGGAACCCACGACGCTGATCGCCGCCACCGAATGCCGCGACGAGTGGCGTCGTGGCCACAGACACGATGACGAGACCAACCGCTGCGAAAGCGAAGCGGAAGCTCCCCAGGGTGACGCGAGTCGCTGAGTCCCGGGTCATCATCGGCATCAGCGCGCCGTACGGGATGTTGACGGCCGAGTACGCGAGGCCGACCAGGATGAAGGTCACGTACGCCCACCCGATGCGAGCGCCCTCCGCCGACGGGGTGAAGAACGTCAACACCGTCAGTACGGCGAGGACTGGTGCACCGAAGATCAGGTACGGCCGGGCACGGCCGAAGCGCGTGTTCGTCCGGTCGAGCACGATGCCGACCAGCGGGTCAAACACGGCGTCGAGCAGGCGCCCTACGAGCAGGAGCGTGCCTGCGGCCGCTGCTGAGATCAGCGCGACGTCCGTGTAGAAGAACAGCAGGTAGCTCGTGATCGTCGTCCACGTGAGGTTGGACGCGAGATCTCCGAGCCCGAAGCTGATCCGCTCGCGGAGTGGGACCGTAGTGCCGCTGTCAGTCGCCGACCCGTGAGGGGCCGACGGGTCAGTAGTTCGAACGCTCATCTTTGAGTCTCCTCGGGAACAGAATCGGACAAGTCAACTTTAGACGTAATCGTCAGAAGAGTCCAGACCCGGTGGCCACTAATGGGGTCCCGTACCTGACAGACCTCACCGTGTTTCATCTGGTTGCGACAAAACGATCCCCCGGACAGCGTGAGCTGCATCCGGGGGATCACGGCGCGGCGCGTTAGACGGTGACCGTTCTCGTGCGCTCTCCCCCGAAGGGGATGGGAATGTACGCCACACGAATCTTCAACCGGAGTGTGACCTCGTGCTCCCCGCCACTCAGCCCCCCGTTCAGCCACCGGATGAACAGCGGAGTGCCGTACTCCCATCGGTACGTCGTGACCGTGGTCGCCTCGTCCAGCGTGAACCAGTCCTGGTTGTTGGGCGAGATCAGGATCTCGCCCTGGGGGACGTCGACGCCGTCGACCACGAGTTCGATCGCGTGGACCATCGACAGCGG
The DNA here is from genome assembly GCF_013359865.1 of Curtobacterium pusillum. Taxonomy (GTDB): domain Bacteria; phylum Actinomycetota; class Actinomycetes; order Actinomycetales; family Microbacteriaceae; genus Curtobacterium; species Curtobacterium pusillum. The sequence goes on from NZ_JABMCE010000048.1 coordinate 27,408, forward strand.
GATGCCTCGGTAGTAGGTGATCAGCGTCTCGACCTGAAAGGCGTCCGTGCCGCTGCCCGTCAGGACGTTGCGAGCCGAACCCTCCGTGAACACGTAGGTGTCAAACATCGGCGACCTCCTGGTCAATGTGGGCGAGCAGCATGGCCTGGTGCGCACGGACCTGCTCTTGGTCGTGCACTGCCTTACCCTCGGGCGTGAAGCGGTTTCCCTCGTACTCGGACGAGACGTACCGGTCGTAGCCGCGTGCGTCCAGGAAGCCGAGGATCTTGTCGTAATCGATGGAGTACTCGGAGCCGGCGTCGGTCATCTCGTAGAACTTGCCGTGGAAGTGCTTCACGTAGGGCAGGTACTCGTCGAGCACCTCGAGGGGAGTGTTCTCGTAGCCGGTCGAGAAGAACGAGTACTCGCTGTCCACTTCGCCCCGGAACAGATCACTGAGCTCGGCGGGGAACATACTGCCCTCGCCGCCGAAGCCACTTCCGAACGCGTGCAGCGTGTCGCCCTCGCGTGCGTAGAGTTCGTCAACCTTCTCCCCCACCTGCGGGTTCAACCCGATGCTCAGGAAGTAGTCCTTCGACACCCGCGGGACACGGTCGCAGAAGATCCCGAAGTCGATGACGAGACCGAGGCGGTCCGATTGAGCGCGTCGCATCATCTCGATCCAGCGACGAGTGAGCGGGCTCGTGAAGCTCATCCCAGCGTGCACTTCAAGGGCCATCGTCACACCGATCGATTCGGCGTAGGGAAGGGTTGCTTCGGTCACTTCCGGCGAGGTGTCGGACACCAGTCGAACGAGGTCGAACCCCAACTGTTTGCTGACGCAGACTTCGCGCTTGAGTAGCTCGACCTGCTCATCCACGCGGAGCGTCCGGTTCCGGTAGATCGTCGAGTTGATGAAGATGTCGTTGCAGACGGGCGCGAGTCCGGATGCCTCCAACGCCGCACGCCACCGCTTCACCGTTTCGTCCGATGGGAACGGGGTCCCGGTGATCATCTGGTCACTGATCAGCTCGACGCCGGTCGCGCCAGTGCTGGCTACGAACTGCAGAGCACCGGGTACGTCGAGCCGTCCTCGCGCGTACGAGTCCTGCAGGCTGTACAGACTGACGGACGTCTTGATCTCGCTCATCCTTCTCCTTCGCTGCGGGGACGGGCGCTCCGCGTCAGTACGGTCTTCGGCTGCACTGCACTGCACCAGCGCCATCGCTGATCCCGACTATCAAACCCAGTTTAGTTGGTGACAAGCAAAAGTCAACGTTGCTCCTGCGAAGACACGGCGTCCAGCCGAATGAGAGTCGCAGTCTTCGCGCCTGCTTCAGCAGATGCGGCGGTTGGAGCCCGAGCACCTAGGGCCTCCGCACTCCACCTACGGGTCTCCTTCGAGGACAGCCCGACGAACTCGCCGCTTCGCAGCGACCGTGTCGGGCTGCGTGAGCTATGGCACCGTCGGAGCGGTCGAACGCGTCGCACACGACGGGACCTAAGAAACAGCGAACTACCTTCCCGTGGGGGCTGCTGCAGCAGTCCGCGCGATACGGCCCCCGGTATGCTCCTCGCGGTCTCGACAGCCAGTTCTCGGGTTCAACCGGTCGTCGCAACACCACGATGAATCGGAGTGCTGCAAATCGGATCGAGGCCGGAGCATCGTGCTCGAGAGGCACGTTCTGGGGATCCGAGCGGGACCTCGGTCAGGAAGAACGGCTCCGGATCGCGGACCTGTGTCTGAATGGTTCCGTGCGATCGTGAAAGCGCTTGGCACCGATGATGACGAGGCTGTACAGCCCTCGCCCAGGCGTGGTGGAGCATCCCCCGAAAAAGCGACCCCGATCCATCGCCTGAGACGGGGGTCGGACAACGCAGCAGTTCCCAAACGCTCCTTGGAGCCACCACCTGTTCGTTCCCTGTGCAGCGCATCCGGCTGCTCCCCGAAATACACATGCGGAACTCGACCGGCGCGTCGGAGCTCCGCCGGCCTGAGCGGACGAAAGGAAGCCGAGACCGTCGGACCGGTGGTCAAACCCCTGCGCGCCGGGCCTCGCGTGCGGCCACCGCTTGCCGGACGAACTCGCCACGGTCGATCGTGGGGCGGAAGCCGAGCAGCTCTCGCGCCCGGTCATTTGAGGTGGTGTAGCTCGGTGCCGTGACGGGCAGCGTCACGTCGACGGTTCCGAGTCCCGCGGCGGCCGCCAGTTCCGAAGCCAGCACTCCCAGGTCGGTCGACTCGTCGGGTCCGAGCCCAATGACCTCGTGCCCGGTCGTCGACGCCTCGAGCGCGAGCACGATCCCGGCAGTGAGGTCGGCAGTGGCAAGGATGCCCATCTGCACCGGGGCCCCGTCCTCACGATGGGCGATCAGCAGTGTCTCGTCGTCGTCCGCGTACGACTCGAGCGCGGCGACGACACCGTCGTGCCCCGCCGCGCGCTCCTTGGCGATCCTCCGCGAGGCGAAGAAGCGCGGCCCTGAGAAGAACGATTCCGGGTCGAGCAGCTCGCCCGGGTCCTGGGTGTGCGCAAACCGCAGCACCACGGTCGCCCAGTCGTTCGTGCGACCCGCGAACGCCACGATCTCCTCGGCCAGGACCTTGCTGAGTCCGTACCAAGTCTGCGGGAGACGCGGGTGTCGCTCGTCGATCGGCTGTCGGACGGGGTCGTTCTCGGGGTAGACCTCGCCGGAGCTGCCGAGCACGAACCGGCGGACAGCGGAGCCGTCGACTGCGCGGACCAGACGTTCGGTCGCCATGACGTTGGCAGCGAAGAGCCGGTCCGCATCGACTGGATCCCAGGACATGAGCGCACCGAGGTGGGCGACCGCTTCAACGTCGTGGAGCCGCGGGTCCGCGTCCGGCAGGTCCGCGAGGTCTCCGACGATGTACTCGGCGCCGGGCACGGGGTGCTTCGGCGGAACGAGGTCGAGACCGATGACGTGGTGTCCGCGTTCAGCGAGCGCGCTGACGACGGAGCGTCCCACCCGCCCGGAAGCGCCGGTGACGGCGATGTGCATGTGCTCGTTCTCCTGTGGGTCGAGTGCTTCGCAGGGTGTGGTCATTCGGCGCGGAGCGGGGCGCGATGGGTCTCGCGGGCTCGGAGTACGACGATCCCGCTGACGAGTGCCGCGCCCATGACGTAGAAGGCGGGCGCGAACGTGTTGCCGGTCGACGTGATGAGGAACGTCGCGAAGTACGGGGTGATCCCGCCGAAGATCGCGACGCACACGTTGTACGCGATCGACATCGAGCCGTAGCGGATGTTGGTCGGGAAGAGCTCGGCCATCGCCGCGCTCATCGCGCCGTCGAACGCGGCCATGAAGATCCCGAGGACCACCATCGCGGCGGTCGCCGCCCAGAAGTTCCCGGCGTTCATGAGCACGAGCGTCGGGTATGTCAGCACCACGAATCCACCGCACCCGACGAGCATCACGGGTTTGCGGCCGATGCGGTCGCTGAGCAGCCCGAAGCACGGCACAAGGGCCGCGATGACGACGAAGCCGATGACGGTCACGCCGTACGAGACGGTCGCGCTGTAGTGGAGATCGGTCTGCAGGTAGCTCGGCATGAACGTCTGCAGGATCCAGTGGCCGACGGCCTTGATCACGACGAAGCCGACGCAGAACAGGAGCGCCCGCCACGATGTGGCGAAGGACCGGCGGAGGGGGTTCGCCGCCACCTCACCGCGCGCCTTGACGGCCTGGAACTCGGGAGTGTCTTCGAGTCGGGATCGCAGGTACAGGCCGGCGAGTCCGAGGGGCAGCGCGACCATGAACAGGACACGCCAGCCCCAGGTGTTCAGTGCGTCGTCGCCGGCGAGCGAGGTGAACAGGAACACGAGACCGCCACCGACGACGAACGCGATGAACCCGAACACGTCGACGAAGCTTGAGACGAATCCGCGCCGATTCGACGGGGCGTACTCGGCCAGCAGGGTCGTGGCGCCCGAGCTCTCGCCGCCCGCAGCGAACCCCTGCACGAGCCGGACGATGACGAGGAGGAGCGGGGCGAACAACCCGACCGACTGGTAGGTCGGCAGCAGGCCCATGACGAACGTCGCACCGCTCGTGACGAGTATCACGGCCGCGAGCGTCGTCTTGCGGCCGATGCGGTCACCCATCGACCCCCAGAACAGGCCGCCGAGGGGGCGCATCACGAATCCGGCACCGAACACGGCGAACGCCGAGAGGAGGGCCGCCTGCGCGTCTCCCTGACGGAAGAAGTGCAGGGAGATGACGGTCGCGAGCGTGCCGTACAGGCCGAAGTCGAACCACTCGACGAAATGACCGGCGCCGGCGGCGGCGATCACCTTCCGCATGCGGGCACGGCGTGCCGCGTCGTCGAGCGGCGCTGCAGCAGTCGTCGGGGCTGCGGCACCGGCGGTCGTTTTACTCATGGGCTGACCTCACACTTCGTTGTCGAGAGTTGGTCGACCATAGCACCTACTGGCTCACCTGTACCACTGAGTGGGAATGAGGAATCGGTTGATGGTAGCGTCGGACCATGCAGCGACGAGAATTCACGCACGACATCGTGGTCGTCGGGGGCGGGCTCGCCGGGGTGAGCGCCGCCGTGGCGGCCGCTCGGCTCGGGTCGAGCGTGGCCCTCGTGACGAACCGGCCCGTGCTCGGCGGCAACTCATCGAGCGAGATCCGTGTGTGGGTCGTCGGAGCAACGGCGCACGGCACGCAGCGGTTCGCACGCGAGACCGGGATCATGGGCGAGCTCTTCCTCGAGAACCAGTACCGGAACCCGCAGGGCAACCCGATCTACTGGGACCAGGTGGTGCTCGACCTCGTCCGCGCAGAGCCGAACGTGCACCTGCACCTCAACACCGACGTCCGCACGGTGCACACCGCCGACGACGACGGGCACCCCAAGATCACGAGCGTGACCGGGTGGACCATGGGTTCGGAGATCGAGACGACCTTCACCGCCCCGGTGTTCCTCGACTGCACCGGCGACGGGCTGGTCGGCGCGCTCGCCGGCGCCGAGCACCGCATCGGTCGCGAGGGCCGCGACGAATACGGAGAGGCGTGGGCGCCGACCGAGCCGGACGGCGAGCTGCTCGGCAGCTCGATCTTCTTCTCGACGCACGACACAGGGAAGCCGGAGAAGTTCGTCCCGCCATCGATCGCGATCGACCTGCAGACGACACCGATCCTCGCAAACCGGGCGATCCGCACGGGCGACAACGGATGCAACTACTGGTGGATCGAATGGGGCGGTGAACTCGACACGGTCGCAGACAACGAACGGATCCGCGACGAGCTCTGGGGCGTCGTGTACGGCATCTGGGACCACATCAAGAACTCCGGGTCGTTCGACGCCGACACCCTCACGTTGGACTGGGTGGGAGCCATCCCCGGCAAGCGCGAGTACCGACGCTTCGTCGGCGACCACACCCTGACCCAGCAAGACCTGCTCGAACAGCGCACCTTCCCCGACGCCGTGGCGTTCGGCGGCTGGTCCATCGACCTGCACCCGGTGGAAGGCGTCTACGCGCAGGAGGCAGGAGCTCGTCAGCGCTACACCGACGGAACCTACGACATCCCGTTCCGATCGCTGTACTCCGCAACGGTGTCGAACCTGCTGTTCGCGGGCCGGAACATCTCCGCATCGCACATCGCGTTCGGTTCCACGCGGGTGATGGCCACGTGCGCGACGCAGGGACAGGCGGCCGGCACCGCCGCGCATCTCGTGTCCCGACACCGGTTCACGCCGCGACAACTCGGTGCCGAGCACATCGCGATGCTGCAGCAGACGCTCCTCAGGGAGGACGCCCCGCTCATCGGAGTGCGTGCGGACGAAGAATCCGACCTCGCGCGGAGCGCCATGATCACCGCGTCAAGTGAGCTCCGCGCCCTCGACACCGTGCCGTACCTGCCGCCCGTGCCGGAGTGCGCCGTGCTCGATCGCGACCTGGCGATCGTCCTGCCGGTCGACCCGTCGCTCGGCGCGGTGCGTCTCCGGACGATCGCAGACGCGGCCACCCCGCTGACGGTCGAGCTCTGGACCACGGGGAAGCCGCAGAACTACGCACCCATCGAGCACGTCGCGTCGACAACCGTTCCGGTGCCGACGGGCGCAGGCGAGGTGCGGGCGTTGTTCGACTGGACGCCGGCCGCGCCCGCGAACGCCGTCATCGTGGTCCGGGCGGTGGACGGCGTCCGCCTCCAGCTCACCGACGGCCACCCGTACGGCGTGCTGGCCCTGCGGGCCCGCACAGCCGGCGACACCGCGTTCGACGACCACATCCCCGCGGAGAGCGGTCAACCGGTCACCGATTGGGAGGCGCGGCCACTTCGCGGACGAGCGTTCGCATTCACGGCGGAACCAGCCGCACCCGTATCGGGCGCGGCCGCCTCGCCCGCCGCCAGCGGGACCGACGCGTGGCGGGCCTCCAGGGTGTCTGACGGATTCCAGCGCCCGTACGGTGGTCCGCACCTTTGGTCGTCGGCGCCGCATGCGCTCGACGACGGATCCGTGACACTCGAACTGGCGTGGCCGACACCGATGTCGGTCCACGAGGTCCGGATCGTGTGGAACGACGACGTCGACGCCGACCTCATCAACCTGCACCACCATCGGACACCGTGGGACGTTGTCCCCGATCTCGTCCGCGACTACCGGATCGAGGCCCGTCTCGACGGCGTGTGGCGGGCGGTGGCGACCGTGGAGGGCAACCGGCACCGGCACCGGGTGCACTCGATCGACCCGGTCTCCACCGACGCACTGCGCATCGTCGTGACCGCGACCAACGGGTCCCCGCACGTGACGGCCTGCGCGGTGAAGGTGTACTGAACGATCGACCCCGAAACCGACGGGCAGAATGTCCACATGGCGAGCACACCCCCGAACCAGAGCGTCGAACGGGCGGCTGCCGTCCTCGGCGCGCTCGGCGCTTCCGAGAACGGCGCCATGCGCGCATCCGACATCGCGCGGGCGATCGGACTCGGGACGTCGACCACGGGCCGTCTCCTCAACACGCTCGAATCGCTGGAGTACGTGCGCCGCGACGCGGAGACGCAGGGCTACTCCGTCGGTCGTGCGGTGCTCGAACTCGCCAGCCAAGGGCTGAACCACAACCCGGTCCACCGCGAGTCGCGGGCTGCCGCGCAGGAACTTGCGCAGCGCGTCGAGCTGACGGCGAACGTCGGTGTGCAGGACGGGGCGACCTGCATCTACCTGTGTCACTTCGAGGGCCGTCTCGCGCCGAAGTCGCACACGATGATCGGCATGCGGCAGCCGCTGCACGCCTCGGCGCTCGGCAAGTGCCTGATGCTCGACATGACGCAGGCGGAGCGGACGTCCCTGCTCGGTGCCGAGCTCGCGCGGTACACGGAACACACAATCATCGACCACGATGCGCTCACGGCGGATCTCGCAGAGGCAGAGGCGCGGGGCTGGTGCATCGAGAACCAGGAACTCGCCCTCGGGCGGTTCTGCATCGCTGCTCCGGTCCGGAACGCCACGGGACGCATCGCCGCCGCCATCTCCATCTCCGGGCGACTCACGGTCCTGCGCACCAGGGACATGACGTCGCTCGCCGAGGACCTCATCGAGGTCGCCGACCGGGTCAGCGTCGGCCTCGGCATGATCAGCGCAGTCGCACGGTGATCTCCCCGACGTCCTCGTTGTCTCGGGCTCGGGCTCGGGCTCGGGCTCGGGCTCGGGAAGCTCCGCCGATCCGTGGCACCCCTACGTCCGAGCGACTCGCCTCGGTAACACGTCTCTGCGGGCGAGGTGTTCGGTCTATTCGCGGATGCCAGTGATGGCGCGGATCGCGGATCCCAGCAACGACGGGCGTTCCACGGGTTTCGGGGTTCTGTTCCACGCCTCTGGGAGGCTGCGCCCCGATACGTCTCCGGGCGCGTTGCGGTCGGACGTGCGACAAGCCACCCCCTACTCCGACCGTCGCACCAGCCACGACCGCGCTAGTCGCAACAATCAGCGATGCGTTCCCACGCGTAGGGAGCCCTTCTACGGTCTTCTAGCTCCGACTAGGGCCCCGGAGCTTAACCAGTTGGGTGGACGTTGAGAGCGGGACGGGGACGGCGGAACGGGACCCGCAGGTCCAGGCTGGTCGGAGTCGTCAGCTCGAAGAGTCTGAGACCTTAGAACCAGTGGCTGCACTCACGTTACGTCCGTCGTCGAAGCCCTGATGTCCAGGTGGGATCATCCGATGCTCAGGACAGGAAGCCCTGCAAACTGCAGGAGTGACACCCGCGACCCTCCTGCTGGAAAGAACTCTGCCGCGTTCAGCTTCCCTACGTCGAGCGTCTTGTACCTGAAGGACTCGAGTACGCGGGCTGTGAGCTGGTCGACTGCGTCGGGGTCGTCGAGTGCGCTCAGCACCGGCGACGGGTCCCAGCGACGTTCGCCCTCCGTTCGGCGACCTGCTGGCTCCCAGCCCCGAAGCCTGCCCGCGGCACCGTCAAACTGGATTCGGAGGCGAACACCGTCGACGACTGGCAGATGCAACGGGAACACCGTGATGTGCAAGTTCGCCTCTTCGGTATCGGTTTCCGGAAGCTCGACCTGTGCCTGAAGCGAGTAGCCACCCAGAACACCGATCGCCAGTGGACCGACCGCGAACCGGAGGTAGCTGATACGCGTCTTCACGACCCGGGCGAATGCAATGCGCCCAGACGGGTTGAGGATAAGCGGATACATGCGGTATCGAGTGAGCGACACCAGAGTGCCGGTGCCCCCACTGCCCTGAACGATCCAATTCGTGAAGTCCGCCTGCGGATCGTCCGGTAGGAACGAGCTGTAGCCCATCCAGCCCCCGGTGTGGCGAACGGCTGCCCAGACGGACTGCTGCGCCTGACGCTGCTTAGCAACGGCCTGACCGAGCCGACGCCGGAACGCGTCCCGCGTTGCAGCCAGGTCAGCGTGGTTGTCGCGGCGATCCACGTCCTTCGACGCTTGCGGACGTTGAGCGCGTTCCCGCTGCGCGGCTTCCAACTCCTGCTGGCGCTGCGCGCGCAGCCGATCCGCCTCCGCCGCCTCCTCGAGTGCGTGTACGTACACTTTCCAGCGCTCATCGAATGCGTCGACTAGCCGGCCATTGGCTGCGGCAGCGGCTGCCATCTCTTCATCAAGTTCCGTCAGGAGGCTCTCGACGAACTCCTCACTGACTGGAATTGCCGTTTCAAGCCAAGCATCAAGCGTCGAGAGGAAGTCGCCTTTCCCGAAATGCTGCAGGCCGGCAACAGTGGTCTCGTGGCTTTCGGTTGCGTATCTGGTGAAGTTCTGCGAGCCGATTGTCGCTACTCGGTCGTCGGCGAGGAGCACCTTCGCGTGTAAGCGGCCGAGCGAACGCACAGTGATACCAATTCGAAGAAGAGCGCGGGTCGCGAGGAGCTGCGCACGGTACTGCTGGTTACCAGACCGGGGTGACAAGTCGGTGACGACGCAAATGGCGGAGGTCGGAAGATCAGCGCCCGTTAAGAGGCGCACGAGGAGAAAATCGAAGTACGGGGTGTACACACGGACGTTCTCTTTCGCATCGGCGACCAAGCTCTTCCAAGCCCACGAGACGTCGGAAGCGAGGAACTGGGCGTCGGCGTCGAACTCCATAGGCCCACGATAGGGCCTTCTATCGGCAAGAGACGTAGCTGCCACGTAGGCAGCACCACCGGCAGGATCGGATCTCCACGCGGCATCGAGGCTCATCCCGTGTCCCAACTGCACTGACGGCTCGCAGCATTTCGAGGGGTGGTCGAGCGGGTGTTGCGAGGGGGCGGGATGCCGGTAGGTTGAAAGCCGTGAAGGCCGTCGACGCGAATCTCCTCGATCTACTCAAGGTGACGAGTCAGTTCGAGGTCCCCATCTATCAACGGGCGTATGCATGGGGTCGTGCCGAGTGTGAGCAGCTCTGGAAGGACATCCTTCGGGCTGGCGGCAACGAAGAGCTCGGCGCTCACTTCACGGGCTCGGTCGTGTACGTGGAGAAGGCCGCGGGCACGCAGACCAACCAGGCGCCGAGCCTCATCATCGACGGTCAACAACGCGTCACAACCGTCAGCCTGATCCTTGCAGCGCTCGTCTCCCACCTGGAGGGCCCAGCGGCCGAGGATCGCGAACCACTTGAAGGCTTTTCCGCTGAGGAGATCCGCGACTCCTACCTCACGAATCGGTTTAAGATCGACGAACGGCGATACAAACTCCTGCTCTCGCAGGACGATCGGGGCGCACTGAAATCGGTCATTGATCGCACCCAGCCTGCGGCAGGGTCGACTAGCCGCGTGTTCGACAACTTCGAGTTCTTCCGTGCCCAGGTCGGGGCGTCGTCCACCGATCTGGCGACGGTGTGCCGCGGGTTGGCGAAGTTGCAGGTGGTCGACGTGCACCTGCAGCTCGGGATCGATCACCCGCAGCTCGTGTTCGAGGCGATGAACTCAACCGGCAAGCGGCTCTCGCAGGCGGATCTCATCCGCAACTTTGTGCTGATGGGGCTGACGACGGACGCGCAGGAACGGCTTTGGACTGGTTACTGGCGGCCAATGGAGCTCGATTTCACCGGCGCCGGTTCCGAGTCGGCGTTCGATGACTTCGTACGGCACTACCTTGCCGCCGTCACCGGCAGCATCCCGCGACTCGGGGACATCTACGACGCGTTCAAGGACTACGCAGCCGTTCGAATGCAGCGCGGCGAATTGATCGATGTCCTCGTCCATGAGCTGCGCGAGTACTCCCGCCGGTACAGCGCCATCGCGCTCGGCCGCGAACCCGACAAAGCACTACGGGCAGCGTTCGACGATCTCGTCCAGATCCGCGCGGACGTGGTCTACCCCTTCCTCCTCGAGGCATACACGGACTACGACTTCGAGGTGATCAACAAGGACGAGCTGCTCGAGATCGTCCACATGGTGACCTCGTACGTCGTGCGACGCGCCGTCACTGGCTGGGCCACTAACTCGCTGACCACCACGTTCCAGAGCCTGGCGCGCGCCCTCCGGAAGGACCGCTACGTCGAAAGCGTCAAAGCACACTTCCTGCGCCTGCAGGGATACCGGACGTTCCCGACCGACGCCGAGTTCGAGGAGAAGCTGCAGTCCTTCGACGCGTACCACTTCAAGCGGCGCTCATACTTCTTCCGGTCGTTGGAGAATCACGGCCGGAAGGAACCCGTCGCGACGGACGAGTACACAATCGAGCACATCCTTCCGCAGAACGAGTCACTCCGTCCGGAGTGGCGAGCCGACCTCGGCGAGAGATGGCAGGAGATCCAGTCGGCGTACCTGCACACCCTCGGCAATCTCACTCTGACCGGATACAACTCCGAACACTCAGACCGGGCGTTCCGTGAGAAGAGGGACATGGAAGGTGGCTTCAGGGAGAGCCCGCTTCGCCTCAATCAAGGCATTGGGCAGCTCGACATCTGGGACGAGTCCGCGATCCGGACCCGCGCCGCGCGGCTGGCTCAGCAGGCGCTGCGAATCTGGCCTCGGCCCGCGCTTCCGCCCGAGGTGCTCGCGACGTACCAGGAGAGCCGGACAGAGTCGCAGTACACGATCGCTGACCACCCGAATCTGTTCCGGCCGGAGCGCCGTAGGGACTTTGAGCGGCTTCGCAACGAAGTCATGTCGTTCGATCCCTCCGTCTCCCTTGATTTCCTGAAGGTGCGCGTGGCCTTCCGAACGGAGACGACGTTCCTCGACGTCGTGCCGCAGGCGTCGCGGCTCCTCCTCGTGCTGAACATCCCGATCATGGCGCTCCGCGACGAGCGCCGAGTCGTTCGCGACGTCAGCGGGATCGGCCACTGGGGAGTCGGCAACACACAGGTCGCTTTCGATGACACGACGGACTTCAGCTACGTACTCGGCCTCGTCCGGCAGGCCTACGAGTACCAGGTTCTGGCGTGAAGGATCGTTTGCGCCTGCTTGCTTCCCGGGCTAGGAGGCGGTGGCACCCAGAACGACGTTGACCGGGTCCTCAAGTGATCGGGTCTTTCGGTACGAGGGCATCAGCGAGGTCGGGCCATCGTGGGCTGCGTAGAGGGTGGCGTCGTCAGCGAGCACCGCTGACGGCTGATCGCCCCGACGGATCATCTAAAAGTGTCGTAACGGCAGGCCAGATTCGTCCGGGCATGCCCGGACAGCCGATTCGAGGCCCTCGAACTCGCTGACCCACGCCGGCGTCGCCTCAGGAGTCAAGTACGACGCGCCATACCAGTGCGTGCCAACAGTGAACCTGATTCGGTCGTTGATCGTGCGGCCCAGGACGGCGGCGATGATTCGATAGGTCAGAGATCGAGGTGTAGTGGGGTCGGCAGAGGCCGTCGTCCATCCCACCGCGGTTTCAATGAGCTTCACCACCTCGTGGGGATCCTCAGCCTCGAAGAGTGCCTGCCAGCCGATGCCGTCGACGGCTCGGTCGTCTCCGCGCGTCAGGTGAATGCTGCCGTTGAGGTTCATGAACACCGAGCTGCCTGAACGCGGGTCGAAAGTTTCAAGACCATGGTAGAAGCCATCCATTGGCCATGTCTCGGCGATCTTGAAGTGGCTGTGTCGGTGAGCGAGCTCGCTAGACACCCACCACGCCTGGGTGAGTTTAAATCGTTCCGCGATCTGCATTAAGGCTTCATGTTGAAGCTCGTTGTCGGGGTTGCTTGACGATGCCGCTTCAGACGCCCAGGACTCTTCTGCACGCGTCCAATTCACGAGCTCCGGCGGAGATTCGATGCCCAGGTCATTCTTCGCCCATGGGATCGACCCCAGAAACGGACGACGTGTCGTACGAGCCCGGCCAGGCGGTGGGTGCCGGCCCGAAAGCGCGTCGAGCTGCGCGGACCGTCAACTCGGCCATGCCCAGGTTCGCGCCGCCCCCGATGACGGCGCCAATACCGAACGGGACAACGTTGCCGAGCACGATGATCCCCTGCTTCGTTCCCCATTTCGTCACAAAGTTCTGGCCGAGGACCTTGTTGATCTGCTTGAGTTGCGACACGGGTATTGCGTTGACGATGGCTTTCGCCCAGTGCGGTCCGGTCCGCCCCGCGACCTTCTCGATCGTCTGCGAAGCACCGCCTCCGAGGACAACGCCTAGGACTAGCGTGCGACGGCGCTCGAGCTCGTCGACACGGACGCCGTGCACTTCCGCGACGGAGAGCGCAAACAGCGCGCTCAGTTCAAGTGAAGATAGGACCTCCCCTCCTGCGAGAGCCAGTCCCGCGGCAGTACCGACTCCGGGGGCGGCTGCGACGGCGCCGACGGCGGCGCCGGTGCCGGCTAGGGCGGTGCGATACATGCTCTCGAGCGTGTGCACGACTTGCTGGGGAGTCGCTTCCGGGTTGCGTTGCCGAGCACGGGCGATGTTTCCTGCAACCACGGTGCCCTGGACGCTGAGCGCTTTGTCCAGCGCCGCGGTGAGGAGGTTGCGTCGGTGCTCTGGCGTCGAGTCGTCTTCGCCGAGGGGCATGCTGGTCACCTGCACAGACTAGAGCGAGCCTTACTCGCTTCGCGACGGGTCATCAACCCGACCGTCCACTCACTGAGCAGCAACGTGCCACGAACGTGGGCAGTGGCGACGGCGCGAGCAGCCGATATCGTGAGACAGTGATAGCCGGAGAACTCAAGAGCAAGATCGATCGAGTCTGGGACGCGTTCTGGTCCGGAGGCATCTCGAACCCGCTTGAGGTGATCGAGCAGATCACCTACCTGCTGTTCGTCCGTCGGCTCGACGACCTCCAGACACTCGCGGAAAAGAAGGCGCGCGTCACCGGCGGCAGCATCGACCGAGAGATCTACGGGCCCGGCCAGGAGCAGTTGCGGTGGAGCCGGTTCAAGAACGATGGGCCTGAGGCGATGTGGCGGATCGTCGGGGAAGGGGTCTTCCCATTCCTCCGTGCTCTTGGCGGTGATGGCTCCACGTACGGCGAGCAAATGCGCGACGCCCGCTTTACCATCCCGACACCCGCGTTGCTGTCGCGGGTCGTCGACATGCTCGACGACATCCCCATGGCCGAACGCGACACCAACGGCGACCTCTACGAGTACTTGCTGTCGAAGATCGCATCGGCCGGCGTGAACGGGCAGTTCCGTACACCCCGCCACATCATCGACCTCATGGTCGCCATGATGGCCCCGCAGCCAGCGGACGAGATCTGCGATCCTGCGGCCGGCACCGCCGGGTTCTTGGTCGCCGCATCCGAGTACGTGCGGCGACAGCACCCAAGTGTGCTGACCAACGCCGCGCAGCGCTCGCACTTCCACACAAGCATGTTCCACGGGTTCGACTTCGACTCGACCATGCTGCGAATCGGCAGCATGAACATGCTCCTGCACGGCATCGAAGCCCCCGACATCCGCTACCGCGATTCCCTCTCTGAAGGTGCCAGCGACGACGCCGGGCGGTACACGCTGATCCTCGCGAATCCACCCTTTGCCGGGTCGCTCGACTACGAGTCAACATCGAAGGACCTGCAGCGCGTCGTGAAGACGAAGAAGACCGAGCTGCTCTTCGTCGCCTTGTTCCTGAAGCTCTTAAAGCCCGGCGGCCGAGCGGCCGTGATCGTACCCGACGGCGTGCTGTTCGGGTCGTCGTCCGCGCACAAGACGTTGCGGCGCGTGCTCGTGGAGGACCAGAAGCTCGACGCAGTCGTCAAGCTGCCTTCCGGCGTCTTCCGCCCCTACGCAGGCGTGTCGACCGCGATTTTGTTCTTCACCAAGACGAACTCCGGCGGCACTGACGACGTCTGGTTCTACGATGTGCACGCCGACGGTTTCTCCCTCGACGACAAACGGAACCCGATCGAGGCGAACGACCTACCGGATGTGCTCGCTCGCTGGGCGGACCGCCGCACGAGCGAACTCAAGAGGGCGCGTACCGAGCAGTCATTCACCGTTCCCAAGGCGGACATCGCGGCTCAGGGCTACGACCTCTCCCTGAACCGATACAAGGAAGTCATCCACGACGAGGTCAAGCACCGGCCGCCAGTCGACATCATTGCCGACATCGAGGCCCTGGAAGCCGAGATCGCGGATGGCCTGGCCGAGCTGAAGGCGATGCTTTCGTGAAGGTCGAACGGCTCGGCGATGTCGCGCTTGTTGATCGCCGATCGGTTGATCCAACGCGAATCGATCCGAACACGAGATACCTCGGTCTTGAGCATCTCGAACGAGGTGGCAGAATCCTTGGTCATGACACCGTTGGCCGCGCGGCACTAGCGAGCTCGAAATTCTCCTTCACCGCTCAACACCTTCTGTACAGCAAGCTTCGCCCCAATCTCGGCAAGATCAGCCGGCCGACGTTCAGTGGGGTCTGCAGTACTGACATCCTTCCGATACTTCCCGGACCTCGGCTGGACCGCGACTACCTGGCGCACTTCTTGGCACAGACGCGCATGATCGAATTCGCCGCGTCCCGAGCTGCTGGGGCCAACTTGCCCAGATTGAGCCCAACGGCTCTGAAGGAATTCGAGATTCCCCTGCCGCCGGTTGAGGAGCAGCGGCGGATTGCTGCGATCCTCAACCAGGCGGACGCGATGCGCACCCAGCGCCGTCACCTCCTCGCACAAATGAACTCATTGAGTCAAAGCGTGTTCATGAGCATGTTTGGCGACCCCGCCAATGCCGGGGACACGGTGTCACTCGGCGAGATTGCGTCTCTCACTGGCGGTCGAAATCTGGTAGCTGAAGATTTGAGCGCCGAAACGCCATATCGAGTGCTCAAGATCAGCTCGGTGACAAGCGGGCAATTCCGCCCAAGCGAGTCAAAGCCGCTGCCCTCTAACTATCAGCCACCGGCTGCTCACTTCGTTCGCGAAGGCGATCTGCTTATGAGTCGCGCCAATACTTCTGAACTAGTCGGTGCGGTCGCTTACGTTAGTCAGGTCGCTGACAATCTGGTTCTACCCGACAAGATCTGGCGATTCGAGTGGCGCGACACGGCAAGTAATCCAACTTTCTATCGCATCCTGCTTCAAACCCCCACGATTCGTCGCCGGATAAGTCGAATGTCAAGCGGAACGGGGGGATCGATGAAGAACGTATCCAAGGCAAAGCTGGCGACTTTGAGGCTTCCTGCCGTGAGTCCTACTGCACAGCGGAAATTTGCTGCCCACGTGGACAGGATTGAGCTCCAGCGAGCCAAAGTCGAGCACGCCCTTGCCTTGGAGGACGAGCTCTTCGCTGCCCTCCAATTGCGAGCGTTCCAGGGACAGCTGTGAGCGCGAACTTTGCCTTTGTGCGCGCGGCGTGGCCGGAAGTGTTCGCGGATGCGTCCCACGCGGAATCTCACCTGTCGAGCGACCCGCGGTCGGCGTGTTTCTACAGTCGCCGGGCGGTAGAGCAGCTCGTCGGCCGCCTCTACGAGGTCCTCGACTTGCCGGTCCCGTACCAGAACGATCTCGCCGCGCGTATCAACGACGCCGGTTTCGCGCGAATCGCAGGGCTCGGGATTCAGCAGAAGCTGAACTTGATCCGGAAGCTTGGCAATCAGGCGGTGCACGCGCAGCAACCGGTGCGGCCCGACATGGCGCTGGCCGCGCTTCGTGAGTTGCATCACGTGCTGGTGTGGGCAGTGTTCCGGCATTCGGCGCATCCGGAAGGTGTACCCACTGGCGCGACGTTCGATTCCACGCTCGCAGCCAAGGCAGCGCCGCTCACGCGGGAGGACGTGCAGCGGCTCGCGGCGAAGTTCGCCGCACAAGACGAAGCACATGCCAAGGCTCTCGCCGAGCGCGACGAGGTCGCGGCGGCGCAGGCCGCCGAGATCGAGCAGTTGCGCGCGCAGGTAGCCGTGGCGCAGGCGGCGAATCACGCCACCGACGATCACGACTACTCCGAAGCCGAGACCCGCGACCTGTTCATCGACGTATTGCTGGCCGAGGCAGGATGGCCGCTCACCGAGACGCGGGATCGCGAGTACGAGGTCTCGGGCATGCCGAACGGACCGGGCGTTGGGTTCGTCGACTATGTGCTGTGGGGAGCGGACGGGCTGCCGCTCGCGGTCGTCGAGGCGAAGCGTACGACTAAGAGCGCCCTTGTCGGGCAGCAGCAGGCAAAGCTCTACGCCGACTGCCTCGAGGCGATGTACGGGCGTCGGCCGGTCGTGTTTTACACCAACGGATACGAGCACTGGCTCTGGGACGACGCAGCCGGATACCCGCCGCGGCAGGTAGCAGGATTCTTCACCCGCAGTGAGCTCGAGCTCATGATCCAGCGTCGCTCCTCCCGTCTGCCGCTGTCAGCCGCTCCCGTAAGCACGGACATCGCTGGCCGGCACTACCAGGTGCGCGCCATCAAGGCCGTCGGCGACACGTTCGATCGGCGGCAACGGCAAGCGCTACTCGTCATGGCAACCGGCTCGGGGAAGACCCGAACCGTCATCGCGTTAGTTGATCAGCTGATGAAGGCGAACTGGGCGAAGCGCATTCTGTTTCTCGCCGATCGCACCGCGCTTGTGAAGCAGGCGGCGAACGCATTCAAGGCGCACCTGCCCAGCGTCGCGACGGTGAACCTGGTCACTGAGCGCTCCGCCGAAGGACGCGTCTACGTCTCGACGTACCCGACAATGATGAACCTTATCAATCACACCGACGACGGCGACGACGGGCCGACGCGTCAATTCGGGCCGGGATTCTTCGACCTCATCGTGGTCGACGAAGCGCACCGGTCGATCTACCAGAAGTACGGGGCGATCTTCGACTGGTTCGACGCGATGCTGGTCGGGCTGACTGCCACACCGAAGGACGAGGTCGACCACAACACCTACCGACGATTCCACCTCGAAGACGGCGTGCCCACCGACGCGTACGGCTTGGACGAAGCCGTTGCCGAGGGATTTCTCGTCCCGCCGTACGGCGTGTCGGTCGGCACCCGTTTCCTGCGTCAGGGCATCCGCTACGACGACCTCAGCGAGGCCGAGAAGGACGACTGGGACGCCCTCGACTGGGGCGACGGCGGCACGCCGACCGCCGTCGACGCCGAAGAAGTGAACCGGTTCCTGTTCAACGAGGACACCGTCGACAAGGTGCTGGCGACGCTGATGACGGACGGGTACAAAGTCGCCGGCGGCGACCGCCTCGGCAAGACAATCGTGTTCGCGAAGAACAAGGACCACGCCGAGTTCATTCAGCAGCGATTCGACGAGCAGTACCCCGAACACGCGGGACACTTCGCGCGCGTCATCACCCACGGCACCCCGTACGCCCAGAACCTCATCGACGAGTTCTCCATCGCCGACCACGCGCCGCACATCGCGATCTCCGTCGACATGCTCGACACCGGCATCGACGTGCCCGAAGTCGTGAACCTCGTGTTCTTCAAGACCGTTCGATCAAAGTCGAAGTTCTGGCAGATGATCGGCCGCGGCACCCGCCTCAGCCCCGACCTGTTCGGAGAAGGCCGCCCCAAGAAGGACTTCCTGGTCTTCGATTTCTGCGGCAACCTCGAGTTCTTCAGCCAGGACCTTCCCGGCGCCGAAGGGTCGACGCAGAAGTCCCTCACCCAACGGCTGTTCGAAGCCCGGCTCGGACTGATCACCGCCCTCGACCGAACGCATGGCGACGCGGACCTTCGCGCCTCGGCCGCGGGCACGCTGCACGAGGTGGTCGCGGGCATGAACCTCGACAACTTTCTCGTCCGTCCCGAGCGGCGCTGGGTCGAGCAGTACGCCGACCTGGCGGCGTGGGACGCGCTCACGCCCGAGGGCGCTTCGGAAGCGCTCGAGCACCTCGCCGGTCTTCCGTCGAGCGTGGTGGACGACGACACTGACGCGAAGCGCTTCGACCTGCTGATCCTGCGCCGACAGCTTGCGCAGCTCGACGGCGACGCCACCGCTTCCGAGCGGGTCCGTCAAACCGTGCAAGCCATCGCAACCGCACTCCTGGCGAAAACCGCGATCCCGTCCGTCGCGGAACAAGTCGTGCTTCTGGAGGAGGTCGCCGGCGACAACTGGTGGCTCGACGTGACCCTCGGCATGCTCGAAATCGCACGCCTTCGCCTCCGAGCGCTGGTCCGATTCGTACCGAACGTCACCCGCCCCCGCGTCTACACCGACTTCATCGACGAACTCGGCGACGCCACTGAAATCGTGCTGCAGCACACGACACCGGGCACCGACCTCGAACGATTCCGCGTGAAGGCAACCGCATACCTACGGCAGCACGAGGACCACCTCGCGCTGCAGCGGCTGCGCCGTAATCGTCAGCTCACGTCGGAAGACCTGGACGCACTGGAGCAGATGCTCTTGGCGAGCGGCGCAGGGTCGAAGGCCGATATCGACTTGGCGGCCGAGGAGGCCCAAGGGCTTGGATCGTTCATCCGGTCGCTCGTGGGCCTTGACCGGGAAGCGGCGCTCGAGTCCTTCGAACGCTTCCTCGACGGCTCGCGATTCTCCGTCGAACAGATCCGATTCATTCATCTCATCGTTGACGAGCTCACCGCGAACGGGCTGATGGAAGCAGGGCGCCTCTACGAGTCGCCGTACACAGATCGGGCCCCAAGCGGCATCGACTACCTGTTCGACGAAAGCGACGTCGCAGCGATCGTGCAGATTCTGCACGACGTGCACAATCATGCACGGCCCGGAACCGCGGCCTCAGGGTAGTCAGCCCGTTACTCCATCGGCGGCCAGATCGAACTTGCGGCTCAACCACGGCCGTTAGCCAACGCAATCGGTCGGCCGCTGCTCGCGCCGATAACGCTCATTCGTTCAACCGGACAGTGGCCGCATGCACAGGGTCCAGCGCGCCCACACCGGCAATCGGGTTCGTCGAGCGTGGGACGGTTCGAGGCGCAGCCTTTCCCGGTCCGTCGTTGGCGGCTACTCGTCGACGCGGGTGCTGAGGACGACGCGCTCGTCTTGGTCGAGATCCCAGAGCATGGTCGCGGTATGACCTGCGGCTTGCTCGTAGGCGAGGAGGAGGACCGCGTCGGCGGCGGTGCGGCACCAGCGCATAGACGACTGGGCGAAGATCGGGTCGTCCGGGTCAGGTAGGGCGGGGTCGCTCTCGAAGCGGTCTCGCTGCTCCCGGAGGATCCGGGGGCTCGTGGTGCCGGTGAGCCACAGCATGTCAGCGAGATGCTGCGTCAGGGTGATGGGCAGCGACCTGCCGGCCGCGGGTGGATCCTTCAACTGAGTGCGCTCGACGCGGGACGTCGCAAGCTGGCGATCTCTGGTCGATCTCACCGCCATTGGAACCGAGGTCGATGCAGCAGCCGAGGTCGATGCAGCAGCCGGAAGATCACCACGAGAGCAGACGTCCCCTCCTTTCAATTTTGCACTCTCAGCTGGAGGAACCAGGACCAGGCCGTAACGCTTCGCCGGCATGACGAAGCGCCGCTCACCAATGGTGAGCGGCGCTTCGACGGCCCGGCGCGGCTGGCCGACAGCGGCCACACCGTTACCGCAGGCGGACGTCGCTGCCGACGAGACTCAGTCGAGGAGATCAGGGTCGAGGAGGCTCGGCTCAGACTCGGACGCGTCACGCTTCATGACGATCAGCTCGATGACCCAGGGCGCGTGTCGGAACGCCGTCGCCGGTCGCTCGTCGTACCAGCCGGGCTCGTAGTTCGACTCGCGGGAGCCGGCCGAGTTGTCCGCAGCGTGCGACGGGGTCGCGTCGAGCTCGACGCGCTGGCTGACACCCGGCAGGTAGCTCCACTGACTCGGCGTAGACGCGTCCGCAGCCCAGTGGTCAACGCTCTGCTGGTCGGCGTTCTGCTGCTCGCTGAGGTTCCGCGTGGAGCGCCGCTGGGCACCCTCGAGGTGGTCGTCCTTGCGGGTGGGCGGAAGCATCGCGGCGGGGACACGGTGCGCGTACCCGAAGCAGTTCGGGTCGTTCGGCGCAGGCGTCGGGGCCGGCTGCAGCGCATCTCCGTCCAGGTTGGTCTCCCCCGCGGTGCGGGGCGTGGCGACGGGCCATCCGTCGCAGTGCCAGCGCACCAGGACGTTGCCGACCTGGATGTCGGCCTCCAGCACGCGGCTGCGGTGCAGCTCCGTCTTGTCCGACTGCGACGCATCGGTCGGGGTGAACGTGGCGTCCACCGCGTAGGTGTCGACGAACTGGCGGCGCCAGGCACGGATCATCGGGCAGGTGAACTCCTGCCGGCCTCGGCGGTCGGCTCGGCGGAGGGCGATGCGCAGCTGCTGCAGCTCCTCGACGCTGTGGATGTGGTGCGTCGTCTGCGTGCAGGTCGTGATGGGGGTGTTGCTGATGGTGAGGTTGCGGTCCATGGTGGTGTCCTTCAGGTCGGAGCGAGGCGGTTGCTCGCTTGTGCCACCCCTATGCGAGCTCGTGCTTGCGAGCGGGGCGCCGACACTGTTCGCGGACCTGATTTGGGACTCTAGGAGCCGTTTTGACCCTCGTTCGTGGGCCAGAATGTTGCCTGTTCGGCGTTTTCTGACCCCCGGAGTGGGGAGTCCGGGCTGGGAGTTCGGACTGGGACTCAGGAGTCGCTGAAGCGCATGGCGGCGACGGGTTTTCCTGCTGGTGGACTCGGCGCCGTTCGAACGGCCCCATGAGTGGCGCGGGCCTCGTAGCGTGCGCAACATGCGTCGCATCGCGAGTCACACCAGGAGTGCCATCACCAGTCCGACCGGGCGTCCCGAGAGGACTGCCGAGACCGGTGACGGGTCTGCTTCGTGAATGGCAGCCCCGACGAGACGGCGCTGACCGCGAAGCAGCGTCAGCAGCTCGCCGCGATTCGTGGCATCGCGCGCATCCCGTTATCGGACCTGCGCGACCAGAGTCCCCCGAACCTCCAGGCCCTCTACGCCGAACTGCAGGACGGCCAGGCGCTGATCCCGGGCCTGAAGATGGGGCTCGGTGCTCTCACCGTCCAGCGTTGGGATCCCGCTTACGCGGCCAAGGGTTGGACGCTGTACGGTGCGGACCTCACGCTCGACATGGGGCACCCGTTCGGGTCGATGTTCTACCGCAACGACACCGACGGCCGTGTGCTGCGCATCGGTGTGAAGTGGCACCCGCCGGTGCAGCAACTCGAGTTCCCTGCCCTGCACCCATCGAAGCCGGAGCTCACGTCTGACTGCACGGCTGAGGAGGTCGCCGCGGTCGTGTTGGACGCGCGGAGTCGGATCGGGACTCTTGTCGCGATCAACGCGCAAATCGGGTCGTTCGTAGCCACCGAAGAGTCAGAGAACGCCATCCTCGACGCATCAGGGCTCGGGCTCGAGCGGCTCTCCGAAGACGACCCACGGTTGGCTGGCGATGCCTGAGCGTGGGGCGGCGCTGCGATTCGAGCCGGTGCCGTTGCGGCTGCTGTCGTTGTCGGCGCAGTTCGACGCCGGGATCTGGCCGACGTTGGCCGGAATGACGTTCACGAACTCCACCGGGCCGAAGATCCTGCAGCGGACCGTCAACGTCCGCACCAGCGAAGACGGGTGGGTGTTCACGCTCCTGAACGGAACACCATTGTCGGATCCTGCGGACCCGCTGCGTGAGGCAGCGACTCAAGTGATGGACGCACTGTCGAAGCTTCGTGCGGTGGGGCGTGGTCCTGAAGCGGCTGGTGCGGCTGATGTCTGACCGGCAGTGGGTGCGGACCATCCGGCATGAGCAGTCGATGCTGTCGCTGCCGTTCGGGCTTGGCTACACGATCGACATCACCGAGACCCTCACCGCCCTCGCTGCTGCCGGGCTGACCGCACGCGTGGAGACGTTCGACCGGCTCCGATTCGACGACGGCCGCACGGCGCTTCTCGCCACCCCGGACCCGACCACCACCGTCACCGACGGCGACGGCGGCGAGGGCCGGGTGGATGATGTGATCCTCCTGCCCGGCGGGTCCGAGGGCGGGGTGCTGTCACTGGTGCGCCGATACCCCGACCTGGTGGTCGTGAACGGGAAACGCGGGCGGGTGTGGGCTGACGGGCGGCAGCTGTCCGGCACGTCGATGCAACGGGAAGCGACCCCAGGGTGGCGGACCGTGTTCGCGATCGCCCGCGCCATCGCCATCCACGGCGGGGGTTCTCAGTCAATCGCGGACCGCATCGGCATTCCACTTGATGTTGTGCGTGCCGCGATGCCTGCTCTCGGGACACACGTGTTCTTCACGCCGATCGGGTGGGAAGCAGCCGATCGCGCCGCCCTGTGCGATTGGGCGCTGGCGGCCTACCCCGGTGTCGGTGGAATCCGGACCTGCTGGCGCCGCGACACCACCATCGACGAGCAGGCGGACCAGCTGATTGCGTTGGGTGGGGTGATGTCGGACCGGTGGGCGGCGCAGCAGTCCGGCGTACTCGTCCCGCCAGACCGATTGACCGCGTTCTTCGCCGAGCATCCCGACATGCAGGCGCTCGGCTACGAGCCCGCCACTATGAATGAGGCGACAGTGTCGGTCGTCATCCCGCAGGACACCACCGTCCTGACCGGCGCTGAGGGGTGCTGCGCGGACGACTTCATCACCGCGCACGTTCTCTACGAAGACAGCTGGGTGGCCGCGAACACGGATGCGGTGAACGGGCTGCGGCAGCTGCTGCACTTCAAGTCGGACCTTGCCCATGACCTTCGCTGGCACCCCGGCAGCGGTGAGGGCAGGGAGGGCTGATGCTGCAACTGCTGTCACTGACGTTGGCGTACGACGACACCCGATTCTTCGGCTCCGTCATGTTCACCGACCCCACCCACCCGGACGACAATCCCGCCGCGGTCCTGGTGGACCACACGGATGAACCGCCCTGGTTCCGGCTCACCAACGTGGACCCGGACGGGCAGGATCGTTCGGTCCCGGCGATGGTCGAGGCGGAACGCATCATGCGGTTCCTCCTCCGCTACACGCCCGAACGCATCGGCCGCACTCCCGCCGACTTCCCCCAGCCCTGATCCGCTCTGCTCACGCCCGTCCCTTTGGAGGTAGTTGCTGATGATGCATCTGGTGTCCCTGCATCTCTCGAACGACCGGATCCTCTCGGGGCATGTCCTCCTCGAGGACACCGAGAACCCGGACGCACACCTGGCGCAGATCCTTGTCCGCGCCGTGGATGTCGAGCCGGGGTATGAGCTCTACGACAGGACCAACACGGTCCTGTCGGACCTGACGGTGCCGGCGGTGCGGGAAGCGAACCGTATCGTGCAGACCCTCCTCATCCCCGCCTCCGAGATCGCGAAGCGGGAGAAAGCCGTTCGGGCGGTGATCCACTCCGGCTACTTGGAAGGGTCCCCCGACGACATGCCCTGGCAGTCGCAGCTGTGGATGTACGCCCGCGGGGAAGTCACCCGCGAGCAGCTCAGCGCCTACGCCGACGAAGGCAGACAGATCCCCCGTGCCCCCGACCACGGTGCTGTTGGTCCGGCGGACGTTCCCGAGGACTGGTGGCAGACCACACAGGCCCGAATCCGCCGGAACCTCCTGAACACGACCCTCACCGAACCCGAAGTCGCTGCGGCCCTGCAGGTCAGCATTGACGAGGTCGGGGAGCTGTTCGAGTCGTGCCGGCTGACGAGCTTCGACCTCGATGGCGAAGAACGCATCCCGGACTGGCAACTCGTGAAGCCCGCCCTCCCCGAGTTCGGCGACCCGTCCTCGCTGCTGCCAGGCCTTGACGTCCTCTACGCGGCAGCCCCGCAGCCGCTCCTCGACGCGGCAGCAATGACGGAGTTCATCACCACACCCTTGGACTTCCTCGCCGTCGACGACCGGATCCTGACCCCGCTCGACTGGATGCGGGAAGGCCGACCGCTGACGACGATCATCGCCCTGTTCCGCGGACGACGGTGGCGACCATGACCAACCGGCCGGACCTGTTCCTCCTCAACGTCTCCTACGACGTCACCGGGGTGCACGGGCACGTGTTCTTCCGCGACCCGCCTAGCAGCGAGCTGCGGCAGGTCATCATCCGCAGCACCGACACCGGCAACATCTGCGAACCAGTACACGGGGACACCCGCGACGGGTGGGAACCGTTCCTCGAAGAAACCCGCTGGCTGATCGCCATCACCCGGCCCGACACCCCGGGAGAACAAAGCTGATGGGACTGAGGCTCGAATGGGTCGCCGCCGCATACGCCGGCCGGCCGCGGATCACGATGCCGTATGGGCTCGGTGACACCACCGACCTCACCGACACCCTCACCGTCCTGAAACTCGCTGGGCTTCGCGCGGTCGTGGAGACGCACGACACGATCCGCCTCCCCGACGGCCGCCGAGCACGCTTCCCGACCCTCACCCAACGCCCCCGCAACGACGACCCGACTGATGCGGAACTGCTCCTGCTGGCCCCGCGGACCGTGACTGCGACGCAGATCGCGCTCGCGGAGCAGACGGCGACGGTGCTGCTGGTCGACGTCGACCGGCGCCGCGTCTGGATCGACGGCAGTCAAGCCCTCGGGACGAAGGAACGATGGAAGGACGCCGCCCCCATCTACGTCACCTTCGCCGTCGCACGGCTGCTCGCCGTCAACGGCTCCACCTTCGACAAGCTCGTGCAGGCCGGACTCACTGCCGGACAGGTAGATGACGCGCTCGCACGCCTCGGGAAACGCGTGCACCGCACGGACATCGGGTGGGAGTCACGGCAGGTCGGTGGCCTCGTGGACTTCGCTATCGCCTGCTATCCAGGACCGGGCGGCGTCAGGACACGATGGACGTCCGACCTGCCGCTGGCCGAGCAGGCGGAACGGCTCATAGGTGCGGGCTGTCGCATCTCCGGGCGCGCCATCTCCGCCCGGCCCGGCTACCCCGCCATCAGTAGACGGGAGATGCCGTACCGGCTCGTCGCGTTCACCGAGGAAGAAGTTGACATGGCCGCGCTCGGGTTCGAACCCGACACGATCGGCTTCGCCGGCACCGAACTCATCCGGCCAGCGGACCCCGCGATCTTCCTCACCGCGGCCGCCGCCGGCTACACGGACCGCACCGACGACATCATCACCGCGAACACGATTCTCCGCGCCGACTTCCGCAACGCCGACGACACAGCGTCCCTCGAGGAGGTGCGGAACCGGCTGCAGTTCCTCGCCGACATCGACTACGACCTCCGCCACAACCTGCCCAACTGACGAGGACGCAGGGGAGTGCTCCTCGGTCAGCAACCGAGCACCGTCTCACTTCTGCGCGCCCGCAGACAAGTCCGACACGCGACTTTGAGTGGATCCGACACGCCGAGACGAAGATTCCACACTTGTGGATCGAGCGCGTCCACGGGTGTGGGGAAGAGTCGGTGGTCGGCCGTGGATGCTTGATGTTCCGGATTACCCGAACTGTTCAGACTGTGGAAGACGTTGTGGAGAACTACACGGCTGTAACACTTCCATCAGGCACAAGTGCGGCAGGGCAGTGGTCCGTCGTAGGATCGAGTTGAGGCCGAACACAGTTTCGAGCCTCGTAACGCAAGAACCTCCAGTCGATTCCGACTGGAGGCGCCAGCGGGACTGCATTCCGGATCTAGCTTGCCGGCACGGATCGGAAATCAGCCCTTACCACGAAAGTCAGGAACATGTCAACTCCCGCCCCTCATGGCTATCAGTTTAGGCCCCAACTGCCCACTTTGGCCAACATCCGTGCGCGCCTTGGGCGTGTCGAGTTGCGGATCTTGAAGCCCTCGCGATCCGTGATCTCTGTGTCGCCTGACCTGCGAGCGATCATCGACTTGATGAAGTTCGCGGTTGCAGCCTACGTGGCTATCCGCTACGGCGTCGGGCTGTAACTGTCAAGTACCGAACGGTCTCGACTCCTCAGAGTCGAGACCGTTCGGTGTCTACAGAGACGTGGCCGCGAACCACACGACATCAAGGACATCCACATGGACATCATCGGCGAGATCGCCAGCAGCGCCCGACCGCGGTAGGTCACCGTGGGCCACTTGTCAGCCGCCCGTCTGAAGGTTCACGCTCTGCGGGCCAATCGTCTACCCGAGGAGTGCGCTCCGATGCAGCAGCGCCGACTGGCGCATCTGCGGTCTGGCCATCACACGCTCCCCCGAGCCGACTCCCGCAGCGGCGACGACGCGGCCTCGCTCGAAGAAGTACGGAACTGGCTGCTGTTCGCCGCCGACACCAGCTACGACCTCCGCTACAACCTGCCCAGCTGACGAAGACCAATCGATTAGGTGGAAGTCACATCACCTTGCCGTCGGTGCTTCCCCGAACTGCGCCACACCCAGGCGGCGAGCTTGGTCTCGCCGCGACCGGCTTCCACCCAGACGGCGTCCCGAGTCAGGCGGTACGCATGGGCGTCACTTCGACGAATCAGGCGGTCGGGCAACTGGAACCACGCATGCACCGGCAACGACTTCGGCAGTTCGCGCATCTCCGTGCCACGGGCATCCTCCTTGAGCGAGAACGGCGAGCCGGGCAACCAACGATCCGAACGGAGACGACCCATGACCGCGACAGTAGGAGGCCGCACCTACGTTCGCATCCCGGGCCCTCATCGAGAACATCCCCGGGACCAGTCATGTGAGCAGCTTCGCTTTGTGTCGTCCTTCTGCCTTCGCTTTGTGTCGTGACCGCGTCCCGGTAGCTGGTGAATCAGCGGACAGTTCCGGCGGATGGTGCTGGCTGCGTCGAGTTCTTCCAACTCACCGTGAAGGCAATGGCAATGGCAATGAGGAGGACCGCGCTGACGAGTCCGGTGCCCGCGTCGAGGCCGCCTCGAGAGTGTGGGACGGCGATGTAGTCGGCGAAGGATGCGCCGATC
The DNA here is from genome assembly GCF_013359865.1 of Curtobacterium pusillum. GTDB lineage: Bacteria > Actinomycetota > Actinomycetes > Actinomycetales > Microbacteriaceae > Curtobacterium > Curtobacterium pusillum. The sequence continues at coordinate 55,001 of NZ_JABMCE010000048.1, forward strand.
GGTCGGGTGAGGACGTACGCGGTCCAGAACGCTGTGACAGGGCCGAGGACCGCTGTTGCCCGTGCGAGGACGACGACGATCATCGCGGCAACGAACACGAGGCCGCCGCTGAGGTAGCCGAGGTGGAAGGTGCTGGCGGCGAGGTCTCCGGCGGCGGTCCCCATTGCGAACGTGGTGATCACGGCGGCCCAGTAGAACAGTTGCCGGGGGATGCTGGTGATGGTGTGCACGTCGACCGTTCCCTCGACGCGACGCCACAAGACAAAGACGGCGACGAGCCCGGCGAGGAACACGGGCGTCGACACCGCGTAGGGGACGCCGAGCGCGACGTGGGTGACGTCGGCGACCATCGTGCCAAAGACTCCCACCATGGAAACGGTGCCCCAGTACAACCAGGGCCGGTATCGGTCCGCCCGCAGCTGGACGATGAGGATCACCGCGAAGAGGACCGCGGTGATCAGCACGGTCGGGACGGGGGCGAAGCGTGTGACGAGGAAGTCGGAGAGTGCTTCACCCATCCCGGTGGTGAGGACCTTGATCAGCCAGAACGATGCGGTGGGTTTCGGCACCCGGTTCAGCTCGCCTCGCGTGGTGTTCACTGCTCGCGAGCCGTCCGCTCAGCGGATGCGGGCGCGGATGCGGACGTGTCTCGGTTCTTCCGAGCGACGTGGCGGCGGAGTGCGCCGATGACGATCGGGAGGATCGAGACCAGGATGATGACGAACATCAGCGCGTCGATGTTGTGAGCGATGAGCGGGATGCCGCCGAGGAGCACACCGACAACGGTCAGGCCGCAGGCCCAGGAGATCGCGCCGATGAGGTTGAAGAGCAGGAACCGGCGGTAGTGCATCTGCGCGGTGCCGGCGGCGAGGGGGACGTAGGTGCGGACGATCGGGACGAACCGGCCGAGGACCAGGCTGAGGCCGCCCCACTTGGTGAAGAACGCCTCCGCTTCGTCGAGTCGAGCGGTGGTGAGGATGCGGGCGTCTTCCTTGAACAGGCGTCGCCCGAAGCGCTTCCCGATCCAGTAGCCGACCTGGTCGCCGGCGATCGCGGCGATCGCGGCGACGATGGCGACCTGCCACGGTGTCACACCGAGCGTGCTGCTGATGATCGCTGCGGTGACGAGGAGCGAGTCTCCGGGCAGGAAGGGGAACAGGACCCCGGACTCGATGAAGATCAGCAGCGCGATCCCGGCGAGGACGAACGGGCCGAACGCATGCAGCACGGAGGCTGCGTCGAACGACGCTCACTGCGAGCGGAACGGTGTGGAGCACGAGGTGCCTTTCACGGGACGGGCTGGTGCAGCCGCCGTTCGAGTCGACGGCGGCACCAGCGAACGGGGTCAGACGGTGAGTCGGCTCCGCTGCGCGGGTTCCTCGCGGCGGAGCCGGATCACGAGGAAGCTGATGATCGCGGCGATGACGACGAAGAACACGACGCTCGTGGTGACGGTCCCGATCCCGAGTCCGCCGTCCTTCGTGGACGCGGACAGCAGGTCACCGGTGGACGCGCCCGAGGGGACGGGTGAGGATGTATGCGATCCAGAAGCACAGGACAGGACCGCGACGGCCGATGAACCAGACCGCAGCGGTCAGGGCGATAGCGCCGGCGAAGAGCAGCAGGGACGGGAAGTACCCCAGGCCGGTCTGCTCGGCGATCAGGTCACCGGCAGCGGTACCGAGTGCGAACGTGAACAGGATCGCGAGCCAGTAGAACGCTTCGCGGCGGACCGTGTCGATGCTGTGGATCGACAGGGTGCCCTCGACGCGGTACCAGATCGCGAACACGACCAGCAGGGCGACGCCGAAGACGGTGGTGCTGACGGCCAGGGGGATGCCGAGGCCGTCGGTGAGGTTGTCGGTGACGCAGGTGCCAACGATGCTGATCAGCACCACGGTGATCCAGTACAGCGGCGGCCGGTAGCTGCGGGCACGGAACTGCAGCACCAGGAACACGGCCAGCGCGGCCGCCATGATCAGCGTTGTCAGCGGTAAGCCCAGACCGACGGTGTCGCTGAGGAGGTCCGCCGCGGTCTCGCCGACGGTGGTCGCGAGGACCTTGATGATCCAGAACGACGCGGTCGGATCAGGCACCTTGTTCGAGCGGCTCCGGGTTGGCATCGGCGCTGCGGGCGAGTGGGACATGGCGTTCTCCTCGTCGGGACGGGCCGTGCCGCGGTGTGCGGGACCGGCGATGCTCCGACGGTAGAAAGCGGCGCGCAAGACTCCACCAAGAATCACGCCTGACTGGTGGGGAGATCGGTTTCTTGGCCGTTCCTTGACCAGCGGCGGTGAGGATCCGTGCACCGGTGTTGCCATGAGTGAGGCAGGATCGAGCCAACACGGCGACGCCGGAACGCACCCCCTCGCGTTCCGGCGTCGCTTGTCCGGAAGGGGTCTCATGTCGGCAGGATGGCGGTCAACGGTCGCAGACAAGCTGGCTCGATGGTCGTTCCGGTCGAGTCCTGAGACCGACCCGGACCGGTTGACCTACCGACGGTCGGTGGTCGGGATTGCGCTCCGCGTCGCGGTCGTGTCAGCGGCGCTGGTGATCGCGATCATCGTCCTCGTCGTGACGTACGTGTTGTGGCAGCTGACACCGAACCAGCTCCACGAACGCCCCGGGCCGACCGACATCCACATCTACCTCGACACCATCGACCTGAGCATCGCGGTCATCGGCGTCGGTGGTCTCGCGATCATCCTCGCCGGCATCGCAGCATGGGTCATCGCCCGTCGAGCAGTGCGGCCGATCGCGGAAGCGGCACGGATGCAGCGCACCTTCGTCGCGGACGCCAGCCACGAGCTCCGCACCCCGTTGACGGTGCTCCATGCACGCGTGCAACGTCTGCAACGCATGACCCCGGCGCACGATCGGCGGCGCCCGGTCGTCGACGAGCTGCGTGGCGACACGCAGATCTTGATCAACATCGTCAACGACCTCCTCGAAGCAGCTGCAGGGTCGGGTGGCTCGGACGGCGCCGCTGACCTGAGGGCCGCGATGGAAGCCGTGCACCGCGACATGGACGTCCTCGCAACTGAACGGCAGGTGCACCTCGATGTCGACCCGGTCGACGCGGTGGTGCAGGTGTCGGAGACCCAGCTGCACCGCTGCCTGATTGCCTTGTCCGACAACGCCATCGGCCACACCCGGGCCGGTGGCAGCGTTCACATCACCGCGGTGACTAACGGTGGTCGCGTGACGATCCGCGTCGCGGACGAGGGCCCCGGCGTGGTCGGTATCGAGCCAGCACGGGTCTTCGACCGGTTCGCTCACGGCACCCCCGTCGAAGCGACCACGACAACCAGCACCCGCACGGGGTACGGCATCGGGTTGGCGTTGGTCCGCGACATCGCCGTCAGAGCCGGCGGCGACGCCGTCGTCGTCGTCGAGCACACCGATAGCAGCGGGACGGTCTTCGCACTCCGTCTCCCGATCACAGACGACCGCGCACCGGAACACGATCGGGAGGCCCGCGCATGATGCCGCGACTGCTGCTCGTCGAGGACGACCCCCGACTCGGGCCGCTGGTCGCGGACGAGCTGGCCGAGCAGTGGACCGTCACGCTCTGCGCCGACGGGGAATCCGCGCTCGAGACCGCAGACGCGGAGTACTTCGACGTCATGGTCATCGACCGTCGACTCCCGGGCATCGACAGCACCACGGTGATCGCGACCCTCCGACAGCGACGCATCAGCACCCCCGTGCTGATGCTCACCGCCCTTAGCGAGGTCCACGACCGTGTCTCCGGGCTGGACGCCGGCGCCAACGACTACCTCGTCAAGCCGTTCGACTTCGACGAACTCACCGCCCGGCTCCGCGCGCTCACCCGCGACTACACCGGCACCGGCACCAGCGTCGAGATCGGCGGGTGGGCGTTCTACCCCGAGGACCACAGCATCACCTCCCCCTACGCGGGACGGGTGATGCTCACCGAGAAGGAAACCGCGTTGCTCCGGCTGCTCGCGGGCGAACCATCCCGCGCGTTCACCCGGCAGCATCTGCTGTCCGCGGTGTTCGACAACGGCGAGCAGCTCGGCACGGTCGACACGTACGTCCACTACATCCGCCGGAAGACCGACCGCGACCTCATCACCACCATCCGCGGCGTCGGATACCGGCTCGGCACACCAGTCTGAGGCCACCGCTCAGTCATCGAAGAGGCCCTCGCGCTCAGCTTCCGAGGCCACTGCGAGTACAGCAGCTCCAACCGAACCGACGATCACCAGCAGCACGACGACCACTGCGCACACCAACCACACGCCCACGGGGAACCACCTCCGAGGCCACCCTCGCCGCTGCACACCAAGGAACGACCAAGTCTCAGCCTCAGCCCATGTCAGTGCGCTGACGTGGTGGGCCTGGTCGCGACTGGTGCCAACCACTGCGTCAGGCACACCGCGGTGCACGATCCGGCGGCCATGATCGCGGCGAGCACCACGATCTGGAACCGGCCGGCGTCCAGCGGCGACAACCCGCCGAACACCGCTCCGACAAACGCGCCGGGCAACGTCACCAACCCGGTCGTCTTGGTCTGATCTACCGTCGGCACGAGCGCCGCGCTGACCGCCCGACGCACCAGCCGTTCCGTCGCACGTCGAGGTGACGCTCCAAGCGCGAGCCACCCCTCGACCTCGTCCCACTGATCGGCCACGAGCTCCCGGAACCGCCGGCCGCTGATGGTCGCAATCGTCATCGCGTTTCCGATCACGATCCCACCGATGGCGAGGGCGTACCGAGGGCTGAACTCGACCGCACCCGTGCCGAAGACGACGCTGCCGGTCACCAGGACGCCGCACGCCATGGACACCGCCACCGGAAGTGCCATCGTGGACACGCTGCCGAGTCGACGCGCGGCAGTCACCACAGCGACGGAGAACATCATTAGGAGTGCCGCCCCGATCAGCAGCGGCGATCGGATGATTCCACTCAGCACCAGGCTGATCGCCGCCAGCTGTGCCGCGCCACGCACGATCGCGACGGCCGGCGCCCATGGCACTTCCGCCCGCGCCAGGACCAGCACCGCAGACGCGACCCCAAGGAGCAGCACTACACCGAGCAGCGCGTGCGTCAGCTGATCAGCCACGCGTGCTCCGAACACTCACGTCTGAACTGTAGGCCTCTGGCTCCGCGGCCCTTGCGGCACGACTGACCCCGACCGACCCTCCCACCGGTGTCCGATAGCCGATCCGGCGCGGTGGAAGGGGCGGGAAATCGGCGCGGCGGTGCATTCGATTCGGGTGCATACTGGTGGTGTCTTCGGACCCGGCAGTGGGGCTTGCCGGACCCAACTTCGACACTCGTCGACAACAGTCCCTATCTCAGCTGGTCGCGCTTCTGCGCGCCTGAGGTAGGGAGAAGACATGGGACAAGCAGTACCGACCGGCGCGGTCGTCGTCGGCGTGCGGGCCGGGCAGGTGCGTGACGTTGTGACGGTCGCGGCGCAGATCGCTGAACGCTTCACGGTTCCCCTTGTGTGCGTGACCGTCGACCCAGCGCTCCTGTCAGCCGGGAATCGAGCGGACGGGTCCGAGATCATCGAGCCGATCGATCCGGACTCGGCAGACGCCGGGCCGGCGGATCTTCCCGAAACTGACCGGGCCGTCATCGAGCAGATCGCCGCTGCTCGGTCGGTTCACGCCTCGGTGCTGGCGAAGGTCGGCGATCCCGCACGCGCGCTGGCCGCGGTCGCCGAGGAACGCGACGCGGTGATGATCGTCGTCGGCACCCAAACCGGTCGCCGGCGGATCACGGAGTTCTTCAACGGCTCGGTCGCGGCGCGACTCGCGCATCAGCAGCACCGTCCCGTCCTCGTGGTCCCCGTGAACCCCGTGGGGTTCGATGAACCGCTCCCGTGGGATGCGTCATGACGGGTGCACTGGTGCTCCTTCGGCATGGGGAGAGCACCGCGAACCAGGCCGGGACCTTCACGGGCCTGCTCGACGTGCTCCTCACCGCTCGCGGTGAGGAGCAGGCTCGACAGGCCGGTCGGCTTCTTGCCGTGCACCACGTGATCCCGGACCTGATCCTCACGTCGACGTTGCAGCGCGCCGTCCACACCGCGGACCTCGTCAGCGACGTCCTCGGTCGGGACATCCCGACCACCGCGGTGTGGGAGTTGAACGAGCGGAACTTCGGCGCGCTCACCGGGATGACCAAGGCGGCATCCCTCGCTGCGCTTGGGGACGCCGAGTACCTGCGGCTGCGCCGTTCCCGAGACGGCCGACCA
>NZ_JABMCE010000049.1 GCF_013359865.1 Curtobacterium pusillum
CGCGGCTGCCAGGGTCGCGCCGTGAGCGCCGTGAGCGCCGTCGCGACGGACCGTGCGCAGGCCGACGCCGCGGTCGTCGTCGCCTGGTGCGACGAGCTCGCCGACATCACCGCCGAACCCGGACGGATCACCCGCGTCTACCTGTCGCCCGAGCACGCCAGGGTCAACGCCGTCGTCGGCGGGTGGATGCGCGACGCCGGCCTGCGGACGTGGCAGGACGCCGCCGGCAACCTGCACGGCCGCGTCGACGGCAGCACCGCGGACGCGCGGACCCTGCTCCTCGGGTCACACCTCGACACCGTGGTGGACGCCGGACGGTACGACGGCATCGTCGGCGTGCTCATGGCGATCCGCACCGTCGCCCGGCTCACGGCCGCCGGCCCCCTGCCGTCCGCCGTCGAGGTGATCGCGTTCTCGGACGAGGAGGGCACCCGGTTCGGCAAGGCGCTCCTCGGCTCCTCCGCCGTCGCCGGCGTCTGGGACGACGGATGGTGGGACCTTGAGGACGGTGACGGGACCACCCTCCGTCGGGCCTTCACGGACTTCGGTCTCGACCCGGAATCCGTCGGGACGGCAGCGGCCGACCCGTCGACGCTCATCGGGTACCTCGAGGCGCACATCGAGCAGGGACCGTACCTCGACCGGGCCGGACAGGCCCTCGGCGTGGTGACGAGCATCGCCAGCGCCCGGCGGTTCTCGGTCGAGGCCGTCGGCGAGGCCCGGCACGCCGGCGGTACGCCGTACGAGCGCCGCCACGACGCCCTGCTCGCCGCCGCCGAGGCCGCACTCGCCGTCGAAGGGATCTGCCGGGCGTCGCAGCACATCGGCACGGTCGGGACGATGACCGTGGAGCCCGGTGCCGTGAACGTGGTGCCCGGGCTCGCGCGGTTCTCGGTCGACCTCCGTGGGGAGTTCGACGAGGGACGCGACCGGGTCTGGGACGCGATCACCGCGGCGTTCGACGAGATCGCCGTGCGCCGTGGCGTCGCCGTGGAACCGACCGAGGTGCACCGAGCGCCCGCGGTGTTCTGCGCGCCGGCGCTGATGGACGCCCTCCGCACCGGGATCGTGTCGACCGGCGAGGCCGCACCGCCCGCGCTGTTCTCCCGCGCCGGGCACGACGCGATGTCGCTCGGGCTCGTCACCGACGTCGGGATGCTGTTCCTCCGGAACCCGGACGGCATCAGCCACCACCCGGACGAGTTCGTCGCCGAGGCGGACATCGCCCTCGGCCTGGACGCGCTCGCCGTGGCGGTCAGGACGCTCACCGAGCGGCACGGCACCGGACCGGACGGCGTCTCGTGAGGGCCGAGCAGCCGGACGTCCGGGCGCGCATCGACGCCGTCTGGGACCGCCTGTCCCCCGCCGAACGCCGGGTCGCCGCCGTGGTCCGGCACGACCCGGAGCTCCTGCTCGTCGGCACGTCCGGTCGCCTCGCGGCCGAGTCGGGCACCTCGAAGGCCACCGTCTCGAGGCTCGTCCGGTCCCTGGGCTTCCAGGACGCCGCCGAGGCCCGCCAGAACCTCATGACCGCCCGCGGGACCGGCCTGCCGTGGGTCGCCGAGGACGCCGCGCACGTCGACCAGCGCGTCGTCGAGTCGCGGAACCTCGACGCCGGGTTCGCGTCCCTCGCCCGTGCCGACCGGCCCCGCCTGGCGCGCCGGATCATCCGGGCGCACCGCGTCCTCGTCGTCGGCGAGCGGGCCGCACACGCGGTCGCCCTGCAGCTCCGCGCGCAACTCGCACAGGTCCGTGGGGACGTCCGCGTCGGCCCCGCTCCGGGCCAGCGGCTCGGCGAGGAGATCGCCGACCTCGACCGTCGGGACCTCGTCGTCATCGTCACCGTGCGTCGTCACGCAGCCGGGGTGGACCGGCTCGTCCGGTACTGCAGCGGAACGGGCGCCGACGTCGTCGTGCTCGGCGACCCGACCGCGGCGGTCATCGCGGCGCCGGCCGCCACCACGATCCTCGTCCCGGTGGACGCCCCGGCCGCGTTCGACTCGATGGCGGCGATGTTCGCCGTCGTCGCCGCGATCGCCAACGACGTCTACGAGGCGTCGGGGCCCGCTGGCCGGGCCCGCGTCGACGGGGTGGCCCGCGCCTACGACGCGCTCAGCGAGCTCGCCGACGTCTGACCGCCTTCGTTCGTTCAGTCGACCGAGCCGTTCGTCAACGGCGACTTCCACCCGCGCGTGGGCGGGGCGAGTACCCGCGAGCGGGAAGTGGCCGCGCCCTACGGCCGGCTCTCGGCGACGAGCACGGCGATCACGGACACGAGCCCGACCAGGACGATGAGCACGTCGAGCACCGCCATCGTCGCGAGCCGGGGTCGGAGCGGGCCGACGGTGAACCGCACGACGACCATCGCCAGGAACAGGGCCACGACCACGACGAGCGCCGCCCAGCCGATCCCCGGCTCGAGGGCCGCCATGAACCCCATCACGACGCCGACGACGACCACCGTGACGGCGCCCCACGCCAGCCACACGCCGCCGTTCGAGGTGCGGAGTGCGGGTTGGTTGCGGACGAGTTCGGGGTCGTCCCGGCGGGGATCGGTCATGGCCCGGAGGCTACCCCTGCCGCAGCGCGCCAGGCGCGTCCCCAGCCGAGCGGAACCGGACTCGCGACCCCGACCGTCGCGGTGGGGCAACCCGCTCCCTGTTCGAGACGAGTTGCGGGGACCACCTGAACGTGCGGTGGGACCACGCCGAGCGCCGCCACGCCGAGCCACCCCGGATCGAGGACCTGACACCGGGGACGACGTTCACCGGACGGGGAGCACCGGACGGGCCGCGGCATCGTTCGGTGAAGGTGCAGTGCCCGTACTGGGGCGCCCCTGACAGGACCACGACGGGCCAGGGATGACGGACCCGGACGACGAAAGCCCCGTCGCGATACGACGGGGCTTTCGTGTGTGCTGTGCGCTCGAAGGGACTCGAACCCCCAACCTTCTGGTCAGTAGCCGAGGCGCGTGCGGCGGCGCGCTGGGGTGCGGGCACTGACGACGAGGACGTGGCAGCGTGAAGTCCCGCGTCGGCGAGGTTGCCGCGTGGGTCGGCGGGATCGTGCTCGTTGTCGTCGTGACGCTCTGCCTCGTGCCATGACGATCCGGTCACGATCGCGCCGCACAGCCGACCGGTCGCCGCGATCGGCCGTGAGTGCAGGGGTGAACATCAGCACTGCATGGGGGGCCGCGATTGCCGGATTCCTCGGATCCCAGCGCGCCGCGGGCCTCCCAGAAACCACCATCTACACACGACGCCAGCACCTCGAGCACATGGCCAGGCGAATCGGCACCGACGACCCCTGGACCACGACCGGCGCGCAGCTGGTCGCCTGGGCCGGGACACAGACATGGGCGCGCGAGACCCGACGCGGCCGCCGCACGACGTTCCGCGCGTTCTGGCTCTACGGCATCGAAGCCGGACTGACCACAACCAACGCCGCACTGTCGCTGCCCCGCGTGAAGCCCGCACCGCCGATGCCGCACCCGACGCCGGACACGGTGTTCCAGGTCGCCATGCGCCGCGCCGACGAGCGCGAACGGCTCATGCTGCGCCTCGCGGCTGACTGCGGCATGCGGCGCGGCGAGATCGCCGTCGCGCACACGGACGACGTGTACGAGGACATGCTGGGGTGGACGCTGATCGTGCACGGCAAGGGCGGCAAGCGGCGTCCGGTGCCGCTCACGAGCGGGTTCGCGGCCGTGCTCCGGTCCCAGCCCCACGGGTACCTGTTCCCAGGCGACGACGACGGGCACCTGTCGCCGCGGTGGGTCGGGAAACTGATTACGCGCCTACTCGACGGGGACTGGACGATCCACTCGCTGCGGCACCGGTTCGCCGCCCGCGCGCACCGGGTGAATCGTGACCTGGCCGTCGTGCAGGACCTCCTCGGGCACGCCTCCCCCGCCACGACCCGGATCTACGTGGCGACCGACGACAGCGACCGACGACGCACCATCGAAGCGATCGCCTCGTAGGCCGCTCAGGACCCGATGCTCAGCTGAGCAATGGCCAGCCCGATCGACGGGAGTTCGACGACAAGACCGGCCAAGATCGGCACCGCGAACTCGTCCCAGACGCGCGACCATCGATCCGGCTCATTAGATCGGTCGGATGCGATGCGGACGTTTGCAAGGAGTCGTTCGACGGCCTCCCGCAGAGCGAAGTCGCCGCGAATTTCGTAATCAGCCAGGCACTGCTCGACCTGGATGATGAGCGTGGCTATGTGTTCGCGCAATTCGACCGGGAGGCTGTCATCCGCCTTGACCGCCTCCAGGACTTCGTGCACCAAGTCCGAAATGCGATCCTGGGCCTCAGCATCCAAGACAGGTACGAACGCTCGCATCTCGTTGGCAAGAAGCTGGAGCATCCCCATATCCCCCTCGTCCGGGGTCCTGGCCCCAACAGTCGGCAACGACATGTTCTCGTTCCAGCCCATCGCGATCGCCTGACTCCACCTCGGCACGGCCCCCATGTAGGCCGCGACCGGCTTCCCGAGTCGCTCCCACGTCGTGAGGGTGTCTTCGCATTCGCCGAGCGCGTTGAACAAGATGCGGGGGGTGTATTTCTGCCTGTCCGACTGCGACCCGGTGCCGAAGTAGTTGAGAAGTAGCTCTGCAGGATTGTTATTCACGAGCCCATCCTGGCCGAATGGCCGCACTGAGGCCAGCAGCTTCGTCGTCGAAATCCGAAGGATTATCCGAGGGCGTCATCGGGCTCGGTCTTGTCCGCGTCGGGGTAGCCCGCGGTCGTCGTAGGTTCCGGCTCGTCGAGGGCGACCGAGCGCGGCACGGACCCGAACCCAAGCCGGGCGAGCCATGCGTTCACGACAGGAATCGCCATGAGCTTGGCCAGGGCACTGGCGATCGCGATCACGAACGCGAAGGCGCCGCCGAGCCACGCAAGCCATGAGGCGGGCAGGACGTCGGCGAGGGCGTCGAGCACTCGCGGGGCCGTGACCTGGAGTACCGCGACTGAGCCGGCGAGCCCGACCAGGAACGCGAGGGCGGTCTGGAGGGCGGTGCGGAGCCAGCGCTGCCGCGTGTGCCAGATGGGCTGCACCGTGGCGGTGCGCTCGTGGGCGCCCATCAGGCGATCCTTCGGAGGTAGGTGTTCTTCACGATGTCGAGCTCGGCGGCGAGCATCGTGTCGCTGCCGTCGTTGTCGCGCGCACGCTTCAGGAGTTCGAGGTGGTAGGGGTTCTTGATGCCGACTCGCTTGCCGGTGACGAGGCTGACGACGAACATCGTCTTGCCGATCGGGACGAACGTGTACATGTGCTTGCTCCTTCTGGTGCCGTTGGTGTGGGGTGCCGCGGAGGACGGTGCGGCGGGCTCGGTCCAGCGGGGGCGGAACCGGCCGAGGATGTAGGACACGGGGCGGCGGCGGTACGCGGCGGCCTTCGTGTCGGAGCCGTTCGCGCCGTAGGTGCGGACGTAGCGTGGGTCGGCGTCGTGGCCGACGAAGAACTCGACGTGGTTCCCGACGCCGTTGTGCTCCCAGTCGAACAGGAGCACGTCCCAGGGGTGGAAGTCGCCGGACCCGGCCGCGTACGAGCCGTCACCCGCGGTCTTGAAGTTGTCCACCCACGAGATCGGGAAACCGCCCCAGAGGCAGTGCGACGCGAATCGGGCGCAGTCGTCCACGGCGGCTGAATCGGTCCACGGGACGGGCAGGTGGTCGCGGCTACGGCCGATCAGGGACGTCGCGTAGGCCGCGACGGCGGTAGGTGTGGTGCGGGTGAGGGTCATCGTTCGGGTCTCCTGTCTCGGGTCTGCTCCAGCTCTTCAATCCGGTCGTCGTGCTCGCCGAGGATGACGAGCACACGGTTGAGCTTCCGGTCCACGCGGCCGAGGGTGGAGCGGTTCTCGTCGTGGCGCTCGTCGGCCTCTTCGCGGAGGTTCGTGGTGTGGTTGTTCTTGACCTCGTGTTTGATCGCGGCGATGTCGCGGGCGAGAGCGACGACCCAGCGAACGACCTCGCGCAGCTTCTTGATCACGTAGCCGAGCGCGGTCAGGGCAGCGAGGATGCCGCCGAGGATCGTCGTAACCCGACCCGTGGGGTCGTCCCAGATCGACGCGGCAACCTGCCCGGCTTGCTCCGCGAGCGTCATCACACGCACGGGTAGATGACTGTGGCGGACCAACGGCGGTGGTTCCCGCCTGCATTGAAGGCGGTCACTTGGCCGCCGCTTGTGGTTCCCGCGATCTGGATTCCGCCCGTGGCGGGTGTGGAGATGCCGGTCACGAACGCTGGGGCGAACACGGTTGCCGCGGGACGGAACCCGCTAGGGACGCGAGCGGCAGTCGGCGTCGCATCGACGGCGATGTTGACCGAGGACGAGGCGTCGAAACTCAGGAGTGCGAGGTTGCCGAATTTGACGAGCGTTGAACCGCTGGCGTCCCAGTTGGTCCCGTTGGCCCAGCCGCTCGCCGCTGCCGTCACGGGGGTCAGCGCGTTGACCGCCGTGATGAGGCTCTGGAGATCGGAACCGAGTGGCGGCTGCCCTTGGTTCGCGAGGATCGCTTCGAGGAGCTTGGCGCGGTCCCAGTCGATATCGGCGATGTCGCGGGCTCGATCGGCCGACTCGAAGGCGGGAATGCCGTAGAGCGGTGTGGTGCGCATGGTCAAAGTCCTTGCGAGATGGTGGCGAAGTCGCCGAGGCGGATGGGGGAATCGAACGAGCCGAGGGTGGCGGCGGACGTGCTGCCGAACAGGTCGCCGATCGAGAGGTCGGCACGTGCCGCGTTGCCCACGGCGGGGGCCAGCGTGACCTCGTGGGACCAGGCACCGTCGAAGGTGAGGGTGCCGCCGATGATCTGGAACATGGGGCCAGCGCCCGCGAGGGTGTTGTACTTCGAGCCGGTGAAGTAGATCGCTCGTCCGTCGTGTACCGGGCGCAGGAACGACCAGGTGAGCGCGTCCGAGTCGAGGGGCAACCGTTTCTCGTCGAATGTGACCGGCGGGAGCCGGAGTTGCCCGTTGAGGGTGTTGACCTTCGCCACGATGCCGTCGGCAAGCCAGCCCGGAGCCTTGTTCGTGGGGCCGACGTCGTAGCCGAACTCGCTCTGCTGGAGGTTCATCAGCTGCGAGTCGATTTCGAGGACCCGGTGGGTGTTGGACGTCGCGTTCCGGTCGGTCGTGCGCTCGATCAGGCTGTCGATGTACACGGTTCGTTTCTGCGCGCCGTCGGTGAGCTTGGGGTCCTTGCCGTACCAGACGTAGGCGACGGACACGGCGTCGACGGAGTCACCAGCGGCGGTGCTCGCGTCGTCGGAGTCGTTGACGGCCACGAGGTCGGCCGAGACTGCGACGCTGTTGCTGCCGGTCGGGGCGATCTGGGTGACGCCGCCGCTGTAGACGAGGCGCAGGGTGCCCGCGTCCGCGGTGATGCCGCACGCAATCGCGTTCGTCTCGGGGTCGTAGTTGACGAACCCGAGTGGTTCTCCGGCGCGGTAGATGCGGGCCACCAGGTCGAGGCTGTTCGCACGCTCGGACGCTGTGACCTGGTTCATGCGGCGCACGAGGACGCTGGAGTCCCCCACTGAGGGGGCGCGGCCGATGTCGGAGACGATCGTCGACATGCCGCGGGACAGGTACTTCTCCTGCAGCGAGTTGATGTTGGACTCGCCCCACCCGCCGAGCCCCTCGAGCGATTCCGCCCCCATCTCACCGGGGAACACCGACTCGCTGAGCGCGCCGAGGCGACCGGACGCGGTGAGCTTCACGAACCACCGCGGCTCACGCTGACCTGTCTTCGGGTTGACGACCTTGATCTGACGCATGTCGGTACCCGAGACCGCTCCGAGGAACACGCGACGGCTGTTCGCGACCTGGTACACCTCCAGTTTGGAGCCGGTGCGCTTGGACGCGCCGAGCCAGTCGCCGGTCGGGTCGATCACGTACAGCGTGCAGGTGTCGGGCTCGGTCTCGTCGTAGAGCGAGTCCCGTCCCCACGCGATCGTGATGTTGGCGACGGCGACGGTCTCGGTGCCGTCCCAGTCGCCGCGGATCGTCTGACCATCGACGTTGACCCGCGCGCCGAGCATCACCACGAGACACCGCCAGCGACCGTCGAACGGCCCGACGAGCGGGACTCGTCTCGCAGGACCTTGCGAATCTCCCGTGCCGCTCCGGCCTTGTCGATGACGCCGTTCAGCGTGACGTAGTTGTTGGTCACCGAGCCCGCCGAGGCAGCACGTGCTGCGGTGGCGAACGCGGCGGTGGCGGACCATCCGTCGGACACTCGGGCGGTCGGGGTGGCGACGGCGGCCACTCGGGCGGTCGTCGCGAGGCGGGCGACGCTGCGGGTCTGCGCGGCGGCGATCTCGACCGTGCGGGCGGATGCGCCGCCACCGAACAGGCTGGAGAGCTTGTCGAAGCCGGACCCGAAGTTGAACGTGGCGATGTCCCACAAGGCGGACGCCAGGGTTGAGACCCAGTTCCAGGCGTCGATGACGCTGTTCTTGAAGCCGTCGATCTTCTCGCCGACCCATTCGACGGCGGCCGCGCCGTTCTCCCGGAAGTTGTCCCAGTGGGTGACCACGAGGACGATCGCGGCGACGACGGCGGCGAGAACGACGATGATCCCGAGAACGATCCACGTGATGGGGTTGGCCAGCCACGCGGCGTTCGAGGCCCACTGCGCGGCGGTCTGGATCGCCTGCACGGCGGCGAACACCTTCATGGCCCCCGAGTACAGGGTGACCGCGCCCGCCACCGCTCCGACGACGAGAGCGAGTGGACCGAGGACCGGCGCCCACTGCTGGAGCAGGGTCAGGACCGGTTCGAGAACGGGCAGGGCGGCCGCGCCGATATCGGTGAACGTCGTCGTAACGGTCCGCTTCAGCTGCTCGAACCCCTGATCCTGGTTCACGGTGTCGTCAAGGCGCTTGGCGGCCCCCTCGACGTCGCCGAGCGCCTGCACGGCGGACGATGGGTCGAGAGCGAACAGGGCGTCGCCGAGGTCTTCCGCCTGGGTACCGAACAGGGCGACGGCGGCGGCGTTGCGCTGCACGGGGTCCTCGATGCCACGCAGGCGATCGAGGACGTCCTGGAGCCCGGCGGCTGCGGAGTCGCCACCGGCTGCGATCTGCGCGGTGGCCTGCTGCGCGTTGAGGCCCAACGCCTCGAACCCGGCCGCCGAGGTCGTGGACCCGTCGGTGGCACGGATCTGGAACTCTTTCAGCGCGTCCGCCACGAGGTCCGTGTTGCGTGCCCCCGCGGCGAGCCCCTGGTCGATCAGGCCGACGGCGGTCTGCCCGTCGAGGCCCAGCCGCTCGAACAGGGCCGGGTACTCGGTGAACGTGTCGATCAGGTCCTCTCCGGCGCGTGCGTTGCCCTGGAGCCCTGCGGTGATGATGTCGAGAGCGGCCTGCGCGTCCGGGGCCATGCCGGTCCGCATCAGCTGCCCGACGGCAGTGGTGACGCCGCCCAGGTCCTGGTCGAAGGTGGTCGACACGTCGAGGACCTTCGCGGTGATATCGCGCATAGCGTCGTCGTTCGCGCCGCGCATCCCGTCGATGTTGCCGATAACCTGCCGGGACGCCTCTGCGACCTGTTCGAGGCTTTCGCCGTACGCGTCGGCGAACAGGTCGCCGTTGATCTTCCCGAGCCGGGCAGACTCCTGCGGGTCGAGCGCGAGTTGCCCGGCGAGCTTGTTCCCGATCTGCGCGTTGTCGACTGCACCGACAACGCCCGCGACGAGGGCGACGCCAGCGGCCGCCCCCGCAACGTTGAGACCGTCCTTCGCCTTCTGGACGTGCTCCTCCAGCCCGTCGACCGCCTTCTCCGCTTGCTGCGCGGCCTTCTGCGCGCCCACGGCGTCCCCGAGAATCTTGACGGCGAGAATGGCGGTCTTGTTAGCCATTGGAACGGGCCTCGTTTCGTTCTTCGAGCAGGGCTACGGCGGTGGCGATATCGTCCGGGTCTTCCCGCGCCCAGATGGACGCGGGAATCCCGGTTTCGAGGGCGAGAGCGACTAGAAGCTCGTGGGCTGACCCTCGGGGGTGTCTTCCCCCAGGTGATCAGCGGCGTCAGCAGCCTCCACGTCGTCGGCCGACTTGAACGTGACGTCCACGACGGCGTTCTCACCGCTGGACCACTCGTCCCACGTCTGGGTCGTCTTGCCCTCGCGCTTCGCTGCGCTCCACGCACGGAAGAACTGCATGCGCATGGCGTTCTCGCTGATCGACCCCCACGCCTTGTTCTTGCGCAGCGTGGTCTCGAACGCGAGGGTGTCGCTGATGTTCGGGGTGACCTCGAACGCGTCGCCGGTGGCGGGGGTGACGACGAGGACTCGTGCGTTGGACATGTCAGGTTCCTTCGATTCGTTGGACGATGGTGTCGAGGTGGTTGATGTAGACGGGCAGCCACCGACCCTCGGAGTCGCGTGCGCCGTCCGAGAGGAACGGCTGCGCCTTGATGCGGCGTTTAGGCCAGCCCCAGTGGATGACGGGCGCGTAGGGGACGCGGGCGGTGCCCGCGCGGATCACACCAGCGGTCTTTGTGCCGGACGCGCGGATCGTGCGTTGCAGCCGTCCGGTGGGTCCGACGGGGGCGAGGGCGGCCGAGGCGCGGGCTGCGATCTCGGCCGCCTCGCGGTGGGCGGCTTTCAGGTCGGTGAGGTCGTCGCCTGCGGCTTTGAGCGTCGCGCGGAGCTTCCGTGCGCCGTCGACTTGGACGACGGTCTCGGCCATGTCAGCTCAGTTCGAGCGGGGTCCCGGTCGAGTCGACCGGGGTCGGTTCGCCGATCACTCGGAACTCGAAGTCGGACGTGTTCTTCTTCTTGACGTCGCCGCCGACGGTGAGCGGGACGACGGTGCAGACGCCGGACCAGGACACGTCGTGGTCGTTCGACGGGGTGAACAGGAACGGGACGTCCTGGAGACGGTGCTGGTAGCAGTACATCTCGATGGACTCCTTGTCGAAGTCCTGGTTCGCGGTGCCCTTGATGGACCAGTCCGTCGATGCGTCACCGGGCACGGTCTCGCCCGAGAGGACCGGCACGTCGTCCTCGAAGTCGGACTTCGGTTCCAGGCTGAACTTGGTCAGCTGCGCGGCGATCTCGCGCTGGCTGGCGGTCTCGCCGAGCTTCAGCGAGCCCGGGCCGAGCATGTGAGCGGTTGCGACCATGAGCGGTCTCCTATTCGGGGTCGGTGTAGGTGAGGACGTAGGCGGACAGGGCTTGCCCGGCTGTGGGCTGGAACGCGCTCGGCTCGGCCTCGGTGAAGTCGAGGCCGGGTGCGATCGCGGCGATGATCTGGTCGATGCGGTCCCACGCGACCATGTGGTTGTCGAACGGGCCCGCGGTGACGCAGACCTCCCACGTGGTCTCGGTCTGGGTGTAGGTCGGGAAGGTCAGGCGGGGCGGGAGGACGATCACCGCACCGCCCGGGGCACCCTGGGGAACCTGGGTGCCGTCGAACGTGACGAGCACGTCGGCGAGGTCGTCGGGTAGGGCGGCGCGGATCGTGTCAGCGATCGCGGCCGCCCGCTCGATGCGGGGGCCGGTCATGCGAGCCCCCGGAGGTAGGGTCGGAGGATCGCGGCCGCGGTGAGCATGGGATCACGCGCGAGCCGGATGGGCTGGACGTCGCCGCTCTCGAACCCGGCGACGCCCGAGCGGGACGACTTGCGGTAGTACAGGTCGGACCCGACCTCGAGAATCGCCCGGCGCCGTACGGCTTCGGGAACGGTCTTCCGCTCGGTAGCGGTCTTGCCGATCCGCTGGTCGACGAGCGCCTCCGCTTCCTCGGCCGAGTCCGCTGCGAGCCGCTTGTCCACGTCGCCGACCGCCTGCACGTACTCGGCGAGGGTGATGTGCTTCGGGTCGTCGTCGGACTCGGCCGGGGTTGCGTCAGTCATGCGATCACGCGCCAGCCGCGACCGGGTCTGCCGTCACGACGGGCACCAGGCCACCGGGCACCTCGTCGGCCAGCGCCGAGTAGAAGTACACCGAGTACGCCTCGGTCAGGTTGACGATGTTCGAGTCCGTCAGCCGCACGATCGGGCTGTTGTAGGCGCGCAGGGCGAGCTTGTTCACGAACTGGGGCGTGGTCGTCGCCTGCTTCGGGTCGACGCGGACGATGACGCCCGCGAGGTTGCCGCCGAGCGCGGCCGGGCTGACGACGCCGACGGCGTTCACGCCCTCGCCGTAGACGACCATGAGCGGGCGACCGGTCGTGTCGGTGATCGCCGCCAGGGTCTTGAACGTGTCCTTGTCGACGAGCAGCGCGTCGAGGCTGAGGCCCTGGTCCTCGTAGATCCCGGCCGCGTCGATGATGCCGCCGACCCACTGGGTGAACTTGCTCTGGTCGGCTACGGTGACGGTCGAGCGCTTGTCGGCCGAGTCAGCGGCGATCTGCTTCGCGCGGAGCTTGGCTACCCCTGCGCGGAGCATGATGTTCTTCCGGCGGCCGGCCTCGATCGCGAGAGCCCGGAGGTTCGTGTCCAGCAGGTTGACGCTGGACCGCTCGATCGCCTGGCGCGAGAGCTTCGTGTATCCACCGACGGTGACGACCGGGGCGTTGCGGGTCGTCACGGTGACCTTGCCGTACGGCAGGTCGTCGCCCTCGTTCTCCTGCACGTCGACCTTGACGGTGTTCGTGCCCAGCTGGCCGTACTCGATGGTCTCGCCCTCGGCGGGCAGGGTGCCAGTGGAGAACAGGCCAGACAGGATCGAGTTGTCATCGATCAGGCGAGTGAGGTCGCCGACCCACGCGGGGCGCAGCGTGCCGTCGTCGGCGAGCACGCCGCCGTCATAGGCGCGGGCGAGCAGGCCCTCGTAGGACTCGATCGTGGCGCTGTCGCCGCGGACGAGGGCCTGGAGGACCTGACCGGCCGAGCGGGTGTCGGCGGGCTCGGTCGCGGTGCGGGTCTCGCCGATGCGGGCGGTAAGGGCGTCGAACTGACGGCCGGTCTCGGCGCGCTCCTGCTGGAGAGCGGTGTCGAGCATGCGCTGGAACTCTTCGGGGTCCACGGGGTCTCCTGTTGGGGTGTTGGGGGCGGTCTGGCGGTGGCGAACGTCGGTGATCTCGGCACCGTCGTAGGCAGGCATGGGGACGAGCGAGACCTCGCCGACGCGGACCGCGACACGGGTCACGTCACCGGTCTCGTCGTCGATCTCGGTCGTGATCGGGTAGAAGCCGACGGACATGGACCGGACCACGCCGTCGCGGAGCAGCGTGTAGGCATCGTCGCCCAGCGGGGTCTCGGAGATGCGGGCGGTGACCTCCCACCCGGCGTCGGTGTCGCGGTGCGAGACGATCCGGCCAATGGGGTCGGTGTGCCGCCAGTACAGCAGCGCGTCGTCCGAGTCCTGGACCGAGCCGCGGGCGAACTGCTCGGTGTACGAGCCGAACCAATCGCTGATCGAGGCGGGCGAGTCCCAGGGGACGGCGATCCCAGTCACGGTCCGCTCGTCGGTGTTGACGGCGCGGACGTGCATCTCGCGGTGGTGCATCTGGGTGTCGGTCGTCGCGGCGCGGCGGTGCATCCGGGGCTCAGGCATCGGCGGTCTCCTGCGGGGTGGTGGCGGGCTTGGCGGGGGCGGCTGCGGCAATGTCGGCGCGCTGCGCGTCGGTGAGCGGGGCCATGCCCTCGTCGATGCGCACCTCGTCGCGGGTCTTCCACTTCGCGGCGAGTGCGGACGCGTGCGCCTCGTAGCGGGTCTTCGTGTCAGTGCGCAGCAGCACGTCGATGTTGAAGCGCGCCGTCTGACCGCGCGGGGTCACGTCGGTGAATGCTTCTTCCATCTCGCGGAGGACGTTCATCAGGGAGAACCGGACGTAGCCGATCCAGTCCTGCTCGACGTTCGCGTAGGTCTGCGACCCGCCCTGCACCGATGCGAGGAACAGCGACGAGGGGACGCCCATCAGGCGGGCGATCTGGGTCGTGGAGAACTGCTGCGATTCGAGGAACTGAACGTCGGCGGGCTTCAACCCGAGGTAGTCGTAGCTCAGGCCCTTGCCGAGCACGCGCACGTCGTTGCGGGCGTCGTCCGGGTCCAGGGGCTCGCCGGACTCGGGGTCGCGGCCGTGCCACATGCGACGGTACGCGCGGGCGTCGTCGCCGTTGAGGTCCTGGTCGCTCTTCAGCACGCCGGACGGGACGCCGCCCTCTCGGAAGAACCCGGAGCCGAAGTCGCGGGCGTCGAGCGCTCCGGCGATCTCGAATCGGGCGGCCTGGATCGGGCCGAGGCCGAGGTCCATCCCGGGGACGCTGAGGAACTTCAGGTGGTGGATGTCGAGGGTCGACCAGTCGTTCCGGCCTTCGTAGCTGAAGGTCTTCCGGCCGTTCTTCGGGTCGGTGTACGGGGCGACCTTGCGGGGGTCGAGCGGCACAAGCTCGACGGGCGCGCCCGCAAGCCGGACGATGCGCCAGTAGGCGTTCCCGTGGAGGTAGAGGGCCGCGGTGGTCTCCTCCAGGAACCGCGACCGGGACATGGACATGCACGGCTTCTGGACGAGCAGCGGGGTGTCGGCGACGACCTGCCCGCCCCGCTCGATGTTGACCGAGAGTTGCGCGACGGCCGTCGTGTGAATCTGGACGGCGCGGAACACCGTCGAGAGCGTCAAGGCGCGATCCGGGGTGACGCCCAGCACGTCCGAGCGGGACGGCGGGCGGACACCCTCAGGCATGGTGTCGGCGGCGTTCTCGTCGGCCGATCGCGCTTCGGTGACGGCAGCGCCCGTGCGGAGCAGGGCGGCGGTGCGGGACCAGAACGACGGCATGCCGAGAACCATCCGGGCGAAGAGCCGACAGCACCAAATATGAGCGTGACCGAACCGGATGACGCGGACGAGGCATGACATAGCTGACATGTCGTTGACCGTGGCGGGGCATCATGGTCATGGCCAAACCCGACCGGGCGTAGGCGTCTGTTCGCGTCTGTTCGCGGCTGTGGGCGGCCACGAGAAAGCCCCGCCGTGCGACGTGCACAGCGGGGCCCGGAGCAGCCGACTCAGAACAGCTGGCGACCGATCTTCTTCGGCAGGTGGTCAACGGCCCAGGCGGCGAGGGTGCTCGCTTCCAGGGCGCTGATTGAGCCGACGGATGCGCGGCGTCCCCAGGTCCAGGCACCGTCGCCGATCCACCGTCGGGTCGCAAGCTCGGCGGCCGCGTCGAGGGCGGCGTGCGGCCGGTATCGGAACTTCGGCTGAGGCTCGGTCGTGACCCAGGACAGGACGTTGGACGCGGCCGCGGTAACGGCAGACGACGTGAGCGGCACGAGGTCCAGCTGCGCGCGTTCGGCGGCGTCGAACAGCGCGCCGGACGGCCCCACGCGGTCGATCGCGACGGGCGCGCCGAACTCGGTCGAGAGTTGCTGGAGCCGCGGGAGCACCCAGTCCGAGCCTGGCGAGTGCCCCTCGGGAACGACACCGACGATGACGTCCCCCGCGACCCGGACGGCGACGACGATGGTCGCGTCCACGTTGTCTACGCCGACGGCCGCGCCGAACGCGATCGGCCCCTCCGGCTGTCCCGGGTCGGTGTACGCGGCGCGCTTCCAGGCGTCGAGCGGGATCGTGCGCTCGGTCGCGCCCGTGCGGCGGTTGCCGTAGGCGCGGGCGAACTCGCCGGGTCCGAGCCGCTGGAGGTTGTCAACGAGGGTCTGCATGTCGAACAGGTACCCGTAGCCCGGGTGCGCAGCGGCCACGGCGTCGAGGTCGGTCGGGTCGACGTCGGGACCAATGCCGTAGTCGATCAGGCAGACCGTCGGGTCGCCCGCTCGAGCTCGCTCCAGCACGGCGTTGAGGAACGTCGAATCCACGGTCCCCTCGGTCGATTCGATCCAGACCTGGGGTCGCTGTCCGGTGACCATCGACCGGGACCCGGCCGCGCCCGCGATCGCTTGGACGAGCGCCTGCCCGTCGGTCTGCGAGAACGCCCACGCCTCGTCGATCGACGCGCGGTCGACCTGTTTCGAGTGCAGGGAATCGACCGTCGGCGGGTGCGGCCGGAATGTCGATCCGTTGTAGAACCGCAGAGCTTCGGACCCATTTGACAGGCGCGGCTTTCGAGCGAGCGGGGATATCACCGACTGCGCCCAATCGTCCTCGACCATTTCCCGCCACTTATCGGTCGCGTGCTGCCCGGATTGCGCCGTGTACCAGGCGCGACGGCCGCGACCCATGAGTGCATTCTGAGTGCTCGTGGCAAGATCTAGCGTGGTTTTTCCGCATTGGCGCTGGACGGT
Source organism: Curtobacterium pusillum (assembly GCF_013359865.1). GTDB lineage: Bacteria > Actinomycetota > Actinomycetes > Actinomycetales > Microbacteriaceae > Curtobacterium > Curtobacterium pusillum. Next base: position 16,204 of record NZ_JABMCE010000049.1, read on the forward strand.
GACCACGACGTCGGAGTACACGAATCGGCCGGCGTCGTCGACTTCGAGGGCGACGTCCGCTGCGAGACGCTGCCAGGGGATGAACGGTTTCCCGAGGGCATCACCGACGGCGGCGGCGTGCGCTCCGTAGGTGGCGCGGTCGTGGTTACGCGGCGTCACTTGCCGTGGGGCCACCGGGGCGAGGGGCGGTTGCGAGGGCATCTGCGATCTTTCGTAGTTCGGGCGGGAGGTCGGAGTCGTCGGCGTCGGGGATCGCGGGGTCCAGCTGCGCCATGAGCGTCCCGAGCGTGGCGACCTCGTTGGCGACGGCCCGGCCCTTGGCGTTGCCCTTCGATATGTTCTGCGCGAGCGAGATACACATGCGGGCGAGGGCAATCCGGGAGCCGGTCAGCGGGTTTTTCTGGGCGATCTCGTCCAATGCCTGCTTCACGGCTTTTTCTTCCGGCGATTCGCCGTAATTGCCGGTCGTCAGGTCCAATCCGCCGAAGATATCCGCGTCGTCAAGGGTCGGATTTGCGGCGTCCATTTTTTTCTTTCTGGTCGGGTTGGGGGAGAGAACGACGGTGGGAACGCTGGGTGTCGTCGGTGCCACGCTCAGAAAAACCGCGGACGCGTTCGCGCTGACGGCGATGATGGATCGCGCGTGACTCGCGGACCATTGCGACCGCTTCGAGCCGCCGCGTGCGCGTGGTGTCGCAGCTGACCAGGGCTCCGGGCATGTACAGCACGAGGTCCCAGACCTCGCGGGCAAGCACGATGCCGGAACGGATCTGACGCGCGTGACGTGCGCGCATCACCACCACCCGCCGCTCGTGCTCGTAGTGCTGGGCACGGGGGCCTCCGGTTCGGTAGGGGTGGGGGTGGGTTGCAGTGTGGGGGGTGGGGTCTCGCCCCCGGGGGTGGGTGTCTGTGCCAGGGCGGGGGCCACGAGGTCGTACCAGGTAGCCACGTGCTGCGCCATGACCTCGGGCCGCTCGGCAGCTGCGCGGCGCTCGACGGTCTCGCGGCCCGGGTCGATCGTGACGATGCGGTAGCGCAGCATCCGATACTCAGCGACGTCTGCCGGGGTCGGCATGCTGTGGATGATCCACACCCCGCACGGGACCTGGAGCCGCTTGGCGCGGTGGATCGCGGTCGAACGCGCGCCGATCGCGACGTGGCGCACGTGTGCGGGGTACACGTGCGTGCGGTCGGGCTGGACGGGCATCAGGGCTCGTGCGATCTCGTCGAGGTCGATCGCGACGTCCATCGGTCCGGCATGCTCCCGGACGTAGGTCGACTTGCCCGCGGCGGGCGGCCCGATCACCACGGTGATCACCGGGCCGCCCGCCATGCCGGACATGGCCTGGTTACGCCGCCACGAGTTGCACGATCGGCACGCGGGGCGGAGGTTGTCCATGTCGTCGGTCCCGCCTTCGTGGAACGGGATCACGTGGTCTTTGGTCGTGGCCTTGTAGGTGCACTTCGGACCCTGGAGCCAGCACACGTCGCCGTAGACCTCGATGACGCGCCGCGTGAGGGCCGCTGACGCGCTTCCGCCGCGCTTAGCCCCTCCCATGCTGTCCCCCGTGCTCACAGGCCCGCAGCCAAGCGTCCACGGCTCGCGGGTGATACCGGATGAGTCGGCCGTCCTTCACGAACGCGGGACCACGACCCCGGCTGCGCCACTTCTCCAGAGTGTTGGGCTTCACGCGCAGCAGGTCGGCGACCTCCGCAGGGGTCATGTACTTACCCACGGGTCGCCGCCTCGTGGGCTTGTCCGGCGCGCGCGTCGAACAGGGCACGGTCGAGTTCGTCGGCGATGCTCAGGCCGGGTCGGTCGAGGTCCTCGTACACCAGCCCGCTCGTCGCCTCTCCGGTCAGGAGGTCGGTACGCCAGTCGAGCATGCGAACGCCACCCTCGGGCGCGCTCGGGGCGAGCACGACCGCGAGGGCGAGCCGTCGCGGATCGGGAGCGTGCGAGGCGCATACGAGCACGACCACGCCGTCCTCGCCCGTCCTCGTGGTGCTCACAGGGCGGGTGCATTGGGTCTCGACGCCGAGCACCGTCACGGTGGCGGCACACATCGGCTTCACCGCATCCTCCAGGTCTGGTAGGCGAATCCCGCGATCGCGACGAGCGCGAGCACGGCGATCACGGTCGGGTCGTTGGACATGTCTCCGGCGGCCATCAGCGGAGCACCAGGGCGAGCACGAACAGCGCGGCGACGAGCGCCGCGAGGGCGGTCCCGAGCAGCGCGAACGCGAGCGGCACGAGCAGATCGCGGCGCATCAGGCGTACCAAACCACTGCACGAGTGGCCCCACGGCCGCCACCGGGCGTCCAGTAGCTCAGTTCGTCGTTGCCGCGTCGCAGCCAGCGCCCCGTTTCGAGCACGGGGGTGTAGTCGAGGTAGGGGGTCAGACACTCCTCGACCAATGCGTCGTCGTTGCCGCACAGCGATTCGAAGTAGGCCAGCAGCGCGTCGCGGGCAGCTTCCGGGTCGTGAGTCTTCGTGACGATCACTCCACCATCGGTGAACTCGGTGACGACGGGCTTAGGGGTCTTGATAGTCATGCTGTGGCCTCTCCGGTGTTGTGCAGGTCGACGACGGCCCACGCCGCGCCGTAGGTCGGGACGTGGGCGCAGCGGACCACGCATCCGTCGTGAGCGGTCAGGACTGCGAACCATCCCGGGAGCCGTCCTCCAGGCGTCCCGCCACGCTCGATCCGCCAGCGCGCTCGTTTGGTCTTGGTCTCGGTCATGCGACGTCCTCCCAGGACTGTCGGTCGAACGCCTGGCGCTCGAACTCGGCGAAGGTCAGGCGTCCGTGCCTGGCCCAGTGGTCTCGTAGCTCGTCGGACGCGTAGGCGTTCGCTCGGGCGGCTGGCCCGATGAACAGGTCCCAGGCGTCGATGCCCTTGGCGCGGCCGCGTGCGTTGAGCAGCGCGCCGTTGGTCTCGTTCACTGCGTGCTCGTAGGCGGCGGCGCGGACGGTCTCGAACTCGTCGCGGAGGGCTCGCCAGGTGTCGCGTGCGAAGCCGAAGACGGCGGAGCGGGTCACGACGTGAGGTCCTCGCGTCGGGAGCCGCAGAAGTTGCAGTAGCTCGATGCGTTCCAGTCGTGCCAGCCGCGGGGCGAGTGCTTGCACTTGTCCCGGACGATCGACTCGTTGAGGGCCTTCGACTCTGCGCGCGCGTCTGTGGCTGGCTTAGTAGAAGGCTGGATCTCTGGACGGTTCAGGGATGGTTCGGGTGACGTGGGCGTCACCCCTCCCCCGACGTGGGCGTCAGGGGTCCCCCCGACGTGGGTGTCACCCCCTGACGCCAGTGTCGGGGGGTCAAACAGCAGCACCGGAGCGGTCTCACCGTGCACTCGGTGTCGGCTCGAACGGTCGCAAGTTGGCGGGCACCGGAGCAGGAACTGGTAGAGGTTCGGCCGCATGTGATCGGCCGTCAGGTGCGTTCCCCCGGCTCCGACGTGACGGCGAATCTCACCGAGTCGTTCCAGATGTTGGATCGAGCGCTGTACGGTCCGCGGGGTCGTGGCGGCGTACTTCGCGAGCGTCGCGATTGACGGCCACGCGCCTCCGTCGCCGTCGTGGTTCGCGATACCGAGCAGGACGAGCTTCACCGCGCCGGTTGCGCGCGAGTGGTGCAGCGCAATCGTCATTGACTCGACGCTCATGCGCAGGCGGCCGCATCCGCCACGTCGTCAACGCTGAACAGGTACGCACCAGTGGACGTCGGGAGCTTCATGGTTGGGACGAGCGATCCCGATGCGACGCGGGCGAGCACGGCCTGGCGTGTGATGCCGAGCGACCGTGCGACCTCAGAGGTCGTCAGCAGTTCGAGGTTGGACATGTGCCAAACCATGGCGGTTTGGCAAATGCCAAACCCCTGCGACACGCCGTAGGTCTTGAAATCCGGTCAACTGCCCCCGCTACGATTTGCTACATGACAATGCAGCCCCTTGGACAGCCGGGCATGATCCCGCGGTGGACCGTCGCCGACAGGCTCCGGAAGGCGCGCGAGGCAGCAGGCCTAGACCAGCAGACGCTCGCAGCCCTGACGGGCATGTCGCGGACGACGATCAGCAACTACGAGGCGGAGCGTGTCAAGCCGCGCCGCGCAGGCGTCGTCGTGTGGGCGATGGCCACTGGCGTGCCGTTCGCGTGGCTAATGACGGGCGCGGATACGCAAAACGCCCCCGGTCCCGATGGTGGGACCGAGGGCGATTCGGATGGTGTGCGCTCGAAGGGACTCGAACCCCCAACCTTCTGATCCGTAGTCAGATGCTCTATCCATTGAGCTACGAGCGCAGGTGGCCTTGCGGCCGTGGAAGACTCTACAACAGCTGCGGCCCAGGCGCCAATCGAGGGGGTTCGAGCGCCACCGTCGGCGTGTCGGGGCTCAGAGCGCGGCGAGCTCCTCGTCGAAGACCTCGGCGAGGAAGACCTCGAGCGCCCGCCACGAGCGCCGGTCGGCACGGGCCTGGTACTGCGCCCCGTGGTCCGGCGCGTCGGTGCCCGGCACCGCGAAGGCGTGCATCGCGCCGGCGTACGTGATGACCTGCCAGTCCACGTCCGGTGCGCCGCGCATCTCGTCCTGCCAGGCGGCGACCTTCGCGTCCGGCACGACAGGGTCGGCGGCGCCGGTCAGGACGAGCAGCTTCGCGCGGATCTCGGCCGCGTCGGAGGGCTCGTGCGTGATGAGGCCACCGTGGAACGAGACCGCACCGACGAGGTCGGCCCCGGTCCGCGCGAGCTCGAGCGCCGAGGACCCGCCGAAGCAGTACCCCATCACGACGACGCGCGAGGGATCGACGTCGGGGTCGTCGAGCAGGCGGTCGAGTCCGGCGCGCACGCGCGCACGCAGGAGGGGGAGGTCCTGGTAGAAGGAGCCCGCGACCTGGCCGGCGGTGTCGTCGCCCGGCCGGACTCCCTCGCCGTAGACGTCGGCGCCGAGGGCCACGTAGCCGAGCCGCGCGAGCATCGTGACCCGCGCCTCGACGTGTTCGTCCACGCCGTGCCAGTCGTGCACGACGAGCACCGCCGGGCGCCGTCCGGCGATGGCGGTGTCCTTCGCGATCACGCCGAGCAGCGGGGTGCCCTCGTGGTGGTAACGGACGGTGTCGACGCGGACGTCGGCTCCGGCGGGTTCGGGAACGGTCTGCAGGACGTCGTCGATCGCGGTCACGTCAGGCGACGTTACGCGTCGATGTTGTCCCAGCCCTCGGGTCCCTCCGAGCCGGCCGGGTACTCGTCGAGCGGCGCGTCGCCGTCCCGCCAGGCCTGCAGGAAGGGCTCGACGACCTTCCAGCCCTGCACGGCGCTGTCCCCGCGGACGGAGAGCGTGGCGTCGCCCTCGAGGACCCCGGCGAGGACCTCGCCGTAGGCGCTGAGCCGCCCCGGGTTGAACTTGGTCTCGAGGGACGTGTGGTCGATCGTGTACGGGTCGCCGGGGCCGTTCACGTTGAGTTCGAGCTGCATCTCGTCCGGCGCGATCCAGATGCGCAGTCGGTCGGGCCGTTCGGCACCGGACAGCCCGACGGGGATGTGCGGCGAGTCCTTGAAGGTGACGACGATCTCGCGCCGCTGCTTCGCGAGCGCCTTCCCGGAGCGCAGCGTGAACGGGACGCCCGCCCATCGCCAGTTCGCGATCTCGAGCGTGAGCTGCGCGAGGGTCTCGGTGCCGAGCGACGGGTCGACGCCCTCTTCGTCCGCGTACGACGGCAGCGACCGGTCGCCGATCTTCCCGGCCGTGTACCGCGCCCGCTTGCCTGCCGCGAGGACATCGCCACCCCAGGGCCGCAGTGCGCGGAGCACGAGTTCCTTCTGGGTCCGCAGGTCGTCCGCGTCGATCGACGCCGGTGCCTCCATCGCCACGACGGCCAGCACCTGCAGCAGGTGGCTCTGGATCATGTCGACGAGGGCGCCCGCCTTGTCGTAGTACCGCGCCCGCCCTTCGAGACCGAGGGTCTCGTCGTAGACGATGTCGACCCGCTCGACGTGCGTGGACGACAGCAGCGGCTCGACGACGCGGTTCGCGAAGCGCAGGCCGAGCAGGTTCAGGACGGTGGAGCGGCCGAGGAAGTGGTCGACGCGGTGGATGCGTTCCTCGGGCAGGAACGAGTGCAGCAGCTCGTTGAGGTGCTCGGCGCTCTCGGCGTCGGTGCCGAACGGCTTCTCGAGCGCGAAACGGGTCCCGGCGGGCAGGTCGAGGTCCTTGAGGACGGCGCAGCTCTTCTCGGTGACGGCGGGCGGCAGCGCGAAGTACACCGCCGGGTCGTGGTCGCACTGGCCGAGCAGCGTCTTCAGGTCGTCGGCGTCGGTCACGTCGGCCTTGCGGTAGCTCGACGCGTCGACGACCGCCTGCAGTCGCTCCGACAGCCGGCTCTCGCCGGACGCCCCCTCGTCCTCGTTCTTCGACGCCTGCGCGTTCTCGAAGGAATCGCGCACCTGCGCCTTCCAGTCGGCGTCCGAGATGTCCTCCACACCGGCCCCGACGAGCTGCACGTCCCAGTCCTCCTTCACCTCGAGGAGGGTCGCGAGACCCGGGAGCAGCAGCCGCTTGGACAGGTCGCCACTGGCACCGAGGATGAGCAGTGAGGTCTGGAGGCTCGACATGCCCCAGAACGTACTCACGTGTTCCGACACGTGGCCGGGAGAGGCCGATACGGTGGGACCAGTTCGGCGCGAGGGAGCACGATGAGCAGTGGGTACGGAGGACGACGCCTCCGCGTCGCGGTGGTCGGGACGGGCATGATCGCCGGGGTCCACGCACGGGCCGCGCGCGCAGCCGGAGCCGAGGTGCTCGGGGTGCTCGGCCGGAACCAGGCCCGCTCCGAGCAGGTCGCCGCGCAGCTCGACCTGCCCCGCGGGTACACCTCCCTCGACGAGGTGATCGCGGACGCTCCGGACGTCGTGCACATCTGCACGCCCAACGACCAGCACCACCCGCAGGCCCTCGCCGTGATCCGCGCCGGCATCAACGTCGTGTGCGAGAAGCCGCTCGCGATCGACGCCGCGCAGGCCATCGAGCTGGTCGAGGCCGCCCGCGACGCGGGGGTCGTCGCGACGGTGCCGTTCGTGTACCGGTACCACCCGATGGTCCGTGAGATCCGCGGCCGCATCGCGGACGGCGACCTGGGCCGGGTGCTCGCGGTGCACGGCCACTACCTGCAGGACTGGATGCTCGACGAGGACGCGTCCTCGTGGCGGGTCGACGCCGGCTCCGGCGGGCTCTCGCGGGCGTTCGCGGACATCGGCTCGCACTGGTGCGACCTGGTCGAGTTCGTGACCGGCGAGCAGTTCGCCTCGGTCTCGGCGGCGACCGACATCGTCTACGCCACGCGGCCGGCGGCCTCGGGTCCGTCGTTCTCCGGCTCGCCTGATCCCGACCCGGTCGCGGACACCAGCACGCGGGCCGAGGTCACCACGGAGGACACCGCGGTCGCGACCTTCCGGACCGGCACCGGCCGCATCGGCAACGTGGTCATCTCGCAGGTGTCCTCCGGGCGCAAGAACCGGCTGTGGTTCGAGGTCGACGGCACCCGCGGCTCGGCGGCCTTCGACCAGGAGCAGCCCGAGTCGGCGTGGTTCGGCAACGAGCGTGGCGCGCAGATCGTCGTCCGGGACCCCGCGCTGGGCGTGCCCGACCAGCGGCGCCTGGCGTTGGTCCCCTCCGGCCACCCGCAGGGGTACCTCGACGCGTTCGCCGCGTTCGTCGCCGACACGTACGCGGCGGTCCGCGGCGAGGCGCCGGAGGGCCTGCCGACCTTCGAGGACGGGGCTCGCGCGGCACGCATCATCGACGCCGTGATCGGCAGCGCGGCCGACGGCACGTGGAGGGAGATCCGATGAAGCTCGGGATGCTCACGGCCTGCCTGCCCGGGTGGTCGCTGGGCCGTATCGCCGAGTTCGCCTCCGAGCAGGGCTACGAACGGCTCGAAGTGGGTGTCTGGCCCGGTACCGGCGGCCGCGACTTCGAGGCGGCGCACCTGCCCGTCGCGACCTTCACCGAGTCGGACGCCGAGGCGACCAGGGAGCTGCTGGACCGCACCGGGCTCGAGATCTCCGCGTTCGCCTACTACGAGAACAACCTCCACCAGGACGCGTCCCGGCGCGCGTCGGTCCACGAGCACCTGAAGCACGCGATCGACGCCGCCCAGACGCTCGGCGTGCCCTACGTCGGGACGTTCATCGGCCGCGACAACACGAAGTCCGTCCGCGACAACATGGCCGAGGGCGACCGGGTGCTGCCGGAGCTCGTCGACTACGCCGGGGAACGCGGCGTGAAGCTCATCATCGAGAACTGCGTCATGGAGGGCTGGCACCCGGACGGCTACCCGGGCAACATCGCCTACTCCCCGGAGCTCTGGGGCTGGGTGACCGGGCTCGGGTTCGGGCTGAACTGGGACCCCTCGCACCTGACGTGGATCGGCATCGACCCGCTCGAGACGATCCTGCCGTTCGCGGAGCACATCGTGCACGCGCAGGCGAAGGACCTCGAGCTGTTCCCGGACGAGCGCAACCGGTACGGCTTCTTCGGCAAGGTCGACAAGGGCGACGACCCGTGGGACATGGGATGGTGGCGGTTCCGGGTGCCCGGCCGCGGCGTCGTGGACTGGCCGCACGTCGTCGACCGGCTCTACGAGGCGGGCTTCGACGGCACGCTGAGCGTCGAGCACGAGGACCCGCTGTGGGGCGGCACCGACGAGAAGGTCCTCGAGGGGCTCCGCATCGCCCACCGCACGCTCCGCCCCTTGATCGCCCAGGAGACCTGAGCGCGTACAGGAACGACCGAGCACGGTGGTGCCATGAGCACGACCGTGAGCGACTTCGTCATCGACCGCATCAAGGCCTGGGGCGTCTCCCGGGTGTTCGGCTACCCCGGCGACGGCATCGGCGCGTTCGACGGGGCGCTCGGCAAGGCGGACGACTCCGAGCGTGCGCTCGAGTACGTCCGGCCGACGCACGAGGAGATCGCCGCACTCATGGCGACCGCGCACGCGAAGTTCACCGGTGAGGTCGGCGTGTGCGTCGCGACGTCGAGCCCCGGTGCCTTCCACCTGCTGAACGGCCTCTACGACGCGCAGATGGACAACCAGCCGGTGGTCGCCATCGTGGGGCAGCAGGGCCTGGCGTCGATCGGCACGTTCACGCAGCAGGAGTCGAACCTCGAGCGGGTGTTCGCCGACGTCGCCTGCTACGTCGAGACCGTCGCCACGCCGGACGCCGTCGGGGTCGTCGTGGACACGGCGTTCCGGACGGCGATGCTCCGGAAGCAGCCGGCCGTGGTCGTGCTCCCCCACGACGTGCAGGCCATGTCGTACGAGGCGCCCGCCGCCGAGCACTGGGTCTCCCGCTCCAGCGACGTGCCCGCGTCGACCCGGATCACCCCGCCGGCCGAGGACGTCCGGAAGCTGGCCGAGATCCTCAACGCCGGGGAGCGCGTGACCTTCCTGGTCGGCGCCGGGGCACGCGGTGCGACGGACCAGGTGCTCGCCGCCGCCGAGAAGTCCGGCGCGGGCATCATCACCGCCCTGCGCGGCAAGGACGTCATCCCCTCGGACGTCCCGTACCACACGCAGCAGGTCGGTCTGCTCGGTTCCCGTCCGAGCCTGACGCAGATCAAGGAGTGCGACACCATCGTGCTGCTCGGCACGAACTACCCGTACGGCGAGTACCTGCCCGCGACCGGTCAGGCGCGGGGCGTGCAGGTGGACATCAAGCCCGAACAACTGGGCCTGCGCTACCCGACGGAGCTCAACGTCTGGGGAGACGTCGGCGCCACACTGGACGCCGTGCTGCCGCTGCTGGAGGCGACCGAGGACCACAGCTGGCAGGAGCGCCTCGCCGACGAGATGCGCGAGTGGGAAGCCGAGATGGGCCGCCAAGCGGAGGTCGCCTACGACGACGGAGTGAACCCGCGCCGGGTGATCAGCGCCGTCAACGCACGACTGCCCGAGGGCGTCACCGTCACGTGCGATGCCGGCACGACGGCCGACTGGTACGGCCACCACATCCGACTCCGTCGAGGCATGCGCGGCGACCTGTCCGGCCGCCTCGCGACCATGCTGGCGGCCATGCCGTACGCGGTCGCGGCGAAGTTCGCGTTCCCCGACCGTCCGGCGGTGTGCACGATCGGCGACGGCGCGTTCCAGATGCTCGGGATGAACGAGCTCATCACCGTGAAGAAGTACCTGGCGTCCTGGCCGAACCAGCAGCTCGTGATCGTCGTCATGCACAACGACGACCTCGGGCAGGTGTCGTGGGAGATGCGCACCGAGGACGGCAACCCGATGTGGCGCGGCTCCCAGGACGTCGAGACCATGGACTACGCCGGGTACGCCGAACTCCTCGGCTTCACCGGCATCGCGGTGCACGACGACGACGAGGTCGAGGCCGCGGTCGAGCGGGCGTTCGAGAACCCCGGGGTGACGCTCATCGACGCCTACGTGAGCCGGAACGTGCCCCCGCTCCCGCCGCACATCACCGCCGAGTACGCGATGAACACGGCGAAGAGCCTGCTCAAGGGCGACCCGGTCGAGCTCGGTGTCGTGAAGGACTCCGCGAAGGCGATGGCGGCGGAGGCCGTGGAGCGCGTGAAGGGTGCCCTCGGCCGCGACTGATGACGCGCTGATGGTGCGGATGTGAACACCACGTGACGGGTCGCGGCGCCGTCTGGCGTGCCGCCTGTGGGTTCTCCTAGGTTCGTCGCTGATGAACACTTCCGACAACACCCCAACGCCCCGCGGACGACGTCGCGTCGCCGCCGGTGCCGCCCTCGCCGCCGGCGTCCTCGTGGCGCTGTCCGTCCCATCCACGGCCACCGCGGCCGAGGGTGACACCACGATCGACATCGTCGACATCAACGACTTCCACGGACGCATCGAGTCCGAGGGCACCGCTGCGGACAAGGCCGCCGGTGCCGCGAAGCTCGCCTCCGTCGTCCAGTCGTACCGCGAAGCCAACCCGAACACCATCTTCGCGAGCGTCGGCGACAACGTCGGTGCCTCGACGTTCACCTCGCTCATCCAGAACGACTCACCGACCATCGACGCCCTCAACGCGATGGACCTCGACGTCAGCGCGATCGGCAACCACGAGCTCGACAAGGGCCAGGACGACCTGACCGGTCGCATCGAGGACCGCGCCGAGTGGCCGTACATCTCGGCGAACATCGTCGAGGAGGGCACGACCGACCCGGCGTTCACCCCCTACGAGGTCATCGAGCGCGGCGGCGTCAGGGTCGGCTTCATCGGGGCCACCACCGAGGACCTCATCCCCGGCCTGGTCAGCCCCGGCGGCGTCGAGGGCCTCGCGATGGCCCCGATCGTCAGCCAGGTGAACAGGTACGCCGACCAGCTCACCGACGGCGACGCGGCCAACGGCGAGGCGGACGTCCTCGTCCTGCTCGTGCACGAGGGTGCCACCACGGCGAACATCGCCGACGCGACCGGCACCGGCGCCTTCGGGAAGATCACCTCCGGCGTCTCGTCCAGGGTCGCCGCGATCGTGTCCGCGCACACCCACGCGACGTACGACCACGAGATCGCCGGCCCGGACGGCACACTGCGCCCCGTCATCCAGACCGGTTCGTACGGCGTGAACTACGGCCACCTGAAGCTCACCGTGGGCGCCGACAAGACGCTCACGAGCATCGAGTCCGAGGTGAAGTCGGTCAACGCCGAGACGACCGTGCCGGCCGACCTCACGTCGACGAACGCGGTCGCCGACATCGTCTCCTCCGCGAAGGCCGTCGCCGACGTCGAGGGCGCGAAGAAGCTCGGTGAGATCACGGGCGACTTCCGCCGCGCGGTCCAGTCCGACGGCACCACGGAGAACCGCGGCGGCGAATCGAACCTCGGCAATTCCATCGCGGAGGTCCAGCGCGCGGCGACCGAGCGGAACGGCTCGCAGGTCGCCTTCATGAACCCGGGCGGACTCCGCACGGACATGCTCTACGCGTCGAGCGGTGCAGGCGATCCCGACGGCACGGTCACCTACAAGGAGGCCGCGCTCGTCCAGCCCTTCGCGAACACCCTCGTCACCGAGGACATGACCGGCGCGCAGATCAAGGCCGCGCTCGAGCAGCAGTGGCAGCCGGACGGCCTCGAGCGTCCGTTCCTCAAGCTCGGCGTCTCGAACGGCTTCGCGTACACCTACGACCCGTCGAAGGGCCGCGGCGAGCGCATCACGTCGATGTCCCTGGACGGCGAGACCATCGCGCCGACCGACACGCTCAAGGTCACCGTGAACTCGTTCCTGTCGACCGGTGGCGACAACTTCGCCGCCTTCGCGACCGGGTCGAACGTCGCCGACTCCGGCCAGGTGGACCTGCAGGCACAGGTGGACTACTTCGCCGCGCAGACGACGCCCGTCGCCCCGCCGACCGACCAGCGTGCCGTCGGCGTCACCGTGACCCCGACGCCCGAGGGCGGCTTCCGGCCCGGTGACGAGATCACCGTCGACCTCTCCTCGCTCATCTTCTCGAGCGACGACCCGGAGGAGGCGGGCACCGTCTCGATCAGCGCCGGCGACACCGAGCTGGCGACCGCCGACATCGACCCGACCGTCGTCGACAAGACCGACGAACAGGGTCGCGCGACGCTGAGCTTCGCGGTCCCCGGCGCCGCGACGGACGCGAACCCCCTGACCGCCCTCGGCCGCGCGTTCGGCACGACCGTCCTCGCCGCGGCGGTCACGCCGACCGCCACCGCGGACGAGCCGCTCGTCGTCACGCTGCCGAACGGGCAGACCGTCACGCTCGCCGTGTCGATCCCGATCGCGGCGGCCGTCGACCCGGCGGACCCGACCGATCCGTCCGAACCGACCACCCCGGGTGCCGGCGACGGCGGCGACGGCACGGGTGCGGTGGGTGTCGACACCGACGGGGACGGCGTCGTCGACGGCGCCGCCCCGGTGGACGCCGCCGGCGCGCTCGCCTACACCGGCGGCGACCTCGCGGTCCCGGCGATCGCGGCGGGCGTCCTGCTCCTCGCCGGTCTGGTGGCGCTGGTCCTCGTCCGCCGGAAGCGCGCGCAGCGCGACGAGACGGTCCCGACGGACTGACGCCGTCACGGCCGCTCGGAACGGGCCGTCTCACCTCGGTGAGGCGGCCCGTTCCGCGTCGGTCCTGGAGGCACGACCCGCCCCCGGTGGGGCACCTCACCCACGCGCGGTGCGGGAACCGGCCCATCCCGCGCCTCCCCCGCTGGACCGGCGATCCGCGGCGTACGCTCAGCCCTGTCGCATCGCGACGCGTCGCGCTGGGTCGCCTCTCATCCCGGACGGTGGTTCCGCCCGGGGGACTCCGCGACGCGGGTGCTCTCCGTCTCCAGGGAAACGACGGAGGGCACCCATCCCACGACGGGGCGGCGGCCATCGAGCGGGCCTCGTGGCGCTCAGCGGAAGAGCTGCTCGCCGATGTACGAGCCCTTGCGCGGCGCCGGCGGGACGGCGAACACCGCGGAGCCGATGTGCGAGACGTACTCGTTCAGGCGGTCCGACGCCCCGAGCTTCCGCTGCAGACGCGTGAAGTGCTCGGGGTCGTTCATGTACGCCGTGAACAGCAGTCCGGCGTCGAGCTGCCCGTACTGGTTCAGCCCGTCCGTGTAGTTGTACGGACGCCGGAGGATCTTCACGCCATCGTTCGCCTCGTGCGCGGCGAGGGCGATGTGCGACCTCGGGTCGATCTTCTCGGTCCCGTCCGACGCAGTCGCGGCGAAGTCCGGCGTGGTGTGCTCGGAACCACCCGACAGCGGTGCCCCCTCGATCTTCGTCCGGCCGAAGACGCGCTGCTGGTCGCTGACGACGTCGGCGTCCCAGATCTCGATGTTCATCCGGATCTTCCGCGCCACCTGGTACGTGCCGCCGGTCATCCATCCCGCACCCTCGCCGGCGTCGTCGACCCAGACGAAGCGGTCGTAGTCCGCGTCGGTGGTGATGTTGCGGGTGCCGTCTTTGAACCCCATGAGGTTCCGCGGCGTGGACTGGTGCGGCCCGGCCGAGGCGCGACCGAAGCCGAGCACGGTCCACCGCACGGTCGCGGTTCCCCGGGCCATCCGGGCCAGGTCGCGAACGGCGTGGTACGCCACCTGCGGGTCGTCGGCGCAGGCCTGCAGCGAGAGGTCGCCCCCGGTGAGGCTCTCGTCGAGGTTGTCGCTCGGCAGGGTCGGGATCGCGGCGAGGTGCGCCGGCTTCCTCGAGGCGAGGCCGAAGCGCTCGTCGAAGATCCCGGGGCCCAGCCCGACCGTGACCGTGAGGGACGCGGGGCCGAGGTCGAGCGCCTCCCCCGTGTCCGCACCGACGCCGTCGCCGTGCGCCGGTTCGACGCTGCCGACGGTCTTGCCGGCCTGGAGCTGCGCGATCGACGCCGACCACCGGGCGAGGAGCACCTGGAGGTCGGTCGCCAGGCTCGACGAGACGTCGAAGGTCATGAACACGCAGTACCGCTGGGGCGCGGTCCGCACCCCGCCCTGCGGCGAGCGAGCCGCGGTCGCGTAGAACGGGTGGCTCTGCGAGAGGTCGATCGACTCGTCGCCGTTCGCCGCCGCGGTGAACGGGTCCACGCCGGTCGCGGCGGTGGCCCCGGCGACGCCCGCGACCGCTCCGACGCCGGCGCCCGCCGCGGCGAGACCCGCACCGAACAGCCCGCGCCGGGAGACGTGCGGCCTCGTCACGCGGTGGCGACCTTCTCGGCCAGGCGGGACAGCGGGTCCTGCAGCGCCTGGACCTGCTGCGAGATCGTGTTCGCGTCCGAGGCCTTCGTCGCCGCGTCCCAGGTGTCGAAGCCGCCGAGGTCGTCCGCGTTGCGGTAGTCGTCCATGAGCGCGTTCGTCGCGTCGAACTGCTTCGCGATCTGCTTCGTGAGGGTCGGGTCGAGCTTGGTCAGGCCCGGCTTGAGGTACGCGAAGGCCTGACGAGCGCCCTCGACGTTGGCGGCGAGGTCGACGAGGTCGATGTGGCTGTAGGCCTCCTCCTCGCCGGTGATCTTGTTCGACTGGACCTCCTCGAGCAGGCCGGCTGCGCCGTTCGCGAGGTCCTCGGGCTTGTAGTCGAGCGTCGGCACGAGCTTCGCGAGCAGCTGGACGTTCGTCGTCAGTTCGGCGGCGGTCTTCTTCGTCGTGTCGGTGATCGCGCCGGCCTGGAACAGGTCCTTCTCGACGGCGTGGAAGCCGCTCCAGCCGACGGCGTCGTCGAGGTTCGAGGCGCGCATGTCGATGAGGTAGTCGAGGTTGCCGGCGTTGTCGGTGGCCTTGTACCCCTTCTTGACGAAGCCGTCGACGTCGCTCTCGACGTGCTCGTAGAACGGCCGGGCGTTCGCGTAGTCGGTCTTCGCCGCGTCGAGGTCGCCCTCGTCGACGTCGGCCTGCAGCTGCTTCACCGCGGCGACCATGTCGGTGACCTGGCCGTCGACGTACTCGGCGTAGCCCTTCGTGCCCTCGTCGAGGAGCGTCGCGGCGCTGCTGTTCGCCGTCGAGGTCACCTTGCCCGTGACCGTGAAGTCGGTGAGCTCCTGGTCGGCACCGGGGCAGTACACCTGGTACTTCCCGCCGGTGAGGGTGGCGGTGAACCGCACGGCGTCGAGGCCGGGCGCGAGGTTCTCCTTCTCGCCGAGGATCCGCTGGTCCTGCAGCAGCTCGACCTCGGTGATGGCGGTCGACGACTCGTTCTTCACGGTGAACGTGACCGGGCCGGCCGGGACCTTCGTCTCGGACACGGCGCACTTGTCGGATCCGTCGTTCGTCAGGGTGACGGAGACCCGGGAGACCTTGCCGGAGCTGCTCGCGTCGTCGCTCGCCGACGTGGACGAGTTCGCACACCCGGTCAGGGCGAGGGCGGTGACGACGCCGAGGGCGCCGAGGGTGGTCAGGGGGCGGGCGCTGGCAGTCCTACCGAACGGCATACTCGGGGCTCCTCGTGGGATCGTCCGTGCGTGGTCCTCGCATCGGATCGGTTTCGGGGGTGGTGGTCGTGGGCTCGGGTCGGCGACGCCGGTCCCGCAGGGCGAGCAGCGCCTGGGCGGCTGCCGCGACGCCCAGGGCGATCGGCAACCAGGCCTTCCAGAGCAGCAGTTCGGCGGCGCGCGTGTCCGCGGTCGCCACCGCGGTGGCGGACCGCTGGACGCTGGCGTCGGACACGGACCAGACGGTCCGGTCCAGCGTGGTCGTGCGAGCGGACGGGAGGCCCCCATCGCGCAGGGTGAGCACCGTGCGTTCCGTGCGACTCGCGTCCAGGACCCCACCCCGGACCGTCCACAGGGTGACGGTGTCGCGGACGGCCCAGCGGGCGGTGAACGGGCCGGGGTTCGTCGACGGTGAGATGCCGACGGGCACGCGGCCGAACAGGTCGACGAGGTCGTCGAGCGTGAGCGTGGACGACTGCCGGTCCGCCGAGCCGTCCTCGGTGAGCCGCCAGCGGTCCGCGATCACGCCCGCGCGGGTGACGTGGCGGTGGGCCGACGCGGGCAGGGCGAGTTGCGCCTCCCGGCCGTTCTCCCGTGTGCGGAGCACTGCCGTCGCGCCGTCGACCGAGGCGGTGACGGAGCCGGCGTCGCCGGTCACGGCGATCGTGCGGGGCAGGTCGACGCCGCCCGTCGGTACGCCGACCGCGAGCGCCGCCGCGGCGACCGCGAGGACGCCGGCGGTCACCATCCGGACGGCGGGGAAGCGTGTCGGCGACGGACGCCAGGCGCGCGGCCAGAGCGAGATCGCGAGGACGGGGACGACGTAGAGCACCCAGCCGAGGACCTCGATGACGCGGGGGTCCGGCGGGATGCCGAGGACGCCGGTGACGAGGGCGCCCTGCACGGAGCCGTTCGGGGCGAGCCAGGCGAGGTCGAGGGTGCGCTGCTGACCGATGACGATCCAGCCCGCCTCGTGCGCACGACGGAGCACGGTCAGCACGAGGCCGCCGGCGACGAACACGAGGAAGATCCCGGTGCCGGTGAAGAACTTCGACAGGTTCAGCCGGACGCCGCCGGTGTAGATGCCGTACCCGATCACGACGGCGCCCGCGATGCCGATGACCGCGCCGAGGGCCGCGAGCCCGGTGTCCGATGAGGCCTGGAACGTGGCGAGCAGGAACACCGCGGTCTCGAAGCCCTCCTTCAGGACCGCGAGGAACGCCATGCCGGCGAGCGCCCACGCGGTGCCGCGGCCGAGCGCCTCGGTCGCGCTCGCCTCGAGCTCCTTCGTCAGGGTGCGCGCGTGCGTGCGCATCCAGACGATCATGCCGGTGACGAAGACGACGGCGACGATGCCGATGACCGCCTCCATCCCCTCCTGCTGCGCCTGCGGAAGGGCCTGCTCGACGACCTGCAGGCCGAAGCCGACCGCCACGCTGAGCACGACGGCGATCCCGACGCCGAGCCACATGGGCGCGAGGGGCACGCGGTTGCGACGGAGGAACGCGGCGATGATGCCGACGATGAGCGTCGCTTCGAGGCCTTCGCGGAGGCCGATGACGAGAGTGGCGAGCATGACGAAGGTGAGGCTAACCTAACCAGCGGTCGACTCGCCACTCCCCGGCGGTGAGGTTTGATGGTTCTCATGAACCTGCTGTCCGTCGAGGGCCTGGCCTCCGTCACGAACGTGCTCGACCTCGCCGGGGTGTTCGCATCGGCGCTGCTCGGCGGATCACTGGCGCGGACGATGGACTTCGACCTGTTCGGGTTCCTGGTCGTGGGCTTCGTCTCCGGGCTCGGCGGCGGCATGCTCCGCGACACCCTGCTGCAGAACGGGCCGCCCGTCGCGCTCGTCGACCCGCTCTACGCCCCGGTCGCGGTTGCCGGAGCGCTCATCGCGTTCTTCGTCTCGTTCTCCGAGCTCACCTGGGACCGGCTGTTCACCGTGCTCGACGCGGCCGTCATCGGGTTCTGGTCGGTCGTCGGGGTGCAGCGGACGTTCGACGCCGGCCTCGAGTGGCCCGCCGCCATCATCATGGGGACGATCACAGCGGTCGGCGGCGGTGCGATGCGGGACCTGCTGCTCCGACGGGTACCGGCGGTGTTCGGCGGCAACGCGCTCTACGCCACCGTGGCCGTCGCCGCGTCGGCCGTGATGGTGATCGCGTCACACCTCGGGTCTGCCTCGATCGGGATCATCGCGGCGATCGTGCTGTCCCTCGGGCTGCGGTGGGGTGCCGTCCGGCGGGGCTGGGGGTTGCCGAACGGCCGCGACTGGCAGCCGAAGTCCACGCTCGGCGCACTCCTGCAGCGCGGACGGCGGCTGCGGCCGGACGCGATCCGGCTGCTGCGCCGCCCGGGTCGTCGGACCGGTGCCGGCAGCGTGCACCACGAGAACGAGTCGGGCGGGGGCGACGGGCGAACCGACATCTGAGGGTGTCATCCGACCGCGGGCGGAGGTAGCATCGGTACCGCCGGGTATCGATCCGGCGCACGTCGTCCGCTCACGCACCGACGCTGCCCGAACGCGGCGGTTCCGAACGGACGTGTGGATGGGGGCTTCGCTGATGCCGCGCGGGATCAGACGCGCGGCGCGGCAGGTCTCCCGGCGCAGCGTGTCCCCAGCAGAATGGTCGTGACCCACCACCACGCCAGCCCGACGAAGCCGGACCCGACGGACCGCGGCGGGCCCCGTCGAACCAGGAACCGATGAGCGACGACGCCCCCGACTCCCCCACTCCCGACTGGCCCACGCCTCGGACGCCCCGCGCCGAGGTCCGCGAGCGCCTGCTGACCGCCGGCGCCGAGGTGTTCGCCGAACAGGGCGTGCACGAGGCCCGGATCGACGAGGTCGCCGCGCGTGCGGGGTTCAGCAAGGGAGCGGTGTACTCGAACTTCTCCTCGAAGGAGGACCTCGTCGCGCAGGTCATGCAGCGCGCGACGAACCTGGTGCTCGGCTCGCTGCGGGAGCTCGTCCGGGCCGACATCGCCGCCGTGGACATCGGCGACGTGGTCCGGGCGGCGTTCGGGCGGAACGACCAGAGCGCGCAGTTCGCCCTGCTGTCGGAGTTCCGCGGGTACGCGATCCGGCACCCCGAGTTCCTGCCCGAGTTCGTCCGGCACCGCCGGGCACTGCACGACGGGGTGCTCGAGCTCGTGCAGCTGTGGTTCGGGGCGCACCCGGACATCGATCCCGGCATGCCGCTCGAGGACCTCTCCACGGCGCTCATCGGGGCGAACGTCGGGATCGTGTTCGACGCGGCGGCGCTGCCCGGGGTGGACCCGGGCGAGGTCGTCGCGGGCCTGGTCGAGGCGGTCGTCCGCCGGCGCTGATGTCCGCGCGGGCTCGCCGCCCCGGACGGAGGCGGCCCGGCGGGCCACGTCACGCCGGGCGGCGGCGCGTCCGACGACCGTCGTGCGACCACGCCGACGACGGCAGCAGGCTCGGCGGCAGCAGGCGCGACCGGAGCACACGCGCACCGGAGGCCGACGCGTCCAGGGCGACCCGCGCCTCCTGGACGGCGACCAGCAGCGCCCCCGTGTCCACCGACGCTGCCCCGCCCGCGGCGAAGCGTTCCCGGTCGACCGCATCGACCACGGTGTCGAGGTGCGGCAGCACCGCCTCGGGCACCGACGGCCGGAGCCGACCGAGCACCGCTCGTGCCGTGCGTGCCACGGCCGCCGGGTCGCCCGGTGGGGCGATCCCCGGAGCGTGTCCGTGGTCGGCGACGTCGTCGAGGACCTCGCGCCAGGCGTTCACGGCCGGTGATCTGCCGGAGCGGATCGCACCGAGCCGCGACCGGCGCCGGGATGCCCGGACGACCGCCGGGGACACGAGGAGCGCGACCGCGAGCAGGATGCCGACGGCGAGGCCGAGCGGGCCGTTGCCACCGCCGCTCGTCGAGCCGGCGGCCCCGGGCGCCGCGGACG
>NZ_JABMCE010000050.1 GCF_013359865.1 Curtobacterium pusillum
CACCGCGCCCGGGACCACCGCGGAGGTCGCCGGCGTCGGATCGGCGGTCGTCGCGGGCGCGGTCGTCGCGGGGGCGGTCGTGGTCGGCGTGCCGGTGGTCGTACCGTCGGCCGATGACCGGTCGGCCGGAGCACCGCCGGCATGGCCACGGCCCGCACGGTCACCGCCGGCGCGGTCCCGGACCGGACGGTCAGCGGGCGAGTGGTTCCCCGCGCGGCCCGTTCGGTCGCGCGTCGAGTGCTCGGCGGCGCGGTCGGCGGTCGCGGGGGTGCGGCGGCCGGTGTCCTCCCCGACGGCGGCCAGGGCGGCGCCGAAGGAGTCCGCGGAGCCGGGTCCGTCCGAGGTGCCCGCGGCCCTCGTCTGCGCGGAGGGCAGGGTCTGCGTCGTGATCGTCATGGTCATGCCGCGCTCCCGGAGTTCATCAGCGACAGCAGCGCCGCGGTCTGCAGGTCCGTCGCACTCGACGCCGCAGCGGCCGCCGTCGTCGCCGTGGTCGCGGTGGCCTGCGCCGGGACGATGCGCCGGATCGTGGCGATGTCCGAGTCCTTGTACCAGTTGTCGACGATCCGGACGTCCTTGCCCGGCCTCGGCGCGTGCAGCACCTTGCCGTCCCCGACGTAGATCACGACGTGTCCCTCGCCCTTGGGGATGATGAGGTCCCCGGGCTGGGCGTCCTTGAGCGATCCGACCTCGACGCCCATCTTCGCCTGGTCCGGCACGACCCGGGGCATGGTCACCCCGAGGTCCTTGAAGACGGTCTGCACGAGGCCCGAGCAGTCCATGCCCGCCGTCGTCGTGCCGCCGAACACGTAGGGCACGCCGAGGTACTTCTTCGCATCCGCGACCACGTCGGCGCCGGTGGCACCGCTCCCGGTGGCGATGGTCCCCGCACCGGCGTCGACCGACGTCGCGGTGGGGACGCCCGAGGCCGCGGTCGACGCGGTGCCCGTGGCCGTGCCGGTCGCGGACGCGAGGGCGTCGGCGAAGGCGCTCGACGTGTCGCTCGACGACGTCGAAGCGGTCGCCGTCGTGGCGGTCGTCCCGCTGCGCAGGGCATCGATCTGGGTGCGGATCTCGGAGATCCGGGAGAGCACGGCGTCCACGCTCATCGGGCACCACCTTCCGCGCGGCTCCGTGCCGCGATCTCGTCGAGGGCGTTCTGTTCGGTGCGGAGCTCCTCGGCGACCTGCTGCTCCTCGTGCTGGTCCTCGAGCTTCTCGAGCCCCAGGGCCGACCGTCGGGCGCCGTTGTACTCGTCCTGCGCGCGGTCGGCGTCGGCACGGCGGCTGCGGACCACGGCGTCGAGCTCCTCGAGCATCCCGCGGGTCGCGGCGCGTGCTGCGGCGACCGCGCTGAGCGTCGCAGCGTCCTGGATCGGCTGGGACCCTTCGGCGTCCGCCAGGGTCCGGCGAGCGGCGATCCGGGCGTCCGCGGCGTCGCGCACGCGCTCGTTCGCGGCGGCGAGGGCCGCTGCGGCGCGGTCCTGTTCGGCGTGCCGCAGGCGGAGGAGTCCGGCGAGCGGGAAGCGGCGGGCCATCAGGCAGCACCTCCGAGCATCTGGACGAGACCGTCGAGCGCACGCCACGACGACGCCGCGGTCGTGCGCTCGTCCATGCCCTGCCGGAGGAACGCGTCGATCGCGTCCTGGTGGTCGACGGCGGCGTCCACGAGCGGGTTCGTCCCGCGCTGGTACGCCCCGACGTCGAGCAGGTCCTGCGCCGCCTTCCGGGCGGCCATGACCTTCCGCAGGGTCGTCGCGGCGGCGCGCTGCCCCGGGGTCGTCACCTTCGACGCCACGCGGGACACCGAGCCGAGGGCGTCCACGGACGGGAAGTGCCCGGTGACCGCGAGCTTCCGGTCGAGCACGACGTGGCCGTCGAGGATGCTGCGGGCGGCGTCGGCGATGGGTTCGTTGTGGTCGTCCCCGTCGACGAGCACGGTGTAGAGCCCGGTGATGCTGCCAACCCGGTCGGTCCCGGCGCGTTCGAGCAGCCCGGCGAGCACCGAGAACGTCGAGGGCGGGTAGCCCCGGGTGGCCGGCGGCTCCCCCACCGACAGGCCGATCTCCCGCTGGGCCATGGCGACCCGTGTGAGCGAGTCCATCATGAGGACGACGTCCTGCCCGGCGTCGCGGAACGACTCGGCGATCCGGGTCGCGACGAACGCTGCGCGCAGACGCATGAGCGCGGGCTCGTCCGATGTCGACACGACGACGATCGAGCGCGCGAGGCCATCGGCTCCGAGGTCGTCCTCGAGGAACTCGCGCACCTCACGCCCGCGCTCCCCGACGAGGGCGATCACGTTGACGGCGGCGTCGCTCCCCCTGGCGATCATCGACAGCAGCGAGGACTTGCCCACGCCGGAGCCCGCGAACAGGCCCATGCGCTGCCCCCGGCCGACGGTCGTGAGGGTGTCGAGCACACGGACCCCGAGCTGCATCGGCGTGTCGATGCGCGTGCGCGCCATGGCGTTCGGCGTCTCGTGGTCGAGCGGCACCCGGGCATCGCTGTCGAGCGGTCCGCGGTCGTCGATCGGCCGCCCGAGCCCGTCGAGCACCCGCCCGAACAGTCCGGCGCCGGTCGGCACGAGCACGGGACGACCGGTCGGGCGCGCCGGTGTTCCCGCGGTGACCCCGGTCAGTCGGCCGAGCGGCATGCACCGGACGCCGGCGACGTCGGTGGCGACGACCTCGACGAGGGTCTGCGGCCCGCCCTCGGCGCCGACGGTGACGACCTCGCCGACGCGGGCGTCGAGCCCGGCGATCGTGAGGCCGAGTCCGACGGCGCTCGTGACGACCCCGACGCGCTGCGGTGCGGCCTGCCGGAGCGCGTCGTCGAGGCCGCGCGGTCGGAGCAGGGCGGCGGTCACGAGGCGACCTCCAGCGCGGTGCGGGCACGGTCGAGTGCGGTGGCGATCCGGGCGTCCAGCAGGCCGTCCGGCAGGTCGACGACGGCGTCGCCGTCGCGCAGCGCCGGGTCGGCGACGACCGGTACGGACAGCTCGAGGTCGGCGACCCGCGCGGCGTCGGCGACGCTCAGCCGGATCGCGACGGCGACCGTGCGGTCGATGGACGCGAGTGCGCGCATCACGGTGGCCTCCGCGCCGGACGGACGCCGCGCCTCCCGACCGTCCGCCGCGGCGTCCACCGGACCGGAAGCCGACGGGTCGGACCGCCTGGAGGCGCGGATCACGTACCCGACGATCGCCTCGGCCAGGTCGACGGCGGCGGCCGCGACGGACTGCTCGGCCGTTTCCAAGACCGGCGTCACCTGCGACAGGAGGGCGTTCGTGGCGGCGTCGAGCACCGCGATGCGGCGCGCCGTGTCGGCCTGCATCGAGGCGACCCGGGCGGCGGACTCGGCCTCGAGCCGGACTCGGAGCGCGTCGGTCTCGGCCTGCGCCTGCCGGAGGCCGGCGGCGTACCCGGCGGCGTGACCGCGGACGTCGGCGCCGGCGGTGCGCTCGCGTCCGGACGCGTCCCCGATCACCGGGAACGCGACGCGCTGGACGACGGTGTCAGTCAACGAGCTCGTCCTCCTCGGCGCGGTGCACGGTGATGACGCCCTGCGCCTCCAGCTCGCGCACGGAGCGGACGACCTCGGCGCGGGCCTCCTCGACGAGGGACACGCGGACCGGGCCCATGGCCTGCAGCTCGTCGTCGAGGAGCTCGCGGTTGCGCTCCGAGACGTTCGCGCGGATCGTCTCGATGACCGGCGCTGCCGCGCCCTTCATGGCGGTCGCGAGGAGCTTCGAGTCGACGCCGCGGAGCACCTGCTGGATGTCGCGCGACTCGAGCTTCACGATGTCCGCGAACGTGAGCATGCGGGAGCGGATGTCCTCGGCGAGCTCGGGGTCGCGCGCCTCGAGGCCCTCGAGCACGGCCTTCTCGGTGGCGACGTCCGAGCGGTTGATGATCTCGACGAGGGGCTGGATGCCCCCGACGACCTCGACGCTCTCGCGCGGGGACACGACGGCGCCGGCGCGCTGCCGGAGCACCCCCGCGACGATCGCGACGGCCTCCGGGGTGGCGGAGCCCATCGTGGCGAACGCCTGCGCGACGTCGGTGCGGGCGCGCTCGTCCACCCCGGCGAGCACGGCGCTGGCCTGCGCGGGCTTGAGGTGCGCGAGCACGAGGGCGATGGTCTGCGGCAGCTCCCCCTCGAGCAGCGTGACGACCTGGCCGGGCTCGGCGTCGTCGAGGAAGTCGAACGACTGGCCGGCCAGGTTGGACGCGAGGCGGTCCATCACCCCGGCGGCCCGCTCGGCGCCGAACGACGCCTCGAGCAGCCCGAGCGCGGTCTCCTTGCCGCCGCGCTTCTGCATGCGGCCGCTCAGGGTCATCCGGTGGAACTCCGTCAGCGTGCGGTCGACGACGGTGTCCTCGACGCGGCGCATCCGGACGATCTCGGCGGAGATCTCCTCCGCCTCGATCTCGGTGAACTGCTTCATCACCTCGGCGGCACGGTCGGTCTCCATCTGCATGAGGATGAGCGCGACCTTCTGGGCGCCGGTCAGGGCACGGTCCGTGCTCCCGCCTGCGCCGCCGCCGATGCCGCCGACGCCGCCGACGCTCGGTGTGAGGCCGCTCACACCGGTGCCCGGTCGTCGAGGAGCCCACGGAGGAGCTCCGCGGTGCGCTTCGGGTCACGCTCCGCCAGGGCGGAGATGTCCTGCCGCCGACGCTCGGCCGTGAC
Organism: Curtobacterium pusillum; assembly: GCF_013359865.1. Classification (GTDB taxonomy): domain Bacteria; phylum Actinomycetota; class Actinomycetes; order Actinomycetales; family Microbacteriaceae; genus Curtobacterium; species Curtobacterium pusillum. The sequence continues at coordinate 4,695 of NZ_JABMCE010000050.1, forward strand.
CTCCTCGGTGGTGAGGACCTCGGTCGGGGCGTCGTCGTGCGGGATCGTCGGGAGTGCCACGGTCGGGGCGTCTCCGGCCTGCAGGGGGCTCCGGTCGGCGGCGCCGTCGACGGCGAGCGGCAGCTGGAACGTCTCGCCGGAGAAGGCGTCGAACTCGCCGAGGTCGACGGCCTCGCGCTCCTGCTTCCGGCTCCGGCGGGCGACGAAGACCATGATCGCGATGAGCGCGAGCAGGCTGCCGACGACGATGCCCGCGGTGCGGATCGCCGACCACAGCGACTCCTGCTGGTCGGCCTTCTGCTGCGCCTCGAGCGCCTTCGTGGCCTTGTCCGCGGCGCTGGTGTCGAAGTCCATCATCGCGACGGCGACCTTGTCGCCGCGGGCCGTGTCGACGCCCGCCGCCCGCGACACCAGGTCGTTGATGCTCTGCAGGTTGGCGTTCTTGACGGTGTCGGCCTTGGCGTTGAGGGCGACCGAGACCGACTGGTTCTGCAGCGAGCCGGCGGGGATCTGCGTCGTCTCGGTGGTGTGGTCGACGGCGTTGTTCTTCGTCGCCGACTCGTTCGTGTACCCGTCGTCGCCCGTGCCGGTCGTCGCCGTGCCGTTCGGGACGGCGATGTTGTCCGGACCGAGGACGCCCGTGGCGCCGCTCGACGCGCCGGACCCGGAGCCGTACTGCTCCGTCGTGCTCGACTCGTTGAGCGCCACCGGACCGGTCGTCGGGGTCGTGTACGACTCGGACGTCCGCGTGCCGGTGTTCTGGTTCATCGTCGCGGAGACCACCACGGTCGCGTTGCCCGCGCCGAGCGTCGTGTCGAGCAGGTCCTGGATCTTCTTGCTCGTCGCCGCGTCGTAGTCGGCCGCCTGGTCCGCGCCGCCGCCGGTCGCACCGGTGCCCACTGCGGAGAGGGTCTGGCCCTTCGAGTCGACGACCGAGACGTCGGTGGGCTGCATGCCCTCGACGGCTGCGCTCGTGAGGTGCACGATCGCCTGGACCTGGTCGGTGCTGAGCTCGGCGCCGTTCTTCGTCGCGATGAACACCGAGGCGGTGGGGTCCTTCTCCTCGGAGACGAACACGGTCTTCTCCGGGATCGCGAGCTGCACGGTGGCGGTCTGCACGCCGTCCATCGCGCCGATGGTCTTCGCGAGCTCGCCCTCCATCGCCCGCTTGTACGTCACGTCCTGCTGGAACTCGGAACTCGTCACGCCCATCTTGTCGAGCAGCGAGTACCCGCCCTCGTTCGACGACGGCAGACCGTTCGACGCCGCCTTGAGCCGCTCGGAGTACACCGACCCCTGCGGCACGAGGATCGTCGCGCCGCCGTCGGTCAGCTGGTACGGCACGCCGTCGGTCTGCAACTGGTCGGTCACGCTCGCCGCGTCGGCCGCGGCCAGTCCGGTGAAGAGCGGCGAGTACGACGCCTTGCCGAGCCAGCTCGCGAGCGCGATGCCGCCAAGCACGAGGGCCGCGACGACGAGGATGGCGATGGTGCGCTGCGCGGCGGAGAACCCGCGCACGTACGCGCCGAGCCGGGCGAACACGTTCTTCAGGGCGACCGGCATCAGGCCTGCATCCTCATGATCTCGTTGAACGCGTCCACACCCTTGTTGCGGACGGCGGAGACGAGCTCGAGCGTGACCTGCGCGCGGGTGGCGGCGATGGTCGCGTCGTGGATGTCGTCGAGGTTGCCGGTGACGGCCTTGAGCGCGAGGGTCTTCGAGTCGCTCTGCAACTGCTGGAGGCCGTCGACGGCGTTGCCGAGCGACGCGGCGAAGCCGGAACCGTCGGTGCTCGTCGCCCCGACCGCACCGGTGGTCGTGCTGTCGCTGGACGTCCCGGTCGCGCTCGTCAGCGCGTTCGTCATCGCGTTGGTGGTCACACCGTTCACGGCGTCGATGGGCATCAGTTCTTCCCGATCTGCAGTGCCGCCTCGTAGGCGGTCTTCGCGCGGTCCACCACGGCGGCGTTCGCCTGGTAGCCCCGCTGGGCCATGATGAGGTCCGCCATCTGCGTGCCGAGGTCGATGTCGGGCATGCGGACGTAGCCCTCCTCGTTCGCGAGCGGGTTGTCCGGGTCATAGGTCACGCGGCCGGCGGCGCTGCCGAACGACGCGCCCTTCACGTAGGCGCCGGACACGGCGGCGCCCTCCTGGACCTCGACGTACCGGGCCTGGAACGCGGTGTCGTCCATCGACTTCGCCGTGTTGACGTTGGCGATGTTGTCCGAGACCGCGTCGAGCCACTTGCGGTGCACGGTCATGCCGGTGCTCGCGATGCCGATCGCGTCGAAGGTGGTCACGAGGTGGTCCGCATCGCCGCACGGACGCTGGTGAGCTCTGAGTTCATCGCCTGGGTGGCGAACTGGTACCGGAGCACGGTGTCGACGTTGGAGAGCGTCTCCTCGTCGAGGTTGACGTTGTTGCCGTTCGTGTTCGTCGGCTCGAGGCTCCGCGCCACGGTCGGCGTGGTGCTGCCGTCGCCGTCGACGATCGCCGAAGCGAGGGCGTCCTCGAACTGGACCTTCTCGGCGTGGTAGTTCGGCGTGTTGATGTTCGCGATGTTGTTCGCGATCACCCGCTGGCGCATCGACAGGCCGTCGAGCGCGCTCTGCAGCGCCGCCGACGTCACGGAATCGAACACGGTCATCCCCTCGCAGCGCGACGTCCCCTGACGTCGCGCGATGGCGGTGGCCGATCCGTGGCCGAACTGGTGAGCGATCCGTGCTCAGGTGGGGCTGTCGGCCGGGTGGTGGGGGCCGTTAGCGCTCGCCCCGAACGGGGGGCGGGGCGGGGGCGTCGTCGTCGTCGGGACTGTTCGCGCGCATGTTCCGACGTTGCACGAGTCGATCGACACGTGCGCTGTCGAACGATGCGCACGCACCCACTACGCGTGCATGTTCCGACACGGCACCCGTCGATCGACGCGCGCGATGTCGGCCGATGCACGCGCACCGAACCGCCAGCTCCGGCCGGGCCCGCCCGTCAGGCCGACGCGTCGAGGTACACGGACCCGCGCGGCTCCCGGGTCGCCTCCACCGCACGGAGCGCGCCCAGGTGCTCGGCGGTCGTACGCCGGTCGGCCTCGAGCGTCGCGATGCGGTCGCGCTGCGCGGCGAGCAGCCTGGAGGCACGACCCACCAGGTCACGCGGGATCGGTCCCAGCCCGGTCGGCTCCGTCCACGCGGCGCCGGTCGCGCGGACAACGTCCTGTTCCAGGTCGGTCAGCACCGCCTCCCACGCGTCACGCGACACCGAGCGCACCGCCCGTCGGGTGCTGGACCGCCGATGTCGCCGGCAGGGAGGCGGCGGCATCGTGCCACGACTGCCGCAGCGGCTCGAGGATCCGGATGCAGTCCCGCGTCGCCTGCACGTCCCGGTGCACGTTCGCGGTGATGAGCGACGTCGACGCGTAGTTGTAGATCGCGAGGAGCCCCTCGCCGCCGTCCCACACGTCGATGCGGAGCGTGGCGGACAGTTCACCGACGATGGCCTGGGCGTGCAGGAGCTGCTCGCGCGCGGCGTCCCAGTCGGCGCCGGTCTGCGCGGCCTCGGCACGGTGCAGGTCGAGCAGCAGCCGGTCGTACAGCATCGTGACGAGCTGTGCCGGCGTCGCGGAGAGCACGGCCTCGTTCGTGTACTGCGCGCGACGCTGGTCGGTCACGGTGCGGGGCTGGGCGGCCTGCCGGAAGGCGGCGGCCTGGAGGTCGAAGGCGTTCATCGTTTTTCCTCGCCTCAGCTCGAGGTCGTCAGGGTCGAGAGCTGGCTGGTGAGCCAGCTCGACTGCGACTGGAGCGTGCTGAGGCTGGTCTCGAGCGCGGTGTACTGCGCCTGCAGCGTCGCCCGGCGCTGCGTCAGCCGGTCGGTCCAGGCGTCGATCTGGTCGTTGAGGTCCTTGGCCACCGACTGCTGTCCGGTGATCGAGGTGGTGATGGAGCCGGTGTACTTGTCCGACGCGGCGTTCGCGGCCGAGGCCACGTTGGTGGCGACCCCGGACAGGATGGCCTGCGTGCTCTCGGGGTCGCTCGTGAGGGCTGCCTGAAAGACATCCGCGTCGAACGAGAACGTGCCGTCCTTCTGGATCGTCAGACCGATCGACGACGGCGACTTGCCGTCGACCGGGTTCGACATCGCCGATCCGAGCCGCTGCACCGCATCCCGGGTGGTGGCGTCTCCGAGGAGCACACCGGCCGTGGTCGACGTCGTGCCGTCGGTGACGCTCGTGGTGCTCGTCACCGAGGTGTTCGAGCCGTAGTACGACAGCACGGCGTTGAACGCGTCGACGAGTCCGGACGCGACGGCCTGGGCCTTCGTCGTGTCCTGCCCGACCGTCACCGTGACGGGGTCCGTCGAGGTCCGGGAGACCGTGACGCCGACCCCCGGGAGCAGATCGGCGAAGGTGTTCGTGCCGCTTGTGATCGTCTGTGCGGCCGCGGTGCCGGCGTAGAGCGTCACCGAGGCGTCCGCCGCCTGGCGCACGACCGCGGCGCCGGTCTCCGAGAAGACGTCCGTGGCGGTGCCCACAGCGACGTCCTCGGCCGTGCCGCGGTACAGCGAGAACGCGTTCGCGGCCCCGGTCGTGTTCGACGACACCTGCAGGCGGTACAGCTTCGTGCCGTCGGATGCGGTGCCGGCGGCGACCTTCATGGCGGTCACACCGGCAGCGGCCTTGTTGATCGCGGACACCGTGTCGTCAAGGGAGCCGGACGCAGGGGTGATCGCGATGTTCGTGCCGTCCGCCTTGACGAGCGTCAGGGGCGAAGCAGAGCCGGACCACTCCGACATCGCCGCGGTGACGCCGACCTGCGCGGCCGCCGTAGCGTCGACCGTGAACGCGACGGAGCCGATCGCCGCCGTCGACCTGGCCGTGGCGGTGACACTGCTCGCCGAGCTCGACGCGGTGAAGAGCGCGAGCGAGGTGGCAGACGAGGCGGCGGTGGCCTTCGTCGCCACGGTCTGGAAAAGCCCGTTGATCGTCTGCAGCGACGATATGAACGAGTTGGTCGAGGTGACCTTGCTCTTGAGCAGGGTCTGCGGAACCTGCTCGATGGTCATGAGCGAGTTGATGAGGCTCGTGGTGTCCAGGCCGCTGACGAGGCCGTCGATGGCGAGGGAACCGCTCGTCGCTGACGTCGTGGTCATGCTGGTCTCCCGGTGCGATCGGTGCAGTCAGTTGGCGGAAGGGTGGAGGCCATCCCCGCAGGACACTCGAACGGTCCGGTGGAGGTGGCCTCCGCCCCGATTAGCGGAGCAGCGAGAGGACGTTCTGCGTGCTCTGGTTCGCCTGCGCGAGCATCGAGGTGCCGGCCTGGCTGAGGATGTTGTCGCGCGTGTACTTGACCATCTCCTCCGCCATGTCGACGTCCGTGATGCGGGACTGCGCAGCAGTGAGGTTCTCCTTGGCCACGTTCGTCACGTTGATGGCGTGGTCGAAGCGGTTCTGGATGGCACCGAGGTTGGAACGAGCGGTCGACACCGCCTTGATCTGCTGGTCGATGACCGTGATCGCCTTCTGCGCGGAATCCGCGTCGGCGAAGGAGATCGCGCCGTCGGCAGCAGCGGTACCGACCGTCCCACCGGCGAGACCGTTGCCGGTCGCGACCGTGTTCTGGACGGTGCCGCCGTTGATCGCGGACACCACGATGCCGGTGCCCTTGCCGTTGGCGTCGTGCTCGACGGAGACCGAGAAGTTCGCCGAGAAGTCGGCGTTCTTCGACAGGTCCTCGGCGTACTTGTCCACGCTGTCGTACGACACCGCCAGACCGGTGACGGCGACCGTCTTGGTCTCGTTGCCGTTCGTGACGCTGAACGCCTGGTCCTTGCCGCCGAGGTCTGCGACGTCGGCGATCGTGAACTGCGTGCCGGTGGAACCGCTCGTCCCCACGGTCAGCTTCGACGCGATCGCCGAGACGTTCGCCCCGGACAGGTCAACCGAGATCTGGCTGTCGGTGCCGGCGTTCGCCCCGACTTGGAACTTCAGCGTGTCGTTGTTGTTGAGCAGCGAGGTGCCGTTGAAGTTCGTGGACTTCGAGATGCGAACGAGCTCCTGCTGGAGCTGCCCGACCTCGGTGGAGATCGCCGTGCGGGAGTCCGCGTTGTTCGAGTCGTTGCCGGCCTGCACGGCGAGGTCGCGCATGCGCTGGAGGATCGAGTGGGTCTCGGTGAGGCCACCTTCAGCGGTCTGCACGACGGAGATGCCGTCCTGTGCGTTGCGGGCGGCGACCGTGAGGCCACCGACCTGGGACTTCAGCCCCTCGGAGATCGACAGACCGGCCGCGTCGTCGGCAGCACGGTTGATGCGGAGGCCGCTCGAGAGCTTCTCGAGGGACTTCGACAGGTCGTTCTGCGTCGAGTTGAGGTTCCGGTACGTGTTGAGTGCCGAGAGGTTGGTGTTGATGGACATACCCATGGTGGTTTCCTCCGTGAAATCTGGGTCGTACGTCCGCCCGTCCGTGGGCTGACACTGGTGACTCTCGGCCGGTCGGCCGGAGCCGTTAGGTGATCGACCGGATTGCGCCGGTCGACTTCTAGCTCGCCGCCACGGCCGGCCCCGTGGTGGCATCGTGCACGGCTCGGGCGACGCCCGCTGCGGCGTTCGCGGCGACCCGTGCCAGGTAGGCGCTCCGGCGTGCGGCGGTGGTCCGCGAGGCCGGCTCGACGGCCGTTCCCTCGTCGCCGTAGTGCGCGGCGAGGCCGTCCCGGAGCAGGCGCATCGCCTCGGACCGCTGCTGCGACACGGCGGAGTGGGTGATGCCGAGTTCGGCGGCGACCTCGGTCACCGAGCGGTCGCCGAAGTAGACGCTCTCGACCACGTACCGCATCCGCTCCGGCAGCGCCTCGACGGCGGCGCGGAGGTACCTGCGCCGCTCCGCCTCGAGCAGGTCCTCGCCCGGCAGCGGCAGGTCGGCGGCGAGGGTGTCGTGCACGGTCTCGTCGATCGGGGTCACGGTGCGGGCGGCGTCGCTCATCGCGTCGGCGGCGGTCTGGCGGTCGACCCCCATGGCCTCGGCGATCTCCTGCACGCCCACGGTCCGACCGAGCCGGGCGGACAGGGCCTCCTGCGTGGCGAGGGTCTCGCGGATGCGCTTCCTGGTGCCGCGGGACGCCCAGTCGGCCGAACGCATGTCGTCGGCGATCGCTCCGGTGATGCGGGTGCGGGCGTAGGCGCCGAAGGGGACGCCGAGCCCGGGGTCGAAGGCCTCGGCCGCGGCGACGAGTGCGAGCGACCCGACGGCGGCGAGGTCGTCGCGGTCGAGGTGCGTGGCACGGGCCCGGACGTCCGCGACGATGTACCCCACGAGCGGGAGGTGCTCCACGATCATCGCGTTGCGGTCGTTCCGGTCCATGCTGATCCCCTGGTCGCTCGACGTGCGTGACCCGTCCGTGGGCGCGGCGGACACCGGCCTCGGAGGGGCCGGTGCGTACGCCGAAGACCCACCCGGTTCCCTCCGGGTGGTGCACATCCGCGCCCCTGCGACGCGGTGCGGGGACGGTGTTCCCTGGAACGACCAGACCCGCGGTGCGGTTCGAATGTATCGGCTGACAAAGCCCTGTCAGAGTCTTCAACCGTCCCCAGTGCGGGGGTGAGAATGCGTTCTCCGCGTCGGCATTTGAGGGGACCCGCGGCGGGGAACGGGCGTTCCTGTCCCCTGGTCGGGGGCGTCTCCGGGAGGCGCGGCTCGTGTCCGCCACGCGCGCTCGGCGACGCCGTCCTTACGTCCGGCACCGCGGGTCCGATAGGTCCCGGTGTCCGCAGGATGAACGACAGACCCACCGGGAGGAGCTGATGAGCGTGAACGAACTGTCCGCCGTGCTCTGGCGCGAACGCGAACTGCTCGAGCTGCTCACCTTCAAGCTCGAGGAGGAACAGCTGCTGCTCGCGGCCGGCCGCTCCCGCTGGGTCTCGCACGCCAGCCGCGAGGTCGAGCAGGTCCTCGAGCGCCTCCGCAGCGCCGGACTCGAACGCGCCGCGTCGAGCGCCGAGGTCGCCGAGGAGTGGGGTGTGCCCGCGGACGCTCCCCTGCGCGAGGTCGTCGCCGCCGCACCGAGCGGCCCCTGGGGCGAGATCCTCGCAGCGCACCTCACCGCCATGGTCGAGCTGACCACGCAGATCGGGGCGCTCCGCGACGAGAACGACCGCTTCCTGCGTGCTGCCGCGCAGGCGACGGAGGAGACCCTCGCCGGAGCGGTCACCGGAGCCGCCACCTACGACGCCTCGGGCACCTCGGGTGCGGGTTCCGACGGCGCGCGGCTGTTCGAGGGGACGCTGTAGCACCGTGGTCAGCACCTTCGGATCCCTCGCCACCGCGTACTCCGGCCTCGCCGCCGCTCGCGCCGGCATCGACGTCACCGGGCAGAACATCGCCAACGCCGGCACCACCGGGTACACCCGCCAGCGCATCACGCAGACGTCCATCCCGGCCGCCCAGACCGGGTTCATGCGCGGCACCGCGGCGCTCGCCGGGCAGGGTGTCTCCGTCGACGGCATCGCCCGCCTGGCGTCCCTCACGCTCGACGCCGGCGTCCGCGCGGCGGCGGGGTCCTCGGCCTACGCGGACGCCCGTGCCACGGCGCTCTCCACCCTCGAGACCGGGCTGAACGAGCCGGGCGACGACGGCCTCGCGACGAAGCTCGACGCGTTCTGGTCCTCGTGGAGCGAGCTCTCCGCCCACCCCGACGACCCCGGCGCCGCGAGCGCGGTGATCGGCGCCGCGAAGACCGTCGCGAGTGCGCTCTCGAGCGGCTCGAAGGCCATCGACGCCCAGTGGTCGAGCGTCCGCGACACCGTGGACGGCCAGGTGCAGCAGCTCAACGACGCGGCGTCGCAGGTCGCCGCCCTCAACGGCCGGATCCGCACCGCGCTCGCCTCCGGCGGGAACGCGAACGAGCTCATGGACCAGCGCGACCAGCTGACCGAGCAGATCTCGTCGCTCGCCGGCGGGACCGTCCGGTCGAACTCCGACGGCACGGTCGACGTCCTCATCGGCGGCAACGCCATCGTGCAGGGCACCGATGCGCGCTCGCTCGCGCTCGGCGGCGGGCAGCGTCTGGCCGACGGCGCCGCGGTGACCCTCGCCTGGACCTCCGGAACCGCCGGCGCGGTCTCCCTGTCCGGCGGTTCGATCGGCGGGAACCTCTCGCTGCTCGCACCCGCCACCGCGGACGGCACCGGCGGCGCCCTGGCCGAGGCCTCGGCGTCGTACGACCAGGTCGCGACGAAGCTCGCGACCGCGGTCAACGCCGTCCACGCGACCGGCACCACCTCGTCCGGTGCGACCGGTACCCCGTTCTTCTCGCTCACCGCCGGTGTCCCCGCCGCGCAGGGCCTCGGCGTCGTCCCGACGGACGGCAGCGGGCTGGCGACGCGGAACGCGGCGGGGGAACTGGACGACTCGTTCGCCGACGCGCTCTCGCGACTCGGCACGGCGTCCGACGGTGCCGACGGTGCCTGGGCGACGTTCGTGGCGGGGGTGGGCACCGCCTCCAGGTCCGCTGCGTCGGAATCGACGCTCACCGGACTCGCCCTGACCAACGCGCGGACGCAGCAGCAGTCGAGCGCCGGGGTCGACCTCGACGAGGAGAACGTGAACCTGCTGAGCTACCAGCACGCGTACCAGGGCGCCGCGCGCGTGCTGACCGCCGTCGACGAGATGCTCGACACCATCATCAACCGCGTCGGACTCGTCGGGAGGAGCTGATCGTGATCACCCGGGTGACCACCCAGATGTCGATGGCGGCCGCGAGCGCCAGGCTGCAGGCGGGAGCCGCGAAGGTCGCGCAGCTCACCGACCAGGCCACGACCCTGAAGAACATCCAGCGGCCGTCCGATGACCCGGCCGGGACGGCGTCGGCGATGCAGGTCCGCAAGGAGCAGGCCGCCACCGCGCAGTACACCCGGAACGCGGACGACGCCGTCGGCTGGCTCGCCACGACGGACAGCGCACTGTCGAGCGTCTACTCCGTGCTCAACAGCGTGCGGGACCTCACCGTGCAGGCGGCGAACAGCGGCACCATGAGCGACACCGACCGCGACGCGTTCGTCACGCAGTTCCAGTCGCTGAAGTCCGAGCTCGAGTCGCAGGCGAACACGACCTACGGCACGCGCTCCGTCTTCGCCGGCTCCTCGACCGCGTCCACGGCGTACGACCCGTCGACCGGCTGGGCCTCCGCCGGCACCGACGTCAGCCGGCGGATCGGGGACGGCACCACCGTGCGGGTGGACACCTCCGGCACCGCTGTGTTCGGGTCCGGCGGCTCGTCCGTCTTCGCGATGATCGACTCGATCGTGAGCGACCTGCAGAACGGCGTGAACACGAACCCCCGGATCAACGACGTCGACGCCGCCATCAGCACCGTCCGCGGCGCCCAGGCCGACGTGGGCGTGCGGCACGCGGCCGCGCTCTCCGCGCAGGACTCGCTGAAGAGCGCCACCGTCTCGCTCGAGAGCCGCCGCGCCGGCATCGAGGACAAGGACCTCGCGAAGGCCGTCCTCGACCTGCAGGTCCAGCAGACCAACTACCAGGCAGCCCTCGCCGTCACCGCGAAGGTCCTGCAGCCGACCCTGATGGACTACCTGTCATGAGCATCGACCTGACCTTCGCCATCCCGCCGTTCGGCCTGTCGCCGGCCGGTACCTTCACGCTGACGCCGGTGGACGGTGCCGACGGGCTGTTCACGCTCGTCGGCGACGACGCCCGGCTCTTCCTCCTCGACGCCGCGGTGCACCTGCCCTCGTACTCCCCCGAGCTCACGGACGAGCAGGCCGCGGGGCTCGGTCTGACCTCGGCCGAGGACGCGATGCTGCTCGTCGTCGCGAACCCCGGCGGGTCCGACACGACCGTGAACCTGCTCGCGCCGATCATCGTGAACGCCCGGACCTCGGTCGGGGCGCAGGTGATCCTCGAGGGGCAGGACCTGCCGCTGCGGGCGGAGCTCGCCCGGCGCTGAGCGGCCGCCGCCGCTGCTTGCCGCACGGTTGCGCGCCGGATTCGACATTGCACGAGTCGATCGACGCGTGCAATGTCGCCCCATGCGCGCGAGTGGACTGCGTGTGCATGGTTCGACACAACACTTGACGATCGACGGGTGTGATGTCGATCGATGCGCCGGCCACGACCGCCCTCAGTCCTCCACAGGCTCGGGTCCGCGCAACCCTCTCCACCGAAGCGTCAACCGTGCCGTTCGACCGCCGCGCACTGCGCCACGCTGTCGGCATGAGCAGAGCACACGACGTCGAACTCATCCGTACCGCCGGTCTTCCGGACGCAGAGCGACGTGCGCTCGAGCGACGCGTCCACCGTGGCTCGCTCGAGCGGATCCGACCCGGAATACTCGTCCGCCGGGGGACGCTGGCCGGGCTGTTCCCCGCGGAGCGGCACCTCGTCCTCGCGCGCGCATCGCTCACACGCTTGCGCGGCGCCGACATCATCTCGCACGAGTCAGCGTGCGCCGTCCTGGAACTCCCGCTCGTCGGACGATGGCCCCCGAAGGTGCACATCTCCGATCCCACCACGGCCCACGGTCGCGTGACCGCGTGGTTCGTCCGGCACGGTGTGGAGCCTCGGCCTCCCCTCGCTGCTCTCGAACGGGGCGGGCTCCGTGTGACGAACGCGGCCAGGACCGCCGTGGACGTGGCAGCGTCGAGGCCACTGCTCAGCGCTGTCCCCGTCATCGACCACGTCCTGCGCGCCGCGATGGCGACGACCAGCGACCTCGACGGGGAACTCGGGCGGCTGCGGAAGGGGCAGTCGAAGGCAGCGATCGCGGTCAGGATGGGCTCGGCGCTGTCGGAGTCGCCGGCCGAATCCGTCTGTCGCGTGCGGTTCCGGCAGCTCGGGGTCCCGGAACCGGTGCAGCAGCACGCGTTCCACCGCCCCGGGGAACGCACGGCGATCGTCGACTTCTGGTTCCCCGAGCAGGGCGTCGTGGTCGAGGTCGACGGCCGCGCGAAGTACGAGGACCCCGCGATGCTCGACGACCGGACCACGGCGGACGCGCACTGGCGGGAGAAGCAGCGAGAGGACTTCGTTGCGCTCGTTCTCCGAGGTCAGAGCGGTCGTCCGGCTGACGTGGGCCGACCTGATGGATCCGGACCGCGTCCGCGTCAAGCTCGTCCGGGCAGGGATCCCGTGCCGGTGAGGGACACCTCGCGGGTGCGCGCACGCTGGAACGGCTCGGTCCGGTCAGTCCGGTCCGACCTGGCTCCCACCCGGGCGGCGTACCGTCGTCGCCATGGCCCGAGAGCAGAAGGACCAGGCGATCGTGCCCATGCCGGCAGCGCCTGTGGCCTCCACCCCCACCGACCCGAACGCACGCACCCCCGAGCAGCAGCCCGCCGGGTGGGTGAAGACGCTCGACCGCGTGCTCAGCGTGCAGCGGCCCGTGGTGGTCGCACACGTGAAGGCGCTCCGTCGGCGGCATCCCGACGCGTCCCCGGCGGAGATCATCCAGCTCCTGGAGCGTCAGTACCTCGGCGCGGTCACGACCGGCGGCGCTGCGGTCGGTGCGAGTGCGGTCATCCCGGGGGTCGGGATGGTGGCGGCCCTCGGGCTGAGCGGCGCCGAGACGGTCGGGTTCCTCGAGACCACGGCGCTCTTCGCGCAGTCCGTGACCGAGGTGCACGGCATCGCACTCGACGACCCCGAGCGTGCGCGCATGCTCGTGATGGCGATGATCCTCGGCGCACCGGGCACGCAGCTCATCAACCAGCTCGCGGGGCAGGTCGCCGGCGGGCAGGTCCGGACGGCGTTCTGGGGCGAGATGGTGACGTCGTCGCTGCCGAAGCAGGTCGTGAACGGCATCGGTGGTCAGGTGCGCGACCAGTTCATCAAGCGGTTCGCCGCTCGGCAGGGCACGACGATCGTGGGGCGGGCGCTCCCGTTCGGGATCGGCGCTGCGGTCGGTGGCCTCGGGAACCACGCTCTCGGGCGGAAGGTCATCCAGGCGTCCCGAACGGGGTTCGGGTTCCCGCCCGCACAGTTCCCGATCGTGCTCGAACCGAAGCAGCCGAAGGAGCCGAAGCAGCCGAAGCAGCGCGCGGTGAACGATCGCGAGCCGAAGGAACGCCGGGCGCTCCCGTGGCGGAAGCGCCGCGACGACCTCTGGGCAGCGGACGCCGACACCGACGCGGACGCCGGCACTGACACCGGCACCGACACCGAGGCCGGCCAGCGCGACCGATGACGGCCCCGAGGGGTGGTGCCAGCCGGCACCGCGCCTCCAGGCCGAGAACCGCTGAGACCGCCTAGCCTGCCCGCACCGGCGTCGTCACCACCTGCCCAGCGTGCGCGAAGCCGCCGCCGAAACCGAACAACAGCGTCGGCACGCCCTCGGGCAGGTCCCCGCGTGCCCACGCCTTCGACAGGCCGAGCGGCACGCTCGCCGCCGAGGTGTTGCCGGACTCGATGACGTCCCGTACGACGAACTTCGACTCCCCGCCCAGTGCGGCCACGAGCGGTTCGATGATCCGGAGGTTCGCCTGGTGGAACGCGAACACGCCGATGTCGTCGAGCGTGAGCCCGGCAGCGGCCACCGCGGCTCGGGCGTGGTCGGCTGCCTCGGTGATGGCCCAGCGGTAGATCGAGCGCCCCTCCTGGCTGAACCGCTCCGGGTCGCCCGAGACGAGCACCGCCTCCTCGAGGTGCGGCACGCTCCCCCACGACACCGGTCCGATCTGCGCCGTGTCGGAGACGCCGAGCACGGCGGCCCCGGCACCGTCGCCGACGAGCACGCAGGTCGACCGGTCGGTCCAGTCGACGATGCCCGAGAGCACCTCGGACCCGACGACCACCGCGATGTCCGACGAGCCGACGCGGATGGCCTGGTCGGCCAGCGCCACCCCGTACTCGAAGCCGCTGCACGCAGTGTTGATGTCGATGGGCGCGGCGGACGGCGACAGCCCGAGTGCCGCCGCGACGCGACCGGCCGTGTACGGCGCACGGTCCCGGTGCGTGGTGGACGCGACGATGACCATGCCGACGTCGGACGGTGCGACTCCCGCGTCGGTCAGGGCGTTCCGGGCTGCCTCGATCGCCATCGACGTGACGGTGTCCTCCGGCCCCGCGATGTGCCGGGTCTCGATGCCCGTCCGCGTGCGGATCCACTCGTCGTTCGTGTCGACCAGGGTCGAGAGTTCGTCGTTGGTGAGGACGCGCGAGGGCTGGTGGTGGCCGAACCCGAGGATCCGGCTGCCACGGAGAGCTGGGGTGTTCACATCCGGCACGCTACTCCCACGCGCGCGCCGCACATTCCCCGGACGGAATGCGGCGCGGCGATCAGCGGCGCGCCGCCGCGGTGGAGCGATCGTTGGCCTTCTTGATCGCCGCGACGAGCTCGTCCTTGTCCATCTTCGAGCGTCCCTTGACGTCGAGCCGCTTGGCGACCTCCATCAGGTGTGCCTTCGAGGCGTTGGCGTCGACTCCGCCTTCGGTCTTGCCGGAGCCGCGCGAGCCGGCGGCGCCGGAGTCGGACGGCCCGGCGCTGGCCTTCTTCTCCCAGTGGTCGCCGACCTTCTCGTACTCGTGCTTGACCGCCGCGTAGGCGGTGCGACGCGCGCGCTCTCCTGGCCCGTACGACTCGTTCGCGGAGTCGAGGGCCTTCGTGAAGATCTCCTGCGCGTGCTTCGGGGACCGCTGGAGGGTGCTCGGGATCTCGTCCTTGGCGGGCATGGTCGCTCCTTCGTCTCGAACTCGTTCTCTCCTGGTTACGCTTCCCGGGCCGACGTCGCGCCCAGAGGATCGGCCCGCCGTCGATCACCGGCGTCGCGTGGGTGCCGAGACCGTCCCGTCCCGTTCCTCCACAGGTACCCGCAGGGCCTGCCACGGGCACCCCGGATCGCGTAGACCAGCACCATGGACTACACACACCTCGGTCGTACTGGGCTGTCGGTCTCGCGAGCAGTGCTCGGGACCATGAACTTCGGACCGGAGACCAGCGAGGACGACTCGCACGCGATCATGGACCGGGCGCACGAGCTCGGCGTGAACTTCTTCGACACCGCCAACGGCTACGGCGGTTCGGTGGGCAAGGGCGCCACCGAGGAGATCATCGGCCGATGGTTCGCCAAGGGCGGTGGGCGCCGTGAGAAGACCGTCCTCGCGACGAAGGTCTACGGCGAGATGATCGACTGGCCGAACGGCGGGAAGCTGAGCGCCTACAACATCCGCCAGTCGCTCGACGCGTCGCTGCGCCGCCTGCAGACCGATCACGTCGACCTGTACCAGTTCCACCACGTCGACCGCGCGACCCCGTGGGACGAGATCTGGCAGGCGATCGACGTCGCCGTGCAGCAGGGCAAGGTGCTCTACGTCGGCTCCTCGAACTTCGCCGGCTTCCACATCGCCCAAGCCCAGGAAGCTGCGGCACGGCGCAACACCCTCGGACTCGTCAGTGAGCAGTCGATCTACAACCTCGTGGTCCGCGACATCGAGCGCGAGGTCCTCCCCGCCGCCCGCGAGTACGGCCTCGGCGTGATCCCGTGGTCGCCGCTGCAGGGCGGCCTCCTCGGCGGCGTCATCGAGAAGACCGAGAACGGCTCGCGTCGCCTCTCCGGGCGGAGCGCCGAGTACGTCGAAGGACACCGCGACCAGCTGACCGCGTACGAGTCCTTCGCGAAGGAGCTCGGCCACACCCCGGGCGAGCTCGCCCTCGCGTGGCTGCTGCACCAGCCCGGCGTCACCGCGCCGATCACCGGCCCGCGCACCATGGAGCAGTGGGAGTCCGCGGTCCGCGCCGTCGACATCCGCCTCGACCAGCGCGCGCTGGACCGGCTCGACGAGATCTTCCCGGGGCACAAGACCTCGCCGGAGGACTACGCCTGGTGACTTTCGCGACGGAAACAGCGGGTCGCTGACGCGACCATCGGACTGGAGGCGCGGTGCGGGTCGGACCCGCACCGCGCCTCCAGTCCTGATCACGTCCAGAGCGTGACGGGCGTTGACAACGCGAGCACCGTCGCGATCAGAGTGCCGCGATCTCCTCGTCGGTGAGGCCGATGGCCCGGACGTAGCCGTCGACGCTCCCCCACCGGCGCTCGACGTGGTCGATGACCGTCGTCATGATCTCCGGGACGCATCGCTGGGCGTTCGCGGTGGCCTCGGGGTCGGCGCTCACGGCGCGTTCCCGCGCGAACCGGTCCACCAGGCCGGCGGCACTCGCGGCGTAGTCCTCCCCGATGGCGTCGAGGCTGTCACCCCAGTGCCGGGCGAGGAGGGCACTGACGATCCCCGTCCGGTCCTTGCCTGCGGAGCAGCACACGAGGACGTCACCGTCCGTCGCAGCGATGGCACGCAGGGCGGCGGCGATCCCGCTGCGGTGCCGGTCGAGCCAGTCGATGTACTGGTCCTCGAGTTCGACGGCATCGGCTGCCGACTCGACCTCGGCGGCTGGGTCGAACAGCGGCACGGAGCGGTACGCCCCGGTCGTGGCGAGGGGATGCGGCACGGCATTGGTCTCGTCGATCCGCCGGAGGTCGATCACCGCAGCGAGATCGGCCGGGTACGCCTCGGCTCCGACGGGCTCGGGGTTGGCCCGGAACACGGTGCGGGGGCGGTCGGCCTGGAGGGCGGGGCCCCCGACGGGGCGGAGGTTGGTCAGGGCGCTCGACGTCGTCGTCATGGGTCCACTCTGCCGGAGACCAGCCGTCTGCGAGGGACCAGTTCTGGTGGTCTTGTCACACCACTCGCGGCTCGTCCTCCTCCGTCAGTCTCGAAGGTCCGACCGCTCAGCCGCGTCCGCGAGCAACACGAGGAAGGCCCGACCGCCGATTCTGAAGTGTTCGGCTGGATCGATGTTCGCGTTGAACTTCAGGACCAGCGAGGACACGCCCTCATTGCTGATGCCAGAGTCGAGAAGGTTCCGGATCTCAGATCTGATCGCGATCGCGGAGGCCTCCGAGAAACCATCGAGTGCGTCCCGCAACGCGGCAGGCGCACCGTCGTAGTCCATCTCCCATGACGGGCAAAACACTGCGGGGAGCAAGCCGGCCAGTGACGGGAACGTGCGACGGAGAATCTCCGCATTCCACGCACGTGGATCTGAGGTGATCATCGCGCGGGACTCACCGGCCGTTGTCGCTCGAAGCACGATCTGCCGGATCCTGTGAATCCACTGCAGCGCGTCGAGCCCGTCTCGGCCCGGAGGCGCAGCGGAACCGAGCCGTGCAAGAAGCGCTTCAGCGCCCCGCTGATCGATCCCCGAAGCGAAGAGCTTGTCGAACTCTCCCACGGTCTGCAGCAGTCCTTCTTTGTCGTACCCCTCGACGTGATCTTCCACAATCTCCTCGAGCGACCCAAAGGCCACGAACCACCTCGCGTACAGCCCTTCGAGCAGCCGCCCGGCAAGCGGTAGGAGCTCGCGGTACGTGCTCTCCTCGATCCCGCGGACCCACTCGATGCCCTCAGCGTCGTTCACACCAGCCGCCTGATCAATCGGCCTGCGCTCGGCTCCAAGCAGAACACCATCCGTGCACCTCTCCCGCGGACTGCACAGAGAACCCTTCCAACGCATCCTCGATTACCTCAGAAACGTCAGCGTAGTCCATCTCCCAGGTCGGATCGGAGATAGCAGGTAAAAGAGACGACAGGGCAGGAAATGCGCGGCGCAGGCCCGAGGCGTTCATTTCCTGAATACCGTGTTCGCGCGCGCGAACGTCGAACCGATCACGGAGTGACGGGAAGGCCGCCAGCGTCCTCGATCACGTCGGCCGTCGCGACGATGCTCGCGACGGTCGACACGAGATCGTCATCGCTCAGCTCGACACGCAACCATGTCCCGCCCTTTGCGACTTCTGTGTGCACGACGGCCGGGAGCTCGAGCGCCGCGAGGAAGGCGCTGTGATCCCCACGGAAGTAGTTGGTCAGCCCGACCAGCGTCGTGAACCGCCGCTGGCTCCGGCTGGCATCACGAACGGTGACCTGCGCAAGGTCCGGGGACCAGATGTCGACGAGCCGCTGCAGTACCTCGACCTGGTGACGGCCGAAGGAGTCCCGGAGGTCGACTGTCGGGCCCGGCACAACGGCTTGCTGTGTCGCAGTGAGCTCGTTCACGACGTAACGGTTCACCGTGGCACCGACGTGCAGGCCGACGGAGACCCCGACTCCATCCACGAGGCCGCTCACCAAGGTGGCGCCGTAGCCGTCCTTCGGGAAGGGCTCTCCGTCGTAGTTCCGCGCGACGCCGCATTCAAGGACTCGCCGCACCGCATCGTCGTCGAGCTCGTCGATGCGGGATGCGTCCGCGTCCCGTGATGCCGGGTCGGAAAGCTTCCAGGGTCCGGCGAACGGCCGACCACACGTCGCGAGCACGTCCAACGTCTCCCGGAGAGCGCTGATCGTGACCGCGGGGTCGAACGCACGCGTTCCCCACTGCAGTCGAATCGAGGGCTGCTGGGTCGTCCAGATCGACGTCACCATACTCCGTTCGTCATGAAGGCATCGATCGGAAGATCACGTCTACGTCGAGCCGTCGGTCCATGAGCGTGTCCTCAAGGAGTTCCCCGAACATGATTGCGAACGAGCTGTCGCCTCACCGGCACGTCAGCTTTCCGCGGGGCCATTCGCCGCAGGGGCACGGACCGCGCTTCGCTCGAACCTCACCAGCCCCTCCAAGCCGTCACGGAATTCGTCGACCAGTGGAGAGATTTGCGGGTGCTCGAGCAGCGCTTGCCCCGCGTTGACAGAAGGATTGATTCCTTCCCAGACGTGGTCTCGATCCGGTGCATGGATCGGAACCACCGAAACCATCGACCGAAAACGACCCGCATCAACTTGGTTCAATACGTCCTGCAGGAGACCATCAGCAACCTCATCATCCTCCAGGAGGTCGAGTTCATCGTCGAGAATCGCGTCGCCCAGAAGTCGCTTGACTCCGTCAGCGACGATCATCCAGTCGGAGTTCTCCTGCATTTTTCGCATCGCGCTCGGCCACTCGGCGTCCTGGAACTCCGGAGCAGGGAGCAATTGCAATTCCTCAAGCCATCGAGGCGTCATCTCCGGAATTCGCGGATACCGAAGGAGATCAGTGAGTAGAGCGGAGCGCTCGACATCTCGGCCTCGCTGAACCCTCCCGCCCGTGCCCACGCTGCTGGGCCAGACGGGGCGCTCGTCCCACTCGAAATCCATGCTGTATCGGCCATCGCTCGAGACCTTCAGGTGACCCGTCAACCACGCACCGCGGTCGGGCCCAGCCATGACCTCGCGAAGCCGCGACCAGGCACCATAGAGCTCGATGGCAGGCGCAGGACGCCGAGCGGACTGACCGTCGAAAGTCGACAGGATGCCGTTGAGCTGCTTCGTGTTCCCCACTTCGACGAAAACGTCATGACACGATGCCCACCCTTCGCCGAGCGTTCGCATCGTCAGCGCAGCTACTTCGTTCTGCGCGGCGAGTTCGGCTTCCATCGATCCCAAGAATCGGCCTCCGTGTCAAAAACTCAAGAAGTTGTTGTTATCGATGATCTGCACCTCGGGCTCTTCTCCAAGCCTACCCCAGGTGATGCGGAACTGCGACGGTCTATGGGAGACGCCGTCGTAGACAATGTCGGTCTCCATGCGAATCGGGAAAGCTGGATCAAATTTGAGCATCCGCCGAATGTCACGCTCAATCTTGGCGAAAGCCCTCAGGTTCACCGTACCGCCGTGCTGAGCGACGAGATTGGCACCGAAGGGCGAACCTCCATGAGCCGTGGCAACGACGTGCCCGCCGTGGTCGCCGGGAAGGCGATCTGCGCCGCCAGCGAGCAGCTGCTCCGATGACGAACGGACACGCTCCCCGGGCGGCACGATGTCGCTCACGATGGAATCGGCATGGACGGTGCGCCCCATTGCATCGGTGTCGAGCACGAACGATCGGTCCGTCATGACGTAACGGGTGGACGGCTCCAGGTTCTTCTCACGGAGCGCGTCATCGACGAACGAGACGTGACGCACCTGGTGCGGGTCCTGACGAGCCGACGGGTAGGAGCTTTCCCACGAATCACGTGACGGTGGGGATGCCACCGAATGCGCGGACTCGCCAGCGTGCGCTGAGCCACCACCGCCGACGTGGGTTGAGGACCCACCGTCCACGTGATCCGCCACCGAGTGCAACCAGTGCCCTCTAGACCCCGGCTCCCCCACCACGATGTGCGGCCGCCCGAGCCCCACGCCGAGCCCGTCCGGCGTCGCCAGGGCCGGCTCGACCCCGACCCTCACGGTCGGGATCCGGTCCCCGAGCCCCCGCAGCGCATCGGCGAACCCACCCCGCCCCCGCTCGAGCAGGTCCGAGACCCCGGACAGCGCCTTGCCCGGCAGGCTCCCCAACGCGTCCCCGACCCGGACCATCGTGGTCCCCGCCGTCGCGAGCTTCGACCCGAACGCCGCGAGCTTGCTGCCGTCCGCCCCGAGCACGGCGAGCCGCGACCCGAGCGCAGCAACCTTTGCCCCGGCCCCGACCTCGCCTGCACCGGGGATGAAGAGCGTCCCGATGTTGAACGCGGCGCCACCGGCAGCGTATGCGGGGTCGTCCCGCCAGTCCTCGGGCGAGCCGACGAAGCCCTCGACGAGGGTCTTCTGCTTGTCCATGATGTTCCGCGCGGTGTCGCCGACGACGTCCGGCAGGATGCCCTTCGGCAGCGCCCCGGCGATCATCAGCGGCGGGCTGCCCATGAGGACGATGAGCCCGAGCGACTCCGCGAAGCCCTTCCAGGACTGCGCCGCCCAGTCGCCGTCGCCCCACTCGCCGGTCTGCGAGTTGTAGCCGATCAGACCACCGAGCCCGTCGATGGTCCCGGTCAGTGCGTCGTCCATCCCGGAGCTGAACGACTCGGAGCAGGACTGGTCGCCGCGGCCGGTGCTCCCCCACGGCATCGGCTCGTTCGCCTTCACCGCAGCGGTGTAGTCGACGGCCTGCACCTCGGGCAGGCACATGTCCGTGCGCAGTCCGTTGATCGCGTTCACGCACTCGGCGGAGGCGGCGGAGAGCTTCGTCTCCTGCTCGGCGACCTTGGTGAGCAGCTCGTTGTTCTCGTCGACGTAGGGCGTGTACTGGCCCCACGGCAGGTGCACGTCGTCGAACTGCTGGCCGAATTTCTGCACGAGGCCGACGATGCCCTGGTTGGCCGGGTGCTCCGGATCCCACGGCCCGACGGTCTTGCCCTTGAGTGCCTTCGCGACGAACGTCTCCGCCTCGGCCTTCAGCTCGACGAGCCGCTTCGCGATCGGTGCGACGGCGGTCGCGTAGTCGCTGAGGTGCGTGGACACCTTCTGCAGGGTCGCCGCGAGCGAGGCCGTGTCCGTCTCGACGCCGTCCATCACGGACAGCAGCTCCGCGGAGTCGGGCGTGGTGTAGCTGCCGCCGAGCTTCGCCCACGCGGTCTTCACCTCGGACCCACGGGTCTGCACGTCGGTCGCCGCGGTCGAGAACGCCGTCCCGGCGCTGTCGACCTGCTCCGCCTTGATGTTCGCGCCGGGGATCGCGTCCGGGTCGATCAGGCCGTCGGCGCGGCACTGCCCCGTCACTGGTCGCCCGCCAGGTCGACACCGGTGAAGTCGCCGGTACTGGAGGCACGGATCGCGTTGGCCTGTGCCGTCGCCGCCATCTCCTCGTCACCGTGGTAGTAGGCGAGGGTCGCGTTGGCAGCGCCGGCGAGACCGGCCGTGATGTGGTTGCCGACGCGGGTGAGCAGCGCCGAGTGGCTCTCGATGAGTGCCGCCACGGCGCCGGCGACCGCCTGGTCGTCGCCGACCGCGGTAGTCAGGGCAGCGTGCGCGTCGGCGAGTCCGTCGAACGCGGTCGACAGGTTCGTCGCGGCGGTCTCGGTGCCGGTGAGCGCGGCCTGCACGCCCGGGGGCTCGATCTGCCAGCCGTTCCCCATCGTTCCCCCTGGTCGTTCCGTCCGACGCGTCAGTGTCCTGCTGCGGCGCGGGACGCTGCGGTTCCCCCGGCGGCGTCCGCGATGTTCTGCACGATCCGCGTGGCCGTCACCCGGAACGGGGGTTGCGCGGCCGCGTGGACCTCGGTCCACCATAGCCGATCACCGTCGCCGGGCAACGGCCGCCCGAGCAGTCGCTCGGCGTCGACGGGGCTGTCGAGGCGGCGGGACTGGAACAAGGTGAGCAGCACGACGCCGCCCTGGTCGACGAGCTGCACGGCGTCGCCGTCCCAGACCTGCCGGATGCCGATCGCAGGGTCGACCTCGGCGGCCCCGGCGAGCACGGCCGCGGCGTCCACGTGCTGGTCGGACAGGACCACCCACTCGGCACTCATGCCCGCGCTCCGGCCCCGAGGAGCTCGACCACGCGGGGGCCGAGCGCGTTGCCGACCTCGGCGAGGCAGCGCCACCGCGCTTCCACCTCCGCGCCGCCGGTCAGTCCGGGTGTCGTCGGGGTGAAGTCGAGGACGAGCGACGGCACGCGCGGTGGCCCGACGACCGTCACCCCGGGAGGCAGCGCCGACGGATCGACACCGAGGTCCCGCACCGCGGCGGCACCGACGACCGCGCCGAGCGGTACGGGCATGCCGATCTGGCGCGCGGCGAGCGTGGCGTCCGTGTGTCCTGCCGACCGCCACGCGGTCCCCAGCAGGACACGCTGGCGACGGGCCAGGTCGGCGAGCACGGCGACGGCAGCACCGTCCGCGGGAGCCGGGCCGGCGTCGAGGCCCCGCACCGCGCCTCCCGGACCTACACCCGGCGCGCTGACGGCGCGCGAGTCCGGAACCGGCGGCGTCGGACCGGTCCTCGGCAGGGCCAGCCGCGTCTCCTCCGTGACGCCCGTGGCGGTCCGCTCGACCCGGATCTGGGCGGCGGCCACGCCGCCCTCGACGGCGGCGGTCGCGACGAGGCGTGTCGGACGCGGTGCGCGTCGGCGGACGAAGTCCGTGACGGCGGCGACGCTCCACGCGAGCGTCGCGGGTTCGACCGTGCCCCAGCCGGACGGTGTCGTGCCGGCGAGCCCCTCGAGGAGCAGCTCAGCGGTGCGGCCGATGCCCGTCTGCTCGGTGGCGGGGTGGTGGACCGAGACGACGACCTCGGTCCAGGGGACCTCGTCGGCACCGAGCCGTGTCGACCGCGGCGACGACTGCGGCGAGAGCATCGCGGTCGCGACGTCGTCGGCGATCGCCGGTGAGCCGGCGGCGCGGTACCGGTCACCCTCGCGGACGACCCAGGCGCTTCCGGTGCGACGGAGCATCGCGAGCATCGCCGTGGTGACTCGACTGGCCGGCGGGGTGAGGAGCACGAACGCGAGGTCGGCGGCCCGTGTCTCGAGCACGAGGCCCATCCGCGCGGACGAGAGTGACACGATCGCGGCGTCGGTCTCGCTGACGACGAAGCCGGGCCCGACGGCGTCGACGAGCGGGTGCGCGAGGGTGACGTCGTCCACGCCGGAACCCTACCGGGGGGGTCCGCTCCCGACTCGGAACGACGTCGATGTCGCTGTCGCTCTGCCGCACACGACGACGGGCCCCGCGCTGCTGTGTGCGCGGGGCCCGTCGTCGTGCGGGTGGTACTGGTGCTACCGGACGGAGACCGGGGTGCGGTCCGCCTCCTCGTAGAGGACGTAGCCCTCTTCGCCGTGGACGGCGGTGTCGATGCCGGCGACCTCGTCCTCGGTCTTGACGCGGAAGCCCATCGTCTTCTCGATGATGAGACCGATGATGAACGCAAGGACGAACGAGTACGCCCCGACGGCACCGGCGGCCGCAGCCTGCTTGCCGAGCTGCGCGAACGAACCGGAGTAGATCAGGCCGGTGTCGTTGGCGAAGAAGCCCAGGTACAGCGTGCCGACGATGCCGCCGACCAGGTGGACGCCCACGACGTCGAGCGAGTCGTCGAAGCCGAGCTTGTACTTCCAGTCGATCGCGAAGCAGCAGATGATGCCCGCGATGAAGCCGAGCAGGATGCCCCAGCCCGGGGTGAGCGCCGCGCAGGCCGGGGTGATCGCGACGAGACCGGTGACGGCACCCGAGGCGGCACCGATCGAGGTGGCCTTGCCGTCCTTGAGCTTCTCGACCAGCAGCCAGCCGAGGATCGCGGCGGCCGGGGCGGCGAGCGTGTTCACCCAGGCGATCGAGGCGATGCCGTCGGCGGCGCCCTCGGAACCGGCGTTGAAACCGAACCAGCCGAACCAGAGGATCGCGGCACCGAGGAGGACGAAGGGCGGGTTGTGCGGCTTGTGCGCGCCCTTCGCGAAGCCGACGCGCTTGCCCAGGACGATCGCCAGGGCGAGGCCCGCGGCACCGGCGTTGATGTGCACGGCCGTGCCACCGGCGAAGTCGATGACACCCCAGGTCGCTGCCCAGCCGGAGGTGAGGTTGAACACCCACGAGGCGACCGGGAAGTAGACGACGGTGACCCAGATGCCCGCGAAGACCATCCAGGCGCCGAACTTGGCGCGGTCGGCGATGGCGCCGGAGATGAGCGCGACGGTGATGATCGCGAAGGTGGCCTGGAAGCCGACGAACGCCATCTGGGGGTACGCGACGTCGTTCGCGGTGGACCGGGCCGCCTCGAACGCCTGGCCGAGGCCGATCTGGTTCCAGTCGATGCTGAAGAACCCGACGGCACCGGAGACCGCCGTGCCGTCGCCGTGGTTGGCGAACGCGATCGCGTAGCCGTAGAGCACCCACAGCACCGCCACCAGGGCGATCGCTCCGAAGGACATCATCATCATGCTGATGACGGACTTGGCCTTCACCAGACCGCCGTAGAAGAACGCCAGGCCCGGTGTCATGAACAGCACGAGTGCCGCCATGATCAGCAGGAAGCCGGTTTGGCCCTGATCAAGCATCATTCACCTCTCGATTGCACCAGCGGCTCTTGGACCGCGTCGGGTGTGACGAGTCTGGCGAGGTGAGGTTTCACGAGGGAGCACGAAGTGTTTCGCGGGTGTAACGCGACGGGCTCCCGTGTAAACGTCGTGTTTCGGGCGCCGGGCAGTCCCCTGAACGGGGTGTGCGGGCGTTCAGGCGCGAGTCAGCGCGACCACGCGGCTCGCGGCGCGCAGGTACTTCTTCCGGTAGCCGCCGTGCAGCATCGACTCCGGGTACACCTGGTCGAGCGGCGTGCCGGACGCGACGATCCGGACCTGGGCGTCGTACAGCCGGTCGACGAGGGCGACCCAGCGGAGCGCGTCGGTCTGGTCGGTGAACGCCTGCACGTCGGTGAGGCCGACGGCGTCGAGGTCCTCGACCATCGCGACGTACTTCGACGGGTGCACGGAAGCGAGGTGCTCGACGACGGCCCGGAAGTCGTCCAGGGTCACGGTCCCGTTCGGCAGCGAGCCCTGCACGTCGGACACCACCCGGGCGGATTCGTCGACCGCGCGACGGCGGTAGTCGAGACCGTCGATCCGCATGGTCTCGAAGCGGTCGGACATCGCCTGGATCTCCCGGAGGAAGTCCTGCGCCGCGAAGCGTCCCTCGCCGAGGGCACCGGGCGGGGTGTTCGACGTCGCCGCGAACCGGGTGCCGGTCTCGGTGAGCTCCTTGATGAGCCGGGTCATCACCATCGTGTCACCCGGGTCGTCGAGCTCGAACTCGTCGATGCAGACGAGTGCGGTCCCGCGCAGCAGGTCGACGGTGCCCTGGAACCCGAGCGCCCCGACGAGCGCGGTGTACTCGATGAAGGTGCCGAACGTCTTCCGGCCGCTCGCCGCGTGGTACGCCGCCGCGAGCAGGTGGGTCTTGCCGACGCCGAAGCCGCCGTCGAGGTACACGCCCGACTTCACGGTCGTCTCCGCAGCCGGCTTCCGTCGGCCGAACAATCCGCGACGGGGCGTGTCGGCAGGACCGGCGGCGACGAACGACGACACCGCGTCGCGCACCTGCGCCTGCGACGGGTACTCGGGATCGGGCCGGTACGAGGCGAAGGACGCGTCCGTGAACTGGGGCGGCGGCACCAGCGACGCGGCCATCTGCTGCGGGGTCACCTGCGGGTCGCGGTCGACGAGGTGTGCTGGCGCTGGCAATCGAGGGCCCTCCGGGAAGCATGTCGTGCGGTGTCACGTTGCAGCTGGGCGTCGGTACGTCCGCGTACCGTTGCCCAGAGGCACCGACGACCGATCCTAGTCCGGTGCCCGCGATCCCCCTGGAGGTACCCACGATGACCGCACCGGTCGACCCGTCCGAGAAGTTCGCCGCCTACGCGCACCCCGAGCGCCTCGTCTCCACCGAGTGGCTGCAGGAACAGCTCGACGCCGGTGCCGGGGCTCCCGACCTCGTGGTGGTGGAGTCCGACGAGGACGTCCTGCTCTACGAGACCGGGCACATCCCGGGCGCGGTGAAGATCGACTGGCACACGGACCTCAACGACCCGGTGCAGCGTGACTACATCGACGGCGAGGCGTTCGCCCAGCTGCTCGGCGGCAAGGGCATCGCGCGCGACAGCACGGTCGTGATCTACGGCGACAAGAACAACTGGTGGGCGGCGTACGCCCTCTGGGTCTTCACGCTGTTCGGCCACGAGGACGTCCGTCTCCTGGACGGCGGCCGGGCGAAGTGGATCGCCGAGGACCGCGTCCTCACGACCGACCGCACCGACGTGACACCCGTCGAGTACCCCGTGGTCGAGCGGAGCGACGCCGACGTCCGCGCCTTCAAGGAGGACGTGCTCGCCCACCTCGGCAAGCCCCTCATCGATGTGCGCAGCGCGCCGGAGTACTCCGGTGAGCGCACCACCGCCCCCGACTACCCGGAAGAGGGCGCGCTCCGGGCCGGTCACGTCCCCACCGCCGTGAACATCCCCTGGGCGACCGCCGCCGCGGCCGACGGCACCTTCAAGACGCGCGCGGAGCTCGACACGATCTACCGCGAGGGTGCCGGCATCGGCGACGCCGACGAGGTCATCGCCTACTGCCGCATCGGCGAGCGGTCGAGCCACACCTGGTTCGTGCTGCAGCACCTGCTCGGGTACGAGAACGTCCGCAACTACGACGGTTCCTGGACCGAGTGGGGCAGCGCGGTCCGCGTCCCGATCGCCGTCGGGACCGAACCGGGTACGATCCCCAACCGATGAGCGACAGCACCGAAGCACTTCCCCAGGCACTCGCCGAGATCCGCGACGACTTCCTCGAGCTCTCCCAGCAGGACCGCCTGCAACTCCTGCTCGAGTTCTCGAACGAACTCCCGGCGCTCCCGGAGCGCCTGCAGGGGCACGAGGACGAACTCGAACGCGTCGAGGAGTGCCAGTCCCCCGTCTTCATCACGGTCACCGTGGGCGAGGACGGCGACGCCCCCGGCATCGTCCGGATGCACGCGACGGCGCCGCGCGAGGCACCGACGACGCGCGGTTTCGCGTCGATCCTGGCTCAGGGACTCTCCGGTCTGACGGCCGAGCAGGTGCTCGCCGTGCCGGCGGACTACCCGCTCACGCTCGGCCTCTCCGAGGCGGTCAGCCCGCTGCGGATCCGCGGCATGGTCGGGATGCTCGGCCGCGTGCAGCGGCAGGTGCAGGCGGCGGTCGCGTAGACGCCACCACAGGACGGTCTGGAGGTGGGCCCCACCAGCCGGTACCGGCGCACCGCGCCAGCGGGGTGACGGCCGTGCCTGGAGGGACGGGGCGGGCTGGCACCGCGCCTCCAGTCCGTCGCCGGACGCGTCTACCGCGCGCTGGTCGCGTCGCTGGACTGCACCACCTCGGTGAGCCACGCGAGGATGCGGGCGTCGAACCAGTCCGCGTCGTGGTTCCAGAGCTTCGTGTGCCGGGCCACCGTCTGGATCTCGAGGCGCACCAGGTCCGGCCGCGCCGCCGCGAGGGCGTGCGATGCCGACGACGGAACGAAGCCGTCGTCGTCGCTGTGCATGAGGAGGATCGGCACGTGCAGTTCGTCCGCGCGGGCGACCATGTCGAGCTCACGGAGGTCGACCGGCCGGTGGAGCCCGGTCAGCCGGTGCAGCACCGGGGTGCGGAGGAGCCGCTGCGCGACCTTCCGGACCGGACGCGGCAGCCGCAGCAGCTGGCTCTGCGACTTCAGGACCGCGTGCCAATCGACCACCGGTGACTCGAGCACCACGCCGTCGACGAGGTCGGCGAACCGCGAGCGGAGGAGGGTCTGCAGCACCACCGCACCGCCCATCGACCACCCCATCAGGACGACGCTCGTCGCACCCTGGCCGGAGACCCAGCGCAGGACCGCGTCGACGTCCTCCCACTCGGTGCTGCCGAGGCCGTACCGTCCGTCGACGCTCCGTGGGGCGACGCCGTCGTTCCGCCACGAGGCGAGGACCACCGAGTACCCGGCGGCCCGGAAGACCGGGACCGCACGGATCGTCTCGGCGCGGGTCACGCCCCGCCCGTGCACGAGGACGGCCCAGGGAGCGTCCGGGTCGTCGGCGCGGACGACCCACGCCGGAGCCGGTCCGTTCGGCGTCGAGATGTCGACGTCCTCGACGGGGACGTCCAGCTCGCCGGGGGTCAGGTAGAACCATCCGCCCCACCGGCCACGGCGTGCGGCGGTCGGATCGCCGGCATCGATCGCGATGATGCGCCGGGTCACGGTGGTGTCGGTCGTGCCGAGGACCTCGCCGACCCGCATGTGCCCGGTGCCACCGCCGAACCAGAGGCTGTACCGCCCCTGCAGCTCGGTGTCGGCCGTGCGCTCGAGCGTCACCGTCCCCCGGACCGGGTCGACGGCGTGGATCGGGACGCGCTCGGTCCGCTTCCGGTCGGGCGTGACGACCGCTCGGGCGACCGCCGCGACGAAGCCGCCGATCACCGCGGTCGTGACCGCGGCCGCAGCGATGCCGGCTCCGAGGGCGACGAACCCGGCCGATCGTGCGGTCTCCTGGACGACGTCCTCGGCGGGTCGCACGGATCGGGACATGGTCCGGAGCCTAGTCTGCATTCGTGTCCGAAACCCGAGAGCCCGACGCGTTCGCGCGGCTCCGTGCGTTCGTGGCGTCCGGCGGCACCCGCGCCGAGACGACGATCACCGAGATCCCCTCGCCCTCGCGCATCGCACCGTTCTCGATCGCCCTCGCGGCGGACGTCTCGGGCGCCGCGCACGGCATCGACTCGGACCTCGGCACCGGGCGGTTCATCGCCCTGCACGACCCCTCCGAGCCCGAGGGGTGGGGCGGCGCGTTCCGCATCGTCACGTTCGCGCAGGCACCGCTGGAGCCCGAGATCGGCGTGGACGAGTTCGTCGCCGACGTCACGTGGAGCTGGCTGGTCGACGCGCTCGCGGCGCACGGTGCCGCGTACGACCACGCCTCGGGCACGGCGACCAAGATCATCTCCCGCGGGTACGGCGACCTCGCGGCGCAGGGCGACGGGGCACAGCTCGAGCTGCGCGCCTCGTGGACGCCGCGCGAGGACGACCTCACCGCACACGTCGAGGCATGGGAGGAGATCGTGGCGATGCTCGCCGGTCTGCCGCCCGCGTCGGACGGCGTGACCCTGTTGGCCCCGAGGAGGCTCGCACGTGACTGACCCCGCTGCTTCGGCCGCGTCCCCCGCTGCTTCGGCCGCGTCCCCGGCATTCGAGGCGTCACACGGGACCGTCAAGGTCATCGACACCCGCGAGGACTACCTGGAGGCCGTCGCCGCCATCGCCGCCGGCCACGGCCCGGTCGCCGTCGACGCCGAACGCGCCAGCGGCTACCGGTACTCGCAGCGGGCCTACCTCATCCAGGTGTTCCGCCGCGGCGCCGGCGAGTTCCTGTTCGACCCGATCCCGATCGGCGACTTCTCCGAGCTGCAGGACGCCATCGTCGACGAGGAGTGGCTGTTCCACGCCGCGTCGCAGGACCTCCCGTGCCTCCAGGAGGTCGGCCTCGTCCCCACCCGCATCTTCGACACCGAACTCGGGGCTCGCCTCGCCGGCTTCCCGCGCGTCGGTCTCGGGGCCGTCGTCGAGCAGCTGCTCGGCATCACGCTCGCGAAGGCGCACTCCGCCGCGGACTGGTCGACCCGACCGCTGCCGCAGTCGTGGCTCGTCTACGCGTCGCTCGACGTCGAACTGCTGCCCGACCTCCGGGACGCCCTGGCCGCGAAGCTCGAGGAGGCCGGCAAGACCCGGATCGCCGAGGAGGAGTTCGCGGCCGTCCTGACCCGGGCCCCGAAACCGCCGCGCGCCGAACCGTGGCGACGGCTCTCCGGCATGCACGCCCTCCGCGGTGCCCGTGCGCTCGCGATCGCCCGTTCCCTCTGGACCGCACGTGACACCTACGCGCGCGCTGCCGACATCGCCCCGGGCCGCACCATCCCCGACTCCGCGATCGTGGCGGCCGCCGCGGCGAACCCGGCGTCGAAGGGCGAACTCAGCGGGGTGAAGGCCTTCACCGGTCGTGCCAGCCGTTCCGAGCTCGACCGCTGGTGGGCGGCCGTCGAGGAGGGGCGGACCACCGAGGACCTCCCGAAGCTCCGCGGCACGGGCGAGGCCACACTGCCGCCGCCCCGCGCCTGGGCCGACCGCAACCCCGCCGCCGACCGCCGGTACAAGGCCGCGCGCGCTGCCGTGGTGACTCGCGCCGAGGAGCTCGACCTCCCGGTCGAGAACCTCCTCACCCCGGACACGCTCCGGACGATCGCGTGGGAGCCGCCGACGCCGATCTCCACCGAGACCGTCGGTGCCGTGCTCGCCTCGCACGACGCGCGCCCGTGGCAGGTGGAGGAGACGGCGTCGATCATCGCGCACGCCTTTGTCGCTGCTGCACAGGAGCCTGCTGCCAAGGGCAACACGGAGTCGTAGGAACGCCCCAACGGGCATGCGTCCGCACAGGCTCGGGGCATAGCGTCGACGGTGCATGCCGGGTCGGACCCGGCCGGACGGGGCGGAACGTGCCCCGTCCTGATCGATGAGGATCTGGAGGCCCAGATTGCCAAAGGCAGCAGACGTCGTCTTCGTTGACGGCGTTCGGACACCGTTCGGACGAGCCGGGGAGAAGGGGGTGTTCTGGAAGACCCGCGCCGACGACCTCGCGGTGCACGCGATGCGGGGACTCCTCGACCGGAACGCCTCGCTGGACGGGGCCGCGGTGGACGACGTCGCGGTGGCGGCGACCACGCAGCAGGGCGACCAGGGACTCACCCTCGGCCGGACCGTCGGGATGCTCGCGGGCCTCCCGAAGTCGGTTCCCGGGTACGCGATCGACCGCATGTGCGCGGGTGCGATGACGAGCGTCACGACACTCGCCGGTGCCATCGCCTTCGGTGCCGCGGACGTCGCCATCGCCGGTGGCGTCGAGCACATGGGTCGCCACCCGATGGGGTTCAACGCCGACCCGAACCCGCGCTTCGTCGCGGAGCGCATGGTCAACGGCGACGCGCTCGTGATGGGCAAGACCGCGGAGCGGCTGCACGACCGCTTCCCCGCGATCACCAAGGACCGCACGGACGCCTACGCCGTCCAGTCCCAGCAGCGCTACGCCGCCGCCTGGGCCGCGGGCAAGCTGCAGCCGGACCTCGTGCCGGTCGAGGTCAACAAGGGCGAGGGCTGGGACATCGTCTCCAGCGACGAGCCTCCCCGGCCCGAGACCACCCTGGAGGCGCTGGCCGCCCTGAAGACGCCGTTCCGGCCGCACGGACGGATCACCGCCGGCAACGCGGCCGGCCTGAACGACGGTGCCACGATGAGCCTCATCGCGTCCGCCGACGCGGCGAAGCAGCACGGCCTGCCGACGAAGATGCGCATGGTGTCGTTCGCGTTCGCGGGCGTCGACCCCGAGGTGATGGGCATCGGACCGGTCCCCGCCACCGACAAGGCCCTGGCGAAGGCCGGTCTCACGATCGACGACATCGGGCTGTTCGAGATCAACGAAGCGTTCGCCGTGCAGGTGCTCGCGTTCCTCGACAACTACGGCATCGCCCAGGACTCCACGAACGTGAACGCCTGGGGCGGCGCGATCGCCGTCGGGCACCCGCTCGCCTCCAGCGGTGTCCGTCTGATGACCCAGCTCGCGGCGCAGTTCGCCGAGCGCCCCGACGTCCGGTACGGCATCACGACGATGTGCATCGGGCTCGGCCAGGGCGGCACCGTCATCTGGGAGAACCCGAACTTCAGCAAGTCCGCGGCCCGTTCCGCTCGGAAGGACGCCTGATCATGACCATCATCGACAACGACCGCCTGCTCGCGCTGAGCGAGGACGAGGTCGTCACGCACTCGTACGTCAAGCACGTCGCGCTGCCCTCGGGCGGGACGCTCGCGCTCATCACGTTGGACAACGGCAAGGACTACAAGCGGCCGAACACCCTCGGGCCGCGCACCCTGCACGAGCTCTCCGGGGTGCTCGACACCCTGCGGAGCGAGGCGTCGGCCGGGACGGTCCAGGCGGTGGCGATCACCGGCAAGGAGTACTGCTTCGCCGCCGGGGCCGACCTCTCCCAGGCGGCCTCCGTGCCCTCGCGGGACGTCGCCCACGACCTCGCCGCCCTCGGCCACGCGACGCTCCGGAAGCTCTCCGACCTCGGCGTCCCGTCGTTCGCACTGATCAACGGGATCGCGCTCGGCGGCGGTCTCGAGATCGGTCTGCACTGCACCTACCGCGTGTTCTCGTCGGCGGCGCAGGGAATCGGCCTGCCCGAGGTCTTCCTCGGCATCATCCCGGGCTGGGGCGGTGCGACGCTCCTCCCCCGCCTGATCGGTCCGGAGAAGGCGCTCCGCGTCATCGTGGAGAACCCGCTGAAGAACAACCGTCTGATGGACGGGCCGGCGGCGGTCGAGCTCGGCATCGGCGACGCGCTCATCCCGTCCGTCACCTTCCTGCCGTCCGCGGTCGCCTGGGTCGACGGCGTGGTGAGCGGCCGCACGAAGGTCGTCCGGAAGAACGAGCCGGGCATGCTCGAGAAGGCCGCGTGGGGCACGGTCGTGAAGGTCGCTCGCGGCCAGGTGGCCTCGAAGATCGGCACGGTCCCGAAGTCGCCGTTCCGCGCGCTCGACCTCGTCGCAGCTGCTCGCGGCGGCAGTCTCGACGAGCGGTTCGCCGACGAGGACGACGCACTCGCCGACCTCATCTCCGGCGACCAGTTCGCCGCGTCGATGTACGCCTTCGACCTCGTGCAGAAGCGGGCGAGGAAGCCGGTCGGTGCGCCCGAGGACGCCTCGCCGCGCCCCGTCACGAAGGTCGGCGTCCTCGGTGCCGGACTGATGGCATCCCAGTTCGCGCTGCTGTTCGCCCGTCGCCTCGGCGTCCCCGTGGTGATCACGGACGTGTCGCAGGAGCGCGTCGACGCCGGTGTCGCCCGCATCACCGGCGAGGTCGACAAGCTCCTCGACAGGGGCCGGGTCTCCCCGGACGACGCCAACCGCATCAAGGCGCTCGTCAGCGGATCGGTGTCGTACGACGCGTTCGCGGACGCCGACTGGGTGATCGAGGCCGTCTTCGAGGAGATGAGCGTCAAGCAGGAGGTGTTCCGGAAGATCGAGCAGGTGATCGCCCCGGACGCGATCCTCGCGACGAACACGTCGTCGCTCTCGGTCTCCGAGATGGGATCGGTCCTCTCCGATCCCTCGCGTCTTGTCGGCTTCCACTTCTTCAACCCGGTGCCAGTGATGCCGCTGCTCGAGGTCGTCCGGACGGAGCAGACCTCGGACGAGACACTCGTCACCGCGCTCGCCGTCGCGAAGACCCTCAAGAAGACCGCGATCATCACGGCCGACCAGCCGGGCTTCGTCGTCAACCGGGTGCTCGCCCGCGTGCTCGGCGAAGCGATGCGCGGCGTCGAGGAGGGCACCTCGTTCGACGTCGTCGCGCAGGGCGCGGCGCCGCTCGGCCTGCCGATGTCGCCGTTCGAACTGCTCGAGCTCGTCGGCCTGCCGGTCGGCGCACACGTGCTGGACTCGCACCACGCCGCGTGGCCGGAGCGCTTCTACCCCGGTGACGGGCTGAAGAAACTCGCCGAGTTCGGGCACATCCTCACCCGCGACAAGAAGGGCAACGCGACCGGGTACGACCCCGCTGCGGTGAAGCTCGTCGCCCCGGCTCGGCGTGATGCCCAGCCGGTGGACGCCGCGACGATGCAGCAGCGCTTCGAGGACGCCCTCGCCGACGAGCTGCACCGGATGCTCGCCGACGGCGTGGTCCACCACGTCGAGGAGATCGACCTCGGGCTCATCCTCGGCGCCGGTTACCCGTTCCAAGCCGGTGGGATCAGCCCGTACCTCGACCGATCGGGCGCGTCCGAGCGCGTCTTCGGCGGCACGTTCCACGATCCGCTGATCGTCGGCCCCGCCTCCCGCTAGGCCCCCTTCCGCAAAACACCGGTGTTCGTGCTCGACACCCCCGCATGCCGGGGTGCGACGCACGAGCACCGGTGTTCTGCGTCGGAGGACCGCGGCGTAGCGTGCAGGCATGACCGAGGAGTGGTGGGCGCCGAAGCCGATCGTGCCGCGTCCCGCCGTCGTGCTCCCGGTGCCGCTCGACGCTGTCCCGGCGCTCGTCGAGCAGGCCGTCCACGCGGTCCCGGGAGCGGCAGTGATGGAGGTCCGTCCCGACGGTGCCGTGATCGGTCGCCGTACCTCGTTCGCCCTCCGCGCCGAGAACATCGTCCTCGCCTTCCGCAGCGAGGGCCCGGCGTCGTCCCGCGTGGAGATCATCCGCGAGGGTCGCGACGGCCTGTCGTACGGCCAGGTGCTCTGGGTCACACCGATGGCCCGCGCGATCCTCCGCGAGCTCGCGGCCGCGACCGCCGCCGCCTGACCCGCAAGACACCGGTGTTCGTGGACCGAACACGCGCATTCCGCGGTGCGCCCCACGAACACCGGTGCTTTGCGGACGGACCACCACCAACAGCCGCGCCGGGACCGGATCAGCGGTCGGCGGACTCCCGCGACCGCGCCGGCTTCGCCTGGGGCAGCTTCGTGCCGACGACCTGGTCGATGACGTCACGGGCGATGGCCTGCGCGGTGAGCCCGGCGTCGTGGAGGATCTCGGAACGCGAAGCGTGGTCGATGAACTCGTCCGGCAGCCCGAGCTCGTTCACGCCGGTGTCGACCCCGGCCGCCCGCAGGTCCTGGCGCAGTCGGGTCCCGACGCCGCCGACGCGCACGCCGTCCTCGATCGTGATGACCAACCGGTGATCGCGCGCGAGGTCGATGAGCGACGCCGGGATCGGCACCACCCACCGCGGGTCGACGACGGTGACGCCGATCCCCTGCGACTCCAGCAGCGAGGCTGCCTCGAGCGCGATCGGCACCATGGACCCGACGGCGACGAACAACACGTCGGGCGACGACTCCGGGGCGTCCCGCAGCACGTCCGCCCCGTCCGACAGCCGCCGGAGCGCTGGGATGTCCGGCCCGACCTGTCCCTTCGACCAGCGCAGCACGGTCGGCGCGTCGTCGACGGCGACGGCCTCGCGGAACTCCTCGCGGAGCGTCGCCGCGTCGCGCGGAGCGGCGATCCGGATGCCGGGGACGACCTGCAGCAGCGCCAGGTCCCACATGCCGTGGTGGGAGGGGCCGTCCGGGCCGGTGATGCCCGCACGGTCGAGGACGAACGTCACGCCCGCCCTGTGCAGCGCGACGTCCATGAGCACCTGGTCGAACGCCCGGTTGAGGAACGTCGCGTAGAGGGCCACGACGGGGTGCAGTCCCCCGTACGCCAGCCCGGCGGCGGTCGTCACGGCGTGCTGCTCGGCGATCCCGACGTCGTACACGCGCTCCGGGTGCCGCTCCTGGAACAGGTGCAGCCCGGTCGGCCGGAGCATCGCCGCCGTGACGGCCACGATCCGTTCGTCCTCGGACCCGACCGAAGCCAGTGTCGATGCGAACACCGAGGTCCACGACGGCCCCGAGGCGACATCGAGCGACTCCCCCGTCTCCGGGTCGATGTGCCCGACGGCGTGGAACTGGTCCGCCTGGTCGCGGAGCGCCGGCTCGAAGCCGTGCCCCTTCTCGGTGATGGCGTGCACGATCGTCGGCGCGCCGTACTCCTTGGCCTGCCGGAGTGCGGCCTCCATCGCGCGCTGGTCGTGCCCGTCCACCGGCCCGATGTACTTGATGTCGAGGTTCGAGTAGAGCGCCTCGTTGTTCGTGAACCGCGACAGGAAGCCGTGCAGGCCGCCGCGCATCCCGCGGTAGATCGCCCTGCCGGGAGCGCCGAAGCGGCCGGCCACGGCACGCGTGGTCTCGTACAGCGCCCGGTACTCACGACGCGTGCGCACGGAGCTGAGGAACCGCGCCATGCCGCCGATCGTCGGCGCGTACGAGCGTCCGTTGTCGTTGACGACGATCACGAGTCGCCGGTCGTTGCCGTCGGAGATGTTGTTGAGCGCCTCCCACGTCATCCCGCCGGTGAGCGCGCCGTCGCCGACCACCGCCACGACCGTGCGGTCGCCCTGGCCGGTCTGCACGAACGCGCGGGAGATCCCGTCCGCCCACGACAGGGACGAGGATGCGTGGGACGACTCCACGATGTCGTGCTCCGACTCGCGGCGCTGCGGGTAGCCGGCGAGGCCGCCGCGTTCGCGCAGCCGCGAGAAGTCCTGGCGCCCGGTGACGAGCTTGTGCACGTACGACTGGTGCCCGGTGTCGAAGACGAACGGGTCGTGCGGCGAGTCGAACACCCGGTGCATCGCGAGCGTCAGCTCGACGACGCCGAGGTTGGGCCCGAGGTGCCCACCGGTCTTCGCGACCTCCGCGACGAGGAAGCGTCGGATCTCCGCGGCGAGGTCCGTCATCTGCGCGTCCGACAGACGCTTCAGGTCGCGCGGCGACGCGATGCTCTCGAGCAGACCCACGGGCGCTCCTTTCGTGCTGCTGTCGGCTCACTCTATGCGCGTGCCCCGCGTACGGACTGGAGGCGCGGTGCCAGCCGGCACCGCGCCTCCAGTCCGACACAGCGGCACCCCCCGAAACGCAACGCGGGCGGTTTCTCGCAGTGCTGTTCCGCTGCGAGAAACCGCCCAGTTTGCGTTTTGCGGGACGGGGGCGGGCGTCAGACGAGCGAACGCAGCACGTACTGCAGGATGCCGCCGTTGCGGTAGTAGTCCGTCTCACCGGGGGTGTCGATGCGGACGACCGCGTCGAACTCGATCGTCTGCTTGCCTTCTGGCGAGTGCTCGCTCGGCTCCGCCGTCACGTGCACGGTCTTGGGCGTGCGGCCCTCGTTCAGCTCCGTGAGGCCCGTGATCGAGACGACCTCGGTGCCGTCGAGCCCGAGGGACTCGACGGACTCGCCCGCCGGGAACTGCAGCGGGACGACGCCCATGCCGATGAGGTTCGAACGGTGGATGCGCTCGAAGCTCTCGGTGATGACCGCCTTGACGCCGAGCAGGTTCGTGCCCTTCGCCGCCCAGTCACGGGACGAACCGGAGCCGTACTCCTTGCCGCCGAAGATGACGAGCGGGATGCCCTGCTCCTGGTAGTGCTGCGACGCGTCGTAGATGAACGACTGCGCACCGTCCGGCGTCGTGAAGTCGCGGGTGTAGCCGCCCTCCACACCGTCGAGGAGCTGGTTCTTCAGGCGGATGTTCGCGAAGGTGCCGCGGATCATGACCTCGTGGTTGCCGCGGCGCGAGCCGTAGGAGTTGAAGTCCTTGCGGTCGACACCGTGCTCGGCGAGGTACTTGCCCGCGGGGCTGTCGGCCTTGATCGAACCGGCCGGCGAGATGTGGTCCGTCGTGACCGAGTCGCCCAGCTTCGCGAGGACGCGGGCGCCGGAGATGTCCGAGACGGCGTCGGGCTGCATCGTCATGCCCTCGAAGTACGGGGGCTTCCGGACGTACGTGGACTCGGTGTCCCACTCGAAGGTGTCGCCCGTCGGGGTCGGCAGGTTCTTCCAGCGGTCGTCGCCCTCGAACACGGAGCCGTACTCGTGGGTGAACATCTCGGTGTCGATCGAGGTGTCGATGACCTGCTGCACCTCGGCCGCGTCGGGCCAGATGTCCTGCAGGAACACGTCGTTGCCGTCCTGGTCCTTGCCGAGGG
Organism: Curtobacterium pusillum; assembly: GCF_013359865.1. Classification (GTDB taxonomy): domain Bacteria; phylum Actinomycetota; class Actinomycetes; order Actinomycetales; family Microbacteriaceae; genus Curtobacterium; species Curtobacterium pusillum. The sequence goes on from NZ_JABMCE010000050.1 coordinate 42,532, forward strand.
CGTCCTTGTCGAAGTCGAAGTGCATCGACCCGGCGAGGGCGTAGGCGATGACCAGCGGCGGGGACGCCAGGTAGTTCATCTTCACGTCGGGGTTGATGCGCCCCTCGAAGTTGCGGTTGCCGGAGAGCACCGCGGTGACGGCGAGGTCGTTGTCCTGCACGGCCTGCGAGATCTCCTCCGGCAGCGGGCCGGAGTTGCCGATGCAGGTGGTGCAGCCGTAGCCGACCGTGTAGAAGCCGAGCTCCTCGAGGTAGCTGGTCAGACCGGCCTTCTCGTAGTAGTCGGTGACGACCTTCGACCCCGGAGCGAGCGTGGTCTTGACCCACGGCTTCGCCTTCAGGCCCTTCTTCGCGGCGTTCCGGGCGAGGATGCCGGCGGCCATCATGACCGAGGGGTTCGACGTGTTCGTGCAGGAGGTGATCGCGGCGATCGCGACCGCGCCGTGGTCGATGGTGAACGGGTCGGCCCCGTCCATCGCGACCTTCGTCGGCGCCGAGGCCGTCGACGGCGCGCTCGACACGAAGTCGTGCATGTGCGTCGTGACGTCACCCGTCGTCGAGCCCGCGGCGATCGGGTCGGACGCCGGGAAGGTCTCCTCGACCGCGTCGTCGAGGTCGGTCTGACCGGCGGGCTCGGTGTAGTTGGCGAGGTCGACCTCGAACTGGCTCTTCGCCTTCGAGAGCTCGATGCGGTCCTGCGGACGCTTCGGGCCGGAGATCGACGGGACGACCGTGGAGAGGTCGAGCTCCATGTACTCCGAGTAGTTCGGCTCGACCGCCGGGTCGTGCCAGAGGCCCTGCTCCTTCGAGTACGCCTCGACCAGGGCGATCTGCTCCTCGGAGCGACCGGTCAGGCGCAGGTAGTCGAGCGTGACGTCGTCGACCGGGAAGATCGCGGCCGTGGAGCCGAACTCCGGCGACATGTTGCCGATGGTCGCGCGGTTCGCGAGCGGGACCTCGCCGACGCCCTCGCCGTAGAACTCGACGAACTTGCCGACCACACCGTGCTTGCGGAGCTCCTGCGTGATCGTGAGCACGACGTCGGTCGCGGTGACGCCGGCCGGGATCGAGCCCGACAGCTTGAACCCGACGACCTTCGGGATGAGCATCGACACGGGCTGGCCGAGCATCGCCGCCTCGGCCTCGATGCCGCCGACGCCCCAGCCGAGCACGCCGAGGCCGTTCACCATCGTGGTGTGCGAGTCGGTGCCGACGAGCGTGTCGGGGTACGCGTACGTCTCGCCGTCGAACTCGCGGGTGTAGGTGACCTTCGCCAGGTACTCGATGTTGACCTGGTGGACGATGCCGGTTCCCGGCGGGACGACCTTGAAGTCCTCGAACGCGGTCTGGCCCCAGCGGAGGAACTGGTAGCGCTCCCCGTTCCGCTCGTACTCGAGGTCGGTGTTGCGCTGCAGCGCGTCCTCGCGACCGAAGAGGTCCGCGATGACCGAGTGGTCGATGACCATCTCGGCCGGCGAGAGCGGGTTGATCTTGTTCGGGTCGCCACCGATCTCGGCCATCGCCTCACGCATGGTGGCGAGGTCGACGATGCACGGCACGCCGGTGAAGTCCTGCATGACGACGCGCGCCGGCGAGAACTGGATCTCGGTGTCCGGCTCGGCGTCGGGCTTCCAGGAGCCCAGAGCGCGGATCTGGGCTTCCGTGACGTTCGCACCGTCCTCGGTGCGGAGGAGGTTCTCGAGCAGCACCTTCAGGCTGTACGGGAGCTTCTCGTGCCCGGGCACCGTGTCGATCCGGTGGATCGCGTAGTCGACACCCCCAACCGACAGCGTGTCCTTCGAGCCGAAGCTGTTGACTGCAGCCACTGTGCCGCCTCCCTGGTTGATCGGTGTGCCCCCATCCAAGCGGGACGCAGGGCGTCCCACCAGCAAGGCAAACCTAAACCCGTGAGCCCGGGAAGGGCCGCGGGGAACTATCTCGATGTCGAGACAACTCTACACCGCGGCGACGTCGCCCTCGCGCTTGAACACCGTGCGGACCAGCAGCCAGGTCACCCAGAGCAGCGCCGCGTACAGCGGGACGCCGGTGATGAGCTTGATCCCGGCGAGCAGTTCGACCTGCGCCGCCAGGTACAACGGGACCTCGATGACGAGGCGGATCGCGAAGAGTCCGACCCACAGCCACGTCGCCACCGTGAGGACTCGCCGCTTCGCCGGGTCGGCACGCCAGTCCTGGTGGCTGCCGTCCTCGTTCGGCGGCAGCAGGAACCCGACGACGAGTCCGATCAGGGGCTGCCGGATCGCCAGGGTCACGAGCAGCCCGACGAGCCACACCGCGTTGATGACGATCCCGGGGATGAAGTTGCTCTCGGCACGGCCCGTGATCAGCGCGAGGCCGGCGGAGATCGCCACGCCGAGGATGCCCGCGAACGACATCACGATCGACTGCCGCTGCAGCAGCCGGAGGACCACGAACACGACGCCGATCGCCACCGGGATCAGGACGCTCGGGACGAGCTCCTTCGTGATCGCGTAGACGACGAGGAAGGCGAGCCCGGGCAGCACCGACTCGGCGAGCCCGCGGACACCGCCGATCGCCGCCACGAGCGCGTGCCCGGACGGCGCCTCACCGGGCGCGACCTTGCCGAGTCCGGTGTTCGCGACCGCCGCACGGAACTGCTCGTTGAACGACGGCAGCGTGTCGTCGCGAGCGACACCGTCGCGGGTCACGTCGTCGGGGGCGACCCCGTCGGGACGGATGGTGTCGTCGTGGTCCGGCACCGTGCCTCCAGGATCAGACGGCCGACTGCGTCGACTTCGGCATGTGCAGCGGGATCAGATCGCGCGGCGGCATCGGCGTGGTCCCGCGGACCACGACGACGCTGCGGAACAGGTCCTCGATCGCGCTCGCGTCGTCGGGCTGCTCGGCGGCCTTGCCGGCGATCACGCCGCGCAGGAACCAGCGCGGACCGTCGACGCCGATGAAGCGGGCGGGACGCGCACCGTCGGTGACGCCGGTTCCGTCCGAGACGACGGGCACCTGCGCGCGGAGCTCGGGGCCGAACGGACCGTCGACCTCGGTGACGACGCCGCCCTGACGTTCGATCTGCTCGGCGATCTGCCCGCGGATCTCGTGCCAGAGGCCGGTGGAGCGGGGGGCGGCGAACGGCTGGACCTGCAGCGTGGACTCGTCGTAGTCGAGCCCGACGGCGACGACGCGCTGCGAGCCCTCCTCGACCTCGAGCCGCAGGTGCAGTCCTTCGCGCGGGAGGACCTTCACACCGCCGAGGTCGACGTACGGGCGGACCAGGTTCGCCTCGGTCTCGTCGTGCGGTCCGCTCTCGGCGCGGTCCTCCGGAGCGGACTTGTCGGTCGGCGCGACCGCGTCCACCTCGTCGAGGTCCGCGTCGGCGTCGGACGCGAGGTCGACCTCGGGGGTCGTGTCAGCGACCTCGACCTCGTCGGCGACGGCGTCCGCCACCTCGACCTCGTCACGCTTGCGTCGGCCGAACTTCATGCGCGCGTTCCTTCCTGAGCGTTGTCGGCGGTGCCGCTGACGACACCGCTCCGGTCACCGTAGCCCGAAGAACCGAACCCGCCCTGGCCGCGGACGCTGTCGGGCAACTCGTCGACGCGGGTGAACGACACGCGCGGGACCGGCATGACGATCATCTGGGCGATGCGGTCGCCGACGTGCACCTCGTGCGCCGCGGACTGGTCGGTGTTGAGGAGCGCGACCTTGATCTCGCCCCGGTACCCCGCGTCCACGGTGCCGGGCGCGTTCACGATCGTGATGCCGTGCTTCGCCGCGAGACCGCTGCGCGGGACGACGAATGCGGCGTACCCGTCCGGCAGCGCGATCCGCACGCCTGTGCCCACGAGGCGGCGCTCACCCGGCTGCAGCACGAACGCCTCGGTCGAGACGAGGTCGGCACCGGCGTCACCGGGGTGGGCGTAGCCGGGAGCGTTCTCCCCGGTCCAGAGCACGTCGACTGGTTCGGTCACGTGTCGAGGGTAGTGCAGACCGTGACCGTTCCGTGACCTGGCCCGAGTCGTGGTCGAATGGTGTCGTGACCGTGTACCGCGAACGACTGTGGGCTCCGCCCGTCCTCTACCTGGCGACCGCGCTCGTCATCCCCGCCAGCCTCCTGGTGTTCCTGCCGATCAGCGTGCTCGCCGGCGTGCTCGTCGCCATCGGCATGGAGCTCGGGGTGCTCGTGCTGCTCTGGGCGCTCGCCCCGACGATCGAGGTCACGGACACCGAGTTCCGCGCCGGCCGGGCGCACCTGCCGCGCACGCTCGTGGGCGAGGTCGCCGGGTACGAGGGCGCCGAGGCGACGACCCAGCGTGGTCCGAAGCTCGACGCGCGCGCGTGGACGCTCTTCCGCGGCTACGTCCGCGGGGTCGTCAAGGTGGAGGTGCGGGACGCGGCCGACCCGACCCCCTACTGGCTGGTCAGCGTGCGCAACCCGTCGGCGGTCGTCGCGGCGCTCCGCTCCTGACCGACCGTCTGTCGGACGGGAGGCACGGGTCGGCGCCGCCCCGCGCCTCCCGTCCGTCCGTGGTCTCGCCCACCCCGACGCAGGACGACGAACGGCCCGTCACCTTCACAGGTGGCGGGCCGTTCGTCTGGTGTTCGAGCGTTCCCTAGAGCGCTGCGCACTCCGCGCAGACCGGGCCGAGCTTCGACTCGTGGTCGAGCTGCGAGCGGTGCTTCACGAGGAAGCACTCGACGCAGGTGAACTCGTCGACCTGGGGCGGGAGCACGACGACGTCGAGGTCGACGTCGCTGAGGTCCTGTCCGGCGAGCTCGAAGCTGCCGGGGTTGTCGGAATCATCGTCGACGACCCCCGACATCTTGTCGGGAACGCGCTCCTTGAGGGCCTCGATCGACTCCGAATCGGAGTTGTCGTCGGTCTTCCGGGGGGCGTCGTAATCGGTGGCCATGCCCATCCATTTCTCGTATCGAGAGGTCGTCGCCGGTGATCGGCGGCGACAGTTTGCACCACGTCTCGCCGGAGCGCAAACCGAAGTCCCCGGCGGTTCGTTCTGGCGCTGCAACCCGCCGGCACGCGCGCGCATTCCCCGGTCGGGAATCCTTCCCGCGGCAGTCCACGGCGCGCCCGTGCGCCTCCGCGGGATCGTGTTCCCACGGCTGCATACTCACGGGGTACGACGCACGACCGTACGCGACGCTCGGAAGGCGGAACCATGCAAGACGTGAGAGTCATCGGAGTGGAGTCCGGGGCACTCCTCCTCGCGACCGACGGCGGGACCGAGTTCCGGCTGCCCGTCACCTCGTCGCTGCCGGGTCAGGTCCGGCAGGCGAACCCCGAGTCCGGTCCGCACAAGCGCGTGTCGCCGAAGGACGTGCAGGCACGGATCCGCGGCGGAGCCGATGCGGCCGAGGTCGCTGCGGCGCTCGACGTCGACGTCGAGTACGTCCGACGATTCGAGGGGCCGGTGCTCGCGGAACGCGCGTTCATCCTCGATGCCGCGCACCGCGTGCCGGTGACCCCCGTCGACGACGAGTCGCCCGACACCTTCGGTGAGGCCATCACCGCGAAGCTCGAGGCCGGTGAGGCCTCGGGGATCGCCTGGGGCTCGTGGAAGCACGTCGAGAGCGGCTGGCAGGTGCGCGTCCGCTACACCGCCGCCGAGGTCGAGCACGACGCCCAGTGGCGGTTCGACCCGAAGACGTCGACGCTCACGCCGGACAACGGCGACGCGCACCGGCTCTCGCACACCGAGGACGAGGGCATCGCACCCCGCCTGCGCGCCGTCGAGCTCGACCACCAGGACACCGACGGCACCCGCTTCGACTCGGGTGCGTTCCGTGTCGACGAGCCCGACGAGGACGTCACGAACCCCGAGGTGCAGGAGCGTCCGCTGCGTGCACCGCTCCCCCGCATCGGCGCCGCCGTCGAGGAGCGCGCCCCGGGCAACGAGACCGCGGACCTGCTCGAGGCCCTGCGTCGTCGCCGCGGCGAGCGTGAGGCCGCCGCCTTCGGCGAGCAGCAGGAGGAGCCGCGCGGGACGTCGATCAGCGTGGTCGACATCCCGCTCCAGGGCTTCGACGAGTCGCCGGAGACCGCGCCGCAGCAGGACGCACGCCCGGCCTCCGCCCCCGAGGCCGAGGGCGGCCGACAGGAGCGCAAGAAGCGCAACCGCCGCTCGATGCCGAGCTGGGACGAGATCGTGTTCGGGACCCGTCCGGACGACGACCCGGCCTGAGCCGCCTTCCAGGAGGCGCGGTTCAGCCCCGGTACGCACGTCGCGTCCCGGGGCTGCCGCCGTCGACGGACGCGCCGGCGTTCAGTCCGCGAACGCGCCGGCCAGCCGCAGCGGCACGAGTGTCTCGTCGTCGGTCATCGCACCGTGCTGCCCGATCATCCGCTTGGGCTGCTCACCGTCGCGCAGGGATCGGTCGTCGTTGAACGCCCAGGACCCGCGCGCCACCAGGACGATGTCCCCGATGCGGGGCACCACCGCGTCCGACACCGGGCCGAACCAACCGGCCGCGATCGCCTCGTCACGGCTCGCGACGTGCGCCTTCTTGCCGTAGCGGGCTCGGAAGGCCCCGACCAGGCCGCGGACGTCCGTCCCGGGCGCGACGGTGAGCTGCCGGCAGCGCGGGTCGCCCGCGACGCCGACGACGTCGGTCAGCAGCAGCGGGTCGAGGGCGATGTTCGCGTGGTCGGGGACGTCGAGCACGCCGTGGTCCGCGGTCACGACGACCCCCACGTCGCCCGACAGCGCACGTTCGAGCCGCGCGAGTTCGCCGTCCAGCAGCTCGAGCGCCGCCGTCCACCGGTCGGACTGCCACCCGTGCTTGTGCCCGATCGAGTCGAGTTCGGGGACGTAGAGGTACACGAGCGACCGGCCGGAAGCGGTCTCGGCCAGGGCGGCGTCGACACGCTGGGCGATCGAGTCGGCGGAGACGTACCGTGCGCCCCCGAGCACGTTCGCCGTCATGCCCGACGAGCGGTACCTCGCCGGGCCGACCACCACGGGGTCGACGCCGAGCGCGGGCGCCTCCGAGAAGAGCGTCCGGACGAGGAACCAGTCGGCGGGGACCTCGTCGTCCCAGCCGCTCAGCAGGTTCATCACCTTCCCGGTGTCCGGGTTCCAGCCGCTGTACCCGACCACACCGTGGGTGCCGGGCGACCGGCCGGTGGTCAGCGTGCTGAGCGCGGCCGCCGTCGTCGTGGGGAACCCGCTGCGCAACTTCTTCTTGCCGGAGGCGAGCCACCGCGCGTGACCGGTGCGCGCGGACAGCGCACCCGCCCCCAGGCCGTCGACCAGCACGACGATCGCGGAACGGGCGGGGCGGAGGGTGATCCGCGCCTCCAGTCCGGCGGAACGCAACCACGCGTCGTCCGCAGCCCCGAGCGCGACGAGGCAACTCGGGAGGACGTCGGCGAGGTTCGCGGTGGCGTCGGGGGCCGTCGGTACGCTTGTTCCCATCTCCCCCAGTCTCGCAGAAGGGTGCCATGGCACGCACGGAAGCAGTCGGCCTGCCCGACGGTGAACGCATCGAGGACGTCGACGTCTCGGAAGAGATGCAGGGCTCGTTCCTCGAGTACGCGTACTCCGTCATCTACTCACGGGCGCTCCCCGACGCACGCGACGGCCTCAAGCCCGTGCAGCGGCGCATCCTCTACCAGATGTCGGAGATGGGGCTGCGGCCCGACCGCGGGCACGTGAAGAGCGCGCGCGTCACCGGTGAGGTGATGGGAAAGCTGCACCCGCACGGCGACGGCGCGATCTACGACGCACTCGTGCGGATGGCGCAGCCGTTCACGATGCGCGTGCCGCTCATCGACGGGCACGGCAACTTCGGTTCGCTCGACGACGGACCCGCAGCGGCGCGGTACACGGAGGCGCGGCTCGCCGAACCGTCGATGGCGATGACGGAGGGCCTCGGCGAGGACGTCGTCGACTTCGTCCCGAACTACGACAACCAGATCATGCAGCCCGGCGTGCTGCCGGCGGCCTTCCCGAACCTGCTCGTCAACGGCGCGTCCGGCATCGCGGTGGGCATGGCGACGAACATGGCGCCGCACAACCTCGGCGAGGTCGTCGAGGCGGCGAAGCACCTGCTCATGCACCCGGACGCCTCCCTCGAAGAGCTCATGGAGTTCGTCCCGGGTCCGGACCTGCCCTCGGGCGGCACCATCGTCGGGCTCTCCGGTGTGCGGGACGCGTACGCCAGCGGTCGCGGCTCGTTCCGCACCCGGGCGAAGGTCTCGGTCGAGAACCTCACGCCGCGCAAGGTCGGTCTCGTCGTCACCGAGCTGCCGTACCTCGTCGGGCCCGAACGCGTCATCGAGAAGATCAAGGACGGCGTCCAGGCGAAGAAGCTCGTCGGCATCTCGGACGTCAACGACCTGACCGACCGCAACCACGGGCTCCGGCTCGTCATCGGCATCAAGTCCGGGTTCAACCCGACCGCGGTGCTCGAGCAGCTGTACAAGCACACCCCGCTCGAGGACGGCTTCGGCATCAACAACGTCGCCCTGGTCGACGGGTCGCCGCGCACGCTCGGGCTGCGGGAACTGCTCGACGTCTACGTGCGGCACCGTCTCGACGTCGTGACGCGACGGTCTTCCTACCGACTCGCGCGACGGAAGGAGCGGCTGCACCTCGTCGAGGGCCTCCTCATCGCGATCCTCGACATCGACGAGGTCATCGAGGTCATCCGCTCGTCCGACGACTCCGAGGCCGCTCGTTCCCGCCTGCAGACCGTGTTCGACCTCTCCGAGGTGCAGGCCGAGTACATCCTGGAACTGCGTCTCCGCCGTCTGACGAAGTTCTCCCGCCTCGAGCTCGAGGGTGAGCGCGACCAGCTGCTCGCTGACATCGCGGCGCTCGAGGAACTCCTGGCGTCCGACGAGCGGCTCCGTGCCCAGGTCGCGCTCGAGCTCACCGAGGTGTCGGACCGGTTCGCCACGCCGCGACGCACGCTCCTCACCGAGGCCGATGCCCCGGTCCGCGGTGGTCGCAAGGCGGCGGTCGACCCCGAGTCGCTGCAGATCGCCGACGCGCCCTGCCGCGTGCTGCTCTCCACGACCGGCCGACTGATCCGCGTCGACATCCCGACGTCCGAGCTCAGCATCGTGCGGGTGCCGAAGCGGTCCAAGCACGACGCCGTGCGGTCTTCCGTGGTGAGCTCCGTCCGGGGCCAGGTCGGCGCGCTCACCTCGACCGGACGAGTGATCCGGCTCTCCCCCGTCGACGTGCCCGCGGTGCCGCCCGCTGCGGTCCGGCTCGACGCCGGCGTGCGGGTCACCGACTTCCTCGGTATCGCCCGCGGCGAGGAGGTCGTCGCGCTCGTCGACCTGTCCGGCGCCTCGTCGGACTCGCTCGCGATCGGCACCGTGCAGGGTGTGGTCAAGCGTGTCGTCCCCGGGGCGTGGCCGGACAAGCCCGAATTCGTCGCGATCGGCCTCAAGCCCGGCGACTCCGTGATCGGGGCCGCGCAGGCACCGGAGACGGACGACCTCGTGTTCATCACGTCGAACGCGCAGCTGCTGCGGTTCCCGGCGTCCGGCGTCCGACCGCAGGGGCTCCCCGCGGGTGGTGTCGCCGGCGTCGCCCTCGCCGACGGCGCGACGGTGATCTGGTTCGGCTCCGTCGCCCGGTCCGACGACGCCGTGGTCGCCACGGTGTCGACGTCGTCCTCGGCCCTGCCCGGCACCGACACCGGGCGGGCGAAGGTCTCAGCGCTGTCCGAGTTCCCGGCGAAGGGGCGTGCGACCCAGGGTGTCCGGGCGCACGCGTTCCTCAAGGGCGAGGACGGGCTCACCGTGGCCTGGGCGGGCATCGCTCCCCCGCACGCGGTCGGCACGGACGGGGCTGCCCGGACGCTGCCGGACTGGCTGTCGAAGCGCGACGGGTCCGGGGCGCCGCTCGAGGCCGTGATCGGCACGATCGGCGGGAGCGCCGCGGCGCTCGACGGCACGGCCGGCGACGCGTAGCGGCGGCGTCTGTCGCGAAAGCGACAGGCTGCCGCCAGACTTCCGCGCCGCACTGTCGCGTTCGCGGGTGGGACGGCGCAGGTTGGCGGAAGACTGTCGCTTTGGCAGCACTGAAGCGGCACCGTCAACAGCCGGGAGGCACGGTGCGGGCCCGCCACGCGCCTCCCGTCCGCCGCCGCGAAAGCGACAGGCTGCCGCCAGACTTCCGCGCCAGACTGTCGCGTTCGCGGGTGGGATGGCGTACGTCGGCGGGAGACTGTCGCTTTCGCAGGACAACGTCGCGGGCGGGCCGCCGCGCTCGGCGCGGGGC